>DATJKH010000135.1:0-38574 GCA_035491715.1 Vicinamibacterales bacterium | reverse complement strand
CTCCAACGCTTGTCGGGTATACCGCGGATGGACCTCTTTTGCCACAACCGGGTCCACGACGCCCGGATCGCCTTTGTGGAACGGATTCTGGCGTGCTTGTGCCGCTGACATTGTCGCCGAGAGCACCGCACATGCAACGATTACGCGCCATACTTTTCCCATCGAGCGCCTCCTGAACCGGATATAAGACGCCAGATTGTGTCATGTAGCCGTCCTGCAATTGCTTCCTCCCGACAACGCACGCCGTGCTGCGCTCGTTTCCTTTACAATGTGGACAGTTGCGGCCGCCGACCTCGGCTGATCCGTAATGACACTTCTCCAAGGTGACGAGATGGTTCCCTGGCTCATCGTCTCTCTCTTGATTCTCGGCTTGCTGGGCCTGAACATCACATTTGTGCTCGCGGCCCGCGCGATCAGGCGGGACATGACGAAACGATTCGACGAGCTGCAGCGCCGGCTCGAGAGTCGCGCCAATTCCATCGTCGACAATATCTTCGACGCGAATAACGGGTGACGAGCCGTTACTTAGAACGTCGGTCTGACATTGACCGAGAAGCGCCACCTGTCCAATCGCAGATCGAGCGGCCGCTCGGCGGACAGGTCAACAATCAACCCCATCGCATTGGCTCGAACGCCGCCGCCGACGCTGCGAATCAGCGCGCTTGCCATCGTCGAGCCGCGGAGCGGACGATCTATCGCGCCCCACGTGGTTCCGGCGTCGGCAAAGGCGAATGCGTCAAGTGGCAGGGCGCCGTAACGAAACCGCCCGCTGAACGCGCTCAGTAGCGGTGCGCGCAGCTCGAGTTTGGCGACGAGGACACCAGTGCCGAGCATGTGATCGAGGGCCGGACACGGCCCGGCACCACACTCTGACTCGGCGACGCGGCTCGGGCCGTAGCCACGGACGAGCCATGAGGATCCAACATAGGTCGTCAAGAGCCGCGGATCGTCGCTCCCGGGACCGTAGCGCGCGGAGTGCAGGATACGCAGCGCGAGGGTATAGGGGCGGACTGGCATCACGTATCGACGATAGTCCGCCAGCACATTGACATACGACGCGCCACCGGCAACGGGCGACACCTGAAAACGATATCGGCTGCCCAGAATCGGTCCCGTCCCGCCAAAGATTGCGGTATCGCCAACGAGGGCAACAGAGACCGCTGCGACGGTCAGCGGTGACGTCAACGGCGTCTTCGACGGATGTGTGTCAAGCAAGCGTCCGGTCGTCGATGAGACGACGTCGGTTTCCGCCTCACGCTCGAACATGTTCTGCCGCGTGCCGATGCTGAACTCGATCCGTCGCCACCGATTCAGCGGATACGCCACGAACGCGGAGATCTCACGCTCGGTCCAGACGCGTCGCTCGCGTGTGCGCACGAGGGTATCCGTCTCTTCTCCCGTGCGAATCGGCGAGCGCCATTGACCAACCTGTGGGATTTGATTGATGGTCAGTCCCCAGTTCAAGCGAGCGCCACGATCGAGATAGGTCGCCATGAAGGCGGATTCATCGAGGTGACTGCTCAAGTGGACGGCAGTGAACAATTGACGATCGCCGAGCAGATCACCGAAAAGAAACGAGGTGCCACCCTGAACCGACGTGCCGAACGCGCCGCCACCAGCGGAGAAATACGGCATGCCCAGCGCCTCGAGCCCCAGCCTCGGGCGATATTTTCGATCCGCGGTGGAGGAGCCCGGATCGACGATCGCAGGAAGTTGCGGCACAGGGACGTTCTCGTCGATTCCACCAGCGGTCGCAGTGGCACCCCGCAAGAAAGCTGGGACCGGTTGGCCATCGAGCTTCGCGCCGGCTTGAATGGTGTGGATTGCGTATCCGCCACCGACAAACGCGCTGTAGGCAAGAGTTCCCGATGCTCCAGCGATTGACAACGCCGGGCTGAGCCTGGTGACGCCGCTCACACCGGTATAGATGTCCGTGATCTGAAAAACGCTTCCGCTGTCGCGATCGAAGCGGAAAATGTTGCTGATGTCTCCTCGATCCCCAACGAAGAAGACATTTTTACCGTCGGGCGACCACGCGGGATCCCGCTGCGATGCCACCTCGTCGCCGCCGAGCGGCGAAATGACTCCCGTTCGGAGTTCCATCAAAGCAATCTGCAGCGAACCCCACTTCAATTCGGACAGCTTGGTGGTGAAACGGTCGGTGGCAAAGGCGATCGAGTGACCATCCGGTGACCAGGCGGGCTGCACGTCTGCGAACTGATCGTGAGTCAACCGGCGGACATGCTCGCTTTTCAGATCGACGATGAACAAATCGGTGGCACCGCCGCCCAGCGCGGCGAAGGCAATCGCGTCGCCGACTGGCGACCACGTCGGACTGTAAATTTCATCGAACTGATCGAAGCGCAGGTCGCGGGCCGCTTGTCCGCCGTCGACATCCAGCAGCGTCAGCACCGGATGTCCTTCGCGAACGGTTGCGAGCGCGAACCGCTTCCCGGAAGGATCCCAGGCTCCGGCCGAGTGCAGATACTGCAGACTGTCGAACGCAGTATTGGTCGCCGTGGTAATCAATTTTCGAATGACCGTGCCGGTCTGTGCGTCGGCAAGAAACAGATCGATCGAGAGTTGGTCGCGCTCGGAGAAATAAATCATTCGTCGGCCATCCGGACTGAGCGAGGCCGCGAGATTCAGCCGGCCGCCCCCGTGTGCGGTGGAAACCAGTGCCGGGGTGTCGCTTGCCGCCGCCCGCGCGTTGCCGTATTTCTCCCGCACGTAGCGTTGCCACGCCGATGAGATCGCATCCATCCGCTCACCGGTCAGCGACTCGAGACGACGGCGCAGGTCACGTTTCGCGCGCAGGGCACGGGCGGGGAAGTCGGCGCCGTAGCGATCCGACAGGAACGCCCACAACGCGGCACCCCACCGATACGGAAAGAACCGCGGTGAGGCAAGATCGCGGATACCCGGCAGGCGCTCTTTCGACGCGGCGTCGCGCATCCACATGTCGGTCAGCCGATCGTCAGCACCAAGCGTGAGGTACTCAGCCATCCCCTCGACGAACCATAGAGGCACATCAAGGGGTGACCTCGATTGGTCAGAGATGTCGTATTGAAACGCGTGGACGATCTCGTGCCCGAGGACGTGATCGGTTTCCGCAAGCGTTGCCGCAAACGGAATGACAATGCGGCGTTTTCGCGACTCGGTAAACCCGCCCGTTCGTTCGTCGATCAGTCCTGACCACACATTGGTCTGCTCGAACGTGCGATGGCTCGCATAGAGAATGAGTGGCTGACGTCCTCTTAATGTGTGCTGAAGCACCTTCGATAATCGGGTGTGCCATCGCTCCGCTAATCGTCCGGCCACGAGCGCTGCGGACAAATCCTCGCGGGGATAGTAGAGGTCGAAGTGCTCGGTCGCCAGGACGCGTACGTCGGCCTGATCGTATTGAACCTTGTTGCGGCCGAAGTATTGAGCCCCGGCTCCGGCAGGGCAGCTGCAGAGAATCGCAGCAGCGATGCCAAAGGCGAGAAGCGGTCGTCCCATGGGCACCCCGTCGAGGTTCTTCCGCGAGAGAGAACGGCACGATTGGCCCGCTGGTACGACGGGTCGTGGCGCAGTAATGAATTGCGGAAGTTCGGCGCAGATATACCACGGGCAGTCTGGACGGACAACGAAAGAATGGGAATATGATTTCGACCGGAGGCGAGATGGAAGTCCAGGGCCGCTGCGGCGCGAGATTGGCGACTGCTCTCGTTACGCTGCTGATACTGACGGGCTGCAGCCGTCCATCGAACCCACCCGCAGCGCGAAGACCCAATATCCTCTTCATCCTGCTCGACGATTTACGGTGGGATACCGTCGGCTACGCCCGCCATCCGCATCTCAAGACGCCCAACATCGATCGAATCGCGAATGAAGGCGTCACCTTCAGGAATGCGTTCAGCACCACGTCGCTGTGTTCCCCGAGCCGCGCGTCGCTGCTCAGCGGTCTCTACGCCCATCGGCACGGCGTCACCAACAACTTCACCGAGTTTCCGACAGCGCTGGACAGCTTTCCGAAGGCGCTGCAGCGGAGCGGCTACACGACTGCATATGTCGGGAAATACCACATGGGGGAGAACAACGACGAGCCGCGTCCGGGATTCGACTACTTTGTGACCCACAAAGGTCAGGGCAAATACTACGACAACGAATTCAACTTCAACGGCCAGAAGCGGGAACCAGTCAAGGGCTACTACACAACCGCCGTGACCGACATTGCGCTCGAGTGGCTGCGTCGCGATCGCGGCGGCAGGCCGTGGATGTTGATCCTGGGACACAAGGCTCCTCACAGTTTCTACACACCGGAACCGCGTTTTGCCCATACGTTCGACGACGTCCGAGTCCCATATCCCGCCAGCGCGTTCTCGCTTCAAGACAAGCCAAACTGGATCAAGGAACGCAGGTACACCTGGCATGGCATCTACGGTCCGTTATTCGAGTGGCGAAAGAAGTTTCCGAATGACAGCCCGGAAGCGGTGAAGGATTTCGAAGACATGGTGCACGCCTATTGGGGCACGATGCTCAGCGTCGACGAGAGCGTCGGTCGGCTTCGCGGCTGGCTCGAGGAAACGGGTCAGCTCGACAACACCATCATCGTGTTCGTCGGCGACAATGGGCTACTTCAGGGCGAGCACGGCATGGTGGATAAGCGGACGATGCATGAACCGAGTATTCGGATACCGATGGCGGTTCGCTTTCCCGCGCTGACGAAGACGCCCAAGACGATCGATCAGCAAGTGCTGACCGAAGACATGGCGCCGAGTCTGCTGGAGCTGACGGGAGCGGCGCCATTGTCGAATATCGACGGACGTTCATGGGTGACGCTCGTCAGGTCTGGCGATCCGGGCTGGCGGAAGAGCTGGTTCTATTACTACAACTACGAGGCGGAGTTTCCTTACACTCCGAACGTACGAGGCGTGCGGACCGAGGAGTGGAAATACATCCATTACCCGCACGGCGACGGCGGGCCGGATCGTCACATCGCCGAGCTTTACGATCTGCGGCACGATCCAGAGGAAAACAAGAACCTGATTGCCGAACCACAGGCGGCCGGCACGTTGGAGGACCTTCGAAAAGAATTGACGCGCCTGATGGAAGCGACCGGGCTCTCGCCGTCCAGCGACAAAATGCCGCTGGATGCCGGCATCAAGACGGCGCTGCCGGATCAGAGGATTCGGTAAGCGACTCCCTCATTGCGCCCACTGCGTGACCTGGGTCTTCACGGTCTTCTCATCACCGACAACCACCAGCGACATCTTTTCAGGCGTCAGGTAGTCATTCGCGATGCGATGGACGTCCTGTGGCGTCACCGCCATCACCCGTTTGACGTAGCTGGACAGATAGTCGGATCCGAGCTTGTAAAGATCGACGAACGCCAGTTGTCCGATGATGCCGGTGCGCGATGCGTTCTGCACGACAAAGATTCCCGCGAGATTGTTCTGGATCCCCTGGAGTTCCGTCGCTGGCGGCGCTTCCTTTCGCAACCGGTCGATCTCGAAGAAGATCTCCTTCAGTGATGCACCGGTGACATTGGTCGTCACGTCCGCCGTCTCAACCCAGCTCGCTTGTGCCGGATGCAGCTCGATCTGGCTGTACGGCGAGTAGGTATAGCCTTTCAATTCGCGAATGTTCGTCGTGATCCGCGAACCGAAGGCGCCGCCGAGAATCGCATCGGTCACCTGCAGCGCGATCCAGTCCTTGTGAGACGCGGACGGCACCCGAAGTCCGACCATGACCGTCGATTGCGGAGCGTCAGCACGATCGATGAGCGCGAACTGGCGACTGCTGGAGGACGGGACGACCGGAGCGGCACTCGCTTTCGCTCCCGTCCAACCTTCGAATGCCTGTTTGATCGCCGCTTCGAGCGATGTGGCATCGAACACGCCTGCCACGTACAGCCGCGCACGCGCAGCGCCATAGTGATCGCGGTAGTACGACTGCACCTGGTTGAGCGTGTAGCCCTTCAGCATGGCCTCGGTGGGAAACAGCCGGCCGTAGGGATGTTCGCCGTACACGAGTTGCGAGAATTTTTCCTGTGCAAGTGCCTGCGGTGAGCTCTTTGAAATGGCGAGATTCCGTAGCAGATTCCCTTTGACGCGTTCGATCTCCGACTCCGGCAGACGAGGGTGCTGTGCCACTTCTGCGAGTTTGCGGACAGCGTCGGCGGCGCGTTCCGACAACACTTCGGTTGAAATCGACGTGTTATCTGGGCCGACGCTGATTCCGAGCTCGCCACCCATGGCCGCGAATCCGCGTGCCACGACGTCAGCGGGTTCGCCCGATGTCCCCTCACGCATCAAGTTGCCAGTGAGATCCGCGAGCCACACTTCATCTTTGTTCTCGTAGACGTTGCCGGCGGCGACGACCAGCCGGATTGCGGCCTTCGGTACCTGTCCAAAGGGCACCATCGTGACTGGCAGACCGTTGGCGAGCGTGAAGCGCTTCGCGGCCGGCAGCACGAAGTCTTTCGGTGCGCCGGTGGCAGGCGGCTTCTGCTGAGCGGCCTGCTGGCCGCCGGCGAAAAGTGCGAGCGCAAAAACGAAAAGCGGTTTCATCGCGCCTCCTTGTCGCCCTGCGCGGCGGTCTTGCCAGGGGTAACTACGTAAACCGTCCGATTGCCCGGCCGGAGATACTCTTCGGCGGTCTTCTGCAACAGCGCCGGCGTGACCTTTTCAAATCCATCCTCGAGTTGATTGATCTTTCCTGGATCGTCGTCAAAGAGGGCAAAGGCGGCGAGCAGGTTCGCGCGACCGAAGCCGGCGAACTCTTCGAGATTGGCGTAGAGATCGGACCGCATCTTCACACGCGCGCGATCGAGCGCAGATTGATCGAGTCCGTCTTTTCGTACCTTTTCGACGATGCCATCGATCGCGGCGAGCAGCGCGTCGGACGAGACGGAGGAGTCGTGGAAGAACTGCGCAATCCACAGCATCGGGCCGCTGTAATCGAACATGTTGCCGAGTCCGAAGTTGATGCCTGCCGCCACGCTGCCGGTCATGCCTTTCTTCCTGACCAGTTCGTCATACAACAGTGAGTCCGAACCCTGCGCGAGCGCTTCGTCGAGTAATCCAAACGCATACCACTCCGGGGTGAATCGATTCGGCGCGTGGTACGCAATGCCCAGCGCCGGCCGGTTGGCGAGAGGATCAGTGCGTCCCGCGCGTTTCTCTTTTTCCTGGCGTGGTTCCTTCAGATCGGCCGGACCGGGAAGCTTGGCCGGCGGAACGTTTCCGAAATACTTCTGCACCCAGGCTTTGACTTCGTCCGGCGAGAAGTCTCCGGTCACGACAAGCACGGCGTTATTCGGCGCGTAATAGGTGTGGAAGAACGCGCGGACTTCGTCGACGGTTGCCGCATCGAGATGCGCGAGGTCGCCGTAGAAGTTGTGAGCGTTGTACCAATTCTCATTGGCCGACATCGGCAAATCGATCCACGGGAAGCCGCCATACGGCTGGTTGAGCACGTTGACTTTGACTTCGTTCTTCACGACTTCCTGCTGGTTCTTCAAGTTCTCGATGTCGATGTCGAGTGAACGCATGCGGTCTGCCTCGGCCCACAGAATTGGCTCGAGCGCGTGCGAAGGCACCACCTGGTAATAGTTGGTGAAGTCGAAGCGTGTCGACCCGTTGAGGATGCCGCCATTGGATTCCACGAGCCGGATGAACGCCATCTTTCCGAGGTTTGCCGATCCCTGGAACATCATGTGTTCGAACAGGTGAGCGAAGCCGGTGCGATCCTTCGGCTCGTTGCGAGAGCCGATGTTGTAGTACACGGCGGCACAAGCAGTTGGGCTGGTCGTGTCGCGCGACAGCACGACCTTCAGCCCGTTCGGCAGCTTGTAGTAATCGACCGGAACGCGCAGACGATTGCCACCTTCTGCCGCCGTGATGGCGGGTTGTGACGCCGCCGCGGTTGATGCAGTCACATCGGTCATGCCGGCGGCGACGATTGCGGCCGCCACGCTCCCCAAAGCGAGAGCGAAGTTCATGTGTCGATCTCCTGTTCGAGGCTTTGGCGTCGACGTTATTGCGGCCGTTCATACGCGACAAGGACGATGTGACGAGCCACCGGAAACGATGATGGATGTCGGGATTTCGGTGTCCGGCAGTTCACGTTGTGGCAGCTGAGGTGTCGTCGCTATAGCGGGATGGGAGGGCTGGGCGTGGAGATTAGTTTTAATCCCGCCGTTGAAGAGTGAACAACGAGATATCGTGCCTGGTGCCTCCCTCGAGCGCCAGGTCCGCGAGAATCTCTCCGACGACACTGCAGAACTTATAGCCGTGACCTGAAAAGCCGGCGGCGACGACGATGCGCGGGGTGTCCGACAGCGTGTCGATGATGAAGTGCTCGTCGCTTGTGTTCGTGAAGAGGCAGGTTTTGAGCAACGTCGGGGGACCATCGGCGTCCGGGAAGTAACGCTGGATTGCCTGGCGAAGCACCATCTCGTCTTCCGGGTGGCACGTCCGGTCAACATGATCGGGATCCACAATCTGGCGCAGGTGGTGATACCGGCCGATCTTGAAGCCGAGGTCGCCGAAGACCGGGAAACCGTAGAAACTGCCGTCGTCGCCATGGAGGTAGAAAACCGGAAACCTGCCGGGCATGAACAGGTCAGGGCGCCTGGGTGTCAGCCACATCACGACCTGGCGCTCCACGGTGACGAGTGGTCGCAATGCGGAAACGATCTTTCCCGCCCACGGTCCGGCCGTGATGATGAGCCGACGTGTCGTATAGGTCGCACGGTCGGTGCGAACCCTCACATGATCTCCGGCGACTTCCCAATCGACGACGCGCTCGTTTGTGTGCACGGTCGCACCAAGTTGGAGAGCCGCGTTCAGATGCGCGGTGATGCAACGCTCGGACAGCAGGAATCCACCATCCGGTTGAAACACTGCGACGAGGTCGTTCGGCAGTCGATAGCCAGGAAACCTCTGGTGGAGTGTTGAACTGTCGAACGTTTCGTGGCGAAGGCTGAACTGCCTGCAGGCTTCCAGGACTCCGCGGATCGGGACGCTGACCGGTGGACCAGCATCAACACTGCCGGTCGTGACCAACAGTTGCTCTCCCGCAAGCGCTTCCAGCTCGTGCCAGAGTTCGTATGCACGCCGGAGCAGGGGAACGTACGCAGGGTGCTCCCAGTAGGCAAGACGGATGATGCGAGTCAGACCATGAGATGAGCCGTGCTCGTGAGGGATCTGAAATTGCTCGAGTCCGAGGACTCGTGGGTTTCGCCGCGCAAGGTGAAGCAATGCCGCGCTTCCCATGCCGCCGACGCCGAGCACGATTGCGTCAAAGGGATCGCGCGACATGCCGCTGGTCTGGGGCACGATCGCAGACGCTCAGCGCGAGAACTGGTAGCGCTCGTAGTGTGGTTCGTTCGGCAGCGCGATCGGCCGCAGAAATTTCCAGACCTCTTCGTTGATGGCGCCTGCGCGAATGTAATAGTTGTGTGTGTGCGCGGCCAGTTCGGTCAGCTCGGGATGGAACCCATGCGCCTTCAGGGCGTCCCGCGTCGCGCGCACGACAGCGAGAGGGAAGAGCGCGTCCTCGGTGCCAATCCACATGGCAATCGGAGTCTTGCGCGCGGCCCGATCGAGCATCTGGTAGCTCGACTCCGGCAACATGCCGGCGTGGACGGCGACCGCGGCGAAGTATTCCGACTCGAGCAGCGCCATGACCAGTCCGTGCCCCGCGCCCGCGGAGTGCCCGAAGATGTAGACGCGCTGGCGATCGATCTCGATCTGGTTGGCGAGGAGCTCGACGAGGTCGTGAAGAAAATCTGGCCCATCATCGGGAACGCGCCAGCCTTGAGGAGTCATCGCGTCGGGCGCGACCAGGACGATGCCTTCCTTCTTTGCGAGCGACGTCCACGGGTCGATGAGCGACTTGCCGTCGCGACCCGAACCATGCAGGAGCACGATTAACGGCGGCGAGCCGGCCTTCTTCGCCGACTCAGGAACCAATAGATAGTAGGTTCGCGTTCGACCGCCCGAACCGAACGTTTCTTTCGTCGCTTTGTCAGCGCCAGATGCCGACAGTGGCACGAGAAGGACGATCAGGCAGGTCAGGAGGCGCATTTGCGCGGGAATATACCTCCAATTCGCCACCGCGAGATGTCATTTCTTCTTTGCTTTGATCGACGCGGCCCAGCACCACGACATCGCAGCAGGCAATACCGACGGCGCCGGATTGACTGTTGATCGAACATCGCGCTACCTCTCACAATCCAGTGAGCGAGATAGTGCCGGAAGTTTTGTCGGTTGTCGCAACCGAGCCGCGAACGTGCTCGCGCCGGGTTGCGGTGAATCAAACGGGTGATGTAGCAGATTCTTACGAGGAAACTATCGCGAACGCATTCAGCGACTTATTCGGCGAAGCCGCGGTGGTGACGGCGTCGTCGCCCGGACGCGTCAACCTGATCGGTGAGCACACCGACTACAACGATGGGTTCGTGCTTCCGGCGGCACTCCCACTTCGGACCACCGTGGAACTCCGACCGCGGCAGGACGGAACGGTTCGGATGTGGAGTGCGCAATACGCCAAACAGCAACCGCAGAGCTTTTCACTCGAATCGATCACGCGTGCCGGTGACTGGACGGACTACGTTCGCGGCATCACGTGGGTCTTGCTCGACCATGGATTGACGAGCGGCTTTGATGCGCGAGTCTCGTCGGAGATTCCGCTCGGGAGCGGCCTGTCCTCGAGCGCCGCGTTGTTGATCGCGACCGGGCGGGCGCTTCGGGATGCGTTTCATTTGTCGATCGTCGATCTCGAACTGGCCCGCCTCGCGCAGAGAGCGGAAATCGAGTTTGTCGGCGCGCCGGTCGGCATCATGGATCAGATGGCCTGCTGCCTGGCCGATGAAACGAGCGCGTTATTCATCGATACTCGAACGCGCGAGTACACCCGCGTCGAGCTGCCATCGTCCTGCGCCCTTCTGGTCATCGACTCAGGCGTGCGCCACAGTCATGTGACCGGCGGATACCGCACGCGACGTGACGAATGCGCGCAGGCGGCAGCCGCTCTCGGCCTCACCAGCCTGCGAGACGCCGGCCCGCACGATCTGCCGGCCATTGATGCGCTTCGTGAGCCGCTCAACCGGCGCGCGCGGCATGTCGTCACCGAAAACGCGCGGGTGATTGCGACTGTCGCCGCCTTACGCGCCGGCGATGCCGCAGAAGCCGGCCGACTGTTCCTGGCGTCGCACGCGTCGCTGCGCGAAGACTTCGAGGTGTCAACGCCGGCGGTCGATGCGCTTGTCGAAGCGGTGGGTTCCATGCCCGGCGTCTATGGGGCACGCATCACCGGCGGCGGATTCGGCGGGGCCATCGTCGCACTGACCGAGGCCGGACCTGGACGCGAGATCGGCGAGGCCGTTGTCAATCACCACAACACGCGATTTCCACATCAGGCAACGGTCATTGTGCCTGCGCCCGGGCATCGTCGATGACCTCGAACACATACCCGTTGATCGGTTCGCGAAAGAAGAACCGCTCGAAGGGTGTCGGGCGAAGCGGTGGAAACATCTCCGCCCCTTCAGCCGCAAGACGTCGCTTGAGTCCGTCGAATTCGGCGAGCGGATAAAACACCGCAACGTGGCGCCCGAACTCGTTTTCAAACGGTGAAACGCTGAAGCCTTCGACGTAGAAGACGTGCATTTCCTGACCGCGTCCGAGATCGAGCCAGACCAGTTCTACTGGCGAGTTCGCCGGCACGGCAAGGCGCCCATAGCCAAGCGTCCGTTCGAAAAAGGATGCCGTCTTTTCCACTTCGCGGGTCGGCAACGTCAGGTGGCCAAGGCTCATGGTCCGTTGATCGTATACTCGTAGCCACGGTTACCACACGGATAGACATGACACACGCGTATCGAATCGCATTTGCCGTCGCCGTCGTCCTGACGGGCACCGGCTGTTCGAAGGGTGAGAAAGCAGAAGCACACAGCCGCGAAGGGGCGGCCAAGGCGGTCCAGGCTGAGGCGGTGCGCGAGGCCTCCGTCCGTCGTGCGGTCGATGTCGTCGGCACCCTCGCTGCGGTCGATGAAGTGACCATCTCGTCGGAAGCGGACGGGAAGGTCGCGAAGATTCTTGCCGACCTCGGCGATCGCGTGACGAGCGGTCAATTGCTGGTGCAACTCGACAACGAAAAGCAGCAGTATACGTACGCCCAGCAGCAAGCCGCGCTGGCACGAACCCTCGCCCAGTACGGTGCACCCGATCCCGAGCATCTTCCGGAACTCGAGGACACGCCGGACGCTCGGCGGGCAAACGCCGACCTCGTGCAGGCGACACAGGCCTTCGAGCGCGCAACCGAGTTGTCCAAGCGAAGTCTGATTTCGCAGCAGGCGCTCGACGATGCGAAGGCAGCGTTGCAGTCGAAGCGCGCGATTTACAACTCCGCGATTCAGAACGCGAAAAATCTTCGCGCCAGCATTCAGGCGTCGGAAGCGACGATGAAGCTCGCCGGCCGTCAGTTACGCGACACCGAGATTCGCGCGCCGTTCGAGGGCTTCGTGCAGAAGCGATTCGTCAACATGGGGGAGCTGGTCAAGACGCAGATGCCGGTGATGGCGATCGTTCGCCTCGATCCGCTGAAGGTGACGGCAGAGATTCCCGAGAGGATGGCGCCATGGATTAATGCCGGACAGGACGTCGAACTGAAGGTGGACGCCTATCAGGATCGGACGTTCACCGGGAAAGTGTCGCGCCTCAGTCCCGCGGTCAACACCTCGACGCGCGCCTTTCCGTTCGAGGCGCTGGTTCCCAACAAGGACGCGGTGCTCAAGCCAGGCACCTTCGCGCGCGTCCACATCGAGAGCGGCAAGGTCGATTCCGTGCTCACCATCCCCTACGCCGCGCTTCAGTACCGATACGGCGTCAATCGTGTGTTCGTTGTCACTGGCGATAAACTCGCGATCCGCGAACTCTCGGTCGGCGAACGCGTCGGCGACCGGATCGAAGTGATGAGCGGGGTCAAAGCTGGAGAGCGCGTCGCGATCACCGACGTTGACTCGCTCGCCGACGGCGCCGCTGTTACGGTCAGCAAGTAGACAACAGGAAACCTACTTTCCTACAATCCGGCTGATTCCGCTGGCGAGCTCCTTCCGCTCGGCGGGATCGCTGGTGCGCCCCAGCCGATCGGTCAAGGTCTTCAGCGCGTCCTGTGTCCCGACGGCTGCGATGCGACGGACGGCAAACGAAAACAATTGCGGCAGCTTTGTCGTCGCCGCCAGGCCGAGCGCTCGCGGCATGTCGAGTTCGACGACCGGCTCGGTCGCGTACCACACCATCAGCGGCTGGTTGTGATCGGTCGCATCTTCGCCGTGCGCCATCAAGCCGGTCAGGACGTCCCATCTTTTAGCCACCGGCGTTCGTTGCAGCGCGCTCGCCAGATACAACCGGACCAAGGGCGACTGTTCGTCGCGCGCCATTTTCGCAAACAGCCGAATGGTGCCGTCCGACGGGCGTTTGCTTTCGACAAGCAGATACGCTGCCCAGCTTCGGATGTATTCGCTCTCGTGGCCCAGGAGATCCTGCAGATCACGCTCGGTCAATCCGTGAGTGACATGAAGCGCCCACAGTGCCCGCAACTTTCGCGTGACGTCCTGGTTGTCGCGAAGAATCCGTTTCAGCCGGTCGTGCGCCTTCGGATCGGGACCGCGCTCCTGCAGAATGCGTCGCGCATGCCGGACGTACCAGTCGTTCGGCTGAAGCTGCAGGTCGACCAGTTGCTCCGACGTCATCTTCTGCAGATCGACCTGGACCCACTTGTCGTTGTCGTTGCGAATCTTGAAGATTCGGCCAAGCGTCTTCTCGTGCACGTCCGGATTGCTGCTGTGGCACTGGTTCTTGTCGTACCAGTCGATGACGTAGACGGATCCATCCGGGCCGTAGCGGAAGTTGAGCATCTGGCTCCATGAATCGTTCGTTTTGAGGAAGTCCGGCCCGTGGGTCGCGCTGTAACCCGATCCGGCGCGCGTCAACCGATCCATGTTCGCGCGCGCGCCATGAATGTTGTTCATCAGGATCGCGTCGCGATACTCCTTCGGCCAGCCGTTTCCACCGAGATAAATCATCGCCCCGGCGTGCGCGTGTCCTCCACCCGCCGTGTCTGAACGGCTGTTGCCGGCATGCGGTCCCTTCTTCCCGACCCAGTGCACATGATCGGCAATGGTCTCGATGTCGTCGTAAATGTTCGGATTGACGTGTTGACCTGCCTGCCGCTTGAATCGTCCGCCTTGAATCACCTGGTAGAGATGCTCGATGACGCACGCGGTGACGAACGCCTGGCCGTAGTCGTTGAAGTCGAGTCCCCACGGATTGCTCGTGCCTTCGGCGAACACTTCGAACTCGCGAGTGACCGGATGCAAACGCCAGACGCCCGCATTCAGCCGGACGCGTTCCGAGTCCGGGGCTCCAGGTTTACCGACGTTGGACTGGGTGAAGACGCCATGCGTCCCGTAAAGCCAACCGTCTGGACCCCATGTAAAGGTATTGAGCGTCTCGTGGGTGTCCTCGTATCCCCAACCATCGAGCACGACCTGCGGCGGCCCTGACGGCGTGTCGGCGCCCGGCGCAATCGGGATGAACAACAGGTAGGGGGCCGCACCAACCCACACCCCACCGAACCCGACTTCGATGCCGCTGACCAGATTGAGGTGCTCGGTGAATACCTTGCGGTTGTCGAGACGCCCGTCGCCGTCGGTGTCTTCGAGAATCAGGATTCGATCGCGCCCTTCACCTTCTAACGCACGCACGGGATAGGTGTGCGATTCGACCACCCACAGCCGGCCTCGATCGTCGAGTGTGAATGCGATCGGTTTGACGATGTCGGGCTCGGAGGCGGCGAGGGTGACCGAGAAACCCGGCGGCACAGTCATCGCTTTCGCAGCCTCGACGCCGGATAACCCCGCGTACCGCAGTACGTCCATCGGTGGCATCGTGCTCGCGTCGGAGGGAACGAGCTCGTTGGCGAAGAAGGGGCGCGTGTCGAAAAAGCGGAAGTCGTCGTAGTTGATGTGCGCCCATGGACTCTCGCGCAAATAGGTGGCGGTCGGCGCGCCGGTTTCCTCGTCGACCAGACGAATAAAGATGTTCTTGCCGGCGTACGATTTCAGATCGACGACGGCAGGACGAAATGCCGCCTGGTCAGCGCCCGAAATCGTGTAGATGACGGTGTTTTCTTCCGCCAGCACCAACTCGACGCGCGTGCTGGCGAACGCACCACCCGAGACGAGAAAACTCGCATACGGATGTGTGACGTGAAAGGGCGCAGACGACAACGTGCCGCGCCGCGAGTTGCCGGAGATCCCGCTGCTGACCCAGTACGCCCCGGCGACGCGCTGATCCTTACGTTGCAGATCTTCTTTCACCAGCGCGAACGCATCCCCCGTCGCCTTCCAGTTGTCGAGCGTGCCGGTCTCGAAATCAAGATTCAACGCGCGCCCGTCCTCTGTCGGCGTGATGCCGGGTGACTGGACGGGTTGTTGATCAGAGACCTCGAGCCGTCCTTCCATGCCGGCGGCGCGATGGCCGGGAACGGAACAGAAATAGATGTCGCTTTCCTTGGCTTTGAACGTGACGCTCGAGGTTGCACCCTTGTCGAGGATCTGTGCGCTCCTCGCGTTGTGTTTTTCCAGCGAGACGTCATGCACCATCAGTTCGCCGTTGACGATATTGATGCGGACGTTTTCGCCCGTCCTGGCCCACAGCACGGGATTTCTGACGCCGTCAATCTCCCCGCCGACTCCGCGGTAACCGAGCATGTTCGATTCGAGCGTGTATTCGCGATCGATGACCGGCGTTTGCGCGTGCCCGGAGAGCGCAAGCAGCGGAACCGTGATCGTCAGTACAGATAGAAGCCTCTTCATGGCGGGCGGATGATAGCACTCCGCCTATGATGACGGTGCGTATATATAGAGTGTGATGACCCGCCATCTATCATGGTTTCTCGGCCTGACGATCGCCGCCAGCGCGTGTGCCACGGGCGCAGGTGCGCGCATGCCAACCGCCACGTCCCGGCTGGGGGCGATTGCCGTCGCCAACGCGGTCGCGCCTGATGCCGATCCGACGACCCTCGAGGGCAAGTTGATGTTCGGCTATCAGGGTTGGTTCGGGTGTCCCGGAGACGGTTCATCGCTCGACACCTGGCAGCATTGGTTCCGAGGCGCAACCGCAAGTGCCTCCACTCTTCGCGTCGATATGTGGCCGGACGTGTCAGAGCTCCCAGAGAGCGAACGTTGCGACACACCCCTTGCGCTTCCCGGCGGGCAACCGGCGCAACTGTATTCGGCGTACAACCCGCGCACGGTCGATCGCCACTTTGCGTGGCTGCAGGACTACAACCTGCCCGGCGTGTTTCTCCAGCGGTTCACGTCCCGCCTCGACGATAGATCAGTGCTGGGATTTCGTGATGGCGTGGCGCGCAATGTACGACAGGCCGCAGAAGCGCACGCTCGCGTCTTCGCAATCATGTATGACATCTCTGGTCATCCGCGCGAAACGGTTGTCGAAGCCGTGAAGCGCGATTGGGTCTACATGGTCGACACGTTGCGGATCACCGAGAGTCCGCGCTACCTCCAGCATCACGCTCGGCCAGTGCTGGCGATATGGGGCTTCGGTTTCCGCGATCGCGCTCCGACGCCGGACCAGGCCGCGGAGATCATCGACTTCTTGAAGAACAATCCCGAGCCGCGATATCGCGTCACGCTCGTTGGCGGCATTCCTGCTCGCTGGCGCACACTCGGCCGTGATTCGCAGACTGATGAAGCGTGGGCGCGAGTCTATCGCTCGTTCGATATTCTCAGCCCCTGGACTGTCGGACGATTCAGCGACGAGGAGAACACCGATCGGTTCTATCAGAACGAAGTCGAGCCCGATCTGGCAGAAACCAATCGTCTGGGACTCGAGTATATGCCGGTCGTGTTTCCGGGTTTCTCGTGGCACAACATGAACCCCACCGCGCCGGTCAATCCGATTCCGCGTCGCGGCGGACGTTTCTACTGGCATCAAGTCGAACGAGCGTTACAGGCCGGCGCAACGATGATCTACGGCGCAATGTTTGACGAAGTCGACGAAGGCACGGCGATGTTCAAACTTGCGCCGACGCGCGACCGTGTTCCGGCCGGTGTGCCAATCGTGACACTGGACGCCGACGGCGAACGGCTGCCCAGCGACTGGTATCTGCAACTGGCGCGTGAAGCTCAGCACCGGTTAGCTTCGCGCAAATAACAGCCAACCATCCGGCGTGCGCTCTCGTCTAAGCCGACACCCGCCTGCGCACCGTCAGATCGACCGGTGCTACGGCGAGGCGAGCCGCTGAAGGAGGGACGTGTGCTTCACGAGTTCGTGCAGGACCTCCGATACGGCGCGCGGATGTTCCTCAAAGCGCCGGTCTTTTTCATCGTCGCGGTGTTGACGCTCGCGTTGGGCATCGGCGCCAACAGCGCGATTTTCAGCTTCGTCGATGCGGCGCTGCTGAAGCCGCTGCCATACGAACACCCTGAACGCATCCTCCAGATCTGGGAAAAGCCTCCCGGGGGCGGCAACAACGTCGTTTCCGCGATGAACTTCCTCGACTGGCAGCGCCAGACGACCTCGGTCGAGGCGATGACCGCCTCAACCGGCGGTTCCCTCACGCTTACCGGCCAGGGCGAACCTGTGTTGTTGCGCTCGGGTCGAGTGTCGGCCGGTTACTTCGACGTATTCGCGGTGAAGCCATTTCTCGGACGAACATTCGCCGCCGACGAAGACACCCCGGGCAAAGAACACGTCGTCGTATTGAGCCATCGCTTGTGGGCCGCGCAGTTTGGCAGCGACCCGGGAATTGTGGGGAAGTCGCTGACGCTCAACGGTGAGCCGTACACGGTCATTGGCGTGATGCCCGCGCGCAGCGCATTCGATCGAGCGTTCAACCAGTTATGGCGTCCGCTGGCATTCAAGTCATCGGAGCGGACGCGGAATTTCCATTGGCTCGCTGTCGTCGCGCGACTGAAGCCCGGCGTCACGATCGAAGCGGCGCGGAGTGAACTCGATGCCATCGGTGCGCGCATCGCGGTGGACTATCCCGATTCGAACAAGGGATGGGGAGTCTCGACGCTGCGCTACATGGACATTGTCGTCGGTCAGCAATTACAGCGATCGCTCTATGTATTGCTCGCCGCAGTCGGCATGCTGCTGCTCATCGGGTGTGCGAACGTCGCGAATCTGGTGCTGGCACGCGGCACCGCGCGTGAGCGCGAAGTTGCCGTCCGGGCTGCGCTGGGCGCGGGTCGCGGCCGGCTCGTTCGCCAGTTCCTTGCCGAGAACCTTCTTCTCGCGATCGTTGGAGGCTTGTTCGGCATTGCCCTGGGCTATGGGCTGATGGTGTGGCTGAAATACATGCTGCCGCCGTTTTATCTGCCCGCGGCGATCAACGTCGAGATGGACCTGCGCGTTCTCGCGTTTACGTTTGCGCTCGCCGTGACGACCGGAATTGTTTTTGGCCTGGCACCGGCGTTGAGCGCCACGAAACTCGATCTCGCAGGCGCGATGAAAGAGGGGGGCCGCGGGGCGGCGGGCGACAGCGGACGACGTCGACTTCGCAGCGCGCTCGTGGTGGTCGAAGTGGCGCTCGCGTTCATTCTGCTGACCGGCGGCGGACTTCTCGTTCGCAGTTTCTTCCAAATGATGCAGGTCGAGTTGGGGTTCAACCCGACCAACGTGCTGACGCTGCGCTTGCCGATCGCCAACGATCGCTTCCCTGATGCCTCTCAGCTGTCGGCATACGTCCGGCAACTGGTGTCGCGGATCAATGCCGTGCCGGGCGTAACAGGTGCCGCGTCGACGGACTCGCTGCCGCTGGAAGGATTCAGCAACGGCATGCCATTCCTGATTGCCGGGCGCGACCAGGTCGATCGCGCCAATCGCCAGGCCTGCGGTTTCAAGATGGTCCATGCCGACTACTTCCGGGTGCTCGGGATTCAAGTGATCAAGGGGCGTGGACTGACCGATCGCGACGTCAAAGGCACGCCACCCGTTGCGGTGATCAATCAATCGTTTGTGAAGCGGTTCATGGCCGACAAGGATCCGATCGGTCAGCGGCTGCTGATCCAGGACATCATTCCCGGGCAGCCGCAACTCGGTGCGGAAATCCCGTGGGAGATCGTCGGCGTCATTGCCGACGAGCGAACGAGCACGCTTGAAGGCACGGTCAGACCAGGCGTCTATGTCCCGATCGAGCAGAGTCCATCAACCTCGGTCAACGTGGTGGTGAGATCTGCGATCGAGCCCGGGTCACTGTCGCGCGCGATCACGGAGGCGGTTCACGAGATCGAGCGGAGCCAGGTGGTGAGTGATGTCCGAACGCTCGATCAAATGAAGAGCACGTCAGTCGCGTCGACGCGGTTGCGCACGACGTTGCTGGCGGTGTTTGCCGCGCTCGCGCTCTTGCTGTCGGCCATTGGCATCTACGGCGTCATTTCTTACACCGTCGCTCAGCGCACGCACGAACTCGGCGTCCGCGCGGCGCTTGGCGCGTCGGCGACGGCGCTGATCGGAATGGTTGTCAGGAACGGGATGACGCTCACGCTCATCGGCCTGATCCTGGGCTTCGCCGGTGCCATCGGTTTGACGCGGCTTCTGGGAACGCTTCTTTTCGGCGTCGGACCGCGTGATCCGATTACGCTTGGCGGATCGGCCGCAATTCTTGCCGTGGTCGCGCTGCTCGCGTGCCTGGTCCCGGCGCGGCGCGCGGCGCGCATGGACCCGCTCGCGGCGCTGAGAGAGATGTAACTCAGGGTGCCCAGGGTGCCAAGGGTGCCCAGGGTGCCAAGGGTGCCAAGAGTGCCAAGGGTGCCAAGAGTGCCAAGGGTGCCAAGAGTGCCAAGGGTGCCGGGCGACCCGCTCCGAGCGAGCGGATTTAACTCGCGCGTCGAAGGGTGCTAGCATCGGACCTCAAGTGAGGCCCGCCGTGGCAAAAAAGAAAACCGCCCGCAAACCCGCCAAGAGATCTGCTCCAGCCGCCAAGCGTCGACGCAAGACGGCTCCGGCTCAACGGAAGGGCGCCGCGACGAAACTCGCGCCGGTCAAAGGCGCGGAGCTTCGCGAGGTCGGGAATGTCCGGCTCGAAGTCGGACGGGCGGGGGAGGCGCGGGTGAAGCGCATGGTCTACCCGCCGGGATTCCGATGGTCGGTGGACATGAAGCCAATCGTGGGAACCGCCCTCTGCATGCACGCGCATGTCGGGTTCCTCGTCAGCGGCGAGATCCACATCGAATATGCCGACGGCTGCGTCGTCGAGCACAAAGCCCCACAGATTCTCGCGATCGAGCCGGGACATGACGGCTGGGTCGTCGGCAAGGAACCGGTGGTCGTGATCGAGTTCGACTTCGAAAAGAACACGATCGACCGACTCGGCATATCGGGCGTCCATCGCCACTGACACGCACTCCGCGACCCGGACGGCGACGTATACTTAAGCCTGTTCTTTCACGCATTTAGGGAGTCCTTCGTGCTTTCTGATCTATGCGTTCGCCGACCTGTCTTTGCCACGATGCTCGTCATGTCGCTCGTGGTCCTTGGAACCTTTTCCTTCCGCAATCTTGGCGTCGATCTCTTTCCCAAAGCGGACCCGGCGACGGTCAGTGTCGCGCTGACGCTCCCGGGCGCCAGTCCGGATGAGCTGTCCACCTCTGTCATCGAGCCGATGGAGGAGGCCATCAGTGGTGTCTCGGGGATCGACGAGATCCAGTCGCGCATGGCGGAGGGCCGCGCAAACATCACGGTGAGATTCGTCCTCGAGCGCGACATCAACGACGCATCGAACGACGTACGCGAGAAGGTTGCGAGCGCGATCAGGAACATGCCGCCCGCGCTCCTGCCACCGGTCATCACCAAGGTCGATCCCGATGCCGATCCCGTGATGTCGCTGATCATCTCGTCGGAGGGCATGAGCCTGCGCACGCTGACCGAGCTGGCGGATAAACAGATCGGGCGAGCGATTCAGACGGTTAACGGTGTTGGCGAAGTCAGCTTACTCGGAGGCCGGGCGCGCGAAATCCACATCGTCGTCGACATCGAAAAACTGAATTCCTACGGCCTCTCGATCTCGCAGGTGCGAGATGCGCTGGTTGCCGAGAACGTCGAAATACCGGGCGGGACAGTCGAGCAGGGTAAAGGCCAGCTGCTTCTGCGGACGCTCGGTCGGGTCGACGCGTCCGGAGAATTCAACGACATCGTCGTTGCCACCAGAAATGGCACACCTATTCGTGTGTCGGACATCGGCCAGTCGGAAGACAGCTTTCAACGGCCGATCAGCGGCGTCTGGCTCGGCAAGACGCCCGCGGTCATGCTCGACATCCGTCGCGCCATGGGTGAAAACACCGTCGCGGTGATCGAGGGCGTACGCGCGAAACTCGCCACGATCCAACGCTCGCTTCCGTCGTCGGTAAAAGTCACGGTCATCCGCGACGACTCGAAGTTCATCTATGCCTCGATCTCGTCGCTCGAAGAGCACCTCCTTTTCGGTGCGCTGTTTGCGACGATCGTCGTCATGTTCTTCATTCGGAACGTTCGTGCGGTGATTATCTCGGCGGTTGCGATTCCGGCGTCGATCGTCTCGGCGTTCACCCTGATGAACATCATGGGGTTCACGCTGAACAACATGACGCTGCTCGGTATCACGCTCGCTGTCGGTATCGTCATCGATGATGCGATTGTGGTCCTCGAGAACATCTTCCGCTACATCGAAGAAAAAGAATGTTCACCGTTCGAAGCGGCGATCCAGGGCACGCGCGAAGTCGCCCTGGCGGTCATGGCGACGACCCTGTCGCTGGTCGTCATCTTTCTGCCGATTGCGTTCATGAGCGGGTACGCGAAGCGGTTCATCAACCCATTCGGGTGGACGATGGCCTTCGCCATTCTCGTGTCGATGCTGGTCAGCTTTACGCTGACGCCGATGCTGAGCTCTCGTTTCCTGAAACTCTCCGATGCCGCTTCCGACAAGAAAACCAAGGAACACGGATTCTTCCACTGGCTCGACGGCTTTTACGGCAGGCACGTGAACTGGGCGTTGGATCACCCGGGCGTCATCATCGGCATCTCGATTGTGACGGCGCTCCTGACGCTTCCTCTGAATCGGATGGTCGGACGCGAGTTCGTGCCCAACGAAGACATGGGCGAATGGACCATTCACGTTGACTCGCCTGAAGGAACGTCTCTCGAAGGCACCAGCGAGATCGCGTTCAAACTGATGGATGAACTCAGCGGCATCGAAGGCGTCGCGCAGATCGAGCCATCGGTTGGTGTCACCCAGAACCTGAGTTCGCCGACGCACATCCACTTCCTGTGTCAGGCATTGCCTCCGGATGAACGCAAAAACACCCAGGCGCAGATCATCACGGAGATGCGAAAACGCCTGGCGAAGCATCCAAGCTATCGACCGAGCATCAGTTCGCGCACCGCCCTCGGAAGCGGTGAAGGAAACATTTCATTTCCGATCGCGTTGCAGATACTCGGCCCTGATCTGAGTCAGATTGCCGATTACTCCAAGCGCGCTCTCGAAGCCGCCCAGAGGATTCCCAGCCTCACTGAGCCAAAAATTGCGCTGAACGTCTCGAATCCAGAGATTCACGTCGCGGTCGACCGCAAACGCGCGGCCGACCTCGGCGTTCGCATGGCGACGATTGGCAACACGCTGCGCCTGGCCGTGTCGGGCGACGACGAGATTTCGTCGTTCAAAGAGGGGCAAGAGCAGTATCCGGTGAAGATTCGAGTGCTGGAGAGCCAGCGCGGCGACATCGCGCAAATCGGGCGGCTCACGGTCCCATCGGCGAACGGCCCGGTGCGCATCGATAACATCGCGCAGATCGAGCGAGGCCTCGGTCCGACGACGCTCCAGCGATCCGATCGTCAGTTCGCCGTCATGTTCATTTCCGATATCGCGCCCGGCCACGCGCTGGATGAGGCGACCAACGATGTTCGGAAGATGCTGGCCGACCTGAACATGCCGTCAACCATGTCGTTCAAGTTCCAGGGACAGTCGAAGATTCTCGACGAGACGACGGCCAACATGATCATGGCGATCAGTCTGGCGATGATCTTCGTCTACATGGTCCTCGCGTCGCAGTTCGAGAGTTTCCTGCAGCCGATCGTGATCATGCTGGTGCTGCCGATCGCGGTTCCTTTCGCCCTGTTCACGCTGTGGGCGACCGGCCGCACGCTGAATCTGTGGAGCGCGCTCGGCATGCTGCTGCTGCTCGGCATCGTCAAGAAGAACTCGATCCTGCAGGTCGATTATGCCAACGTTCTGCGCCAGCGCGGCCTGCCGCTGCGCGACGCGATCGTCGAATCCTGCCGGACGCGTCTGCGGCCGATTCTGATGACGACGACGGCGATCATTGCGGGCCTGATTCCGACGTCGCTTGGCATTGGGATCGGCGGAACCGGTCGCGCCGCGATCGCGGTCACGATCATCGGCGGTCAGGCGCTCTGCCTGTTCCTGACGTTACTGCTCGTGCCGGTCGCATACGTGCAGTTCGATGCGCTCGAGCAGGCGATCGTGGGGAAGAGAGCCAAGGAGTGGCTTTCGGGCGTATCTGCCGCCACCTTCGGTCGCTGGCGTCCGGCGCCGGAATCACGACAGGGATAGGGGCGCGCCACAACGCGCCCCTCGCCCCTAAAACGTGAACGTGCCGGTGATCACGACGCTGCCGGTGGTCTCGTGGAAACGAGGCCGCAGCTGATAGGTCGTGTGAGTCACGCCACTCGCCGTATCGAACCACATGATGCGATAGCGGTAGCCGGTGCTGATGCCGAAGCGTGGGTGGGGAAACACCGTCACGCCGGCCTCCGTGTTGATGCCGTAACCGCGAAAGCTACCGTCTCCCACTTCCGGATCGAGATAGCTGCCGTCCTGAATCGTCATCCACGGAATCGATCCGCCAAGCAGAACGTGCGGCTGAATCCGGCGCTCCCGCAGCAGGAAGATGCGTTCGTCGAAGTTGACCGCGTGAAACGTCGCTTCGCCAGGGAACTCCATGAACGTGCCCTGGTGTTTCGAGCGGTCGTAGCTCACTTCGAACGCCCCGATGCCGGTTCGCCACCCGAACACGGCGCGCAGTGCGTGGTGCGCGCCGTCGAACTTCGGCAGAATCAGGATTTCTTCGCCGTTCACTTTCTTGTAAATGGATTCGCCGTCGAACGTGTCGCCGCCGAACGAGAAATCGAGAATGCCCGACATGCCGACGTATCCGCCGTTCTTCGCAAATCCAGTTGTTTCCTGTGCCCATGTTGGCGCGGCCATCATGACGAGGAACACGGGTACCGATACGACGCGAACAATCCGAAGGGGTAAAGAGGTGGTCATATCCATGCCTGCTCCAATAGTGGTGCCGGTCACCGAGGCCCTGTGCGGACGTGTGCAACCGTCGAAAAACTGGAACACTGTGGAGGTGGGACGATCGGCGTGACCGATGTTCGATGCCGGCGGCGTACCCAGAAGCGTAAGCTGCGTCGACAAAAATGTGACCGAAAGCGGCGTATCTGCGTGTACCATCCGCCGCCGCGTATCCGTCGGCCGGCGCGAAATCGCGTCACGTATGGTTCGCGGGTGAAGGTGGGTTGCCAGTGGAGAAGACTGGCGCGACGCTTGCGATAGGCGGCTTCATCTTGCCGAATCAGCGTTTCTTTTTGTACGCCACGGCTGCAACAGCCCTCCTGACCGCTGCCTGCGGCGGCAGCTCGTCGTCGGACGGGAGTTCCACGCCGACAGGTCCGAGCAACAATTCGTCGTACAAATGGTCGATCGCCGGCAGTGTGGTCGAAACCGCGGGGCACCAATCGGTGTCGGGCGCCACCGTGAAGCCCTCGTGGAACATGGCCCCGGTCGTGACCAGCAGCGACGGTGGATACCTGTTCGGTTCGAATGGCACCGTGCCACCGAATCCGAGCAAGGTGATTATCTCGGCTGATGGATTCGTCACACGCGAGCAGTGGGTGACAGTGCAGGCGCAGCAGCGGACCGACGTGACTCTCGATCTGATTCGCAACTCGGCGCCGTTTTCGATGGACTTCTACCGCCAGCTGGCTCGTGGCTCGTACGATCAGGACGGCGGGCCATATGCCCTGCTTCGCTGGTCGCAGCAGCCGAAGTTCTATCTGAAGACGACCGATCAGTTGAACCGATCGATCTCGTCGGAAGTCATCAACACTATCCGCGACGCGGTGACGCGCGCGGTGCCGCTGTGGACCGGCGGTCAATACTCGGCGTACATCGAGTCCGGTTCGGACGTTCGACTGAGCACGCCAGGCTGGATCAGCATCCTGATCACCAGCGATCCTGGCGAACGGGTCACGTGCGGGCAGTCATACATCGGTCGCGACCCCGGCGAAATCAATCTCAACATCAACCCGGTATGTTCGTGCGGCGCCGTCAAGATCCCCGGTCTGGTCGTCGTCCACGAGGTAGGGCACGCACTCGGGTTCTTCCACGTCTCGGACAAGAAGAGCGTCATGTATCCGCAGGCGCCGGGAAACTGCCCCCTGGGCGACCTCAGCGTCGATGAACGCTACCATGCGGCCATCGCGTATCAACGGCCGCGCGGCAACGTCGAACCAGACACTGATCCGGCAGCCGGACCATCGTCATTACGCGGCGGTCGCCCGGACGGACCAACGATTCTCGTCATCAATTAAGCCGGGATCGGCTTGCCAGTGAAGGCGCGACCGATTCGGCGTCCGATCTTACTGGTTGTCGCCTCGGTTGTTGTGGCAACACCGCTCGTCACAATTGCCCAGAGCTCGAGCGTCGTCATCAGCATCGATCCCACCGCTAACCGTCATCCGATCGACCCGAACATCTACGGCATTGCGCACGCAACCACGGCGCAACTGAACGATCTCAACACGCCGTTGAACCGCAACGGCGGCAACAACACGTCCCGGTATAACTGGCAGATCAACGCCGATAACCGCGGCAACGACTGGTATTTCGAGAGCATCGCCGACAGCAGCGCGACGGCGGGAGAACGAGGCGACACGTTCATCACCAATACGCGCGCGGCCAATGCGAGCGCGATGCTCACCATTCCGCTGATCGAATGGGTCGCCAGAGTCGGTCCCGGACGAAGCAAGCTGGCGAGTTTTTCGATCGCGAAATACGGAGCACAGACAGGGAACGACTGGCAATGGTTTGCGGATGCCGGCAACGGCGTGCTGACCAATGGGCAGTTCGTCACAGGCAACGATCCGAACGATGCCAATGTCCCCTCGAACTCCGGCCTGCAACAGGCCTGGGTGCAGCACCTGGTGACCCGTTGGGGAACGAATGCGTCCGGCGGGCTGCGCTACTACATTCTGGATAACGAGCCGAGCCTGTGGCATTCCACACATCGCGACGTTCGTCCGGTCGGCGCGACGATGGATGAGATCAAGAGCCGGATGGTCGACTTCGCCACCAAGATCAAGGCCGTCGATCCGTCGGCTGTGATCGTCGGGCCGGAGGAGTGGGGCTGGAGCGGATATTTCTACAGCGGCTACGACCAGCAGTGGGGGAGCTCGCACGGCTGGAGTTCATTGCCCGACAGGAACAATCATGCCGGCGCCGACTACCTCACGTGGTTGCTCGGTCAGATGCGCCAGAGCAGTACGTCGGCGGGCCGGAGGCTGCTCGACGTCTTTACCGTTCATTACTATCCGCAGGGCGGCGAGTTCAGCGACGACGTGTCGAGTGGGATGCAACTGCGTCGAAATCGATCGACTCGATCGCTGTGGGATCCGAACTATGTCGACGAGACGTGGATCAACGATCGGGTCCAACTGATCCCACGGCTGAAGACGTGGGTGAACACGCAGTACGCCGGAACGCTGGTGGGCATCACCGAATACAACTGGGGCGCCGAGAATCACATCAACGGTGCGACGACCCAGGCTGACGTCTTCGGCATCTTCGGCCGCGAGGGGCTCGATATGGGAGCGCGCTGGACGACACCCGCGTCGACGACCCCGACGTATAAGGCGATGAAAATGTATCGCAACTACGACGGCAACAAGTCGACGTTTGGCGAGACCAGTGTCTCCGCCGTGGTGCCGAACCCGGATACGGTATCAGCGTTTGCCAGTGTTCGTGCTTCCGACGGCGCGTTGACCGTGATGGTAATCAACAAGCAGCCGTCTACGGCAGCCACGGCGACCGTCAACATCTCTTCATTCGCTCATCGCGGCACGACGCAGGTGTGGCAGCTGACGGCGGCCAACGCGATTACGCGTCTCGCCGACGTCGGCATCAGCGGCACGAACTTCGTGGCGACCCTGCCAGCACAGAGTGTGACGTTGTTCGTCGTGGCGAAGAACGTCAGCGCGCCGACACCGCCGACCAACCTGCGGATCATCAAGTAGAAGTTTCCAGTGGCCGACCGACCTCAGCCGCGGAGGGTGTAGACAAACTCCATCCACGCATGTAGAGTGTCTACATCCATATGGCGAAGCGGGCGCGATATCAAAACCGGATCGAACTGCTCCAGGGCACGCTCGACCTCCTCATCCTTCAAACGCTGCAGTGGGGACCACAACACGGGTACGGCATCGCCCAGGCCATCCAGGGCGGGTCGAGCGACGTGCTGCAGGTCGATACCGGGTCCCTCTATCCCGCCCTGCACCGGCTGGAAAAGCAGAAGTGGATCACCGCGACGTGGAAGCTGTCGGCAAATAAACAACGGACGCGGGTCTATCGCTTGACCGCCGCCGGACGAAAGCAACTCGTCTCGGAACGATCGCGATGGCAGGCCATCGTCGACGCGATGGCCGCCGTGCTTGCCAAACCTCGGGAAAGTGAACCATGAGCAACAAGGATCGACAACTGCGCGAAGAAATCGCATCGCATCTTGAAATGGCGACGGCCGACAGAGTCGCGCGCGGAGCCTCGCCGCAGGACGCGGCGGCAGCGGCGAAGCGTCAGCTCGGCAACATCTCTCAGATTCAGGAAGCGACGCGCGACGTGTGGGGCAGACGATGGCTCGAGCACATCGCGCAGGATGTTCGCTACGCGGCGCGGACGCTCCGACGGAGTCCTGGCTTTGCCCTCGTCGCGATTCTCTCGCTGACCCTCGGTATCGGTGCGAACACCGCCCTTTTCGAGGTCGTGAACGCCGTCAGGCTTCGCGTGCTGCCAGTCTCCGATCCGGCCAGCCTGGTGGAGGTTCGCATTGCCGACATGACCGGTGTCCGCGGCAACCGTCACACCTGGCATGCCTCGGTGACACAGCCGATCTGGCGCGAGATTCAGGCGCGTCAGCAGGCGCTTTCCGGAATCTTCGCGTGGAGCCGGACGGCGTTCAATCTTGCGCAGGGCGGCGAAGTGCGTTTGAGCGACGGGCTCTGGGTCACCGGCGATTTCTTTTCCACCCTCGGTCTTCGTCCCGCGGCCGGCCGATTATTGACTGCCGTCGACGACCGTGCGGGTTGCACTCCGCGCGCGGTGCTTGGACACGATTTCTGGCGCCGCGCCTACGGATCGGATCCGTCAGTCGTTGGCAAAACGATCACACTCGGTTCCAAACCCGTCGAGATCATCGGCGTTGCGCCATTCGGCTTCCACGGTCTCGAGGTCGGCCGCTCATTTGATGTCGCGCTACCGCTCTGCGCTGAGCCGGCCTTCAGCGACGATGGGAAGGGACTCGTCGATGCGGGGACGACGTGGTGGCTGAGCGTCTTCGGTCGACTGAAACCGGGCTGGAGTGAGACGCAGGCCGCGGCGCACTTCGCGGCGATGTCCGCGGAAGTGTTTCGGACATCGCTCCCGTCGTACTACCCTCCAGCCAGCGTGTCCTCATATCTCGCGATGAAGCTGACCGCGTCGCGCGGCGGAGCGGGGCTGTCTCAACTCGGCGAAAAGTACGCCGCGCCGCTCTGGTTGCTGCTGGCAATTGCCGGACTCGTGCTCGTCATCGCTTGTGCGAATCTGGCCAATCTGCTCCTGGCGCGCGCATCAGCCCGCGAGCGCGAATTCGCGATCCGGCTTGGTCTCGGAGCGTCGCGGGGTCGAGTGATGAGACAACTCCTCACCGAGAGCCTGTTACTGGTCACCATCGGTGCCATCGGCGCCATCTTTCTGGCGGGAACGCTGGGGCAGTGGCTGGTCGCCGCGCTCGAAACGTCCAATAGCCGGATCACGCTGCCGCTCGGGGTCGACTGGACGGTAATTGCGTTCGCTTGTGGGCTCGCACTGGCTACATGCGTGCTCTTCGGGTTGGCGCCGGCCATCCGGGGCACGCGCGTGGGCGCTGCCTCGGTGCTCCACGTCGGCGCGCGCGGAGCCACCTCAGGCCGTCGTGCGCTGGGTCTTCGCCGAACGCTGGTCGTCGGGCAGATCGCCATTTCCCTTGCGCTGCTGTTCGGCTCGCTTCTCTTTGCCCGCACACTGCGCAACGTGCTCAACATCGATCCTGGATTCCGCGTCGACGGGTTGTTGGTTGCGACAATCGATCTCACGCCGCTGAAGTTACCAGTCGAACGCCAGAACAGTTTTCGACAGCAGGCGATCGAGCGCATCGGCTCGGTGCCCGGTGTGGAGTCGGTGGCGCCGGTCGCGATCGTTCCCGTGAGCGGCAGCTCAGGAAGCAACGAAGTATGGCCGCAGACGGATCGCAGCCGCGCATTCGACAGCTTGATCAACCGGGCGGGAGCGGGATTCTTCGCGACGCTGGGTGTTCCATTCCTTGCCGGACGCGATTTCGATGATCGTGATACTCCGAATTCGGTCACCGTTGCGATCGTCAATGAGCGATTCGCGGCAAAGTTTGGCGGAAGCGCTGCCGCAGTGGGACAACGGTTCACCCGCGAGGCCACGCCGCGCAACCCCGAGCACACCTACGAGATCATCGGCGTCGTCGGCAACTCGACCTACGAGATGCCCACCGAATCACCGTCTCCCGTCGCGTTCTACGCCGACAGCCAGGACGATCCGGCCGACTACGCCAAGGTGATGATTCGTTCCGCGATTCCGGCCGAGGGGGTCACGCCGGCGATTACGGCCGCGCTCGCTGACCTCGATCGAGGCATCGAGGTTCGTTACTCAATTCTGCCCACGATGATCCGCGATACGCTGGTCCAGGAACGCGTCCTCGCGCAACTGTCGGGCGGTTTCGGGGCGCTGGCGGCACTGCTCACGATGGTGGGTTTGTATGGGCTCGTCGCGTATTCGGTATCCCGCCGAACCGGAGAGATCGGGATTCGCGTCGCGCTTGGCGCGAGGCCCCGCGCCATCGTCAAGCTCGTTCTCGGCGAAATGGGGCTGTTGCTGACGATTGGTATGGGTTGCGGCATCGCGCTGGCGCTCGGTGGGGCGCAGTTCGGCGCTGCGCTGCTGTACGGTGTCACACCGCACGATCCGCTGATGCTGGGTGGCGCGATCGTTTTGCTCACGATCGTGTCATTGGTTGCGAGCTTCGTCCCGGCGCGCCGGGCGACACGAATCGATCCGGCCGTCGCGTTGAGGATCGAATAGGGTCACGGATTCACAAGGGCCTCTCGGCGACACCTTGCTGACTTGAACGGCCGTACAAGAGGCGAGTAGCATCAGCGATCTCGTTCAAACCGCAAGGAGACTCAGCATGGCCGAATTCTCATCGCATGCGCCCGGCACGTTCTCGTGGGCGGAGTTGGCGACCACCGACCAGACAGGGGGCGTGCAGTTCTATCGCTCGCTGTTGGGTTGGGAAGTCAACGAACAACCGATTGGACCCGACGGCGTCTATACGATGTTCACCTTGCGCGGTCGGGAAGTCGCGGCGGCGTACACGATGCGTCCCGAAGAGCGGCAGCACGGCGCGCCACCGCATTGGAACCTGTATGTGACCGTCGCGAGTGTCGACGAGAGTGCGAAGAAGGCCGAGTCGCTTGGCGCCAAGGTGCTGGCACCGCCGTTCGACGTCATGGACGTAGGACGAATGGCGGTCCTGCAGGATCCGACCGGCGCTGTGTTTCAGCTCTGGGAAGCCAAAAAACACATCGGAGCAAAGATTCTCGCCGAGCCCGGGGCGCTCTGCTGGAGTGAGTTGACGACCCGCGACACCAAGCGCGCTGAATCGTTCTATACGTCGCTGTTCGGATGGACGCCGAAACACGCGGCGCCGAGCGCGGTGATGGAATACACCGAGTTCCACAATCAGGGAGAGCCTCTCGGCGGAATGATGGCCATGCCGCACACCATGCCGCCGCACGTGCCGTCGTATTGGATGCCGTACTTTCAGGTCACCGATGTCGACGCCAGTGCGACAAAGGCCAAGCAACTTGGGGCAAAGCCGATGGTCGGGCCACAGGACATTCCCAACACAGGCAGATTTGCCATCCTCAGCGATCCACAGGGCGCGATGTTCGCAATCTACACCGCTGCAACGAGATAAGGCCTGACGATTCACGTAAAAGGTGGCTGGCACCTTTCAGGGAAAGGTGCCAGCCACCTTTTACGGAAAGTGTCGGCCACCTCATTGGTTCCCCGTCGGTTCCCCGTCCACTTTTGGTAGCGCTCCTGACAGCTGTGTCGGCGTCCCAAGATGGGATTCGCCTAGACAAAACGTGCAAGTCATTGCATAAACTAGACTTCTGTCGAAAGACCAACAATACAGCTCACGGGCACAGCGCTTGCCCTATCACGGGTCAGGAGGCACAGCATGAGGAAGGTCATCACGCGTGCAGCAATCCTGACCGGTGCCATTCTTTTCGCGAATGTCGCCGTTGAGAGTGCGGGGCCAGTATTGGCACCTGCGACGGTTACGTCCGACACGACCCGGGTGCGGCAGCTGACGGTGCCGGCCGGTACCGTTCTCCGTCTGCGTCTGACGCGCGGCTTCGGGTCAGACTCACGGTTAGAGGCCCCGGTGTCGGGCACACTGGTCAATCCAATCGTGGTCGACGGCCGCACAGTGCTTCGCGAGGGTAGCGTGGCGTCAGGTTACGTGGCCGAAGCGACGCGACCCGGCAAGGTGAAGGGACGCGGACGTGTGGCGGTGCGCTTCACGCGCATTACACCGGCGGGGCTTGACGACCGCTACAACATGCAAACGCGGTCGTGGGTCGCGGTTGCGCCGGCAACGAAGAAGAAGGATGCAATCACGATCGGCGCCCCCGCAGCCGGTGGCGCAGTGGTTGGCGGAATCATCGGCGGCAAGAAGGGCGCCGGAATTGGCGCGCTCGCCGGCGGCGGTGCCGGGACGGCTGTCGTTCTGTCGACGCGCGGCAAAGACGTGCACATCGGTCCGGGAACGACGCTGGCAATCCGGCTGGTGGCACCATTGACGGTGTCGGTGCCTGAGTAACAGCGCGTCAGTGTTCAATGTTCAATGTTCAATGTTCACATGTCCAACGCACCTTGGGCAGTGAACATTGGGCATTGAATATCGGCAGTCTCCATCTCTCCCGATCCGGTGTCTAATCCCCCAGAGCGACAAATGCTCGGCAAGCCTCCCCGCTTCGGGACTTCCACCCATGAAACGCATCGTCTTTGCTTTGGTTCTGGCCGTCTTGTGTTTCCGCGTGTCGTTTGCCGACGCGCGGCAACTGCGAACATCTGATCCCGGACTCACTGTCGTCAGCAGCGCGCCGGAAGGCGAGGTCGCTTCGCTCGCGGAAGCGAAGGAGATCCGAGTCGTCTTTTCCGAGCCGATGGTGAACCTCGGGCGGATCCCTCCGGAAGTAAATCCGCCCTTTTTCAAGATCGCGCCAGCTGTGCCCGGCACCTTTCGGTGGTCCGGCACGACGGTGTTGATCTTCACGCCCGATCCCAAACGTCCGCTCGCATACGCGACGACGTATCAAGTGACGATCGCGGCCGGGACACAGGCGGCAAGCGGACGCAAGCTTGCGCGCGCAGCGACGTTTTCGTTTACCACGCCTACGGTTCGCCTTCTGCAGACCAGATGGTATCGACAAGACGGCACGGTCAACGGTCGCATGGTCGTGCTCCTTCGGTTCAATCAACCCGTTCGTTCCGCAGATGTTGAACCCTCGCTGTCGGCTACTCTTTGGCCCCACCCATTCAGTCCGCCGGCCTTCACCGCAGACGAGCAAGCACGGTTAACTGCGATCGATCCTGACGGCATGCGACGTTTTGAGGCGAAGGTCACTGCGACGAGAGCCATCGCCGCGAGCACGGCCCCCGTTTCTCTCCGTGTCGCCCTGGATTGGGACAAGAAAACCTATCCGCCCTCCAACGATCTCGTCGTGTTCGAGACCGAGTCAGTGGTTCTGCCGGAAAGCTGGGTGAAGCTGACGCTCGACGGGAAACTTCGTTCGCCGGCGGGATCTGCAACTCCAGGCAAAACGCAATCGTTCACCATCGAGGCCGAACATGCGTTTTTCATCGACGGGTTCTACTGCCACACCTCCTGCGATCCGGACTACCGAAACCCGATTCAGATGCGCTCGGCGGTGAAGGTAACGGATTTTGCGACCGCTGCAAGCGCGAAAGATGTGACCGCCGCTCCTGTAGAGGTTGTCAAGGCAGCGAAGCCGCCCGCGCGCGGTGAGATCGTTTCGCGCGATGCGTCTCACCGCATCACGCTCGAAGATGCCGGCTTCGCGGCATTGCCACCGCTTCGCAAGTACGTTGTCGCGGTTCGACCAGAACTGCGCGCTGCCGATGGTCAGGTGCTTGGCTATCCCTGGGTCGGCGTCGTCGACAACTGGCATCGCACCGCGTTTACCAGTTTTGGCGACGGCCACGGTGTATGGGAGAAGGATGGCGGCACGACGCTGCCGTTCTATGCGAGAAACTTCCTGGACGTACGGCAGTGGACGACGCGGATCGATCCCGCTCAGTTGATGCCTACCATCCGCTCGTTGCAGGAACACTCGTTCCACGACCGGCCGGCCGGCGAAGGAGTGAACCGCCGGTTGACGATCGTCCCGGATCGCATTCAGTCCCACGGTCTCGACCTGTCGAGAGCTCTCGGGACTGGACGAACGGGAATCGTGTGGACGGCGTTGAGTGAAGGGGAGCCGATTCCTCAATCACATCGCGCGACGGGGGAGAACGGCCTACCGCTCACGCGCGCATCGATCGTGCAGGTCACCAATCTTGGCATCAGTGTCAAAGACAGTCCGCAGAACACGCTCGTCTTTGTCACGCGCCTGGATAACGGCTCGGCGGTGGAAGGCGCGAACGTGTCGATCATCAGCCTCGACAACAAGGTCTTCTGGCGGGGGCGCACGGGGTCTGACGGCGTCGCGCTCGCGCCGCAGACGCCGCTCCGCGATCCCGAGAACTGGTGGCAGTTCGCCTTCATCGTCACCGCCGAGAAAGACGGTGATCTTGCCTACACCGGCAGTGACTGGAATGAAGGGATAAGCCCGTGGGAGTTTGGAACTGGCGTGAACTTGCGCGAAGCCACCCCGATGCTGCGTGGGTCCGTGTTCACCGATCGCGGCGTCTACCGGCTTGGCGAAGAGGTTCATTTCAAAGCCATCCTGCGGCAGAACACACCAACTGGCGTTCGCCTGTTCCCCGCCGGCACTCCAGTCGTGCTCACGATCCGCGACAGCCAGAATCGCAAGGTCGACGAACGCACGGTGAAGCTGACGGCGTGGAGCAGCGCCGATTGGACGATGACGCTGCCGCAGGACGGAGCACTTGGTTACTACTCACTGCGCGCCGTTCTCGAGAGCGATCGCCCCAAGCCGCAAACACCGGAAAATCGCCGACGTGAAATCGAGCCGAGCGAGGAGCAGGACGACTACGTCCACTACGAGAAGTCTGTGCACGGATCTTTTCTCGTCGCCGCCTACAAGCGGCCGGACTTTCGTGTCGACGTCACTCTGAAAGGCGACACGGCGATTGCCGGTGATCCACTTACCGGCGTCGTAACCGCTCGGTATCTGTTCGGACCGGCGATGATCGCGCGACCCGCGACGTGGACGTTTTCGAAGGCGCCCGCATACGGAGCGCCACGCGCCATCACAGACAAATTTCAGGAGGACCGCTGGGTGTTCGTCGGATACGACGGCAGTGAAGAACGCGGTCCGTCCGGCGACATTCGCAGAGAAGAAGCGAAGCTTGGCAAGGCCGGCGATCTCTCGCTGAAGCTCGACACGCTGCGCGCCGCGGGAGTGCCCTACATCTACACGCTTGAAGGGGATGTGGAGGACGTGTCCCGTCAGCACATCGCCAATCGCGGAAGCGTGACCGTTCATCCGGCCCCTTGGTACATCGGCGTGCGCCGGCCCGCGTACTTCGTCGATCAGAAGAACGGATTAAAGACGGAGATTATCGCAGCCGGGATCGATGGATCGGCGGTCGCCGGCGTGCCGGTCCAGGTGAAGCTCACGCAGATTCAGTGGCAGATGGTTCGCCGGGCCGAGGGCAACGGGTTTTACACCTGGGACACGGAACGAAAGGAAATTCCAGCCGGCCAATGGGATGTGACGACGGGGAACGATCCGGCGGCGCTGAACATTTCGTTCGCGTCGGGTGGTTACTTCGAGCTCGAAGCGAAAGGAACCGCCGCCGATGGCCGCTACGCCGTCACGCATACGTCCTTTTATGTTCTCGGCGGCGGATACACCGCGTGGCAACGCTTCGATCACAATCGGATCCAACTGGTTCCTGAGAGAAAGACCTACAAACCCGGCGACACCGCGCGGATCATGATCCAGTCGCCGTGGGAGCGCGCGACGGCGCTGGTCACGACTGAGCGCGAAGGGATCCGGACCTATCGAGCGTTCCTCCTGACCTCTACGCAGGAGTCGATCTCGATACCAATCAAAGAGGACGACATTCCGAACGTGTTCGTGTCGGTGTTGCTCATCAAGGGGCGATCGACCGTAGCGCCGTCGCCAGCGGCGATCGAAGCGTTCGAAGCTGGTTTGCGGCCAAAAGAAGACCCCAGTGACCCCGGCAAACCGGCATTCCGCCTCGGGTATGTCGAGTTGAAGGTCGAAGATCGGACAAAGAGGCTCACCGTCGCGGTCTCGGCCAATCAACAGGAGTATCGTCCGGCAAAGAGCGCGTCGGTCGCACTGGCGGTTACCGATCATCAGAATCGCGGCACGTCGAGCGAGATCACACTGTGGGCCGTCGACTATGGCGTGCTCTCTCTTACGTCGTATCAAACCCCAGACGTGCTCGGATCGGTTTACGTGCGCAAGGCACTGCAGGTGTTCAACTCCGACAATCGGCAGCGGATCGTGTCACGGCGTGTGCTCACTCCGAAAGGCGATACCGACGGGGGCGGCGGTGGCGGCGACACGGGCGCCGGGACACTGAGGAAAGACTTTCGGGTGCTGGCGTTCTGGCTCGGATCGGTGACCACCGACACCAACGGACACGCGCGGGTCGACGTAATGCTGCCGGAGTCGCTGACGACGTATCGGATCATGGCGGTCGCTGCCGATCGCAACTCACGGTTCGGATCTGGCGACAGCGAAGTTCGCGTCAATAAACCGCTCACGCTCAAACCGACATTCCCGCGGTTCATGGCGGTTGGCGATCGAGCGCATTTTGGCGCGGTGATCACCAGCCAACTGGCGTCGGCAGGCACGGCGGATGTGACGATCAAGAGCCTCGACCCAGGTGTCCTGGACATCGCCGAAGGCGCGTCGCACTCTCTGTCGATTGCACCGGGCGGCTCGCTCGAGGCCCGATTTGATGCGGTGGCCAAGTCGATCGGCCGCGCACGTGTGCAGATGACGGTAAAGGTCGGCGACGAGACCGACGCGTTCGAGGACACCATCCCGGTGGAAGTACTCGCGTCACCGGAAACGGTTGCCGCGTACGGAGAGGCGACCGACGCGAAGAATGTCGCGACCGAAGGACTGACGATTCCAGCAGGAGTGGTCGGCGGATTCGGTGGTCTTCACCTCGAGATGTCTTCGACAGCAATGGTGGGACTCGGGGAGGGTGCACGATATCTCGTCGAATACCCGTATGGATGCGCGGAACAGAAGGGATCGCGCGCGCTGGCGCTGCTGCTTGCCGCCGATCTTGGGGACGCCTTCACGCTGCCCGGGGTCGATCCGTCGAAGATGCGGCCGGCGGTTCAGCAAACGTTGAAGGAACTCGAGCGCTTTCAGTGCGCTAACGGCGGGTTCGCCTACTGGCCGGGGGCGTGCGACACGGTGTCGCCCTACCTCACCGCATATCTACTCCACGTCTTCCAAGTTGCGGGAGATCTGAAATACACCGTCGACGCCGGTATGCGCGACCGCGCGTATCGGTATCTGGAGCAATCGTTGGCGCAACGCCCGCCAACCAACGAAGGATGGTGGCCTTCTTATACGGCATGGCAGACGTTCGCCGTCAAAGTGCTGGTCGAAGGCGGGCGGATGCAGGATTCGAACATCAATCGTCTCTATGGGTATCGCGATCGCATGCCAGTGTTCGCGCTGGCGTATCTCCACGACGCCTTGATGGCAAAGAAGGAGCCGTCCGGAGCGCGGATCGACGATTTGCGGCGGCGGATGTCGAACGCGGTTCTTCCCGAAGGCGGCAGCGCGCACGTCGAAGAGTTAGCGGATCCGTATCTGCTCTGGTTCTGGAATTCGAACGTGCGGTCGACGAGTATCGTCCTCAACACGCTCGTCAGAGCGAACGCGCCAGCGACGTCGATAACGCCGATGGTTCGCTGGATGATGGCCGCGCGAAAGGGCGGACGCTGGGGGAACACACAGGAAAACGCGCATGCGATGGAGTCGCTCGTCAATTACTATCGAAAGTACGAGACGACGATCCCGGATTTCACGGCAGTCGTGAAACTCGGGTCCGACGATCTCGCACGGCAGCCATTCAAATCACGCTCGACCGAGTCCAAATCCATCGACGTGCCGATGCCGCAGGTGCTCGCCAAAGGGCCCGCGAGTTCCTCGCTGCCGCTGACATTCACTCGCGAAGGCGCGGGCACGCTGTTCTACACCACCCGTCTCCGCTACGCCGCCGACGCACTCTACCAGCAGGGCCTCGACAGCGGGTTCCGCATTGAGCGGCGCTATGAACCGTACGTCGAAACAGGATCGAAGCCGGCGTCGACGACATACCAGGCCGGCGATCTCGTCAGGATCACACTGACGTTCCGGCTCACAAAGGAGCGCCGGTTCGTTGCCGTCACCGATCCGATTCCCGCGGGCTTCGAGACAGTCGAATCATGGTTTTCTACGACGGCGCAAGCCCTCTCGTCGCACCAGGATCGTCAGACGACCCCGGGAGGCGAACCGCGTGACGGCGAAGAGACCTGGAACTGGATGTGGCGTTACGGCGGATTCGATCACGTCGAACGTCACGACGATCGGGTCCAGCTTTTTGCGACTCGTCTTAGCGAAGGCACACACGAGTTCAGCTACATCCTCCGCGCGACGACGGCAGGCACGTTCCGAACGGCGCCGGCACGTGTGGAGGAGATGTATGAACCCGAAGTCTTCGGTCGCACCGGAACGGCGATTATTGAGGTGAAGAAGTGATTCGTCTTGTGGCTTCCGTCTTCAGGCGGAAGATCATCGGCGCGGCGTCACTGGGCCTGCTCGCCCTGGCTCTGTGGATCCGCCTCGGGCCGATTCCGTCGGCGCTGCTCGAAAACAAGGGGACAACATCGACCATCGTTGTCGATCGAAACGGCGTGCC
>DATJKH010000134.1:0-14270 GCA_035491715.1 Vicinamibacterales bacterium | reverse complement strand
CCGCTTCGCTACGCTCGCGCGAACTTCCCAACCCGGTTACCGACGTCGTCGACGAGAACCGCGCCATCGGGCGGGTTGTTGTAGGCGCGGTCCGTGTTGAATTTCACTGACTGATGGATCGAATCATTCCACCGCACGATTCTGAATTTATTCTTGATCAAGTCGTACCACTGACCTTTTGAATCCGGCGCGCCTTGCTGCATGCGCCCGGCGTTCTCGGTGATTTGCGCGGTAGCGAGGGGAAGCCCGCACGAGACCGCTTTCTGAAACATCCAGTTGAGCGCAATGCTCGACAGCGCGGGGTTGTTGTTGCCGCCACCCACGTCGGAATGGACGCCGCGGAACCAGACTTCGAACAGTCGTCCCTCAGCATCCGCATCTTCGACGCGTGCGCTCAACCGGTGCAGCTGAAACGTGTGGCGCCGCTCCTCGAGCGCCAAGGCGTGATAACACTTGGCAACGTTGTCCGGCAGTTCGAGTTCCCAGGAAGGATCCCAGCCGATACTGGCGACACCAAAGGACGGAACGCAGTCCCAGATGCCGAGGAATCTAATCGTCGGGTTTCCCGGCAGTTGATTCACCCGGTTCGTGAAATCAATCGCCAGCGCCGCGCCGCGGCTAAACCCGATCACGTCGATGACCGAATCGCCAACCGTAACGTTCTGCTCGAGCTGTTGCAGTGCCTCGTGAACACGGGTGTGCCCGCCCGCGCCGGTGATACCACCCAGCGCCTGGCCGAACGGACCGAAACGCGTTCCGACGCCCTCACGATAGAAGCACTCGCCGCTATAGGCGCGCCGGAACCACAGCACATTCGTGTCGTGCTGGGCCCCCGGTTTATCACTGTTCCATGTGCCGTCGAACGCGTACAAAGCCATAGTGCACCTCGGAAAGAAACTGCACAATCGATGAAGGACCAAGAATCTCGCGCTTTAACGTTTAACGATGAAGCCATCCAAAGCGCACAGGCGCCGGTTCATATCACCGGTGTCCTCCTCAAGAGGTCATGGTGCGCCACGGATGGAACGCGTTCTCCACACCCTGGAGCGCCGGCGCCAGCTCCGGATAGTGCCGCGTCAGCACTTTCAGCATCGTGGTGTCTTTGATGTAGTTGATGCCGAATTCGGTGTAGATGTCCGCCCGATAGTCGTCGGTAAAGAACCGATCGCTCTTGAGCCGGCGCGACGCCATAAGGATGAAGACGCGAAACGCCGTTTCGCTGAATCCGAAGCCCTCGGGCAACGGTTCGGCGTACAGTCCGGTCATCAGATCGACTCTGTCGAGATCGTTGTTGTAGACCTTCCGGATTTGCTCACGCCACACGGCGTTGTCTGTGAGTTCCTCGAAGGATTTCACCGGCTCCTTATGAAGAAGTTGACGGAACTGGTTGTAGCGCGGCACTCCGCGTTCGCGATCGCGGTAGATGTCCACAGCCGCAAGATCGAGATGCTCGCCGTCGTCGCGGGTCAGGTTCTGCAGGTGCCTGGGGTAGTTGTGCAACCTGATCTGTCCAGGGTGCGAACGGCCGAATGAATAAAAGAGATCTTTCATGGCGATGCGATCCGCCACGGCCGGGGTATGCCGGCCGGCCATGGCCGGCAGCGAGATGTTCTCGATCGCCTGGTCGTCGGGTAGCCTGCGGAAGACGACTTCGTCGGGAATCAGCGGGTGCATCCGGTACACCGCGACGAACTCCTCGGTCAGCGAGTACGGCGCGGTGTGATGATCGTGCTTCGAGCCGACAATGCCGCCAAGAATTTCGTTGTCGTCGAGAAACCTGAACACCTCCTGCAGATCGTCTCCGCTCAATCCGTACCAGTTGGTGTGCATGGCGATCTGAATCACCGGATGCGGCAGGATCGCGGGTGTCCATTCGACCGTGTGAATCTTCGCCATGACGGCGGAGGTGATCAGTTGCGCCTTGGTATAAAGCTGCGCATCGTTCCATGCGGGATGTTCTTTCGCGAGTAGGTCGCATACGTAGTTATGCTCGCGCGTGAAGAGCGTGTGAAGCATCGCCAGGCCGATCCACCAGTTGTCGGTGAATCCACTCAAGTGCACGCCGGTATCCGGATCGACAGGCAGCAGCTTGGTCGCTTCGAGCTTCAGTTTGCCGCCTTCGCCGGTGCGAAGACGGGCCGCGACCACCGGATCCGATCCATAGATCTGCGATCCATCCCACCAGTGACTATTCGGGTTGGCGTAGGCCGGTGGCCGTGTCGAACCAGCGGGCGCGGGATCCGGCACTGAACGGGGGATCCGCATCCGGCCAGCCGGCCAGTCGTCGTTGGTCGCGAGAGGGATGTCGACCCCGTCGGCCGGAGTCGATCGTTTATGGACGAACCAGTCATGGACCATGAACTGGATCCACGACGCGGCGAGAAGGTTGAGAAAGGGAACTTCCAGAAACGTGTCGCGAGTCATGAGCTCGCGGCTCACCAGTCGCGGGCTCGGTGCCAGCAGATTCGGGGTGTCGGGGAATGTGTGCTGGAGAGCGAAGTTTCGGCCAAAGCGACGACCGCACGAACCCATCGACGGATATTCCAGGTCGTTGTAAGTTCCGTCGATGGTGCGTCCTCCGCGCAGGGCAGGATCGAGATTCGTTGGAATCTCCTGCTTGGCGAGCGGCGGTTCCTCGGTGTCGTGAAGGTTTTCGCTCCTGAGCTGGTTGCGGATCTCGACGAGTCGCGGCATCGAGAGAAGTTTGGGTAGTTCGTACCACGCCCGGCGCCCTTGCAGGAAATCGCCGATTCGACTCAGCAGTTTCTCTGGCATAAGACCTCGCGAGAATTTGAGCCGTCGTTGATTGGCGAATGATTCTGCCACGAAAGCCGCTGTCGGAGTGTGGGCTATAATCCGCCGCACTCGCGGCCATGTTCTACGAAACGATCTTCACGCCGCTGACGTTCCGTGGTCTCACGATCAAGAACCGCATTCTGCGATCCAACGTCTCCGGACGATTCGACAATTACGACGGTACGGGCGCGCAGCCGCGGATCAACTGGGAGGTCAAGTTCGCGCGCGGCGGCGTCGGTGCGATCATCTCATCGTTTGTGCCGGTGCACCCGCGCGGACGCATTCTCCCCAATTACGCGACGATCGACAGCGACGATCGGATCAAGTTCTGGGAGGCGCTCGGGAGGGCCGTCCACGAGCACGACTGCAAGTACATTCTGCAGCTCAGTCACGGTGGTCGTCAGCGCGATATCCCGACCATCGATTACCCGATCGGACTGAGCTCGACAGCGAAGAGCGATCCGCTGCACGGGTTCGAGTGCGAGGCGATGACGACCGCCGAGATCGACGAGACAGTGCGAGCATTCTCCGACGGCGCGTGGCGAGCGCGTGAAGCAGGCCTGGACGGCGTCGAGCTGCACGGCGCGAACGGCTACCTGATCACGCAGTTTCTCAGCTCGGCGATCAACGATCGACGGGATGCCTACGGCGGAGATCTCGCCAATCGCGCGCGGTTCGTTCGCGAGATAGTTCGAGCGATACGAGGGCGCGTCGGCCGCGACTTCCATCTGCAGATGAAAATCAGCGCGACGGAATTCAATGACGCCCTGCTGCCAGACGAAAAGCCTGGCAACACCATTCAGGACTCGATCCAGGTCTGCAAGTGGTTGAAAGAGGATGGCGTCGACGCCATCCACGTTTCGTCCGGCAGTGCGTTTCCTCATCCGAAGAATCCCGCCGGGGATCTGCCGATCGAGGAACTGCGAAAGACATACGACAGCCTGATCTCGAGCGGTGTGCTGACGCTGCGGAACTATCTACTGTTCACCGGCAACCTCACCGGCGAGCTGTTCAGGCATCGGTGGGAAGCGGCGCGCGGGCCGCTCGATCGCATCGAAGGGATCAATCTTCCCGACGCGCGCGCAATCAAACAGGCCGTCGGCACCTTGCCCATCATCTGCACCGGCGGATTCCAGACCGCGCAAGTCATCGAAGAGGCGATTGCGCGCGGAGACTGTGACGCGGTCAGCGCGGCACGCCCGCTCATCGCCAACAACGATATGGTGAATCAGTTCGCGCGCGGGATCGGCCGTCCCGCCAAGCCATGCACGTATTGCAACAAATGCCTCGTGAACGCGCCCGAGAATCCTCTCGGGTGCTATGACGAGACTCGCTTTCCCAGCCGTGACGCGATGATCCAGGAGATTCTCAGCGTCTACCGGCCGCAGACGTTCCAGTAATCTTCTAGAATTTGCGCGACCACTCCTTCGGCCAGCGCTCGACGACCACTTTCTCCTGTGTGAAGAACTCGATCGCGTCACGTCCCTGCGCGTGCAGGTCGCCAAAGAAGCTCTCGCGCGCGCCGCTGAACGGAAAGAACGCCATCGGTGCCGCGACGCCGACATTGATGCCGACATTTCCCACTTCGGCCTCGTAGCGAAACTTCCGCGCGGAGGCGCCGCTGCTTGTGAAGATGCTCGCCTGGTTTCCGTAGCCCCCACTGTTCACGACCGCAATAGCCGCGTCGATGTCGTCCACATGATGAATCGAGAGCACCGGCCCGAAGATTTCGGTCCGCGCGATCGCGCTTTCGAAGGGGAGACCGTCGAGAACGGTCGGCCTCACGAAATTGCCGGCGGGATGGTTCGGAATCGAGGGATTTCGGCCGTCGACAACAGCCTTGGCGCCCTCACGAACCGCCTGATCGATCAGTCTTTCGATTCGCGTACGGCTCTCAGGCGTGATCACCGGTCCCATTTGGACGCCGCTCTCGAGACCGTTTCCGGTGACTCGCGCGGTCGCCCTCTGCTGCATGGCGTCAAGGAACGGCGCCTTCGCGTCGCCGACCGCGATCGCAAATGATGCCGCGAGACACCGCTGGCCGGCGCAGCCGAACGCGCTGTCGGCGACGATTTCAGTGGTCGACTCGATGTTGGCGTCGGGCAGCACGACGACGGGGTTTTTCGCGCCACCCTGGCACTGCACGCGCTTGCCGGAGGCAGCACCTCTGGAATAGACGTGCCGCGCGACGGCGCTCGATCCGACGAAGCTCACGGCGCGGATCATCGGGTGGTCGAGGATCGCGTCGACGACCTCGCGCCCGCCGTTCACCAGGTTGACGACGCCTGCAGGCATGCCGAGCGTTTCCAGCAACCGAAAAACCTTCTGCATCGTCAGCGGCACCCGTTCGGACGGCTTCATGATCACCGTGTTGCCGCAGGCGACCGCGTACGGGAAGAACCAGAACGGAATCATCCCCGGGAAGTTGAACGGCGAGATGATCGCGCAGACGCCGACGGGCTGACGAATCATCATCTCGTCGATGCCGGTCGAGATATCTTCTGAGTTGTAACCCTGAATGAGCGTTGGCGCTCCGCAGGCGACTTCGACGTTCTCGATCGCACGACGCATCTCCCCGCGCGATTCCGCGAGCGTCTTGCCACATTCCATAGTGATCGTTCGCGACAGGTCTTCGAACTGTTCTTCCAGCAGCATCTTCAGCTTGAAAAGGAACTGAATCCGTTCGGTCACCGGCACGCGCCGCCAGGCAGGAAAGGCGCGTGATGCGGCGTGCGCCGCCTGGTCGAGTTCGGACGCTGTCGACAGTGGCGTGCGATCGAGTTGCTCGCCGGTTGCAGGATTGACGACGGGCAGCATGTCGGCCGCCGACGACTGCCGCCACTGTCCTTCGATGTAGTTGTGCATGAAAGCCCTCGTGGGACGCCTAGGTCAATTTCGGGTGCGGAATCATTGGGATGCGCGGATCCGGAGCAGGCCACGTCGAACGGAGGTGCGCGTACTGAGGATCGTCGCTCGCGGCCATCGAGCGCGCACTTCCCGCAAGTGTGTTCAGGTAGTACGCGTCGTAGCCGTAGGCCGCTACAAACGGATGATAGCCGGAGCGGATCATCACGAGATCCCCGTCTCGCACCGTCAGGGTGTGATCCGAGCGTCCGTCGGCTGTGTAAAGACGCTGAATGCCATATCCGACAGGATCGTTGAACCGGTAGTAGTACGTTTCCTCGAGATCGACTTCGACTGGCGGACTGTGGCGATCGTGTTTGTGCGGCGGATAGCTGGACCAGTTTCCGCTCGGCGTCAGGACCTCGCAGATGAGCAACCGATCGGCCTGTGCCGACGGCGGCAGGATGTCGATGATCTGACGCGTCGCGTTGCCGCCGCCTCGCACTTCGAGGCCGCAGTCCTCAGGCCTGATCTCGCGCGCTGGATACCGCTCGCGCGTTGGTGATCGGCAATCCGCGATTTCCGTGGTCTGCTCGGCGTGAAGTTCGAAGTTCGTCTTCGGCGGGAGGTAGACCGCGTGAGGATAGTCGACGAACACGTTGCGCCGTGGTCCCAGTCGCACGGAACCTGACTGACCTGGAGACCACGTAATCACGGCGAGGCCCGAGAGAAGCACGAGGCACGTCTCGTTACCGCCCGTACGGCCGACCCAGCGGTCGCCCGCGGCGATCCGGTGCACGACAAAGCGCACATAATCCCACCGCGCATCTCGCGGACCAACGGAGACGAGGGCCCCCGACCGCCCTTCGCGCAGCGCGCGGGAATGTACGAGCGGCGTCCAGCCCTTCATACCGACGCTCCCTCCCGAGGCGCCGGCGTCACCGATGCGACCTCGACCATCCGGCCTGTTTCACGCGCCTGCGTTGCCGCAATGCCGATCCGCAGCGATTCGATTCCGTCTTCAATGGTGATCGGCGCAGGGCGTTGGTGCAGGACGTTCGCGGCGAAATTTTCGAGCTGGATCGTGTAGGCGTCTCGAAACCGCTCCATGAAATACGGAACGAAGTCGTGTGCGATGTGCTCCTTGGTCATCAACAGCACGGGCGTCTCGCGCATGTAGCCGACCCGCAACGTGCCCTCCGTCCCGAGGAGCTCGGTGTTGATGTCGTATCCGTAGACGCCCTTGCGCGTGATGTCCACGACGCCGAGCCTTCCACTCGTGAACTGGAGCGTGATGATCGCGTTATCAATATCGCCGACGGCACCCAGCTCGGGGCACGCGAGTACTCCCCCCATCGCTTGCACGCGTTCCACCTCGCCCATGAACCAGCGCGCCAGATCGAAGTCGTGAATCCCCTGGTCGATGATCATGCCACCGCTGTTTTTCGGGTTTGCGTACTCAGCCGACGGTGGAAACGTGTCGCGAGACGTGGCCCTGAATACGACGACGTCTCCGATGGCGCCTGCTTCTATCTGACGTTTTGCCGCCGCATACCCGCGGTCGAAACGGCGCATGAATCCGAGCTGGAAGAACACGCCAGTGTTGTTGATGGTCTCCTTCATCGCCAGCACTTCTTCGAGCGACAGCGCCGCCGGCTTCTCGCAGAAGATCGGTTTGCGACGTGCCGCTGCCGCCTGCGTCAACTCACAGTGCGTCCGCGTTGGGCTGACAATGACGACGGCGTCTACGTTCGCATCGTCAAAAATATCGGCGGGCTTGCCGTACGAGCGTGGAACATCGAATTCACGCGCCACTTCGGCGGCCAGGTCTTCCGCGACATCGGCGACGGCCGTCAGACGTGTGGACGGGATGCGCGTCGCGAGATCGCGCGCGTAGACACGCCCCAGCCGTCCCACTCCGATCAGCCCCACGTTCAGGCGGGCCCTGCCCTTGGTTGTCATGTTGATATCTCCTACGGGCAATTATCGCCCTTCTGTCTTCGTTACGAGTGTGATTGGCACTTTCTGATCGGCGGGAACACTCTCACCGCGAATGAGTTTGTAGGCGCTCTCGACAGAGAGCTTTCCCATATCGTGCGGTGACTGCGCGACCGATCCCAGCATTCGTCCGGCGTCGATCGCTTTACGGGCATCATCGAGCGCATCGAAGCCGATCACCCGCACCTTTCCGGTGCGATTCGCCGCGGCAATTGCCTCGACGGCGCCGAGCGCCATCAGATCGCTGGCGGCAAACAGTGCATCGACCTCCGGGTGCGCCTGCAGCATGTTCTGGAAGACCGTGAAGCCCTGGTCGCGCTCCCAGTTGGCCGGCTGACTCGCCACAATCGTGATGCCAGGTGAGCTCGCGACCGCGTCGCGAAAACCGCGGAGCCGCGAATCACCGGTCTCGTGACCCGGGATGCCCTCGAGAATCGCCACCTTGGCCTGACCGCCGGTCGCTTGCACCATGAACTGACCGGCGAGGCGTCCGCCTTCATAGTTATCCGAACCGACGAAGGTTCCGAACTTGACGTTCGCTGCCGCCGCGGCAGCCTGATCGAGGCGCGTGTCGGCGACGACGATCGGAATATTCGCTCGAGTCGCCTTGCCCAGAACGGACGCGATCTCCTTCGATCCACTTGGTGTCACGCACAGCGCCTGGATGCCGGTCTGGATCAGGTTTTCGATGATCTGCGTCTGCTTCTCGACGTCCAATTCCCGCTCAGCCGCCTGCACGACGAGTTCCACGTTCAGCCGGCTTGCCGCCTCTTCCGCTCCGCGTTTCATATCGAGGAAGAATGGATGGTTCAGCGTCTTCATCACGAACGCAATGCGCGGCCGGCTTGCGTCGCCAGTGCCGGTTGTTTGGCGATTGCACCCGGTGACCGTCGTCGCAAGGGCAAGCGGGGTCAGAGCAATAGCGATAGTAATGACGCGGCGAGACACGAGCGTTCGTGAAGACATTCCGTCAGCTCCCCAGAAATTCATCGCCGTCCACGTTTGAGCGCCGTATCGATCAACACAGCGGCGATGATCACGATGCCGATGACCAACTGCTGCACGAATGACGAGACATCCAGAAGGTTGAGCCCATTACGAAGGACTCCCATTATCAGCGCACCGATGAGCGCACCAACCAGGGTTCCCTCGCCACCGAACAGGCTTGTTCCGCCAATCACCGTCGCGGCGATGGCGTCCAGTTCGTACATGATGCCAGCCGTCGGCTGGGCCGAATTCAAGCGGGCCGTCAGCACGACCGCCGCCACGCCGCTGCTGAGCCCGCACACGACGTACGCACCCGTTTTGTGCCACCGGACCGGGACGCCGGAAAGCCGGCTCGCTTCCTCATTGCCGCCGATAGCATAGACGCTGCGGCCGAATACGGAGTGCGCGAGCGCGACGTGCGCGAGTCCGTACACTACGAGTGTAATAAGGACGGGAGATGGAATGCCAAGCGGGCGTCCTGTCGCGATGAGCCGAAACGACTCCTCGAAGCCGGAGATCGGCCGTCCCTCGGCCCAGATCAACGCCAGTCCACGTGCCACACTCATCATGCCCAACGTCGCGATGAATGGCGGCAAGCGTCCCAGCGTCACGAGCACGCCGTTCAGGAGTCCGCATGCTGCCGCGGTCGCGAGCGCCAGCACCACGGCAAGCGGTAACCCGCCACCGGCCTGCAACACACTCGCAAGGACGATCCCCGACAGCGCGAGCACAGAGCCGACCGACAGATCGATGCCGCCTGAAATGATCGCGAACGTCATGCCGGCCGCAACGATCGCGTTGATCGCGCTCTGTTCCAGCACGTTCAGAAGGTTCGAGACGGTGAGGAAGTGCGGTGTGAGGATCCATAGCACGCAGCACAGAACCAGAAGGCCGAGGAGCGTACCAAGCTGACGAGCGCTGGTGGATCTCGCTTTTCCGGTATTCACGAAGCGACTCCGAAAGCCGCGTGCATCACTGCAGCCTCCGAGGCCTCGCTCGCATCGAACTCGGCCTGAATCCGACCGCTTCGCATCACGAGGACGCGATCGCTCATGCCGAGCACCTCCGGCAGGTCGGAGGAGACCATGATCACGCCGGCGCCACGGCCGACCAGGCCGTTCATCAGATCGTAGATGTCGCGTCGAGCAGCGACGTCGATGCCGCGCGTCGGCTCGTCAAAGATGAAGATCTGCGCATGACCCGCGAGCCACTTTGCGAGAACCACCTTCTGCTGGTTCCCGCCGCTCAACCATCGAGTGATCCGATCGGGCCCCGGCGTTTTGATGCGCAGCTGTTCAATCATGCGCTCCGCTTCGCGACGTTCCCGCCTCCCATCAACGAGTCCCCACTTCGACAGGCGGTGGTGATTGGGCAGGGCGACATTGTGCTGGACTGAAAGGCCCAGGACCAGCCCGTGAGCCTTTCGATCCTCGGGAAGAAACCCAAGGCCTTGACGTACGGCGGCAGCAGGCGTCCTGACGCGCGCGGCCTGACCTCGGATGGTGATCCGGCCGCCGTCAATCGGGTCTGCTCCCATGATCGCGCGTGCGAGCTCGGTTCGTCCTGCACCGACCAGACCGGCGATGCCCAGAACTTCTCCGCTGTGGAGTGACAGATTGATGTCATGAAGAACGCCGCGTCGCGTGAGCCCTTCGACGCGCAGCAGTTCGCTGCCTCGCGCGATCTGGCGTCGCGGGTACTGATCGGAGACCTCACGGTTCGCCATCATTTGGACGAGTTCCGCGACAGTCACGTCGGCGAGGTGGCGCGTCGTGACGTTCCTCCCGTCGCGCAACACGGTTACGCGGTGGCCAATGCGAAACACCTCGTCCATCCGATGGGAGATGTAGACGACCGCGACCCCTCGAGCGATCAACCGCGACGTCGATGAAAACAGTTGTTCAACCTCCACACCAGTCAGCGCCGACGTCGGTTCGTCCATCACCAGCACGCGCGCATCGTCGGCCAGGGCACGGGCGAGTTCCACCATCTGCTGCTGTGCGAGTCCGAGTTGTCCTACTGGCCGCGCGACGTCGATCGCGAGGCCCAGTCCGTGCAACAGCCGTTCGGCGTCTTCACGCATGCGCCGCCAGTTCACGAGACCCCAGTGTCGAGGCGCCTTGCCGAGAAAGATGTTCTCCGCCACCGACAAATGAGGAACCAGCGTCAGCTCCTGGTAAATGATGCTGATGCCAAGCTGGCGGGCATGGTCGGGCCCTCTTATCTCCACGCGCTGACCGGCAAGCGCGATCGCGCCGGCATCCTTCTGCACTGCGCCACTCAGGATCTTCACGAGAGTCGATTTGCCGGCACCGTTTTCCCCGAGCAGCACGTGCACTTCGCCCGCCTGCACCTCCAGCGAGACGTCGTTCAGGGCGACGACACCGGGAAACTGTTTGCAGATGCCGCGCATCTGCAGAACCGGGACTGTGTCAGGCGGATCTTCGTGGATAGCTTGCACTGCTGAGAAGGGCGCAGTATACGTTGGTGTTATTCAAGGAGGAAATTGTGCCCAAGACAAGACGCCTAACCGTAGGGCAGGCGTTGGTCGAATTCCTGATCCAGCAGTACACGAGCGTCGACGGAGTCGAGCGACAGTTCTTCGGCGGCGCCTTCACAATCTTCGGACATGGCAACGTTGCCGGTGTCGGCGAGGCGCTCCGCGCGAACGCGGACCGCCTGCCGTGCTATCTGCCGCGGAACGAACAGGCGATGGTCCACGCCGCGGTTGGCTTTGCGAAGATGGCGAATCGCAAGCGGGCGATGATCTGCACGAGCTCAATCGGCCCGGGTGCGACGAACATGGTGACGGGGGCGGCGGTCGCGACGATCAATCGACTGCCGGTGCTGTTGTTGCCCGGCGACATCTTTGCGACGCGAGGGCCGGCGCCCGTTCTTCAACAGCTCGAGTCTGCTTCCACACAAGACATCTCGGTGAACGACTGTTTCAAACCGGTCTCCCGATACTGGGATCGGATCAATCGTCCTGAACAGCTGATCACGTCGCTGCCCGAGGCGTTGCGTGTTCTCACTTCTCCGGCGGACACGGGCGCCGTCACGGTTTGCCTGCCGCAGGACGTGCAGGCCGAAGCGTTCGACTTTCCGGACGCCTTTTTCGAGAAGCGCGTGTGGACGATCCCGCGCCCGCGCGCCGATGCAGCGCTCGTCGGTCGCGCCGCGGAGGTTCTGCGATCGTCAAAGAATCCTTTGATCATCGCCGGCGGCGGAGTGATTTACAGCGAGGCCACGGACACGCTGCGCCGTTTTGCCGAGGCGACGGGCATCGCCGTCGTCGAGACGCAGGCCGGCAAGGGCACGCTCGCCTACGACCATCCTCAATCACTCGGCGCCGTCGGGGTGACCGGCACGCCCGGCGCGAACCGTCTCGCTCGCGAGGCGGACGTGGTGATCGTCGCCGGCTCGCGTTTGAGCGACTTCACGACTGCTTCGAAGACGGCGTTCCAGCACCCGGACGTTCGATTCATCACTGTCAACACCACCGAGTTCGATGCGGGTAAGCACCAGGCTTTGCCGCTGGTCGGTGATGCGCGAGCAACCTTCGACGAATGGCTGCCCATGATGGAAGGCTGGCAGACCTCGTCAGCGTATCGCGAACGAGTTGCCAGAGAGAAAAGTGAGTGGGAACGCGAAGTCGATCGCATCTATCACCTCGATCATCGGCCCGTCATCAGCCAGGGCGAAGTGATCGGGATCCTCAATGAGTTCACCGGCCCACGCGATGTCATTGTGAATGCCGCGGGCAGCATGCCGGGCGATCTGCACAAACTGTGGCGGACGCGCGACCCGAAGCAATACCACATGGAATATGGGTATTCGTGTATGGGCTACGAGATCGCCGCTGGACTGGGCATCAAGATGGCGGAGCCGGATCGCGACGTGTATGTCCTGGTCGGCGACGGGTCGTACCTCATGATGGCGCAAGAGATTGTCACGGCCGTGCAGGAAAACGTGAAACTGACGATCCTCATCGTCGAAAATCACGGATTTGCGAGCATCGGCGGGCTTTCTAAGGCCGTCGGATGCGAAGGCTATGCGACCGAGTATCGCTATCGCAACGAGCGCACCGGTTTACTCGACGGCGATCTGCTGCCGGTGGATCTCGCGCAGAACGCGGCCTCGCTCGGAGCCGTCACAACCAGGGCATGCACGCGAGAGGCGATTCAGGCGGCCCTGGAATCGGCACGAGGGAGCGATCGGACGACGGCAATCGTGATTCCCGTCGACATTGAGCAGAGGGTCGGTGGGCACGAGTCCTGGTGGGATGTTCCCGTCGCCGAGGTGTCGACGTTGAAGACGGTGCAGGAAGCGCGGCGTGAATACGAGCGTGCGCGCACGGCCGAACGCCACTACCTGCGACGGCCGGGAGCGCACGTTTGATCCGCGTCGCGAATGCTCCGTGCTCCTGGGGGGTGCTCGAATTCGAATCGAAGGTTGACAGTCCAACCTACACGCGCGTGCTCGACGAGATCCGCGCGTCCGGGTACGTAGGAACCGAGCTGGGCGACTGGGGATTCATGCCTACGGATCCCGAACAGCTCCACGATGAGATCGCCCGATGGGACCTCGCTTTGCTGGCTGCATTTGTCACCACGCGGCTTGCGGATCCGAAGAGCTACGACGAAAGCAGACGCAGAGCCGTTGCGACGGCGCAACTGTTAGCGGCAGTTTCCGGTTCCGTCAACGTCCGCCGAAAGGCGGAAGCCACAGGAGATCGATCGCCGTTCATCGTTTTGTCCGACGAGCCCGCGGCTGATCCGGTGCGGGCGCGTCACGCGGGGCGGATTCAACCGTCACAGGCGTTGTCGGAGCAACAATGGGACATCGCTGCGCGTGGTGTCGAGCGCCTTGCGCAGACCGTGCGCGACGAGACAGGGCTCCGGACGGTCTTTCATCATCACTGTGCGGCATTTGTCGAGACCCCACAGGAAGTCGAGGCGCTCATGCAGCGCACCGACGAGTCACTTGTCGGGCTGTGCCTGGATTCCGGGCACATCACGTACGCCGGCGGATCTCCCATCGATCTCCTCGACCGCTACGGCACGCGCACGTGGCACGTGCACTTCAAGGACTGCGAGCCGGCCGTTGCGGCGCGCGCACGCTCGGAGAACTGGGATTACCAGACCGCTATTCGTCATGGTGTGTTCTGCGAGCTAGGCAAGGGGGCAGTCGATTTTCCTGCGCTGCTCGAGGCGCTACGCCAGCGAGGTTACGCTGGCTGGATCGTGGTGGAGCAGGACGTGCTGCCATCGATGGGTTCGCCGCTGGAGAGCGCGCGGCGTAACCGGGATTACCTCAGGACGCTGGGGTTATAGATGCGTCGGGTACTGAGCGAACATCCTCCACTGTCACGCTGCATCAGTACCCCAGAGACCACAGCAACTGTCTTGAATTAAGCGAGCACGGCCACTCCGCGCGCCGGCTCGCTGGTTGAAGCCGGCGTGCTCGCGGCCTTGGGGTTCCATCGACATTGATGCTTAATCATCGCATTCACGATCGTGAGCAGTTTGCGCATCACCGCGACGAGCGCGACCTTTGGCGGCTTGCCCAGATCGCGCAGGCGGCGATAGAACGCGGCGAGCACGGGGTTATGGCGACTCGCCACGAGGGCCGCCATATACAGACTG
>DATJKH010000133.1:0-7509 GCA_035491715.1 Vicinamibacterales bacterium | reverse complement strand
CGCGCGCCGGCGAAGTCTCCCGCCTCGGCAAGTTCCACCATCCGCGACATCTCCGCCGGGACTTCATTCGACGCCACCGACACGATGCCGCGGCCGCCGACCGACATGACTGGCAGCGTCAAGGCGTCGTCTCCGGACAGGACCAGGAATTCTGCAGGCACAGCGGCGCAAATCTCGCACATCTGCGTGACGTTGCCCGATGCCTCTTTGACACCAATGATGTTGGGAACCGCGGTCAGCCTCACGATCGTGGCGACATCGATGTTCACACCGGTGCGGCCGGGAACGTTGTAGACGATAATCGGAAGCGGCACCGCGTCGGCAATTGATTTGTAGTGCTGGTAGAGACCTTCGGGAGAGGGCTTGTTGTAATACGGTGCAACCGAGAGGATGCCGTCCGCTCCGGCACGCGCCATGCGCTGCGCCGATTCGATCACCTCGTGGGTGTTGTACCCGCCGGCGCCAGCGAGGACAGGAACCCGGCCCTTCGCCTCGGCGAGCACGAGTTCGACCACGCGAAGCCGTTCGGCTTCGGTCAGCGTCGGCGTCTCGCCGGTTGTACCGCACGGAACCAGGAAGTGGATGCCCGCGTCGATCTGCCGGCGCGCCAGCCGGCGCACGCCGGTCTCGTCGACTGCGCCAGAGCGCGTGAACGGAGTAATGAGCGCGGTGCCGCAACCGGTAAACGCCTGACGCATAGTCCACTCCTTCGCAGTCGGGATCCGGTACACGGGATCCGGCGATGCGTTAGATTCCCAGAACATCCTTCATCGTGAACCACCCTTTGCGGCCATGGACCCATCGGGCCGCCTCGAGTGCCCCACGTGCAAACCCTGATCGATCACGCGCCGTGTGGGTGAGCGTAATCGTTTCACCGGCGGCGTCGAAACCTATGGTGTGTGTTCCGGGAATCGACCCCGCGCGGGTGGATGATACGTCGATTGGGCGGTTGAAAGCGCGTTCTTTCATGGCCCCTTCGAGAAGCAGTGCCGTGCCCGACGGCGCATCGCGTTTTGCCGCGTGATGCGCCTCGTGAATCCAGGCACCGAACGCGGCACGCGGGCCGAAAAGCTCTGCGGCACGCTCGGCAAGTGCCACGAACAGATTCACACCCAGTGCAAAGTTCGGCGCCGCGACGACGCCGATTCCTGCCTGCTCCGCCACTTTCCGAACCTCCGATTCGCGAGCGCCCCAACCGGTCGTGCCAATCACAATGTTCACGTGCCGTTCGGCCAGTCGTCGCGCGTTCCCGGGCACCGCGTCGGCAATCGAAAAATCAATCGCGACATCTGCCTGCGGCCACGTGTCTGGTGCTGCCGCTTCGGCGATGTCAACCGTGCCGGCGACCTCGGACCCGTACTCAGGGCACAGGGTCGCCACGAGCTTTCCCATTCGGCCATATCCAACAATGAGCAGTCGCAAACGGCCACCTATCCGAAGAAATCCGCGTGAAGCTGCGCCATGCCTTTCGCCAGATCTTCCTCGCGTAACACGATGGTGACGTTCCGCCGCGACGCGGCCTGCGACACCATGCGCACCGGGAAACCTTCCAGCGCGCCAATGACCCGCGCGGCGATGCGTGGATCACATCGCAGATTGTCGCCGACGGCACACAGGATTGCGAGCCCTCCTTCGACGTTCACCTCGGCGAACTCGCGAAGCGCTCCGACGATCTCGTCGAGCCGCGCCGCATCGTCGACGGTCACCGACACACTCACTTCGGAGGTGGTCACGACATCGACCGCGGTCTGATGTCGTTCGAATACTTCGAAGACGCGGCGAAGAAACCCATGTGCCATGAGCATGCGCGTCGATGTGATCTCGACCATCGTCACGTGCCGCTTGCACGCCACCGCGGCCAACTGACGATCGCCCGACGGCGGTTCCGCTGTGATCGTCGTGCCGGTCCCGCCGGCGCGCCGGCTATTCAGAATTCGAACCGGGATGTCCTTGTCGACCGCCGGGAGGATCGTGCTCGGGTGCAGGACCTTGGCGCCGAAGTACGCCAGTTCGGACGCCTCACCGAACGACAGGAACGGCACGACGCGCGGGGATGCGACGACCCGCGGGTCGGCGGTGAGCATCCCGTCGACGTCGGTCCAGATCTGGATTTCGCGCGAGTCGAGTGCCGCCCCGATAATCGCCGCCGAATAGTCTGACCCGCCGCGACCGAGTGTCGTGGTCACGCCCTGACTCGTCGCGCCGACAAATCCGCCGACCACCGGCACCCGCCCTTCAGCGATCCGCGGCACGATTTCTCGCGTCACCGCGTCGCGCGTGTCGTCTGGCTTGGGCGAGGCGGCCATGTGCGCCGCGTCGGTGACGATCGCGCGGCGGGCATCAACCCACGCCGCCGGCACGCCCTGCTGTTCGAGCGCCGCCGCGACGATGCGACTATTGATCAATTCGCCGGTGCAGACGATCGCGTCGTGAGCGCTGGGCGACGCCGCGCGCAGAATGCCCGTCGCTTTCAGCAGCGCACGGAGATCGTCGAGCTGCGCGCCGATTTCGACGAGCACGGCGTTGGCGACATCTGCCGGGAGCAGTCGTTCGATCGCTTCAAAGTGACGGCGCGATAACTCGGCGACGCCATTGAGCACGTGCGCGTCGCGACGTCGCTCGGCCGACGCGGTGAGTTCGAGGAGTCGATCGGTCACGCCGCTCATTGCCGACACGATCACGACCGGCGGCAGCCCCGAGCTGTCGCGCGCCGCCTTGATGATGCTGACGACCCGGGTGATGGCATCGGCGTCGGCCACCGATGTGCCGCCGAACTTCATGACAATCGGGCCGGTGAGCGGCACGTCGGCCGATCGCGACGCACTCGGTTGAAGGTGGCTGTTCAGTTCAGCGGGATCGGATCCTTGCAATGTCGCCATTCGTTCCTCAACATCTTCTCTTACTTTGCGGTGGGGGCCACCCCCACCGCCTACCTGCGCTCGCTTCCTTCGTTCGCGCCGGTTGATCGCAGCGACTATCCACGTAGTCAAGACTGTCAGTCGCCAACCAGTAACCCTTCAGCGCGCATCAACTCGGCGTTCAAGACCGCGGCTCCTGCGGCGCCGCGAATGGTGTTGTGGCCGAGCGCGATGAACTTGATGTCCTGCACCGGGCACTTACGGACGCGACCGACGGTGACGGTCATGCCGCCATCGCGCTCCGCGTCGAGCCGCGGCTGCGGGCGATCGGCGGCCTCGGTCCACACGATCGGATTGGGCGGCGCAGTGGGCAGTTTCAAGTCCTGCGGCTTGCCACGGAACGATCGCAGCGCCGCGATCACGTCGTCGATCGACGGACCGCCGTCAAACTTAATCGACACGCTTTCGGTGTGACCGTCGATCACCGGCACTCTCGTCGTTTGCGCACTGACCACCATCGGATGCGGCTTGACGCGGGTGTTTTCCAGCTGTCCGAGGATTTTCAGCGGTTCGCTCTCGATCTTTTCTTCTTCGCCGGAAATTGCCGGGACCACGTTACCGAGAATGTCGAGCGATGCGACACCAGGATACCCGGCGCCGGAGACAGCCTGAAGCGTGGTGACCATGACGGTGCGGATGCCGAACTGGCGGAGCGGTGCGAGGGCCAGAGAAAGGACGACGGTCGAGCAGTTCGGGTTGGTCACGATCGCGCCGGTCCATCCACGTTCACGCTGCTGAGCGGGAAGCAGCGCGAGATGATCGGCGTTGACTTCGGGGATGAGCAGCGGCACCAGCGGGTCCATGCGGTAGCTTCGCGCGTTGCTGATCACGAGATGTCCGGCCTGGGCGAAGGCCGGTTCGACGTCCTTGGCCGCGTTTGCGTCGAGCGCCGAGAACATCAAGTGCGGTCCGCGCCCGGGAGTACACGAGTCGACGCGAACCCCTCGCAGATCCGAGGGCATCGGCCACGCCAGTCGCCACGACGCCGCCTCGGCGTACGTCTTCCCTTCCGACCGCTCACTCGCACCAAACCACACCGGACGGAACCACGGATGGTCGGCGAGTTGCCGGATGAACTGCTGGCCGACCATCCCGGTCGCGCCGAGGACCCCTACGTCGATTCGCTTGGTCTGCATGATCTCCATCTCTCGTTGAAGGCCCAATTGCACAAAAAAAAACCCGCCGGCCTGTTTCCGGGCCGGCGGGTGTTGGTGATCCTTTTGTGAGCTGTCAGCGTCGCGACGATCTCACACACCCCGGCCTGCGGATTCGCTTCGTCCGCTTTCGGCAAACCGTCTGGGGCGTGAAGCACATGGTCACGATTGTCGGGCAGTATAACTGCGGGTGCGGCGCGAGGTCAACTCCGCCTGCGCGCCGCTCCGGCGCGACTGAAGGCCGGGTCTGAAGACCGGGCCAATCAATAACAACCGTACGGTCCGCAGCTGCCGGGATCGTTGGTCGCCTGGTTCAGCGAGCCAATCATCGACGGATGCAGGGAGCAACGGTAATTCTTCGAGACGTTGGCCAGCGAGACCGGTTGCGACGACGCGCCGGGCGCGATGTTTCCTGTGTCGATGCCGAGATCCTGGATAACGATCCGATGCGCGATCGTATCGTCGTTCTTCCACACGACCGTCTGACCCGTCGCGCACATCGCAGGGTTGGGCGAGAATGACTGGTTGCCTTTGTTGCCGCTGATCGAGATCGTGATGGCGTTCGAAGTGCCGCCGCCGGTTGAAGGCGTCGTCGGTGTGGAGGAGCCGCCATAGCTACCCGAGCCGCCGCCGCAGCCCCCACAGAACACAGCGAGAAGCGCTGCGCCAAAAACCTGGACCCTCATGATTCCTCCTGACCACCGATGAACGCGGGCCCGGACTTCACCACGGATGAACACGGATGTGGTTTTTTTTGCTGAAGCCCCCATTCCGTGTTAATCCGTGTTTTTCCGTGGCCTGTATCTTCTGGTCCGTGTTTTTTCGTGGCCTGTATCGTCTGGTCCGTGTTTTTCCGTGGCCCGTGTCCTTCAGAAGCATGCGTCGGTGGATCATCCCGGCGTCCCCGGCACGAACATCCGACCGGTCATCGCTTGCCGCGTGGGGTAGGACGCGACCCGTGATCTTCCGGCCAGGCGTCCGACAAGGGACGTCGGGAATCGATGCGAGTGAGAGCAACGCGGGTACCACGTTGAAGCACGAAAAACTGCCGAGAATTTGCGTCAATCCGTGCGACGTCGTTTACGACCGACGTAACGGTTTACGAACGCGGAGGTCCGCTTAAGGTTCGGCTGGGTTGTTCAAGGTCCTACCTGGTTCGACTGGGTTGTGCCGCCGTCGACTTCGGGAACCTTGTAGAACCTCGCAGAACCCTGTAGAACCCTGTGGAACCTATATGGATGACAGCCTGAATAGAAAACTTCGATGGGGTGTCCTCGGCGTCGCCCGGATTGCGACAAAGAAAGTGATCCCGGCAATGCAGAAGGGCAGATGGACCACCGTTGACGCGATTGCCTCGCGCGACGAAAGCAAAGCCCGGGCGGCGGCCGCGGAGCTGGGAATCGCGAAGGCATACGGTTCGTACGACGCGCTGGTCGCCGACCCTGATATTGACGCCGTCTACATTCCGCTGCCGAATCACCTTCACGTCGACTGGACGATACGTGCGGCCGAAGCCGGCAAGCACGTGCTGTGCGAAAAACCGATTGCGTTGATCGCTGCCGACGCCGAGCGGCTTCTCTCAGTCCGCGATCGAACCGGCGTGCTCATTCAGGAAGCATTCATGGTCCGGACTCATCCGCAGTGGCTTGGGGCACTGGAGATTGCGCAGTCGGGCCGGATCGGGTCGGTGCGTTCGATTGTTGGATACTTCAGCTTCTTCATGGACGATCCGGCCAACATCCGACAGGTAAAGGAGTGGGGCGGAGGCGGTGTTCTGGATATCGGCTGTTATCTCGTGAACACCGCAAGAATGATTTTTCAGGCCGAGCCGCGCCGCGTGTGCGCATTGATTGAAGAACAGCCGAATCGCGGCGTGGACTATATGGCGTCATTGATGATGGATTTTGACCGACGCCATGCCGTCGGCACCTGTAGCACACAGCTGGCTCACGCGCAGCGCATCACGATCGCGGGAACCCTCGGGCGGGTTGAAATCGAAATTCCATTCAACGCTCCGCCCGATCGACCGTGCCGCATCTTCGTCGAAGACTCGCCACCGGGCGCGGTACCGGATCCTCACGTCGTCGAATTCGAAACGTGCGACCAATACACGATTCAGGGAGATCTTTTCTCGCGTGCGGCGATGGAGGACCGACCTGCGCCGTATCCGCTGGAGGATTCGGTGAAAAACATGCGCGTCATCGACGCGCTGTTCCGTTCAGCTGCAACCGGAGCCTGGGTCGATCTCTGATGTCGTACAGTAATAAAAGAACTATGAGCGGCTGACAGCCGTCTAACGGATGTGCCAGCCCGCCTGCTCGGAGGGTCCGTGTATTCCCCAGTCTCGAGCGCTGTCCTTGCGCTCTTCTTGCTTGGAACCTGCTCCAGTTTCGCGATCGCTCAAACGTCGCCCAAGCCGCCGACGAGTCAGTCGAAATCGGCGGCGAAGAGCGACCTCGATGCGTTCATGGAAAAAGTGCTGGCCCGGCGCGAAGTCAATCGCAAGATGCTCAACCAGTACGTGCTCGACGAGACCGAGGCGTTCGACGTCTTCGGCCCCGGCCAGTGGCCGCTCTATCGCACGAAACGCGATTACACCTGGTACGAGCGAGAGGGCATGCATGTCCGGAGTCCCGTGCGTTTCAACGGCGTGACGGTGAAGGAGTCGGAGCGGCAGCAGTACGAGACGGAATGGATCCGGCGTGAGCAGAAGCGACAGGAACGCAAAGCCAAGAACGAGCCACAGGAAGCCGGAGACATCAGCTTCGGTAGTGAGGGCCTCCAGGTGAACCGAGGAGGCGCCGTCACGTCCGAGCCGCGTTTCGTATCGGAAGCCTATTTCATGGACTTCAAGTTCGAGCCGGGCAACTACTATCTCGCCGGCCGCGAGAAGCTCGAAGGCCAGGATGTTCTTCGCATCGAGTACTACCCGACCAATCTCTTCAACGACGAAGACGACGAGAAGACGCCGCGGGAGATGAAGAAGAAGAAGAAGCCGTCGAAGAATGACGAGAAGCAGAAGCAATTCGAGCAGGACATCAACCGCAAGATGAACAAGACGGCGCTCGTCACGCTGTGGGTCGATCCGGCGGAACATCAGATCGTGAAGTACACGTTCGACAACGTGTGGATGGATTTCCTGCCGGCGGGCTGGCTGGTGCGCATCGACGACATCCGCGCGTCGATGACAATGGGACAGCCGTTCCCGGGCGTGTGGCTGCCGCGCGGCATGAACATTCACGCGGGATTCACGCTCGCGCTCGGATCGTATGAAGCCGGCTACGACCGGACGTTCTCGAATTACCGGGAAGCAGAGGTCAAGACGAAGATTACGGTGCCGAAGCTGGAATCAGGGGTGCCAGGGGTGCCGGGGGTGCCGGGGGTGCCCAGAGTGCCAAGGGTGCCCGGGGTGCTCAGAGTGCCACGGGTGCTCAGAG
>DATJKH010000132.1:0-2329 GCA_035491715.1 Vicinamibacterales bacterium | reverse complement strand
TGGCCGCCATGTCGAACTCCCACTTGTTCCGATCCCCGCGAGCGATTTCGACGTAGGCGTTGACGGTGCCGTCCTCGTTGAGGGGTGGGGTGTCCCGCCAGACGTGCTTCGCGTGCGGCTTGGATTCGGACAGGCTGGTGGAGAGACGCGTCGCGGCAGCGACCGGGAGCTCCGACGAGATTTCGCGTGACGGCTGTAGCGGCTGTGGGGGTGCAGTCGCTGACGCCGGCTGCTGCGGATGTCCTTCGACGATCTCGAGCTCCATATTGTCTGGAGCCAGCACGAAAGCGGACCGCACGCCGTTCGCCCTGCGCGGCGGCGTCAATACTTTTACGCCTTCCTCGCGAAGTCGGGCCAGCGTCTGATCCAGATTGTCCACGCTGATCGCGACATGGTCGATCGCGCGACCACGATTGGTCGCGTACTGCGTGCGTCCCTTCCATTGCCCGCCGTAGAGTGCTTTCGCGTGCGCGGTCGGATACCAGAAGAACGTGACGTTATCGAGCTGCGATGATGCAGAGGGACCGGTCGGGATCCCGCGAAACGCGCGCTCGGTCTTCAGCTGATTGCGCGGTGTCAGCCCGAGGTGTTTCTCGTACCACGCCGCCGCAGACACCGGGTCGTCGCTCAGCAGGTGCACGTGCATGAAGTTGTGATGCATCGCGCTCTGCACTTCGATTGTCGCGTGGTCGGGTCCATCGAGATACATGAAGAAGTTGCGATCGCGGGTGCCGGCGCCGAAGAGCTCCACGCCGTCCGTCAGCACGGTCTGGAACGTCGTTCCCAATTTGATCTGGCGTTCGAACTCCGCCTTCATGTCCTCGGCGCCCCAGCCAATGTGGAAGAGGGGAGACACGACGTCGGACGGCGGCGGTTGTTTCACATTGTTGAACAGCAACCAGGACGCCTGCGTCCACACCGCATCGGCGCCGTCGAAGACAGCTTTCGCACCGGAGAGATGCGTCGTGTAGAACTCGATCGCGGCCCTCGGATCGGTGGAGTTCAAATGAACGTGATGGAAGTGAGTTTGTGCAGCGCTGGAGGATGCAAACGCACTCAGGAAAAACAATGACAGGAGTACCCGCAACATGGTCGGTCCGTATTATGCCGCGTCCTGCGTGCTACCATCCGGGCTATGGGATGGCGAGTTCTTCTTGCACTGCTGCTCGTCACTGGTCTGGTTCATGCGGCAGGCAACGATCCTCTGCTTACGGCGAAGCCCGAGGACGTCGGGCTCTCTTCGGCCCGTCTCGACCGTCTCGCGCAGGCGCTGCGCGGAGATGTCGATCACGGCCGGATGCCCGGTGCAGTCATCGCCATCACGCGAAAGGGAAAGCTCGCCTATTACGAGTCGTTCGGATTCCTCGACATGGTTGCCGGCACACCCATGCCGAAGGATGCGATCTTCGCCCTCGCGTCGATGACCAAGCCGATGACCGCGGTCGCGGCATTGATGCTCGCCGAGCGAGGTGAGCTGCTGCTCAACGATCCGATCGGCAACTATCTTCCGGCGCTGAAAGACATGAAGGTTGCCGCCACAACTGGCACGGAACCAGCCCGCCGCCAGCCAACGCTGCAGGACATGATGCGGCACACAGCCGGTGTCACGTACGGCAACCAGGGCACGACGGAACTCCACAAGCGTTACCCGTCCGGGAACGTCAGCGACACGATGACCGGATCGCAGTTCCTCGACACGCTTGGCAAACTGCCGCTGCACTATCAGCCCGGCACGATGTGGGACTACAGTTTCGGCCTCGAAGTGACCGGGCTGGCTGTCGAGGCGGTGACGAAACAGCGGCTCGGCGACTTCCTGCAGGCGCGATTGTTTGCGCCGCTTGGCATGGTCGACACGCAGTTCGTCGTACCCGCCGCGAAAGTCGCGCGGATTGCCAGGCCGCTGCCGCGCGATCCCGACACCGGGGCGGCACCAACGTTCAGAGAACCGGTCAAGCCGTGGCAGTTCGACTGCGGTGGCGGCTGTGCGTCAGGGACCGCCCTCGACTACACGCGATTCGCCATGATGCTGCTGAACAAGGGAACGCTCGCCGGCACGCGTATCCTGAGTCGCAAGACGGTCGAGTACATGACGTCGGACCAATTGAGTGCGGACGTCAACGTCGATCGCCTGAACAACTTCGCCGTTGAACACATCGCGGGCTACGGGTTCGGTCTCGGCGTTGCCGTACGACGGCAGTCGGGCGTCGCCGGTGTTCCCGGTACGCCAGGCGAGTTCCTCTGGAGCGGGGCGCAGGGGACGATGTTCTGGGTCGATCCGAAGGAAGAGATGACGGTCGTGTATCTGGCCAACACGCCGGGACCGATCCGT
>DATJKH010000131.1:0-2865 GCA_035491715.1 Vicinamibacterales bacterium | reverse complement strand
CTTTGCGAGCGTGCTTTCCGGTTTTGCGTGTGATGTCTCCGGACTCTGTGGCCGGCTGCAGGAGCACGGGCCAGTCGAAGCCTGATTTCATTGCGAAGAACTTCATTTCGCTGAAAGAGTCGCGCGAGACCCGGTTCTGGCTTCGTGTCATCGCGGCCACGGACCCTCCACTACAAAAAGATCTTCAGCCGTTCCTTCAGGAAGCCAACGAATTCATCGCAATGCTGACGGCGTTGCTCAAGACCGCCCGGTCGTCAAACTCGCGAGGTGTGCAAAATCCGTAACCTAAGGTGGGTGAGATTGTCTCGTTTTCGTAGACAACAATTGAAAATTATCCGGTCGCAACGCCGCACGTTGATTCGAATACCGCGGGGCTGACGTAGTCGAGCGTTGAGTGTAACCGACGATGATTGTAGAACTCGATGTAGTCAGCGAGGGCGGCCGCCGCCTCATGGAGGTCAAGCCAAGGCTTGGGTGGTCCGAGTTCGGCTTTTAACGTGCTGAAGAAGCTTTCGACGGGGGCGTTGTCCCAGCAATCGGCGCGACGGCTCATGCTGGGCCGGATGCGGTGTCGCGCGAGGAGGGCCTGATACGCGCGGCTCGCATACTGAATGCCGCGATCGGAATGATGCACGAGCCGTTGCGCGTGTCGAGCGCGTGGGAGCGCGAGCCGGAGAGCATCGACGGTCAGTTCCATGCTCGGCGTTGGTCGCACAGCCCAGCCGATCACACGACGTGACGCGAGATCGAGGACCACGGCGAGATAGCACCATCCGTCGCGCATCGGCACGGCCGTCACGTCGGCTGCCCATACGGTGTTGAGCCGCGCCACGGCAAAGTGGCGGTGCACCCGGTTGGGTGCGATCGGATAGCGGTGGGCACTGTCAGTCGTGAGTCGAAAGCGACGCCGGCCGCGGGCCACTAACCCGGCCCGACGCATCAGGCGGCCGACACGATTGCCGCCCACGGCGATTCCCTGCGCGCGCAAGGCTCGGCATAACCGCGGTCGCCCGTATGTCTGACGGCTATCGGCGTGCAAGAGCCGCAGCACTGCGGTTAACCGTGCGTCTGCGATCTGCCGCGCCGACGGCTGACGCGTGGCCCACGCGTAGTAGCCGCTGCGAGAGATCCCGAGACACCGACAGAGCAGGCGCATCGGATAGTGGGCCTTCTCCGCCATCACGAACCGACAGGCTATTTCGTGTGTTTGGCAAAGAAGGCCGTGGCTTTTTTTAGGATTTCGCGCTCCAGGCGCAGCTCGCGGACTTCGGTGCGCAGACGCCGCAACTCGTCGCGCTCACTCTCCCGCAGCAGTTGGCCTGGTGGTGGCGCTTCTTCATCGAGCCAGAAGCGCAGCGTGCCGTAATTCACGCCCAAATCCCGCGCCAGGCGCGTCAACGGCACCGTCGAGGCCCGCGCCTGCCGAATCGCTTCCGCTCTAAATGCCTCCGAGTATCGGGTGTTTCGACGCTTGGCCATCGCGGACTCCCCGGCGCATTCTGCGCCAAAAAAGGTGTCCACGAAACTGAGACAGGGTCACGGCCGAATCTGCGCAAAGACTGCGAGCTGTGGAGTCAGCTCACTTCGTCGGCGGCATCGATTCCTGCAAACATCGCGGAGGGCTTTGGACAGCAAACTGATCGCCAGTTTGCGAGGTACCTCTACATCGCTCGAGGCTCGTCACAGGAAATCAGGGCCCATCTTGCCATCGCACAAGACAGGTCCTACCTCACAGAGGCCGAAGCCAAGAATCTCACCGATAAGTACCACGAAATTGCCAGGACGCTGACCGGCTTAATCAAGTACTTGGTTGCAAGCGACCGGAAACATCGCAGTTAGTGCTCACTGCGTCCTGCGGAGTGAGGATTACCGGCTGACCTGACGACTGAGGACTGACGACTGGCGACTGGCGACTATTTCTCCAAAAACCCCTTCATCAGCTTCTGCGCTTCCGCAGACACGCGGCGTTCGGCGATCGCCTCGGCCGTGGCGGGCACCACGTCGTCGATCGTGCGGTTGGCGATTCGCCGGAGCAGCGCCTTGGCGGCGGCCATCGCTTCGGGACCGTTCCTCGCCAGTTCCTGCAGGTACTTGTTCACGGTTTGCGTCAGGTCTCCCGGCTGGACGACCGCGTGCACAAGGCCGATCTCCTTTGCGTGCGAGGCATCGAAGCGCCAGCCGGTGATGAACAGCTCGCGCGCGGCGGACTGGCCGATCTTGGCCACGACGTACGGCGCGATCACCGCGGGAATCAATCCGAGCTTCACCTCGGTGAACCCGAACATCGCGTCCTCCGACGCCACCGCGATGTCGGCGACCGCGGCGAGCCCGGCGCCGCCGCCGAGCGCGGCACCGTGAATCTGCGCAATCACAGGGACCGGCAGCCTGTCGATGGCGGCAAACATCCCAGCCGCGGCACGGGCGTCGCGCAGGTTTTCCTCGCGGCTGTAGCCGGCCATCTTCGCCATCCACGCCAGGTCGGCCCCGGCGCAGAAAGACGGGCCAGCGCCGCTGATGACGACCGCGCGCAGCTCGCGATCGACCGCGGCGCGTGCGGCCCAGCTCGTCATCTCGGTAATCACCTGCTCGTTGAACGCGTTGCGCACTTCCGGGCGGTAGAGCGTTACATAGTCGACGTTGGCGAGCCGCGATACTTGAATCGTCAACGGAAAGGGAGCGCTCATGACACTCATTTACATCCTGAACACGCCGAACTTCGGCGGCGGCATCGGCGCGTTGAAGACAATCGACAGCGCGTGGGCCAGCGTCGATCGGGTCTCGACCGGATCGAGAATGCCGTCATCCCAGAGCCTGGCCGTCGAGTAATACGGAGACCCCTCCGACTCGTACTTGTCGATGATCGGC
>DATJKH010000130.1:0-39376 GCA_035491715.1 Vicinamibacterales bacterium | reverse complement strand
GTTCTGAAATGCCGCGTCGGTGCCGGGGCGGATGCGCGCGTAGATGTCGGCTCCCGCCGACGTCCGCGTGTATCGCGGATCGACGTGAATCAGCTTGGCGCCGTTCTCCTGGGCCTTCCGGATCCACTTGAAGGCCATTGGATGGTTCTCGGCGACATTGCTGCCTTCGACCAGGATCGTCTTGCAGTTCTGCAAGTCGACCCAGTGGTTGGTCATCGCGCCGCGGCCGAATGATGCCCCCAGACCGGGGACCGTGGGGCTATGTCAAAGCCGGGCCTGGTGCTCGACATAGGCCATACCGAGCAGCCGGGCCGCCTTCTGAAAGAGGTAACACTCCTCGTTGGTATTCTGCGCGCCGCCCATGAAGCCAATTCCGTCGGTGCGATTGACGGGCACATCCCTGACACCGTCGTGAGGGATGAACTGCGGGGCGCTCTCGAGCCGCTCGCTCGAAGCGCGATCGACGGACAGATCAGACGCATTCACCTTCTCGGTGGCAATCCACGTCTCGTCGCGTGTCTTACGGACCTTCTTTGCCACGCGGGCGATCGCATCGTCCCAGGAGATCTCTTCCCAACGATCGCTGCCCGGCGCCCGGTAGCGCGGCTTGGTGAGCCGCTGCGGGGAGGCGTGCGTCGCGAACATCGAGATGCCTTTGACGCAGAGCGCTCCGCGATTGACGATGTGGTCGTAGTCCCCCTCCATCTTCATCAGCTTGCCGTCGCGGACGGCGGCGATCATGCCGCACCCGCACGAGCAGAAGTTGCAGGAGGTCGTGAACTCGCTGACGTTCGACAGCTTCAGATCCTCTGTCGCGGCGCGCATGGCGCGAACGTCGAGAAGGCCGCCGAGCGCCAACCCGGATCCGCCGCGAAGGGTCAGCTTGAACAGGTCACGCCGGCTGATGCTCGATTTTTGAGTGGGAACACAGCCCGATTGATCCACGGGTCCTCCACGAGCGTCGAAACTGACAGAATGGGTCAACGCGACCTTGCAAGATCCTCTCCTGTGGTCCCTCCCGTAAAGACGTGGATCTGTTGAATGTGGCCCACGGTAATTCGGAGGCTGCCGCGGCGGGCCGTAGGCTATGACCTCGAATCAGCTCGTAGGGTAAGCTCTGTGCCGGGCAATTTCCCCGTTTACTGTGATCCTGACTTTGCTCATCGTATCTCTGTCGGCGGTCGCGCTTTCATACGGCGCGTACCTGCTGTGGAGCGCTGCGCGCGCCGCGCAGCTCCGGCCGAGCGGCGAAGCGATCCTGCTTGGGGCGGTCACCAATTTTTTCGATACGTTGGGCATCGGCTCGTTCGCACCGACGATTGCCTGGATGCGGTTTCGTCGTCTCGTGCCTGACCGACTCATTCCGCTGACGATGCTCGGTGGCTATATCCTTCCCGCGATCCTTCAGGCCCTGATCTTCCTCGTCCTGCTCGGCGTGCAAGTCGATCCGCTGCTGCTGTTGTCGTGCATTGTCGCGATGGTCATTGGGGGGGTCGTCGGCGTGCCCATCGCCGCCCGCGCGCCGATTCGGCTGGTGCAGGGGATTGTCGGCCTGTCCTTGCTGGTTGCCGGCTTCTTTTACAGCCTTGCCAACCTCGGACTGATGCCGCACGGCGGTAACGCCACGAGCCTTCCGACTCATTGGGCAATTGTGGCGGTTGCGGTTCATTTCCTGTTGGGAGTGCTGGTGTGTTTCGGCGTCGGCAACTACGCGCCGACGTTGGCAGTCCTGAGCTCGATGGGCATGGATCCGCGGCTCGCTTTCCCGATCATGGCCAGCGCCGCTTCATTCTCTGGGGTTGCGGCGGCGGGACGGTCCATCCATCTCGTCAAACTCGACTATCGGATAGTGCTCGGCCTCGCCGTCGGCGCGATACCGGCGGTCCTGATCGCCGCGTTCATCGTCAAGGAAATGCCAATCACGATGCTGCGGTGGCTCGTCGTCGTTGTCGTTTCTTATGCGGGGGGAACGTTGCTCCTCAGCGCGACGCGACGCACTGCTGTAGCCGCTTCGCAGCTCGTCGAGACGGCTGGCCTCGACTGACGGAGGACCGAGGAAGTCCCGATAGCGATCCGGTACCTTCATTTGACTTCCTAATGGAAAGCGATCATAGTCTATTGGGATGTCTAATAGAGAACCTGCCAAAGCGGAAGTTCTACGCGGCACGCTCGACTTGATGGTGCTGCAGACGCTCGCGGCGCAGGGGCCGCAGCATGGCTACGCGATCGGCGCCCGCCTCGAGCAGGTCTCGTCTGGCGCGCTCACGCTGAATATGGGCACGCTGTATCCCGGCCTGATGCGCCTCGAGCAGCAGGGCTTGGTCAAAGCCGAGTGGGGAGTGACCGACAACAACCGCCAGGCGCGCTTCTACGCCATCACCGCCGCCGGGCGACGGCGGCTTGCCGTCGAGAAGAAGGCGTGGGATCAGATGGTATCGGTCATTCATCGGCTCTTCATGGATCCGGCATGACGCCTCGGGACATCTCCGCTTCCCTTCGTGAGTGGACACGCCGGGTATGGGGCGCGCTCAGTCGCCGTCGGACCGACCGCGACCTGCAGCGCGAGCTTGCCGGTCACCTTGCCTTCGCTGAAGAGGAGTTGCGGCAGAAGGGCCACACGCCGCGCGAGGCCGCGCGACTCGCCCGGGCCGCCGCCGGCGGACCTATCCAGGCGCTCGAAGGGCTGCGCGAACAGCGCGGGCTGCCGTGGCTCGACTCGTCGTGGCTCGATGTGAAGCTCGGGCTTCGACTGCTCGTCAGGAACTGGGGGTTGACGCTGATCGGCGGGCTGGCGACGACCCTGGCGATCGTCATCGCCGCGGTCGTGTTCGCCGCGTTCGACATCGTCATGTGGAGCCCGCTTCCGCTCGACGAGGGTGATCGGGTTGTCGCCATCCAGGTATGGGACCGCCAGGCCGGCCGGCGCCGTGACACGACATGGCAGGATGTCGAGCGCTGGCGCGCCAACCTGCAATCGATCGGTGACGTCGGTGCATTCCAGACGATCTGGCGCAACATCATCGCGCCCGACGGATCGATCGAGCTCGCGGCAGTCGCCGAGATCTCGGCGGCCGGATTCCGGATCGCGCGAGTGGCGCCGCTCGTCGGCCGGCCGATCGACGACCGCGATGCAGCGCCCGGCGCCGCCCCCGTCGTCGTCATCGGTCACGACGTCTGGCAGCGGCGCTTCGCCGGCGCGCGAGACGTTATCGGACGCCAACTGCGGCTCGGCAAGGACGTGCATACCGTCGTCGGTGTGATGCCGGACGGCTTCCAGTTCCCGTTCAACTTCCGCTACTGGATTCCGCTCCGGCTCGGGGCCGACGGAACGCTGCACAACACGGGTCCTGAAGGCGTCGTCTTCGGCCGGCTCGCGCCGGGCGCGACACTCGCGCGGGCGCACGCTGAGGTGTCGGCGCTTGGGATCCTCCCGCCTGCGCTCCGGAGCGCGCCGCGCGAAGAAGCGCGCGTTGTGCCCTACACGTTTGCCTTCACGGGGGATTTCGAACCCGGCGACATGAAGCTGCTGTGGTCGCTGTCGAGTCTTGCGCTCGTCTTGCTGATGTTGCCGCCGTGCGCGAACATCGCGATCCTGAACTACGCGCGCACCATCACACGGCAGCAGGAGTTCGCCGCGCGTCACGCCCTCGGTGGCAGTCGCGCGCGGATCGTGTGGCAGCTCTTCATCGAAGCACTCGTGTTGACGGCCGCGGCGGCCGGTGTCGCCCTGCTGGTCCTGCGCGTCGTTTCGGTCGTGGTGGCGGGACGCCTCCACAACATCCCCGGCGGGCTGCCATTCTGGATGACTTTCGGCGTCTCGTACCGCACGCTTCTCTTTGTCGCTGCACTCGCCTTGGCCGGGGCCGCCGTGTCAGGCGCCGTGCCCGCGCTCCAGGCCACGGGGCGTTTGGCGCAGCTTGGCGCCGGTGCGCTCGCCGGACGGACCAGCGTACGTCTCGGCGCCACGTGGACCACGCTCGTGATCGCGCAAGTCGCCTTCTCGGTCGGCGTTCTGCCATTGGCCGTCGAACTCGCCTGGGGCACGATGCGGACCGGCCTCGTCGGCCCTGGTTTCGCCGCCGAGGAGTTTGCGACGGCGCGCGTCGCGCTGGAAGAGGACCAGTCGGTGGTCTTTGGCAATCGCCAGCGCGAGTTGGCGCGACGGCTGCTCGCCGACCCGGGCATCCTCGGCGTGGCAGCAGCGCTACAGCCGCCCGGCGAGGAGCCCTGGGTGTTTGTCGACATCGAAGGCCGCGATGTGCCGACCGAGGGTGTCTCGCCCGGCGGCCGGCAGCCGGGATTCATCGCCCGGTTCAACCAGGTCGATACCAGCTTCTTCGACATCTATCAGATACCGACACTCGCCGGTCGTCGATTCACCGAGGGGGACGCAGCCGCGAAGACTGATGCGGTCATCGTCAACCGCAACTTCGCCGAGACCATCGCTCCCGCCGGCAACGTGCTCGGACGCCGTTTCCGGTACGTCCGCGCGGCGGACAATGAGTGGCCGCACGGCCCGGAAGCGAACCGCTGGTACGAAGTCGTTGGTGTCGTCGCGAATCTGCCCGTCACGACCGACGCACGGGTCGCGTACCATGCGGCGGTCCCGGGTCAGATCCATCCCGCGCACCTGCAGCTTCGCTTGAGAGGCGGTCCGGCCGGTCTCGCTGAACGTGTCCGCGACGTCGCCGCGAGTGTCGACCCGACGCTGCACGTCGATGAAATCCGTACGCTGGCAGAGATCTATCGCGAGCACCGGTTCGGCGACAACCTTGGCGCCCTCACCATCGTCGCGGTCACCGGCAGCGTACTGCTGCTCTCGGCCGCCGGGCTATACGCTCTGATGGCGTTCACCGTCGCGCAACGCCGACGTGAGATCGGTATCCGTTCCGCCCTTGGTGCGCCGGCGGGTCATTTGTTGACGGCGGTGTTCAGACGCGCGTTCTGTCAGATCGGTGCTGGTTCGGCGGCGGGAATGCTTGCCGCGTATCTCGTGGGCCGGTATGTGCCGATCGCGCAAGTCGGTGGTCTGCCGATTCCCGGGATCCTCCCCGGCGCGGCCGCGTTCATGCTGTTGGTCGGCGTCCTCGCTTCCCTGGGTCCTGCGCGACGCGGCCTCCGCATCGATCCCACCGAAGCGTTGCGAAGCGAGTAATGCTGCGAATAGGAGCGCTCGCGTCACACGAGGGGACGACGCTTCAGGCCATCATCGATGCCTGCGCACAGCGGCGCATAAACGGCCGGGTGGTGGCCGTGATCAGCAACAACAGCGGGTCTGGTGCCTTGCGGCGGGCCGCAGCGGCCGGCATCGAGACATTCCATCTCTCCTCCATCACCCATCCCAGCGGCGACTCCCTCGATGTCGCGATTTGTGACGCGCTCCAGCGAGCGCGCGCGGACGTCATCTTTCTCGCTGGATACATGAAGCGCCTTGGGCCGCGCACATTAAGTGCCTTCCCCGCGCGCATTCTGAACACACATCCGGCTTTGCTTCCCAAATTCGGCGGGCAGGGTATGTTCGGGGATCACGTGTTCGAAGCGGTGCTTGCTGGCGGTGAGCCGGAGTCCGGTGCATCTGTGCATCTCGTCGATGCCGAGTACGACACAGGAGCTGTCGTGTGTCAGGAGCGCGTCCGGGTTCTTCCCGGAGACACCGTCGCGTCTCTCAAAGCCCGGGTGCAAGCGTGTGAGCGCGAAGCCGTCGTCAAGACGCTGGCTGCCCTTGCGAGTGGTGAGTTGGTACTCGGAAGGGCAGGTTGACCAACGCCTGTCACGCGCGGCCGTCATCTACCAAGCGGTAGAATCTCCGCAACCATGCGAACCCTTCTGCTGATCGCCTTGCTGATTCCGGTCCCGATGCTCGCGCAGAGGGCCCGGGCTCCCAACCCGTTGACGGCCGATGTCGAGCGGCTCTCCGAAGAACTGATCCCGCAAGTGGTGACGTGGCGGCGCGACTTTCATCAGCATCCGGAGCTCGGCAACCGTGAAACGCGGACCGCGAAAGTTATCGCTGACGAGTTGAGAAAGCTGGGTTTCACCGTCACGACGGGCGTCGCCACGACGGGCGTGGTGGGCGTGCTCAAGGGCGGGCTCCCGGGCCCCGTCGTCGCGCTTCGCTCCGATATGGATGCGTTGCCTGTGACCGAGCAAGGCGATCTCCCGTTCAAGTCCACCACCAAGACGGTGTCGAACGGCCAGGAAGTCGGAGTGATGCACGCATGTGGCCACGACAACCACATGGCGATTCTCTTGGGCGCGGCCACCGTTCTTTCGCGAATGAAAGACCGTTTGCCGGGTACCGTGAAAGTGATCTTTCAGCCCGCCGAGGAAGGTCTGCCGCCTGGCGAAGTCGGCGGCGCCGAGCAGATGGTTAAGGAAGGCGTGCTCGAGAATCCGAAGGTCGATGCCATTTTCGGCCTGCACGTCATGCCGTATTCCCTCGGCACCGTTACCTACCGGCCGGGGCCGATGCTTGCGAGTGCCGATGCCTTTCTGATCACGATCAAGGGCAAGCAGACGCACGGCGCGGCGCCCTGGGGTGGAATCGATCCTATCGTTATCGCTTCACAGGTCGTGATGGGATTGCAGACCATCGTCAGCCGCAATGTGAACATTACGGAGGCGCCGGCGATAGTGAGCGTCGGCCGGATCGCCGGCGGCAACCGTGTCAATATCGTGCCTGAAACGGTGGAACTCGAGGGCACCGTCCGTGCCTACAACGAGCAGGTTCGCAGGAGCATTCACGATCGCATCCGTGCGATTGCGACGCACTACGCCGAGGCGGCCGGTGGTATGGCCACGGTGGAGATTGGTCGCGGTACAACCTATCCGGTCACGATCAACGATCCGGCGTTGACTGAGCGGATGCTGCCGACGCTCCAGCGCGTGGCTGGTGCCGACAACGTGCGCCTGGGTCCTGCTGTCGGTGTATCTGAAGACTTCTCGTATTTCCTGCAGAAGGTCCCGGGCCAGTTTGTCTTCCTTGGCGTGACACCGCGCGACCAGAACCCCACGACGGTGCCGCAGAATCACTCACCTCTCTTTTTCGCCGACGAGTCGGCGCTACCGGTCGGCGTGAGGGTGATGACAAGTCTCGCCCTCGACTATCTGTTCGGAGGCAAGTAGTGAAACGCAGAGGGACGCCTTCGACCCGACGGTGATGTAGATCAACGTGCAACTCGTACCGTACGTTTCCGTCGACCTGATTCGTCTCCTCTATGTGTTCGATATCTTCGCCGTCGTGGTGTTCGCCGTCTCGGGAGCGCTCGTCGCTTCTCGCAAGCGCCTGGATGTGATGGGGTTCATGTGGCTCGCGGTCGTGACCGGCGTCGGTGGCGGCACGATACGCGACGTGATTCTGAACGTGCCGGTCTTCTGGGTCCTGAATCCGTTATATGTGGCTGCCTGCCTGGCGACGGCGATCGTTATGCACTTCATCGCGCCACTCGTCGAATCACGCTATACGACACTCCTGTGGTTCGACGCATTCGGATTGGCGCTGGTCACTGTTGCGGGCACGGTTAAGACCCTCGACGTCGGCGCGCCGGCGCTGGTGGCCGTCGTCATGGGGGTGGTGACCGGTTGCGTCGGTGGGATCATCCGCGACACGCTCGGCCACGTCCCCTCGGTCCTGCTGGGACGCGAGATCTACGTCACTGCATCTGTGCTTGGCGCCTGCACGTACGTCGGACTCAACGGCGTTGGCGCAGGCCGCGCGGCGGCCATGATCACGGGATTCTTTGTGACCTTCATTGTCCGGAGTCTCGCAATGACATTCGGCTGGTCACTGCCCGCTTTCCGTCCCTCGTCACAGTCGGCGACAGATGACAGCGAGAAATGACTTCGCTCGCGCGGCGTTACGGACGATTCTTCCGCGGTGTTAGAGTGCATGTGGAGGATTCATGGCGAAGGTCACAGGAATCGGCGGAGTGTTTTTCAAGTCCACGGGAGATCACAAGAAACTCGCGGAGTGGTACAGCCAGAACCTGGGACTTCAATTCGAGCCCTGGGGCGGCGCGATCCTCAGATGGCCCGACGACAAGTCTGAGGACCGAGGCGTCACTGTGTGGCACGTCGCCGCGAAAAACACCGAATGGTTCAGCCCCAGTCCCTCCAGCTTCATGATCAACTATCGAATCGACAACATGTCGGAGATGTTGGAGCAGCTGAAGCGAAACGACGTCGAGATTTTGAAGGGTCCGGAATCCGACGACAACGGAAAATTTGCGTGGATTCTCGATCCCGACGGAAACAAAGTCGAGCTGTGGGAGCCGATGGCGGCGCAGGAAAAATAACGAGACGACATGACACGCCCGGACATCGCCCAGGGCGAGGATGTCGTTGATTCTGGCGATATCTGTGCGGGATAGCGCGCGATAAGGTCACGCCGTCGGCTATAGAATCCAGCCCACCATGAGCAGACTGCTGATCTCGTTGATGGCGTGCCTCGGGTTGTGGATGGGTATGACGGGCTTCGCGATCGAGCAAGCGATACCAGCGTCACGCCCCAACATCCTTCTCATGTTTCCGGACAACCTTGGGTGGGGCGAAGTAAACGTCTACGGTGGCGTGCGCGGTCCGATCACGCCACGTCTCGATCGCCTCGCGGCCGAAGGGCTGCGGCTCAACAACTTCAACGTCGAGTTCTCTTGTACGGTTTCGCGTGCCGCGCTGCTGACCGGGCGCTATGCCATCCGTACCGGCGCGACGCAAGGGGCGGGCATCACGTTGTGGGAAGTGACGATCGCGGAAGCGCTGCAGACGATCGGCTACGCCACAGGGCTGTTCGGAAAGTGGCACCTCGGCGGCGATCGCCCCGAGAACCGGAATCCGTCGCAGCAAGGTTTCGACGAGTACTACGGCATCCCGCGCACCAGCAATGAGGCGCAGACGACGATTGCCCAGGGCCAGCGCTCACCCAACACATCTTTTATCTGGGAGGGACGGACGGGATTGCCCCCACGCAACGTCAAGCCGTTCGATCTCGAGACGAGGCGGACGATCGATCGCGAGTCGGCCGAGAAGAGTATTGCGTTCATGGAGCGCAGCGTCGGCGCGGGCAAGCCGTTCTTCGTCTACTACCCGATGACGCAGATTCACTTTCCGACGTTGACGCATCGCGAATTCGTGGGGAAAACCGGCGCCGGCGACATCGCCGACGCGATGGCTGAAGTAGACGCCAACGTCGGCCGCATGCTCGACGCGATCGATCGGCTCGGCGTCACACGCAATACGATCGTGTTCTGGTGCGCCGACAACGGCGCTGAAGGACGGCGGCCGTGGCGCGGGTCGTCGGGCCCGTGGTCCGGTTTCTACAACAGCGTGATGGAAGGCGGGATCCGGACACCGTGTCTGATCCGCTGGCCGGCGAGAATTCCGGCCGGGCGCGTCACCAATGAGCTCGTGCACGAAATCGATTTCTTGCCGACACTGGCGGCCGCCGTCGGCGCGGATATCGTGCCTCACGATCGCGCGATTGACGGCGTCAACCAACTTCCGTTTTTCGAAGGGAAGCAGGCGAGGTCGAACCGTGAATCGGTGTTGCTGTATGCCAATGCGCAGCTGCGCGCGATCAAATGGCACGACTGGAAACTGCACTACGTGTTCGCGCCCGAGGCCGGCGGCCCGCCGGTGCCACCGTTGATGCGGCTGTTCAACTTGTTGTCCGATCCCAAGGAGGAGACCGACATCAAGGACAGTAATCCCTGGGTGCAGAGCGTCACCGAGCGGATCGTGAACGAGTTCAACGCCACGACTCGACGCTACCCTCACGTTCCCCCCAACACGCCGGATCCGTATTTGCCACCGAAGATGTAGGAGGACGCGGTGAAACGAGGCAACTTCCTCACGCATGTCCTCGCCGTCGTGGCTGTTCTCTCTGTCGCGGTCTCGGCGCAACCGGCAGCCGACTTCTCGGGACGTTGGACGCTCGAGGCACCGAAGATCAGCTCGACGCCGGCCGTGCCCGGAACGCCCGCTGTCGCAGCCGCGCCCGGTGACATGGGCAGCGGGTGGGGAGCAACGATCACCATGACGCAGGACGCGACACGCCTCCGCGTCGAGTACGACGCCTTCAGCCGCTACGACCTGCAGCCGCCTCTGACGTTCACCTATCCCCTCGACGGATCCGAAGTCCCCAATTCCGTCACGATGGGTCGCGGCGAGCAGATCGAGCGGTCGCGAGCGCAATGGAACGGAGAGATCCTGGTTATTACCACCGCGATGCAGGTTGACGATCGCGGCGCAGGAAAGCCGTTCCTTGCTGAGCTGACGCGGAGAATCTCGCTGGAATCCCCAACGACGTTGATCGTCGAGGTCACGCGCGCCGGCGTGCTTGGCGGCCCTTCGTTGACCACCCGCTCGGTGTACAGGAAGACCACGCCTTAGGTTCAGGCGCCATTTCCCCTCAACAGTCACGGTCCTCTAGAATGGGATCGATCCCTTCATCGCGCCGGTGTCGGTACTCCGGGAGGACTTCATGAAACCAGCCAAGGGTCTCTGCCTCGCACTCGCACTGTTCGCGCCGGCTGTTCTCTACGCCGGACAGATCTACGGGACGATCGTCTCGGACGGTCAACCTGTCAAGGGCGCCGCCATCGAGATCCAGTGCGGTAAGGAAGCTGCGGTGACCGGATCGACCGCGGGCGACGGTGCGTTTCGCATCAACGTGCCGCACGAGGGACAGTGCACGTTCGCGTTGCCGACGTTCGCGGGCCGTCCGTCGGCTACTGTCTTCTCCAGTCCGAATCCGGCGTCCTACAACTTCGAGCTGGCGAAGGCTGGTGACGGCAAGTACGAGCTACGCCGCAGATGACAACGGTCGATGTCGAGATTCGTCCGCCGCAACTTCCGCCCCCCGCGGAGCAGACCAGGGCCCTGCCGGCGTGGATCGAGCTGGCGAAGATCCTGGCGCTGCCGCTCGTGACGCTGGTTCTCGGTTACTGGTTCAATTCGACCCTGAACGAACGGCAGCAGACCGAGAGCAACATCCGGTTGTACGCCGAGATGATGGGACGACGCGAAGAGGCGGACAGCAACCTGCGGAAGGACATGTTCAACTCGATCCTGGCCACATTCATGGCCAGGGATCCGACGCTGCGGCTTTCGTCCGAGGAGACGATCAGACGTCAGATTCTCAGCCTCGAGCTCCTCGCCTACAACTTTCACGAGTCGCTCGACATCGCGCCGCTGTTCAAGGACGTCGAGCGGCGGATCGTGCTCGAGGAGCGCGCCGCCAACGCCGAGCTGCGTGGCCGCCTGGAGTCCGTGGCGCTCCAGGTCATCGAACACCAGCTGACGGCGCTCTCCGACGTCGGGCTGGTGGAGCGTGGCGACGCGCTGCCGCAGAAGATCAGCGACTTCCAGGCTCACATCCAGTTCGGCACGCACACGATTCCTGATCCGCAGATCAAGCCGGGAGAAGGGACGTCGCGCCTGTGCCTGTCGATGGAGGCGGTCGACGGATCGAGGCACTACCGGCAATTCAAACTGGAGCTGATCGGCCTCAAAGAGGCTGGCCGCGAAGTGCAGGTCCACCTTTACGTGTCGCAGCTCCTGACCGCCGACGAGTGCCGGCAGCCGAATCTCGACCTGCAAGGCAAGCGGGAGGTCGACACCAACTTCATCGTCGGGCTGTTTGATTTTCCGTTGATCGACAACACGCGGCTGTCCGGTGGCGAGCGTGCGTCCGTATCGCTGACGGCGCTCAATCCGAACGTGCTTAGCGTCGCGCTCGCGTACTTCCCGTCCTCGCGCGCCAGCCTCAAAGACAAGCCGTACTACGACGAAGTGATGCGCGACCTGAGGCGCAACCGGCAGCCATCAACGCGCTGAGACTCCGGCAATGAAATCAGCGACGAAGCGCTGGATCTGATCCGGCGGCAGGTCGTAGCGAGCGCGGCCGTCCGGCTGGCCAAGGTTGCCGCTGATCACGAACGCGCGCAGCCCGGCCTGGGCAAGGCCTTTTGCGTCTGCGACACTCAGTCCTCCGACGACCTGCACCGGGGCCGTGCCGCCGACCCGCTTGAAGATCGCTTGAGCCACATCAGCGAGTAAGTGGCTCTCGATCAGTTTCGGGTTGGCCCGCCGCGCGTCGGCCTGCAAATGAACACCGACGGCGTCGACACCGGCATCGAGCATGCGAAGCGCGACCTCGACTGCCTGCGCCGCCGGGCCCTGGTGCGGCACCATGATGTCGGCAAAAGCGAGCCTCGGTAGTTGCGGGTCGGTCCGCCGGAACTCGTCGCGCACTGCGCAGATCGACTTCGCCGTATCCACGCCGGCGAGCGCGAGGAAATCGAGGATGTTGCCGCCGCCCGCATACACCCCGCGTGCTTCGCCGCCGCCGCCGTCCATCGTCTTCATGTCGGCCAGGAGGAGCGCCTCGGGAAACTTCTGACGAAAGGCTGGCACGACGTTCGAGACGCCTTCGTTTTTCAACAGCGGTGTTCCCATTTCAACGATCGTCACGCCGCCTGCGAGCGCCGCCCCGGCAACCCCGAGCCCCTGCTTGATGGTGGAGACGTCGACCGAGATTTGAAACGTGAACTGGGTCTTGAGCTGATCGAACACGCGTGCCGAGGCCTGGTGGGTGACCTTCGCCGCCTCCTGGGCGCGGGCATCGTCGGGCCGCATCATCTCGAAGATGGTCCCGACGGTCAGCGCGCTTCCGGCAAGCTTGCCCGCGCGGTCGAGAAACGAACGGCGGTCGATGTGGCCGTGTTGATACTCGTGAAAGAGTCCCGTCGGAAAGTCGGACGCCTTCGTACGCTCCATGATGGCAGCTCCTTGAGGAGCCCAATAGTAATCTGTTTCGGCGAGCGTGTTAGGATTCGTGCCATCCCGAATTCCTGAACGGACGGTAATCGATGAGACGTCATCTGCGCCCTCGAACCATGAGAACTGTACTGACGCTGCGCCTGGCGGCAATCGTTTTGGTCGCGGCGACACCGTCGGCCGCCGCCGATCTCTACGTGGCCCCGACGGGGAACGACGCCAATACGTGCACGGCGCCGGCTTCACCCTGCAAGACGATCAACGGTGCCATTGGAAAGGCGTCGGTCGACGATCGCATCTTCGTGGCGGTTGGCACCTACACAGGTACTCAATCTTGGGTCGTTCAAATCCCGAAGGCGCTCACGTTGTCCGGAGGTTGGGATTCACTCTTTTCCGAACGCGTCGCCTACTCGACGATCGATGGCGAGGGGGCGCGACGCGGCATCGAAGTCTTTGCTCCCGGTTCGAACGTTGGCCTCGAAGGGCTGTTCATCAAGAACGGCATCAAAGCAGGAGGGCTGATGGGTGGTGGCATCTTGAACAACGCCACGCTCACGGTGAACGATTGCGTCGTCTACAACAACCAGGATGCCGGCATCTTCAACACGAATACGCTCACGCTGAACGATTCCTTCGTCGTTGGCAACTTTAACGCCAGTGGAGGCGGCGGCATCGAGAACCTTGCCTTCACGACACTCACGATCAATCGCAGCACAATCGCGGTGAATGAGACGACGTCGGAGGGTGGCGGTATCAGGATAGGCGGCGGCGGCACTGTCACGTTAAACAACAGCACGGTCAGTGGCAATTTTGCTCAATTCATCGGCGGCGGTATTGCCAATCGAGTCGATGGAACGGTCATGTTGAACAACGTCACCATCGCGGAGAATGAAGGGCTCCGGGGAGGTGGCGGCATCGTGTACGAAGTCACTGCCACGACATCACTTCTGGGCACCATAGTCGCTGGCAACATCGCTGGACCAAATTTCGGCGGACCTGATTGCCTGGGATCGGGATCGATGACTTCGAGGGGACATAACCTCATCGGATTGAACAGCGAGGGTGGACACAACGATTGTATTGTGGCGAACGTGGGCGATCTGCTCGGAACGCCGGCGAAGCCGATTGATCCACTGCTCGAGCCGCTCGACTACTACGGCGGGCCCACACCAACCCATTCTCTCCTGCCCGGAAGTCCGGCCATCGACGGAGCCAGCAACGTTGGGTGCCCGCTCACCGATCAGCGAGGATCGCGCCGCCCACGGGACGGCAACGGCGACGGCACGGCGCTCTGTGACATCGGCGCGTACGAGGCCGCTCCAACCTTTGTTCACAAGATGATCACTGGAGACCTCGACGGGAACGGCAAGGCGGAAGCGATTATCGATTTTGGTCCCACCTATGGCATCTGGGCTCGGATAAACAACGCGACATGGGCACCGCTTCATCCTCTGACAGCCGAGAGAATGATCAGCGCCGATCTGGACGGAAACGGCTCTGCCGAACTCATCGTCGATTTCGGACCAGGCTATGGTGTTTGGGTTTGGCACAACAACACGAGCTGGTTCCAGTTGCATGGCGCTTCGCCGAGAGGTATGGAGGCCGGCGATCTCGATGGCAACGGTCAGGCTGATCTCGTCGTCGACTTCGGAGCGGTTTACGGTATCTGGGTGTGGCAAAACTCTTCAAGCTGGGTTCACCTGCATGCGTTATCAGCAAACGGCATCGCGGTCGGTGATGTTGACGGGAATGGTCAAGCCGACCTCGTTGTCGACTTCGGACCGCCCAATGGCATCTGGATTCGTCTGAACAACGCCAGCTGGAGCCAGCTGCACGGCGTGTCGTCAACGACGCTGGTGGTCGGCGATCTCGATGGGAATGGTCAAGCAGACATCATCGTGGACTTCGGTCCGGCTTACGGCGTCTGGATCTGGCAGAACAACACGAGCTGGTGGCGACTACACACCGTCGCGCCGAAAGGGCTGGCGATTGGCGATGTGGATGGAAACGGCAAATTCGATCTCGTGGTCGACTTCGGGTCACTCTACGGCATCTGGATATGGCGGAACAACGACAGCTGGGCACCGCTGCATCCCCTGTCGTCAAGCGGGCTGGTGACCGGCGATCTTGATGGGAACGGGAAGGCCGAGGTCATCGTCGATTTTGGCCCGAGCTACGGAGTCTGGCTCTTTCGAAACAGTACCGACTGGGTTCCGCTCCATCCTCTCTCACCTGCAGATCAGTAAAGAGGTCGGGCTTGCGGCGGATCGGGTGGCATCGGCCTGATCCTTCTCTTGACAAACTAGAGGAGTAAGGTAGGATCGTCGCGTCTCATCTAGTTTCTCTGGAGGAGTATGACTGCCGACGCCCCGGGTGAGCTCGTCAAGGGCACGTTGCACATGCTGATCTTGAAGACGCTGACGCTCGAGCCGCTCCACGGCTACGGCATCGGTGTTCGGCTCGAGCAAATCAGCGATGGCAAGTTCCTGATCAATGGTGGCTCGCTGTTTCCTGCCCTGCGGCGCCTGGAGCGTGACGGGTTGATCCGGGGAGAATGGCGCGTCACCGAGAACAATCGCCGCGCGAAGTATTACCTGCTGACGCCCCAGGGAAGGGCACAGCTCAAACGTGAAACGCGCCAGTGGGAAGCGCAGGCGTCGGCGATTGCGAGAATCCTCGCCGTCGCGCCGGGAGATCTCGGATGACGCGACTCCGCGCCTTCACTCGCGGACTGAGGGGACTCTTTCGCAGCAAGCGCGTGGAGCGCGAGCTCGACGAGGAACTTCAGTCGTACCTGGAGTGCTCCATCGCGGAAAAGGTCCGCTCTGGGATGGCACACGAGAACGCGCGCCGCCACGCGCGCGTGGAGCTTGGCAGCATCGAGGCGGTGAAGGACCACACGCGCGACGTTGGCTGGGAGACGACAGTCGACCAGTTGTGGCGCGACGTGCGGTACGCGGCGCGAACGTTGCGCAAGTCGCCGGTGTTTGCCTCGGTCGTCGTGTTGACCCTCGCGTTGGGAATAGGCGCCAACACGGCGATCTTCAGCGCCGTCAACGCGATTATGCTGCGCGCGCTCGCCGTCGAGCGTCCGGACGAACTCGTCGCCCTGACTGCCCTCTACCCGGGTGGTGCCGAACCGTTCTCCTATTCCGCTTATCGCAGAATCGCAGCCGACGGCGCCCCGGTCGTCGACGTGCTCGCGGCGTCGACCGCGCGACGCGACGGCATCAGCATCGACGGTCCGCCCGAAGTCATCGATCTGAAATGGGTCTCTGGCAGCTACTTCGCCGTGCTTGGCGTGTCGACGTCTATCGGGCGTCCGTTTCTCGCTTCAGACGATCCTCAGCCACCCGGCGCCGCGGTGGCCGTGATCAGTGACGCGTTCTGGACACGGAGGTTCGGCCGCGATCCGACCGTCATCGGCCGCAGCGTCCGTTTGAAGGGCACTCCATTCGTCGTAGTGGGAGTCGCGCGGCGGGGATTCGCCAGCGAAACCCCGGGGGAGACCGTCGATCTGTGGATGCCGCTGACCGCCCAGCCAAATGCCCCATCGTGGATCTGGAATGGGCACAGCACGACGTGGTTGCATCTGCTCGCGCGTCGACGTCCGGGAGTTGGTGTCGCGCAGACACGCGCGGCGTTGCAGCCCGTGTACGAACGCGTGCGCGACGATGTGGCGGCAGGAACCGACAGCACGGATTTTCGCCGAAGTGTGCTCGGGAGTCGACTGAGTGTCTCTCAGGCAAGCGGTGGCGTGTCGAGACTGCGCGACAACCTTGCCACACCCCTGATGATCCTGATGGCGATCGTCGCGCTGGTGCTTCTGGTGGCGTGCGCGAACATTGCGAGTCTGATGCTGACCCGCGGTGTCGCACGCCGTCGCCAAACCGCCGTGTGTCTCGCGCTCGGCGCAGGCCGGCTGCGGCTGCTTCGTCAAGGCATCGTTGAAGCGCTGCTGCTCGCGGCGCTCGGCGGAGTCGCTGGATTCCTGGTGGCGATCTGGGGAACGTCAGCACTGTCGTCGCTGCTTTCAGGTGTTCTACCGGTCGCGCTCGACATCGGTCCCGACCGACGTGTCCTCGTATTCGCAGCGGCGATGTCGTGTGCCACAGCTGTGTTGTTTGGGTTTCTGCCGACGCTGTCGGCCACACGCGTCGATCCGCTGGCCGTCGTCAAGGGTGGAGGCGGAGCCGGACGCGCAACATCTCGCATTCCTTTCGGCCGCACGCTGGTCGTGACGCAGATTGCCGTATCGCTCGTGCTCCTGGTCGCCGCCGGATTGTTCGTGCGCAGCCTCATGCAGCTCAAGGATGTCGACCTGGGGTTCGATCCGAATGAGGTTGCGCTGTTCCGCGCCAGTGTCGTCGCTGACCAGCAGTCCATGCCGATCGAGACGAGGCGCCAGCTATATCGTCAGCTGCTGGATCGCGCGACGAGCGTCCCCGGCGTGTACGGTGCGAGTGCGTCGGCTTCTGCCCTGTTGTCGCCCGAAACATGGCGAAACGTGATTGCGGTTGAAGGGTTCACGCCGCCTGACGGCCGGACACTGCGGTCGTTCGTCAATGCGGTGACGCCCACGTACTTCGACGTCATGCGGGTCTCCGTCCGGCGCGGGCGGCCCTTCACAGACGATGATCGAGGACTGGCCGGCAACGTCGCGATCGTCAATGAAGCGTTCGCCCGGCAGTTCTTCGGTGCCGGCGAGCCGATTGGCGCGCGCGTGGCTCTCTGCAGCAGTGAGACGTGTGGTCCGTCAACAACACGGATGATGCAAATCGTCGGCGTGGTGGAGGACGCGAAGTACTCGAATCTGCGCGATGCGGCGCCGCCGCTGCTCTACGTCCCCTTCACGCAGGTTGAGCGGAACCCCGGTGAAATCCAGGTTCGCACCACCGGCGACGTCTCCCTCGCCGCCTCGACGCTCTACCGCGCTTTGACCGAGGTCGATCGCCGCATCGCAATCGTCGGCATGACGAGCGCTCGCGACCGCGTCGATGCCTCGCTTGCGACGCAGAACATGGTTGCCACCGTTTCGTCTGTCTTTGGACTGCTTGCGCTGACGCTGGCTGCAGTCGGGCTCTGCGGGCTCGTCGCCTACATGACGACGCAGCGCACGCAGGAAATCGGCATCCGCATCGCGCTCGGCGCGAGCCGACACGATGTGCGTCGCCTGGTGCTCGGCAACACGGTCCGGCTCGTGGCGGTCGGTGCGGCGCTCGGAGTCCCTGCGGCGCTCGGACTGGCTCAACTGATATCGGGCCTGCTGTATCACGTCGGCCCCTACGATCCGATTGTTTTGTCGCTCAGCGTCGGAGTGCTTGCGTCGGTGGCGCTGATTGCGGGATATGTGCCCGCGGAGCGAGCGACACACGTCGATCCAATCCAGACACTACGGGTCGAGTAGCCACCCGGTCTTGGATCTGCAGCGACTGCGAAGGTATGCTGCATGCATGAAGATCCTCGTGCACACGACCGCGCTGCTCACCCTGCTATCCACTACCGCCGGAGCCCAAACCAACGCCGGTAACTTGACGCCGGAGGCAAGCCTGCCGTTCACGATCACGCAGGTGGCGAGCTTCAACCTGCCCTGGCGGATCGCCTTTCTGCCGGATGGACGAATGCTGATCACCGAGAAGGTCGGTCCAGTCTGGCTGGTGACGCAGCAGGGAGAGAAGACGCCCGTCGCCAATGTTCCGGCCGTCTTCTACGAGCGCCAGCTCGGAATGCAGGGCGTGTTCCTGTCGCCGCGTTACGCAACCGATCACAACGTCTATCTTACGTACGCGGAGCCGGGCGAGGGCGGATCGAGCCTGGCTCTGGCACGCGCGCGGCTCGAACTCGGCGAGGGCAAGGCGAGCCTGGAAGGATTGCAAGTTCTATGGCGCGACATGCCGAAGGGCAAGGGGGGCCAGCTAGGCGCCCAGATCGCATTTTCGCCCGACGGTCAGTATCTGTTCCTCACCGTCGGCGAACGGCAGCGCATGACACCGGCGCAGGATCCGAATTCCGCGTTAGGCAAAATCCTGCGTTTGACGCTCGACGGCAAGCCCGCACCTGGTAACCCCATGGCTGGAAAAACTGGTGCGCCGACCCTTCCGCTCATCGATCCGCCGACGGATACCGAAACCGCGAAAACCGCGCCCGTACTTAGCACCTACACATTTCCTGAGCCGAACCTGACACCTTCGGCGACATGGACCAGCGGTCATCGGACACCATACGGTCTCGCATTCGCGCCGGATGGACGCCTGTGGGAAGTTGAGCACGGGCCGCGCGGCGGCGACGAGTTGAACCTGATCGAGCCTGGCAAGAACTACGGCTGGCCGCTCGTGTCATATGCCGTCAACTACAACGGCGTCCCGATCCCAAGCCCCGAGACGCGGCCGGATCTGACCAAGCCGGTGATCTACTGGACGCCGGTCATCGCGCCGGGGAATCTCACGTTCTACAACGGCACCCTGTTTCCCCAGTGGAAAGGCTCCGCTCTGATTGGCGGAATGGCGACACAGACGCTCAACCGCATCACGTTCGACGGCAAAGGGGGCGCCACGGCCGCGGAACGCTGGAGCGTTGGTCATCGGATTCGCGACGTCGAGGTTGCTCCCGACGGCGCCGTGTGGTTGATCGAAGACGCCAATCCCGGCGGTCTCTTCCGCGTCACGCCGAAGCCGCAACAATGACGCTGACATTCAGTAGCCGCACGATCGGCGACATCACCGTTCTCAAATGCTATGGCAACATCGTCGAGGGCCCCGAGTCGACGGCGTTGCGAAAACGCGTCAACGAAGTCCTCGACGCCACACCGGCAATCGTCCTCGACCTCGGCAACGTGCCGGTGATCGACAGCGGCGGTCTCGGGATGCTCGTTCGAATCCTTGCGCGAACAGGGAGAGACAACCTCAAACTGTGCGGTCTGACGAACAGAATCTCTGAGACCTTGAGGATCACTCGACTGGCTGCCGTCTTCGACTGTTATCCATCCGAGGCGGAAGCCATCGCCGCCTTCTACCGCGCGCCGACCGGTTCGGATCGGCCGTCGCCGTTTGTCGCGCCGAATGTGCTCTGCGTGGGCAGGTCCGCAGAAGCACTCGCGTATATGCAGGAAGTGCTGCGTCAGGCCGGATTGAGCGTGACCGTGACAAACAACCTGCCTGATGCGGTGACGCTGTTGAAAGCGACGACGCCGCAGGTCGTCCTGGTCGACCACGAGGTGCGCTCGGCTGGAACCAGCGGCATGGTCGACATGTTCAATCGACTCGTCCAGTCGCTGGCGGTCATCGACCTACCGGCCGATTTTGCCCGTCAGGATCCGATCGAGAGCGGACCACGCCTGGTCGAGCGCGTGCGAGTTCTGATCGGCGGCGTTACATAAGCCGTATTCGGTCTACGACCCGTCACGACACAGCCGTCACTTCAGGCCAAGCTTCTTACCCGCGGCCAGCAGCGAAATCGATTCGCGAATGCGCTTTGCACGCGTCTCGGGTCGCTTCGCGATATCGATCCAGACGACGAAGTTGCGTCGGTAGGTCGGCGCCAGTCGCTGGAAGAATTCCCACGCGCGAGAATTCGTCTTCAGCGCCTTCGCGATGTAATCCGGTAGCTCGGCGATGACTGGCCGTGGTGCGTAGTTCTTGTTCGTCGGAGCCGCCGCGAGACCAGCCGGGCTGAGCAGGCCTGCCTCGTTGAGCTCCTGCCACCGTTTGCGGTTGAGATTCGACCACTTGCTCGTCGGCTTTCGTGGTGTCACTTTGATCGCGTATCGGTCGTCGTCGAGCCGTTTGACCAGACTATCAATCCATCCGAAGCAGAGCGCCTCGCGAACCATGTCTTCGTAAAGGATCGACTTGCGCCCGGTATGGGCCTTGTAGAACACGAACCAGATACCCGAACTCGACCTGTGATGCTTCGTCAACCATCCACGCCATTGGCGGCGAGTCGTGACCTGCAGCGTCTTGAGTTCTACCGCCATGTTGATTAGTGTCGCATGCTACGGCGCCGAGCCTCGAGCAGCCGAGCGAGGAATGAGCATGAAGATTCGCCCGCTAACCGCTCCACTCTCACTGGTCCTCGACGAAACCCGTAAAAGGTGGCTGGCACCTTTCAGGGAAAGGTGCCAGCCACCTTTTACGGTTTTCGTTCTCACGGTCACCGTGTGGATTGTGTCGGTCGTGGCTGCCGCCGCGCAGTCCAATCCGATTCAGGCCGAGAACGCGAAGGCCGGATCGACGGACTGGCTCTTGACCAAAGTCGTCCGACATGATGACGAGATCTATGAGCTCGGGTGGCAGCGGCGAAAAGGCATCGAGGCGTATGCGTCGAAGACGAGCGTCGTCGCCGGCGACACGCTCAACGTGCACGTCAGCACTTATCCCGCCAACAAGTACTCCGTGAGCATCTACCGGATGGGGTACTACGGCGGCGCCGGCGCGCGCCTGATGCGCACCATGGGACCGCTGCAGGGTACGACGGAACCGACACCCAACGACGGCAACCGTAGCGTGATCGAATGCACCTGGAAAGTCGGATTCAGTCTCGAGATTCCGAAGGACTGGCTGAGCGGCGTGTATCTCGGCAAGCTCTCGACGCTTCCGTCACCGTCCGGACAGTATCTCGATCTCGAGATGACCAGCGAAAGCTACGTCGTCTTCATCGTTCGCGACAATCGGAGGGCGGATCTACTGTTCCAGGCATCCGACATGACCTGGCTCTCATACAACCGATGGCCACAATGGCGCTCGATGTACGACCTCGGAGACGAGCATTGGGGTGCGTCGAACAGCAAGGTCGGTTACGACGTGAGTTTCGACCGTCCGTACGCGCTCTACTGGAACGGATACCCGGCGGGATTTCATCCGCTGACCAACGGATCTGGTGAGTTCCTCATGACGGAGTTTCCTTTGGCGTTCTGGCTCGAGAAAGAAGGATACGACGTCACCTACATTTCCAATGTCGACACGCATGCCGACGGGAACGGGCTTCTGCGAGCCAAGGTCTTCCTTTCGGTCGGCCACGACGAGTACTGGACTGAACGGATGTTCGAGAACGTCATGAAGGCTCGCGACGCCGGGGTCAGCCTCGCGTTCCTGTCAGGCAACTCCATTTCCGGCATCGTCGAGTTGCTGCCCGCCGGCGACGGCCGTCCGAATCGTGTGATGCGGCGGGCAGGCGGTGGATTTCCGCGCGAGCAGGACCTCATGGGTGCGACGTCCTATGGCGTCGGGTTCGCCGATTGGACCGCGGAGAACCCCGAGCACTGGGTGTTCGAGGGGACCAACATGAAAAAAGGCGATCGCGTGGCGCAACTTGTCGGCTGGGAATACCACGGTCCGCCATTGGCAACGCATCCGGGTCTCGTCGTTCTGTCGGAAGGTGCCGTTTACGGCGCCGCCGGCGAGAAGCGCACGGGCACGTACGCGACAACGCTGTATGCGGCGCGAAGAGGCAACCTCGTGTTCAACGCGGGCACGTGCTGGTGGAACGTGGTGTTGTCGTCGCCGCCCGGCTTCCAGAACCCGCCGCGCCGGGACTTTCGTCGTAACGACGCGCGGATTCAGCGGATCACGAAGAACATCCTCGATCGAATGATCAGAACGAAGTTGATCGATTAGTACCCGAGAGGCTTCGCCGCTCGGACTCCGCTACACGCTCGCGCGCGTTTCGCCACGCGGGCGTCTTCGGAGCCGCGCGCGAATCGCCGGTGTCGGTCGCAAGGTGATGAGAGGTTCCGGGCGAATTGCCTCCCCATTCATGACCTCGATCTGAAAGCGCTGCGCGATCGACGCGATGATCAGTTGTGCCTCGAGCATCGCGAACTGATTGCCGATGCACCCGCGTGGCCCGCCACCGAACGGGATGTACGCGAACCGTGGCCGGGCAGCCTCGCGCTCGGGCGAGAAGCGCTCCGGATCGAAGCGATCCGGATCAGGCCAGAGATTCGGCCTGCGATGGATGACGAACGGGATGACAAACACAATCGAGTCTTTGGGTACGTGATATCCACCGATCTCGTCGTCGCTGAGAGACAGGCGGGAGAATCCCCAGGCAGGCGGATACAGCCGCAACGATTCCTCGAGCACGCGTCGCGTCGAAGTGAGCCGGTCGACGTGCGCGAACGCGGGTCGTGTGTCGCCGATCACTCGATCGACTTCCTCGGTGATGCTCCGTTCGGCAGCAGCGTGCCGAGACAGCAGGTAATACGTCCACGAGAGTGCCAGCGACGTCGTCTCGTGCCCCGCCAGCAGCATGGTCATGACTTCGTCACGCAGCTGCCGATCCGTCATGACGGCTCCGGTCTCCTCGTCGCGGGCAGAGAGGAACATGGACAGCAGATCTGCCTCGTCGCGTCCGCTTTGGCGGCGATTCGCGATAATCCGATAGACAACAGCGTCAAGCTCGCCCAGTGCGCGGGCGAAGCGGCGGTTGGCCGGGAGCGGTAGCGTCCGCTCCAGTTTCGTCGACCAGAACGTCTCGCCAATTCGTCGATTGATGATCGGCCACGTGCGATTGACGATCTCGGCAGCGGCGCCGAGATCGGTGCTGAACATCGTGCGCACGATGATCGCCTGTGTCACCGCCATCATCTCCGCGACCAAATCGATGGTCTCGCCTGTTGATGCCCTCGGTTCCCACCGCTCGAGCATCTGCTCGGCGCACGACACCATCGCCTCGGTCATCGCGATCAGACGTTGACGGTGAAACGCAGGCTGCGCGAGGCGCCGCTGTCGCAGCCAGAAAGAGTCTTCGCTGGTCAGCAGCCCATTGCCAAGGCTATCCCGCAGCCGCTGGTAGAGCGGACTTTTGTGGTAGTTGCGCGCGTTGTCCTGAAGGACGTGTTTGATGTCTGCGGGGTCCGAGACGAGGAATCCGTGATACGGGCCAGCCTTGAGATGAACGATGTCGCCGTATTGATCCGCCGCGTCGAGGAATGTAGCGATTGGATTGGATCGAAGCTGCGGCAGGACACCGAGGACCGGATAGCCGCGTGGTCCGGGAGGATACGCACGTGAATCTGAGCGGGCCGAACCGATCACTTCAGTACGATTATATGAGGCGCCACGTTACTATTCACCGATGATCGAACCGATCAAAGACGCATCCGACAGTTCAATCGCATCATCCACCGACGGCTTTGCCAAGTGGATGCTCGATGCGTTCAACCGAGCAGGCTTTTGCCTCATGGCCTCCATCGGGCACCGCGCCGGCTTGTTCGACGTCATGCGCGACATGCCGCCGGCGACGTCTGCGGAAATTGCTGCACGAGCGGGCCTGAACGAACGCTACGTGCGCGAGTGGCTCGGCGCGATGACCGCCTCCCAGGTCGTCCGCGTAACCGGTCTGGAAAAACCCGAACGCTATACGCTGCCCGCGGAGCACGCGGCATTGCTCACCCGGGCGGCTGGCGCTGACAACCTTGCCGGGTTGACTCAGTACATTGCGCTGCTTGGGAGTGTCGAAGACGAGATCCTCGAGTGCTTTCGCAACGGCGGCGGCGTTCCCTACGAGCGGTTTCCGCGCTTCCATGCGGTCATGGCGGAGGACAGCGGACAGTCGGTGATTCCCGCCCTCGAAACGCACGTGCTTCCGCTGGTGGCGGGTCTTCGTGACGCGCTCGACCGCGGAATCCGGGTGCTGGACGTTGGCTGCGGGAGCGGACGGATCATCAATCGGCTCGCTGAGCTGTTCCCTCGGAGCCGTTTTGAAGGCCGCGACCTGTCGTCTGAAGCAATTGCGAACGCGACGAGCGACGCGCGATCCCGGAATCTCTCCAACGCACGCTTTCTGGCGACGGACCTGAGCGACTTCGATCGCAGTGCAGAACCGCAACTGTTCGATCTCGTTCTGACCTTCGATGCGATTCACGATCAGGCCAGGCCGCTTCACGTCCTGAAGGGCATCCGTCGAACGCTGAAGAACGGCGGGGTCTACCTGATGCAGGACATCAGGGCCTCGAGCGACGTCGGCCGCAACATCGATCATCCGCTCGGGACGCTGCTCTACACGGTCTCGTGCATGCACTGCATGACCGTTTCGCTCGCGCAAGGCGGAGAGGGTCTGGGCGCCATGTGGGGCGAAGAGAAAACCCGCGACTACCTGCAGCAGGCGGGATTCACGTCGATCGAGGTTCATCAGCTCGCCCACGATATTCAGAACAACTGGTATGTCGTGAGATAGCGCGCGGATGGCGAGTACGTCATTGGCGCGGGGAGTTGGCATGTGCTGATCGAGAGATCGAGTCTTTCGCGGACCGTTGATGCCGTCAATGCGGCACACTTCGCCGGCAGCCCGCTCGCGGCGACCGAACGCGGTTCGGCCGCCAGGTGGATTGCGGCGCGCCACGGCCTTCCAGGGGCCTATGCCGGAACGTTCGCCGGCTTTCCCGCCGAGCGTTCGCACGGGATTCTGGTGTTCACGGGCGAGCGCATTACGTCTGCGTCCGCACGCCACATCCTCGGTGAAGAAACGTCGCGCGCCCTCAGGCTGTTACGAGTCCGCGATCGCGTCGTCACGCGCGCGCTTGCTGCGGCTGACGAGGGGATGATGCGATGCCTGGCCCGCGCCGCCGCAGACCCGCGCAACGGCAATCCCGGTCTTTACTGTTGTGGCAAGTGCAGCGTCGGCTTGTGGCGCAACCTGTTGGCCGGCGGCCTCGATCGCCGCGAGGAGCGTCTGCGGCGAGGCGCGATGTATCTGAGATCGGTGCGCGACGGTGATCATGGATGGCGGAAGTTTCCATTCTGGTACACCGTGTTAGCGCTCAGTGAGATGGACTGTGCCGAGGCCACGAGGGAATTGAAACATGCGGCACCGGCCCTGGAGCGCCTGGCGCAGCGACCGATCCCGTCCGCGGTCTTCGCCTCGCGCAGACACGCCCTGGCGGTGCGTGCGTTGAATAGCGTGTAAGGGAAACTCGATGGACTAGCTGCCTGCGCTCATTGAAACAGCATGTTGCGCAGCCTGGCCGAGAACTCGTGCACTTTGTGAATCTGCGTGCGTGTTGTGAACGGCTCGAAGGCTGTCGCGTCGAACGATCCTCCGCGGTTTTCCAGGATCGCTGTCAGCGCTGCCGGCAATACCGGACATTCACTCAAGAGACCACACAGAGACGCCCATGCCGGCATGTCGACGATCGCAAGCGGCTCGAGAGCGTCTTGCGAGAGCCACGGCGTCCCGGCATCACAGTTTCGTTCCAGTTCCCGCCGAAGCCGATAAAGATCCTCCTGAACCGGTGTATCGATCGTCTGCAATTCCTGAAGAATCGCGATCAGGTGCCTGGCGACAAACATGCTCACGTCGTTGTGTAGCTGCCTCCAGCCCACCTCAAAGGGGGTCACGACATCGTGGTTCACAAGGAAATCATCAGGCAGTGTTGTCGAGAGAACTTCGAGCCCTATGTTGCACACGCCCGCGACGGCACTCCAGGCTTCTTGTGGTGTTAACGGTCGCGAGTACACCGAACATCCGGCGATGAGCGCGTTGGCAAGGAATGCCAGTTCACGATTGCGCACAAAGTACGCGGTTTCATCCGTGTCGTGGACGTGCGCCAGCAGTGGTTCGAGCGGAGTCACACGCCGTACGTCATCAGCGGCCGGGCCAAGCAACGCGCGCGGCTGTGCCGGTGTGAGTCCTGACTGAGTCAAAAGGTCGAGAACCGCATCGATCGATCTCGCCACTTCAGGATCATTCGAGGATGGCTCACGGTCCTCCTCGGTGCGCGAACTCTGCGTGGAAAGGGCGATCTCTGCGTCGAGTGCCCGGAAATACGCGGTCGCGATCCCATTCATCGAAGACGAGTCGTCGGTTGCGGCCGCACGACGTTGCCTCGCCATCTGCAGGAACGCGCGGGCGTCACCTGCGGTCAAGTATCCTGCCTGCGTGCGACGCCTTTCGCGCTCGATGGAGACGTCGTGCAGCAGCTGTTCCGGCTCCAGCAGCAGATCGTCGAGACCATCGATCTCGGGCGTCGAATTCGACACTCGCCGGCAGCCTTGCATGAGGTTGTGGAAGACATCGGGTCGATCGTCGGCCAGTGTGACCAGCGTGCCGACGATCGCATCCCATGCCTGCGACGTTCTCGCGCGAACGACGTACCCCCCGATCTCACACTCGAGCGACGCGGAACGCGCGACATCGACATCCGGCGATTCGTCATCGCTGGATGCAGTCGGTTGAAACACTCCAGGATCGAAAACTCTCACGTAGCGCGAGAGACCGGTGGCTGCCAGATCCGGATCCATTGCTTCGAGGACTCCGACGGCGACCGCTTCCCCCTCGTTCATCAAGGCCTCGAGCCAGGTGCCGAAACGGCTCGCGTCGAATTGATCGTTGCGGGTTGGAGATGTCTGCCAGAGATCGAGATCGAGGACCGAGGCTAACTGCTGCGGCGTTGACGCGGCGATCAGCCCCGCACACGCTTCGAGTCCGCGCTCTCGAATGACATGATGAAGGACCTCGGGTGCGAGACGAGGCACGATCTGCGCGAGGTGCGGCGCATCGAGCAGGCGTGCAAGCGGATCGGTCTGACCGGGTTTTTTGCGACGACGACGATCGGCAGGTTTTGGCATGAGCCGCCGATGATACGCATGGTGGTCGCAAAGAAACAGTCTGGTAGTTTCTTGACAGGGGGCGGATAATATTAGTGGGGACGATCGTCGCGGATCCTCCCGGTTTCCCGTCTCACTCCCTCGCTTCTGATACGCTTCAGCATCATGAAGATCTTCGTTCGTACATTTTTTGTCGTTGCCCTGTGCCTCGCCGCGATCCGGCCGCTGTCCGCGCAGGATAAGTCGTCCTTCACGGTCACCCTCGTGCCGCCGGCTCACGGCAAGGTGCAGCTGACACCCCCACTTCCTGCCGACGGCAAGTATGGCGCCGGGACCGTCGTGACGGTGACGGCGACACCGGATTCCGGCTACGCCCTGGATTCGGCGTGGTATTCGGTGCCTGGACGATTCGGCCAGATGTATCACGAGGGGATGGCGAAAGACTTCAAGGTGACGATCGATCAGGACAAGCGGATCGGTGCATCGTTCATCGAAGCGTCCGCAGTCAAAGATCTCGTGGTGACCCACGATGTCGTGTTCGCCAAGCCCGGTGTGAAGCCGCTGAAGTACGACGTGTTTACCCCGAAGGGGGCGAAGAACCTGCCGATCATTGTCATCGTCCACGGCGGCGGATGGACGGCGAACGATGAAGACATCATGCGCGGTCTCGCGCGCGAGCTGACCAAGGGCGGCAAGTTTGTCGTCGCCAGTGTGGACTATCGCTGGGCGGGCAAGGGGGATGGTGACGCGGCCGGCAACACGATGGCCGACTTGATCAACGACGTCTTCGGTGGCATCGCCCACATCATGGAGCACGCCTCGCAGTATGGCGGGGATCCCACGCGCATCGGTGTCACGGGCGACAGCGCCGGTGGTCATCTGTCGGCAGCGGCGTCGTTGATGCCCAACATGATCGGCTCGCGAGGGTTCGGCAAGACGCCAGGCGTTTTCGAGTTCATGCCGAGCTATCTTCCGAAGGGCAAGACAGTCGAACAGGTGCGCGACGACATGATGAAGGCGATCAAAGCTGCCGCGCCGAGCTATGGTGTCTTCGGTGCGGCAATGCTCAACACGTATTCGAGCGACCCGGCCGCCGACCAGTCGTGGAAGGACGCGATCGCGCCGCTCGGCCACATTCCGACCGCGACTGAGCGGTCCGTGCCGCAGTTCCTTACTCGCGGCACCACAGATCCGCTGATCACGGATGCGATGGTGAAGGAATTCGTCGACGCACTGGTCAAGGCCGGGCAGCGCGCGGAATACATCCAGGTCGGTGGCGCGAGCCACGCGTTCTTCGACTGGAAGCCAGACGACACCACCAAAGCCACATTCGCCAAATACGGCGTCTACTACGCAGCAGCAATGAAGACGTTCTTCGAGTCAGTGCTTTACACTCGTGAGCAGCCCAATTAACGCCTCGCGCGAGGGCGGTGTCCAGCGACTTCCGAGTTGATGCAGTAGCTGGCAGAGGTCATCGAAGTCGCGTTCGTTCGTCAGCCGGGCGAGCCGATGCGCCTCGCGCTCGAAGCGCCGCCACTCGCCGGGTGACGCATCGTCGCGGAAGGCCCGGAGCGCCGCCTCCGGGCTTCCGTATTCAGCGGCGAAGTCCTCGTGAAGATAACCGCTGAACACGCGGTGCAGCTCGGGAAACTCGGACGCCGCTCCACGCTTCATCGGCCTGCCTCCGGATACGATGTGAGCACGTAATACTTGTCGCGCCTGGTGTCCCAACGCAGGACGACGAGTGCGCGATCGCAGGGGACCGACTCCGTCCGTCCTCGCATGATCGAGCGACCGATGACGCGATCGGCTCGATACCTCAATGCGAAATTGGGCCGTGGCCCGCTGCGCTCGCGCCATGACGCGAACGCCCGGTTGTCGGACCCGAGCGCCGCAGCGACCACGGTTTCAGCCGTCGCGCGATCCGTGTATGTTGATGCGCTCGAGATCTGTGTTTCACGGCGGAGTCGTTCGACCAATTCCGCGTCACTCTTGCCGACATGGCGTTGCAGGGTGTGACCGCCCAGCGCTTCGTCCGCCGACAGGTCGTGGCCAGGAGTCGGCGACTCGGGGCGGCTCGCCTGAGCGGCCGTTGACGGGGATGCTTGCTGAGCCGCGTTCTTGATGGTCGGAGCGGGCGAATCAGCTGAGCCGCAGCCCGATAACACGAGCGACACGAGCGCAACGACGGCGCAGCGACGCAGCCTGGCGTTCATCGCAATCTCAAATCAGCAATTTCAGATTTCCAGTAGGATCGACCGATGAGCGATGAAGAAGATTTTGCCGCGATGTTCGAAGCGTCCGAAAAGGCCCGACGGTTCGAACGCGGCCAGACGGTCGAAGGCATCGTCGTGGCGTTCGGTGAGGAAGTCGCGTTTGTCAGCATCGGCGGCAAGAGTGAAGCACAGATCGATCTCGCCGAGTTGAAGGATGCCGATGGTGCATTCGATGTAGCGATTGGCGATCGCCTTCACGCCAAGATTATATCGACGAGCGGCGGCATCGTGCTTTCGCGCAAGGGCGTCCGAAATGCGGCGACACAGCGCGAGCTCGACGAAGCGTACCGGGCGGGGATCGCGGTTGAGGGGAAGGTCGAAAAGGCGGTGAAGGGCGGATACGAAGTCCGCATCGCCCGCGAGCGAGCGTTCTGTCCGTTGTCGCAGATCGACATCGTTCGCACGGTCGATCCCGCGGTGCACGAGGGAAAGACGTATTCGTTCCGAATCATCGAGTACAGGGACGGCGGTCAGACACTCGTCCTGTCGCGACGCAAACAGCTCGAAGAAGAGCAGCGCGTGGCGGCCGACGCCATTCGTGAATCGATCGTTCCGGGGGCGGTGGTGAAAGGACGCGTGGCCTCGGTCGTCGACTACGGTGCGTTCGTCGATCTCGGAGCCGGCATCCAGGGGCTCTTGCACGTATCGGATATGAGCTGGTCGCGTCTGCCAAGCGCACACGCGTCGGTCGCCGTCGGCGACGAGATCACCGTCAAAGTTCTGCGAGTCGACGGTGCGACAGGGAAGATGTCACTCGGGTTGAAACAATTGCTCGACGATCCATGGAGCACCGCCGCATCGCGCTTTGAAGTCGGGCAGCTACGAACTGGCCGCGTGACTCGGGTCGCCGAGTTCGGGGCGTTCGTCGAACTCGAGCCGGGTATCGAGGCGCTGGCGCATGCATCGACATTTGCGCCAACCGGGAGCCCGCGAGGCTGGGCCAGGACGGTATCACCAGGGATGTCGGGTGCCTTCGAGATCGTGAGCATTGATGTTGCGCAAAAGCGTATCGGTGTGGCGCTGGTCGATGAAGACTCACCTCGAATCGCGCCCGCCGAGCCGAAGAACCCGGCAGCGGATGCCGATTCGAAGAGCGCACTGGGATCGTTGGGCGACAAGCTGCGCGACGCGCTGCAGAAACGTTGACCGCAACGCCGCCGCTGCACGTGGTGCTGGTCAACCCGGAGATTCACTGGAATACCGGTAATGCCGGCCGGACATGCCTTGCGGCCGGCGCGACACTCCATTTGATCCAGCCGCTTGGGTTCTCGCTCGAGGAGCGCCAGGTGCGCCGTGCGGGGCTCGATTATTGGGAGCACGTCGACCTCCGCGTTTGGGCGGATTGGCCAGCGTTCGAAGCCGTCCTGCCGACGCTCGGCGACCCCTTCTTCCTCTCGACGAAGGCGAAACGCTTGCTGTGGGAGGCGCCGCTCGGCGTGTCCGACGGGATTGTTCTGGTCTTTGGTCGTGAAACGGGCGGCCTGCCGGAAGAACTCCATCTCCGCTATCGCGACCGGTTTTTCGCGATCCCAATGCTGTCGACGGCGGTTCGTTCTCTGAACCTGTCGACGAGCGTCGGGATCGCGGTGTACGAAACGCTGCGTCAACGCACGTTATAGTTTCCCCATGCGAATCTTTGCCGCCGCCCTTGTCTGCAGTGCCCTCACCGTGGTTGGAGCACTCGCGCAAACGTCGCCGCATGAACAACGCGCGCGTGAGGTCTATAAACAGCTCGTCGAGATCAACACCACCGACACGCCTGCCGGTAACGTCACCAAGGCGGCTGAAGCCATGGCCGGGCGGTTGAAGGCCGCTGGATTTGCCGACGCCGACATTCGCCTGCTCGGTCCGGCGCCAAACAAGTTCAATCTCGTCGCGCGCTATCGCGGCACCGGTGCAAAGCGGCCCGTGCTGTTGCTCGCACATCTCGACGTCGTCGACGCGAAACGAGAGGACTGGTCCTTCGATCCGTTTGTCTTCCGCGAAGAGGGTGGATGGTTTTACGGCCGCGGCACGAGCGACGACAAGGCGATGGCCTCGCAATTGGTCGCCAACCTGATTCGTCTGAAGGAGGAGGGATTCAGGCCGGAGCGGGACCTGATCCTCGCGCTGACCGCAGACGAAGAGGGGGGCGACTTCAACGGCGCGTCCTGGCTGGTGACGGAGCATCGTGATCTCGTTGACGCGGAGTTTGCAATCAACGAGGGCGGCGGTGGCAACATGCGGAAGGGGAAATACCTCACCAACGAAGTCCAGGCGGCCGAGAAGGTGTATCAGGATTTTCGCCTCGAGGTGACCAATTCGGGCGGACACAGCTCGCTGCCGATCAAGGACAACGCCATCTACCACCTGACGCAGGGACTGTCGCGTCTTGCTGCGCTCGAATTTCCGGTACAGCTCAATGAGATCACGCGCGCGTATTTCCGCCGGTCGGCCGATGCTGAAACCGATCCCGCGATCGCTGCTGACATGCGTGCGGTCGCGGGCGCAACGCCTGACGCCGCGGCGGCGGCGCGGCTGTCGGCCAGGCTGCCGTACTGGAACTCGATGATGCGGACGACGTGCGTGGCGACGCGGCTTGCTGGCGGCCACGCCAACAATGCGTTGCCGCAACTTGCAAGCGCCAACGTCAACTGCCGAATCCTGCCGGGCGTCAGCGTTGAAGCGGTCAAACAGACAATTGTCGACACGCTCGCCGATCCAAAGATCTCCGTTTCACTGGTTCGCGATGCGCACCCGAGCCAGCCGGCGATCCTCCGCGAGGACGTCATGGGGGCAGTCGAATCGCTGACCAAAGACATGTTCCCGGGCGTTGTGGTCGTGCCGGTGATGAGCACCGGCGCGACCGACGGCTTGTACTTCCGCAATGCCGGTGTTCCGACGTTTGGTGTCGACGGCACATTCGGCGATATCGATGACGTCCGCGCCCACGGACGTGATGAGCGTGTCGGTGTGAAGCAGTACTTCGAGGGACTCGAGTTTCAATATCGCCTGATCAAAGAGCTGGCGAAATAGACGGCGGCCGTTACTGCTTTCAGACTATTGACCGGTCCACCCACCGCCTGTAGTTTCCCATGTCACTTATACGGAGGGATCCATGAGGTCGGTGTTTCGCGCCTGGGCGGTCGCCGCGTTCGCCATGGCGATCGTGTTCGGCGCGCCCAAACACGCGTTTGCCCAGGGTTGAGTGGCCGCACGAATGGGCACGCCCGGGTTTGGCGTGCAGGGCACGGGGTATCCGGCAGCAGGCGAATGGGCGTTTTCGCTCGGCTGGCGGTACCAGGAATCGGACCGGCATTTCGTTGGCGACGAGTACCAGGAGATTCGCGACGAGCTCGGCAATCAGGTCATCAACCACGTCAATCTTGCGGATTTGACGATCCGGTACCAAGCGACCAAGCGAGTCGAGTTGAACCTTGGTATGCCGTTTTTCATGGCGACGCGGTCGCAAACCGTTCGGCTGCCGAGCGGCGACCTCGAACGATACCAGACCGCAGCGCGCGGTGTCGGGGACATCTTCTTTACGTCGCGACGTTGGATGTTCGATCCCGACACGCATCCCGGCGGGAACCTCCAGCTCGGTGTTGGGGTGAAGATCCCGACCGGGCAGAACAATGCCACCGACACATTCCGCGTCGTGTCTGGAGGCGCGGTCACGAACCAGATCCGGACCGTCGATCAGTCGATTCAACCGGGTGACGGTGGATTCGGCATCCTCGTGGACTTCAGCACGTTCTCGGCATTGGCGGGCGGAAAGATGTCGGTCTACGGCGGCGGCGCGTATCTCTCGACTCCAGGCGAGAAGAGCAATGTGCAGACCTATCGCACTGCCCCGGGAGAAGAAGTGATGTCGATCGCCGACCAATATCTCGCACGCGGCGGCGTCGCCTTCCCGATTCCGAGGAGCGTCGCCATGACGGCCAGTTTTGGTCTGCGTGTCGAGGGTGTGCCCGTGCGGGACATCATTGGCGGCGACACCGGTTTCCGGCGTCCGGGCATCGCGGTTTCGGTCGAACCGGCGATCAACATGATCGTCAAGGGGAAAAACGCCGTCACGCTGGCGATCCCGGTCGCGATTTACCGGAACCGATTCCAGAGTGTTCCGGACAAGGCGAGAGGCGCGCATGGCGACGCCGCCTTTGCCGACTATCTTGTTCTGGCCGGCTATTCCCGTCGGTTCTAATCACACATTACAAACAGGCCAGGGCGCGACGAGCGCCCCGGCCTTTTCAGTTCGTCATTCCGCTATGCCACTGATTCGTTCGGCGTCATTGATCGTGATCGCGCTCGCGACGGCGACACCATCGCCGGCGATCGGCGCAGCGGACGCGGTGCTGGTGCCGAAGGAACAGCGGACGGCGGCACCAAAGCTGGTGTTCAGCGACCTTCCCGGCGCCCGTCGGCACCTGCTGCAATACAAAGGGAAGATCGTCGTTGTGAACTTCTGGGCGACGTGGTGCGTGCCCTGCAGAGTGGAAATGCCTGAGTTCGTGAAAACCTACGCCGTGTATCGCGATCGCGGGGTGGAGTTCGTGGGCGCGGCCAACGAGCCCCGTTCAGCCAAGGCGAAGGTGCGGGAATTCATCCACGGGTTGCAGATCGACTTTCCTATCTGGCTTGAAGCATCGGAAGAGCATTTGAAGGCGCTCGGCGTCGGCCCCGGGCTACCGTCGACGGTGATCGTGGACGGCCAGGGGCGTATCGCGGCGCGGATCACCGGCACGACCGACGGCGCACAGCTGCGTGAACTGCTCGATCGACTCCTCAGCGAAAAGGCGTCCTCTGGGGCGGCCGGCGAACAGTAAGCGTACCGCGCGTGTCGAACGTCGCGCGCCGGTTGCACTCTATTGGCTGTTCTTCCTCTCGGGCGCTGCCGCGCTCACCTACGAAGTGCTGTGGATGCGCCGGTTCGCCGTACTCCTTGGCGCCGACGCGCCGGCAACCGCGGCCGCGCTGGCAGCGTTCTTCGTCGGATTCGGTCTCGGCAGCTATCTCTTGGGCCGCATCGCGACGCGTCTCGTTCGCCCACTCCGCGCATTCGCCGTCCTCGAGATCATCACCGGAGTGTCGGCGCTCACGGTCGACCCGCTCCTTCGCGTCTCACACTCCGCGCTGGCGTTGCTCTCTGACACCACGGGCGACACGGCGGCGACCGAGCTCGCGATCAAAATCGGCATCGCGATCATTTCCGTACTGGTACCGGCAACCGCCATCGGCGGAACGCTGCCGGTGCTCGCGCAATTCATAACGGCGCGAGCAGACTCTCTGGGCATCCGCGTTGGCGGCCTTTACGCCGTGAACACTTTTGGCGCGTGTGCTGGTGCGCTTGCGGTACCCGCGCTGTTGCTTCCTGTACTTGGAGTCACCGGAGCGCTCGGCGCCGCGATCGCGATCAACGTCTGTGTCGCGGTGGGTGCTCTGCTGCTCGATCGTTCAACCGACTATGTCGTTACCAGCGCGGCGAGCGTACGATCGGCGCGGAGTGTGCCGCGATACCCGTCGCATCGTGGCACGCTCGTGTTTGCCGCTGCGTCTGGCGCAATCGCGCTGGCGTTCGAGGCGCTCGCGTCGCGCGCCTTCGCGCTGGTGCATGAGAATTCCGTCTACTCCTTCGCCACGGTCGTTGCCGTGTTTCTTGCGGGGCTTGCGGCCGGCGCCGGTCTTGCGCGCTGGGGGCTGCGGCGACATGTCGGGCCACGCGCGCTCGCGACCATGGGATGGGCCGGTGCGGGTGCGTGGATGGTGTTATTTCCCGCGCTGTTCGTGCGTGCGACGGGACTCGACTACCTGACTGGTCGAGGCATCTTTACGCACGAGGCTCAGCTCGCGCTGCTTGCCGCCGCTGCACTGCTACCGGCGAGCGTATGTCTCGGAGTCGTGCTGCCCGCTCTGATCCAGGAACGGAGTGAAGTCGAACGTGAACACGGGCTGGCCGTCGGTGGCATTCTCGCCGCGAACACCGCGGGTGCGATTGTCGGTCCGTTCGTGGCGCTCTTCGCGTTCGCCCCGTTTGCCGGACTTTGGAACAGCGTGACCATGCTGGGTGGGTTTTCGCTTGTGAGTGCGGTGGTCGCTGGAAGAGGCGCCGCGAAAACCATCCATCGTTGCGTCCTTGCGGCGGTCGTGGTGTCGATCATCGCGGTCCTCGTCACGGCTCCGGGTTCGCTGCCACGCATCAAGCTGACAGGGCGCGACCGGCTGCTTCATTTGCGCGAAGGGGCGTTTGGCAGTGTGGCGATCGTCGAGCACAACGGTTATCGGCGGATCAAGTTGAACAACTACTATGTGCTCGGTGGCAGCCATGCCGCCGGCGACGAACGCCTGCAGGGGCACATTCCACTGCTGCTGCATCCCGATCCGCAACGCGTCGCCTTCCTCGGTCTCGGCACGGGCATTTCTTTCAGCGCGATCACGTTCCATCCGATCCGCAAGGCCGTCGCCCTGGAGCTGGTGCCGGAGGTCGTCGAAGCCGCACGCGACTGGTTTGGCGACGCAAATCTGAACGTGCTGACCGATCCCCGCGTCAAGCTGCGCGCCGAAGACGCCCGCAGCTTCCTCGCCGTCACGCGCGACCGCTGGGACGTCATCGTCGGCGATCTCGTCGTCCCGTGGCGGCGCGGCGAGTCCTCCCTCTACACGCGAGACAGCTTCGCCGGCGTGCGGCGCGCGCTGGCGCCAGGGGGCCTGTACTGCCAGTGGATCCCGCTGTATCAGATTTCGGAGGCGGAGTTCGACAGCATTGCCGCATCATTCCTGGATGTCTTCCCTCAGACAACGCTGTGGCGCGGGGACTTCAACGCGGGGGAAGCTGTGGTCGCGTTAATTGGCCATGCGGATATGAACTCATTTCGATCGGAACGCGTGGACGCGCGTATGCGGTCCCTGATGACGAACCCGGATCGCAGCAATCCGTATCTCTCTCATCCGGCTGGCTTATGGCTGTATTTTGTGGGACCGCTCGACGGCGCCGATCGTCGATTTCAGGTCGCGCCACGCAATCGAGACGTCGACCCCTGGGTCGAGTTGGCGAGCGCGCAACTCCACCTCCGCATCCAGAGCGGGCAGTCGAGGGGATTTGTCGGCCGGTCGTTGAAAGCGCGACTTGACGCGATCAGGGCTGCGCCACTCGAGGGGACCGTGGCTGCGTCGACGCAAGCGCAGCACATCGAATGGCGTGACCGAGGCGCGCAGATTTGGGAGGCATCGCTGCTGTCGTTCGAAGGCGATAACCCTGCCGCCGACCGGTTGGCCCTCAGTGCGATTGCGCAACTGCCAGCCGAAATTCAGGCCGTTGTGCTGGGTAAGGCAGTACGATGAAACAGGGTCGTTGGTTATTGAGAAACAGCAACTGTCTGGAGTTCAACGAGCACGGCCATGAAGACTCTCGTACCGACTCATCGCCTCGTCTGGTGTGTACTCGCCGGCTGCCTGACGCTCGTCAGTGGTTCCGCCACGTTCACGCAGGTGACGGCGCCCGCGGCTGTCGTCACCACGCATTATGCGGATGCACGGGCGCACGCGCACAAGATCGGCAACGAACTGCTGGCGCGCGGCATCCCCGGCCTGGCGATTGCGGTGGCGGTTGACGGCCGCGTCGTTTTCGCGGAGGGCTTTGGCTACGCGGATCTGGAACAGCGCGTTCCGGCGTGGCCGGCGACGAAGTTCCGCATCGGAAGTATTTCCAAACCTCTCACCGCGGTTGCGCTGATGCAGCTTGTCGAACAACGCAAGATCGATCTCGATGCGCCGGTGCAGAAGTACGTTCCGTCGTTTCCCGACAAGGGCGCGAAGATTACGCCGCGTTTATTGGCCGGACATCTCGCAGGCATCCGGCACTACAAGGATGACGAGTTCCTGATTGCGAAGCACTACGACTCGATCGTGGATGGGCTCAAGATATTCCAGGCGGATCCGCTCGTCGCCCCTCCCGGCACCAAATACAGTTATTCGACCTACGGCTTCAACCTGCTGAGCGCCGTCATCGAGTCGGCGTCAGGCGAGACGTTCGTTGATTACATGCAGCGCCACGTGTTTGACGCGCTCGGTTTAGTGCATACCACTGCTGACGAGAATCGCCGAATCGTCGACGAGCGATCGCGCTTCTATGCGCGCACGCCCGGCAGAAGTCTGGAGAATGCACCGTACGTCGACAACAGCTACAAATGGGCGGGCGGCGGTTTCTTGTCGACGCCGGAGGATGTCGTCCGGTTCGGCTCAGCGCTTCTTCATCCGGGCGTTCTGAACGCGGATTCATTGAAGCTGCTCTTTTCATCGCAGAAGACGACCGCGGGCCAAGAGACCAACTACGGAATCGGATGGGGGATCCAGAAATCCCAGAGCGGTCAGCGGATCTATCAGCATTCCGGCGGCTCCGTGGGAGGAACCTGCCAAATGATCGTCTATCCCGAGACGCGCGTGGTTGTCGCGCTCCTCACGAACCTGGGAGATGCGCTCTGGAAAATCACCGACGTCGAATCGATCGCCGAGCCATTCGCGCGGCGGTAATGAAATGGTGTAGGCAGGGTCTCGGCGGATTGACCTTACGACTCACCGGAAATTGTCGAGCAGCGTGAGATCGGAATCGTGCCGCACCATCTCGGTGGCCAGTGCCCAGCGCCCGTCGCGCGACACCGTCATCTGTGTGTAGATAGCGGGGATCCGAAATCCGAGACGGCCCAGTCGGGCTACCCGTTGATCGCTGAATCGGTACACGTCGAGCGCATCGAAGTCAGACTCGCGGGTGACTAAAACAATCCCATTGTTCGTCACTGACCACAGGAGCGGCCGGACGCCGTCGAGCACCACGCTCTCCTGTCCGCCATCGACACCTGCGCGCATCAGCCTGGCAGTGCCGTTCTGCCCCGGATAATGGTCAAGGTAATAGAGAGACTGACCATCGGGCGATTCTTTGGCGTCGAATCCTCCGTTGCGCGTGATTCGGGTGGCTTGGCCGCCGTCGGGAGTCATTCGCCAAACGTCCGGATTCACGCCCGCGCGTGTTGACGTGAAATAGATCCAGCGCCCATCGCCGGACCACGATGGAAGTCCCTCCCTGGCGGGATCCGTGGTCAGCCGACGGAGGTTCCCTCCCTCCGACCCGACCACGTAGACGTCGCTGTTGCCGGCGATCGCCGCGTCGAACCCGATTTGTGCGCCGTCCGGGGACCATCCAGTGATGACAAGTTGAGTCGCTCCCAGCCACGTGATCTGCCGAAGTCCGTTCCCGTCGCGGCTAGCCACCCAGATCTCAGGACTCCCTGAACGCTTCGACACGAACGCAATCCGTCCGGCGTCTGGCGAGAATCGCGGAGAACTCTCGATCTGAGTCGAATTCTTCGCGAAGGGCTTCGACGGAATGATCTCATTCACCACGCTGGCCTCGAGGTCCACCAGGTGAATGTCGACGTCGCGCGAGATCGTTTGAAACGCGAGTCGTGCGGGTTGCCCTGGACTCGGTCTCGAAATCGACGGGCTGCCAGCAGCTACCGGGATGTCTCCAATTGGCAACCCCCGACCGGGTTGGGCGCTGTTCGCGTGGATTCGCCATAGGCGGCTCACGGCCGCCTCCTCGACAGAGTAGACAAGGTCCCGACCATCAGGCGTCCACGATACGCCAACAACAACCGCGTTCCAATCGGTTAGCCGTCGTGGTTCGCCTCCTTTCATCGGCACGATATACAGGTCTGCAATCCCCGTACGGCCATACCGGATAAACGCCAGCGTCGTGCCGTCAGGCGAAACTTCGAACCTCCAGTCGCCGTCGCCGAACGGCGCCTGTGTCAG
>DATJKH010000129.1:0-15846 GCA_035491715.1 Vicinamibacterales bacterium | reverse complement strand
CTTACGAGCGTGGCTTGATATTCACGTTCACGTGAAACACGTTTTCGGGATCGTATTTCGCCTTCAGCTCACGCAGTCTCACGTAGTTGGCACCGTACGCGATCGCGGCGGGATCGCCGGCTTCATCAGCGTCGAGGTAGTTGACGTAGCGCGCCGTGCCGAGATACGGACCGAGCGCCTTGTAGGTCTCGCGGCACCACGCAATATGCCGATCGGTCTCCTGCGAATCCATCCACTGCGAGATGATGACAACGTTGAAGCCGGTGATACGCATCGCGCAGGCAGTTTCCGAAACCGGCACGCGGCTGGCGGCGCCATGGAAGTGTTCGATGACGATCTGACTCATGGGTGAGCCGCATTTCGAGAACGCGTCGACCATCGCGTCGATGGCGCCATCGCTGAGATCGGTCAGGAAGTGCGACTTCCAGTAATTCAGCGCCCCTTTTGGCAGCGAAGGATCCAGCAGGCCATTTTGCTGGCAGTAGGAAATCGGCCCCATGGCGTCCATCACGGGCGGTCCGAATGACTTCAGCGGTTTGACCGCCGCTTCACCCTGCGCGAGAGTGCCGCAATGTGCGGCGAGCATCGCCGCGAGCTTGTGCCCCGATCCATCCGGCGCGGTGACGAGGCCCGCGGCCATCATCATTTCATCTGGCAAGGTTGCGCAGGTATCGCGGAAGAAGCGAAAGACGTCTCGCGCCTTCTCAACCGGATGGGCCACGAGTCCGCCGGCGATCATCGGCCCGACTGGATGCAGCGCGTACTCGAGCGACGCCGCAATCCCAAAGTTGCCACCGCCGCCCCGGATCGCCCAGAACAGGTCGGGATTTTCGTCGGCGGCGGCGCGCGCGACCGATCCGTCTGCCATCACCATTTCAGCCGACCGCAGGTTGTCGAGGGCCAGACCATACTTCGGCATCAACCATCCGAGGCCGCCGCCCAGCGTCAAACCGGCGATTCCCGTTGTGCCGACGACCCCGCCTGTCGTCGCGAGGCCGTGAACCTGCGTCTCGCGATTGAACTCCTTCCACAGCACGCCTCCCTGCGCTCGCGCCGTGCGTTTGGCCGGATCGACGTGAATACCCTTCATCGGTGCGAGATCGATCATCAGCCCGCCATCGATCGTCCCTCGTCCGCCAACGTTGTGACCGCCACCGCGTACGGCGATCTCCAGGTTCATCGATCGCGCCAGCTTGACCGCATCGGCGACATCGGCGGTACCGCGGCATCGGGCCACGATCGCCGGTTTCTTGTCAATCAATCCGTTATGCACTCGCCGCGCGTCGTCGTATCCGCTATCGGTCGGTTGTAGAAGCTGGCCGGTAAACGTCGGTGCGAGTTGTTCGAGCGTCGTGGTTGAAGGCATGGCTAGGATTATGCCCCTTTTTCGATTTACCTATCTCGTGATCGATTTCGATCTCCGTCGGACTGATTGCTGCGATCGAACACGACTCACTCCTCCTGACAGTTGAATTCACACGTTGCTCACCGGACATCGGCTGGCGGCGATCTTGCTCGACCGGACGCGACACAAGGAGGAAAGCGGAATGCGGTTCAGGCTCATGCTCGCCGCCGCTGGACTAATCGCGGCTCCCATCGTGATACTCGCGCAGAACGGCGACCTCACGCACCAGCAACAAGCGACCGCTGACGCGAAGGTCGATTTCGGGGTGCTCGTGACCGCTCCAATTCCGGGAACCGGATGCGCACAGACCGGATTCGGCGGACCGGCCGACCCGTGTTCGTACAAGTTGCACCACCTCACGCCGGAGGAGGTGACCATCGAAAAGGGAGGCGAGGTCACCTTTCAGATTCACGGCGGCGGCCACGCGATGGCAATTTACGAGGTGAGCAAGAACACCACGCGCGACGATATCGGGCAGTACCTCTGTCCCGGTCAGGATCCCGAGACGATTGCTGATCCCACTCAGCACCCGTGCAACTTGAGCGCCGCCAATGCGAACGCTCTTCACAACATTGCCGACGGGAAAGGCGATGTCGTCATCGTCGCGTCCGCAAACCCCACCAGCGCAAACGCGCACCCGCTCAATCGTGTGTGGTCACCGGAGGGCAGGTTGATGTCGGCTGGCGGTGTTCAGTTTCTCAATGGCGGCACCACCGATCCAACCGGCACGAGTCCGACGGGCGGTCAGCTGATTACCTATCGATTCTTGAAGACCGGCCGCTACCTGGTTCATTGCATGAATCGCGTCCACTTCCTGAACGACTGGATGTTCGGGTTTGTGAACGTGGTCGGGGAGTAAGGGAGGAGAGCTGAATCGACGGGTTTTTCTCCTTTCTCTTTTCGTTATCGGAAGTTTTCGATGCGTATCAGGTCTTGCGTCATCACGGCGACTCCCGCCATCACTATAGTTTTGCCGTCCTGCGTGACGGTCAGGCCTGGTGATCCGCTCGCTAAACGAAGGCTGTGGATCAGGCGATCGTGGCCAGTGGCCGTCTCGAGCAATCGAACCTCGTACGTAAAGGGCGCGCGGAGTCCTTGCCGCAGGGGCATGTAGTAAAGGCCCTTTTCGCCAGGGACGTAATTCCAGAAATTGAGTTGAATGCCGAGCGATCGCTCCGCTCCGCCTGCTATTGGCTTCGAGAAGACAGTCTGCACGCCATTGATAGGCCTCAAGTAATAAAGCCTGAGCCCGTCCCACGATTCGAAAGCGTACTCTCCGCCCGTGGTCGTGACCGGCTCGGCGGTTCCCCCCGCAGCTGGCGCGCGCCAGACCTCCGGTCGTCCGCTCCGCGTGGATCCGAAGTAGATCCATTTCCCGTCGCGCGACCAGCTGGGCACCTGGTCCCGTGAGCCGGGCTTACCCGGAATCATCTGAACCGGTCCACCCGCAGGGTCGATCAAGTAGACATGGCGCAAGCCGTCGTCGCCCTGGCCGTCGAACGCCAGCCGGTCGTCGTTCGGCGACCATCGTGGAGTGCCTTCCGGCCGGTATTTTCCGTTGGTCAGCGATCGGCGATTGGACCCGTCAGCTTGTGCGATCAAGATTTCGTGGCCCTCACCCGCGCGATCGGAGGCGAATGCGATCTTCGAGCCGTCGTGGGAAAAGGATGCGTCCTGCTCGTTGAAGGTCGACGCCAGAAACTCCTCAGGCTCCTTTCCTTCCTCGAGCTTGAACAGATCAACGTTGAGACCGCGACGCACGAACGCCAGGCGCGATTCCGCGGCGGAGACTGCGGGATTCGATGCGACGCCGGCGATATCGATTCGTTCGGGTGAACCACCCCCAGAAGCGGGCAGACGCCATAGGTAAGGAGGATCAGGCGCGGGATAGCGCGATCGTCCGAACAACAGCGATTTGCCGTCAGCCGTCCAGGCGAGGCCGGACACATAACCCAGATACGAGGTCAATCGTCTTGGGGCGGCGGCAAGCGTCGGTGGATTCGAGGTGAACTCTGCGACGTCGACGAACCCGTCATTGATCAGCGCAAGTTCGGTGCCCTGAGGTGAAAACACCGCCACCCGCAGCTTGTCGTCGGGCTTGGCTTTAAGCAAGGCTATCTTGGCGCCGTCCTGCCCCAACAGGAAAACGCCGCTCTCGGTGCCGCTCGTCACCTGGGTGACCGTCAGCCACCGTCCATCCGGGGACCATGAAAGCCTCGGATCGACCGTTTCGATAGGCCCGGCACCAGAATAAGGAAGCGCCGAGAAGTCGGCGAGCTTCCGCTCCGAGCCGCCGAGCGGTGACACCAGATAGATGGAAACGCGACCGGATTCCATTCGAGCGAATGCGATCTGGCTGCCGTCAGGTTTCCACGCCGGTGAGATATCGCGCGCCGGATCTTTTGTAATGGGCAGAGGATTATCAGCGCCGACGATCACGACGTAGATGTCCTCGTTGTTCCCTTTCTCTCCGTCCCACGAGAACGCGACCTGCTTGCCATCCGGTGAGAACGTCGGTGACGCCTCGATGCCCGGGTACGACGTCAGCGGCATGACGCGCGGCGGAGGAAGATTCGAGTTCCTCGTCGACCACAATGCCCATGCACCGGCGGACAGAGCCAGCACGACCACTATGGCTGCGATGAGCCACGCCGCGGGTGTGCGCGCGGGCGAAACAGTTTCGACGTTCGCCTTGTTTCCGGCGAGCACTTCGTCGAGCTCGAATTTCGCATCGGCGATCGCGTGGAGGCGGCGTTTCGGATCCTTTTCGAGACATCGAGTCAGAAGTCGTCGAATGGCGGCCGGCGTCGATGAAGGCAGAACACTCCAATCCGGATCGTGTTCGAGGATCTTGACGATCGTGTCTGACGTCGTCGCGCCGCGAAACGCCGGACGACCGACGAGCATCTCGTACAGCACGCAGCCGAACCCCCAGACATCCGTGCGTGCATCGATCGCGAACCCGCGCGCCTGCTCTGGACTCATATACGCCGGCGTGCCGACGATTCGTCCGACGGCCGTGTTATTGATCGAGATCGTCGGATCCTCCTCGAGGCGCTGGCGCGCCGACCTCGCCAGGCCGAAATCTAGCACCTTCGCACGAATATCGGTCGTCGAGATGTCCGTGGTTCCCTGCAGGATGACATTGGCGGGCTTCAGATCACGATGGACGATGCCTTTCTCGTGGGCCGCGTCGAGCGCATCGACAATCTGACGCGCGATCGTGATGGTTTGCGACAGTTTCAGCGGGCCGCGCTCGATCCGATCGGCCAGCGTCATGCCCTCGACCAGCTCGAGAACGAGGGCCGCGACGCCATTCGATTCTTCCAGCCCGTAGATGGCGCCAATATTCGGGTGGTTGAGCGTCGCAAGAATTCGCGCTTCTCGATCGAATCGGGCGCGCCGTTCGGGGTCTGCGGCAAAGGACTCCGGCAGGATCTTGATGGCGACGTCGCGTCCGAGTTTGCTGTCGCGAGCGCGATACACTTCGCCCATTCCGCCGGCGCCAAGTGGCGCCACGATCGTGTAGGGGCCGAGCTGACGATTGAGCATTTGGTGTTTTGCCGGGTGGGAAGATTCTACAGAAGATTCTCCGCGGCCGCTGGGTTCGTCGTCATGTAGATCCATGTCGCTCGCCGGCGATTTCGTCGGAGATCTGAAATACGCCGTACGCCTTCAGCGTCGGAGTCCGGGTTTCACGTTCCTTCTCCTCTCCACGATCGCGATAGCCATCGGCGCCACCGGGATGATCAGTGAAGCGACGCGGCAGCCGGCGTTCAGAATGACTTTGTTGCTGGCGTTCGGGATATTGCGATCCGACTTGCGCTTGGAGCCGAACCCGCATCACTCGTCGGGATGATCGTCCGCCGGGCAGTGATTGCCGCCGTTGCCGGTGTGCTCATCGGTGCCTCGGTGGCATTGCTGGTTGGAAACGCGATCGAAGCGGCCCTTTGCCCTTTTTTCTTTCGAGTATTATCCCTGTCACCATGACCGTCGCCATCAAAGGCATCCGCTGGTGGATGATCACCCTCCTCATGCTCGGCGCGATCATCAATTACCTGACGCGCAGCACTCTTTCGGTGGCGGCGCCGACCATCCTCAAAGACCTCGCGATTACGACGAAGCAGTATTCCTGGATCGTTGGTGCGTTCCAGGGCGCAATCATGCTGCAGCCGTTCTGCGGTTACGTACTCGACACCATCGGCCTCAAACTGGGGTTTGGCCTCTTCGCTCTTGCCTGGTCGCTGATCAGCATGTCGCATGGCCTGGCACACAATTGGACGGCGCTCTTCTGGCTGCGGGGGCTCCTGGGTCTGGCTGAAGGCTCAGCGAATCCGGCGGGGATGAAGGCCACGTCGGAATGGTTTCCCTCTCACGAGCGCGGCCTCGCCGGCGGCGTCTTCAACATCGGTGCGTCCGTTGGATCGATGCTCGCGCCACCGCTCGTCGCCTGGGCGATTCTCACCTACAACTGGCAGTCGGCATTCGTTCTCACCGGGTCGCTCGGTCTCATCTGGCTGGTTTTCTGGGTTGCCTTCTATCAGTCGCCAAACAAGCAGCGCGCTCTGTCGGGCGCCGAGCGCGAGTATATTCGCGCCGGCCAGGAACGGCATCTCGAAGGGGATGGCACGCGCCCTTCAGTTACACGAATCATCCGCCAGCGGAACTTCTGGGGCATTGCCCTGCCACGGTTTCTCGCCGATCCCACGTGGGGGACGTTGACCTTCTGGCTGCCGCTCTACCTGACGACGGTTCGCCATTTCGATCTCAAGCAGATTGCGCTGTTTGCCTGGCTCCCTTTCCTGGCTGCGGATCTTGGCTGTTTAACCGGCGGCACCATTAGCATCGCGCTGCAGAAACGATTTGGCGTCCGGCTGATCAACGCGCGGCGCGGCGCGTTCACGGTCGGGGCGTGCCTCATGATCGGCGTGGCGTTCGTTGGCTTTGTCAACAGCCCCTACGTTGCGATTGCGCTCCTCAGCCTCGCCGGGTTCGCGCATCAGACGTTGTCGGTTACCGTGATCACGATGTCATCCGATCTGTTCAGGAGGAATGAAGTGGCGACGGTTGCGGGCATGGCGGGTACGTGCGGCAATGCCGGCGTCCTGCTGTTCTCGCTGCTCATGGGAACACTGGTGACGACGGTTGGCTATACGCCGTTTTTCATCGGGCTCGCCGCTCTCGACCTGGTTGGCGCGGTGATCCTCTGGACGGTCGTGCGCGATCCTGCGATGACGTCGTCGGCCGCGCCTCTCTGATACATGAACGCGACCGCCATCATTCGCAACCCGATTCTCACCGGCTTCAATCCGGATCCGTCAATCGTCCGCGTCGGCGACGACTACTACATCGCGACATCGACGTTCGAGTGGTTCCCCGGTGTGCAGATTCATCACTCGCGGGATCTGGTCCACTGGCGACTGCTGACCCGGCCGTTGCGGCGTTCAAGTCAATTGACCATGCTTGGCAATCCGGATTCGTGCGGCATCTGGGCGCCGTGTCTCTCGTACGCTGACGGTCTCTTTCACTTGATCTACACCGACGTCAAACGCTACGGCCGGACATCGCAACCCGGTGCCTCCGGGGCGTCGCTACGCGATTTTCACAACTATCTCGTCACCAGTTCGGACATCGACGGTGACTGGTCCGATCCCCTATTTCTGAACAGCAGCGGCTTCGACCCGTCGCTCTTCCATGACGATGATGGACGGAAGTATCTCCTCAACATGCTCTGGGATCATCGTCCCGGACGAAACCGTTTCGCCGGTATCGTGCTGCAGGAATACTCGGTGGCAAAGCGGCGTCTCATCGGCGACCGTCGGGTGATCTTCAGTGGAACTCCTCTCGGACTCACGGAAGCGCCGCATCTCTACAGGCGAAACGGCTACTACTACCTGATAGTCGCGGAGGGTGGAACCGGTTGGGGACACGCGGTCACGATGGCGCGATCGCGCGCACTGACCGGTCCATATGAACTCCATCCCGATGTTTACATTCTAAGTTCGCGCCAACGACCTGACGCGGCGCTGCAGCGGGCTGGTCATGCGGATCTGGTCGAAACGCAGAGTGGCGAGACCTATATGGTCTATCTGTGCGGACGGCCACTTCGCAATCGCGGCAGATGCACGCTGGGACGGGAAACGGCGATTCAGCCGATGGTGTGGTCTCCGGACCAGTGGCTTCGGACGATCGACCGAGACGGGGTGCCGACGCTCGAGTCTCCAGCGCCAGGACTGTCCAGTCATCCGTTTCCGGCGCGGCCGCAGCGGGAGGACTTCGATTCCCCCGAGTTGCCGATCGAGTTCCAGTGGCTCCGGACGCCGTGGCCCGACGAGATCTTCAGCTTGACTGCGCGCCCCGGTCATCTCCGGCTGTACGGTCGCGAGACGGTCGGCAGTCTCTTTCATCAGGCACTCGTCGCGCGCCGGCAGCAAGCACATTCTTTCCGTGCCTCAACGAGCGTCGACGTCAATCCGCAACACTTTCAGCAGGCGGCAGGTCTCATCTGCTACTACAACAGCTCAAAGTTCCACTACTTCTACATCTCGCATGACGACTTGATCGGGCGGCACGTCTGTGTGATGTCGTGTCTTCCCGATCAAGTGCAGAGCGACGCCTTCAGTCAGCCGGTGCCGATCAAGTCCGGCGTGCGCATTCATATCCGAGTCGAGGTCGATTGCGAACGGCTGCAATTCGCGTATCGACTTGAAGGAGAGGACTGGCGCTGGTTGCCGCAGATCTTCGACGCGAGCATCCTGTCGGACGAGGCCACGGCACCCGGACTGCCGAATTTCACCGGGGCCTTCGTTGGAGTGTGCTGCCAGGACACTGCCGGAACGCGCATGCCGGCCGATTTCGATTACTTCGAGTATGCCGAACGGCCGTTCCGTGCCGAGCCGTTCGGATAAAGGGAAAAGGCACGATCCCTTCTCGCTTGTCCCGTTCAGAAACTCACATTCATCCCAATGTCGACTTTGCGTGGATTCTGCACGCCAGTAGCGGTCATGAAAAATGGCGACGTCATGACGCCGCTGAATCCCATCAGGTTGGCGTGATTGGTCAGGTTATTCATCGCAGCGTAGAGACTGAGCTTGTATCGCTGCGCTGCCGCGCCACCGCCGCCGGGGCCGCCCGGTACGCCAATCAGGCTATAGGTCAGGCGGAGGCTTCCAGTCCACGTCGGCGTACCGCGCAGTGACCACAGCCCCACACCGGTGGGCCGATCGTTGAGCAATCCATCGCCGTTGTCGTCGAGGCCCGTCGTCAACATGTACGGATACCCGTCCGCCGCGTTAATCGAAAAGGCCACGGCAAGATTCCGCAATTGCGTGCTCGTCATGGTCACGTTGATGCGGTACGGATTATCACCGGGTCCATACCCCCATTCGGTGTCCAGCGTGCCGCTCGCCGGCACGTCGAACGGCCCCATCGCGTTGCGCCGGGCGTGAAAGAACGAGTAGCTGCCGTTGGCGGCGAGCCGGCGCCAGTCGAACTGCGTGCGGTTGCTCGCGGCCGACGGCGCGAGAAGATTGAGGTTGAAGTTGACGTAAGCCTCATGACGATGAAGCTCAGCGTCGACGACGGTTGCGATGATATTTCCGTATGCCGGGTCCGGCCGCACGCCGTCGACCAATGGATTCAGGTTCATGCCCCGCGGCAGCTGGCTCTGATTGTAGTAGTTGTAGAGCACGTTGACGCTGGCGCGCGGCGAGAACCGCTGATCGACGCCGACGCTGTATCGGTAATTCTTGTTCAGTTTGTAATTACCGAGCCGGTATGTATTCGCCGGCGGAATCACCCCGCCGGTTCCGGGATCAGGGTATGCCGGGTTGGTCATGATCACGTCGCGCTGATGTGCTGAGTCGGATCGTACAGTCTGCCACCAGATGCCCGGGTCGAGCCAGCCGTGAAAGATTCCGCCACTCGCGCGGAAGGTCGTCTTTCCGTTCTGCCACGGCGCCCACGTGATCCCCACGCGCGGCTCGAATGCCAATGGATCGTCGACGTGGCTCTGATAGCTGTAGCGCACGCCCGGGCTGAGTGTCAGCCCTTTCTTGATCCGGATGTCGTCCTGGACATACGCGCCCAGCCGCATGTGGAAGAAGTCCAGTGTCGGATCACCGAGGCTGCGGGTATAGAGGATCGGCGTACCCGCCTCGAAGGCTTCGAGGCTGCTGAAGGTGTAGGTGCCGAGATAGTTGTTGTTCAGTGTCGCGTGATACCAGTCGCCATACATCTGGATGCCGCTACGCCATGAGTTGATGCCGCGGACGTAGTCCAGGTCCGACGCCAGCGTCATGTTCTTGCCATGCACGCGTCCGGCCCGTTGCGCGCCGCCGCTCGTGAATGCGTCCTGGACGACAATCGTGGGCGCCTCGAACGCCGACTCCGATCCGAAGTCTCTCCACGTCATCGTCGCCCGCGTGTTGATGAACATGCGCCGGCCGATCGGCCCGGCTTCGAGGGCGCGGAAGGTGTAGCCGTTGTTGGTCGAGGTGAACGCACGTTCCGGAAGGTCGTAGGCGCCGATTCCAAGATTGCGATTCGAGCTGTGGTTCTCCGAGTAGCCGAACCGTAATGTCTGATCTCGTGTCAGCGCGTAGTCGAAGAGGCCGTTGATGTTGACGTAATCGAATGGCTGCCGCAGCCGCAGCACGTCGAATCGCTGCTGCCCGTTGGGCAACGCGACGTTCAGGTTTGGCGTGCTGTAATTGCTCTGGCCGTTCACCGACAGAGAAAAGTTGCTCTTTTCCTTCACCAGCGCGCCACCGATCGTCACGCCGTAGCCGCGAAACTGCTCGTCCGCCTTGGTCGGTGTGAACTGGCTTCGGGCGCTCATCGAGCTGTCGCGGAATGAAAAATTTCCGGTGCCCCTGATTGGCCCGATACCGGGCTGCGTGATGACGTCGACGAATGTCGACCCGGGCTGCTCCGTCTCCGCGGCGAACTGATCGCGGGTGACGTGAATGGATTTGATCTGTGCTTTTGGTGGCAGCTGTTGTCCCTCGAAGCTGTCGACGCGAAAGATCGCATCCGGACCGGCAATGTCGCTCAACTGACGTTGGAGTTCCCCCGGATCGTCCGACAGGTTCTGGATCTGATCGTCGGACAGGTTCAAGCCGAAGGCGCGGCTTGCCCGATTTGCGGCCTGACCCTCTCCGCCAACCGTGACCGACTCGGTCATGTTCTTGAGCGGCAGGACCAGCATGTGCTTGTTGTCGCCACGGTTGACCCTGACATCGCGCAGCAGGCCAAGGTCGAATCCTTCGAATTCACCTTTGATCGAATAGCGCCCAGGCGTCAGACCTTCGAACGTCGCCACGCCATTGGTGGCCGTCTTCGCCGGCGGGATGGTGACGCTCTTCGCTGAATCATCGAGCCCGATAATCGTCACCGTTGCGTCGGGGATGACCGCGCCGCTCGGGTCGGACACGGTCACGATCAACTTGCCGCGCGCACTGCCCGTCTGGGCCGCTTGCGATGGAACGGCCAGTAAGAGAGCCAGGAAGAAAGAAAGGATGGTCGATCGAACAGCAACCATCAGCGCACCTCCGCGTAAAACCATTGCAGGTAATACGAACAGAGACGGCCGTTTGATTGGCTTCGTTGGTGGTTATGAAGAAAAAGAAGTGACTGGAGAAGTGACCGATCTGTAAGTGTGTCTAGACTGGCCGAATTCGAAAATCCTGGACGCTGTTTCGCGAGAACGAACACATGGCAATTACGTGAATGCGAGATACTCGTGCGCCAGTCGAACCATCATCGCCCCTTCGCCCACCGCCGATGCCACCCGATTCATCGCACTCGCGCGAATGTCGCCGGCGGCGAAGAGGCCGGGGACACTCGTCTCAAGCGGCAGCGGCTCGCGCGATTCCTTCCACATCCGGCCATACGACTCCGCAGCCATGAGATCCCGGCCCGTGAGGACGAATCCTTTCGCATCGCGCAGCACCTCGGGCGGCAGCCAATCACTTTGCGGCCGAGTGCCGATGAAGACGAACACCGCGTCGGCGTCTTCGATGACCCGGTTTTCATCCTCCAGCGATTTCAGTCCGAGTCGCTCGACGTGACCGTTGCCTTCGACGCGATCGATCTCCATGCGACGACGCAACTGAATGTTGGGAGTGTTGTTGATGGCATCGATCAGGTATTGCGACATCGTGTCGTGCAGATCTTTCCGGCGGACGACAATGTGCACCTCTTTCGCGTAATGGGCGAGATACATGGCCGCCTGGCCCGCGGAGTTCCCTCCGCCGACGACGAAAACCTTGCGGTCGTGGAAGGCCGGCGCTTCTGTTTTCACGGTCCCGTAGTAGACCCCGGCACCGGTGAACTCGCGGATCCCTGCAGCCGGCAGCTCGCGATACACCATTCCGGTCGCCGCAAGCAAGGTGCGCGCGACAAGCTGACGGCCATCTGCGAGGGTGATGCGTTTATAGCCGGCGTCGATCGACACGGCGGTTGCTTCCAGTGGAAAGAACACCTTTGCGCCCAGCCGTTCGGCTTGCCTCAGCGCGCGGGCTGTCAGCTCGCTGCCGCTGACGCCGTTCGGAAAGCCGAGGTAGTTCTCGATCTTCGAACTTGCGCCAGCCTGTCCGCCAGGACCCTGCCGGTCGAGGATCAAGGTTTTCAATCCCTCAGACGAGCCGTACACGGCGGCGGCCAGGCCCGTCGGACCAGCGCCAACGATCACGAGATCGCAAACGTCTTCCGAAACCGCCAGCGATCGGCCGAGGCGTTCGGCTAATTGACGTGGCTCGGGAGACGGCATCGCCGTTCCGTCCTCGAAGAATACGACCGGAAGTTTGTCCAGCGAGAGCTCGCGAGTCTCGAGCAGCGTACGGGCCTCGCCGTCGCGCTCGACATCCAGCCAGTGGTAGGGAACCAGACTGCTGGCCAGGAAGTTTTTGATCGCGTGCGATTGCGGCGACCATTGATGGCCGACGACCCGCAATCCACTCTTTTCAGGCAGATACTCGACTTGCCAGTCGTCGAGTAGATCGTCGATCGCTGGATAGAGATTCTCTTCCGGAGGGGCCCACGGCTTCGAGAGATAGTGGTGGACGTGCGCCTGATTGATGGCGCGTACCGCCGCATCCATATCCGCATACGCGGTCAACAGCACACGGCGCGCGAGCGGATACATGTCGAGCGACTGCGCGAGCAGTTCATTACCCAGCATTCCCGGCATCCGCTGATCGCTGACGATCATCGCCAGTGCTTCGCCGCGCGCCTTCAATTCCCGAATGGTCTCGAGTGCCTGCTGTCCGGATTCCGCGCTGAGGACGGTGTAGTTCTCCCGATATCGAGAACGAAGATCCCGGCGCACCGCTGCGCGCACCTGCGGATCGTCGTCGACGAACAGCAGCGCGGGTTTGTTCACGAGGTCACTCCGGCGGCGTTGTCCACCGTCGGCAGCAGCACCCGGAACTCGGTGCGGCCCGGGCGCGAGTTGACCGCAATTTCTCCGTCATTGTGACGAACGAGACGCCGGACGATGTCGAGCCCCAGGCCGGTGCCGAGGCCCATCGGCTTGGTCGTGAAGAACGGATCGAAAATACGATCGCGAATGTCGCCGGGAATACCGGGACCGTTGTCGACAACGCGCACGAGGACGCGACCGCCGTCGCGGCCGGCGTGCACTTCGACGCGACCCTCTTTCGCAATGGCATCGAGGGCGTTGTCAATGAGATTCACCCAGATCTGATTCAGCTCGCCGGCGAATCCCTGCACGTGCGGCAGGTTCTGCTCGATGTCGACGGCGATTGAAGCCGACTTGTTCCGCGCTTTCGATTTGAGCACGGCGACCGTATTCCCGAGACTCTGGACCAGGTCGACCGGTTCGGCCGCCGTTGCCTGATCCATGTGCGTGAAGCCCTTGATCGCCACCACGAGACCGGAGATTCGTGTCGCCGCATCCTGGATCTCTGACGCGAGGTTGCGGACGGAGCATGCCGCCGCCGTCCACCGCAGGACCGCCTCGAGCGCTGGTCCGTCGATCGCGGTGCTCAGGCGGTCCAGCGATTCGATCGTGGTCGGTGTTTCCGCAATCGCGTCGGCAATGCCGGGATCGACGTTGTGCGCCTCGAGCCAGTCGGCGATTTCCTCCTCGCGCTCCGCTTGTTCGAGCGGTGAGGGCACGCCATGAACTTTCACGTGACACGACGTGCGAAAGCGATCCACGGCGGTCAGCTGCGCCTCGGTCAGCCTGGCACCGGCGAAGAGGCGTGTTGCCTGTTCACCGTCGTCAAGTCTGTCTTCGAGTAGGGTGGCGCTCCGTTCAATCGCGGACGCCGGATTGTTCAACTCGTGCGCAAGACCGGCCGACAGTTTTCCGAGCGAGAGCATTTTCTCGTCGTGCAGCTCGTTCGACGTGAATATCCGCGCCCGGTCGAGCATCGAGTGCACGAGGATCGACGTGATGGTCTGGCACGCGCGAATCATCTCGGGCAAGTGATCGCGGTGCAGGGCGAGGATTTCGGTGGGCTCTTGCGCGATCGAATTACCCGGAGGGGTGGTCAACCTGGAGTAGGGCAGCAGTCCCGTGACGTCGCCCGGACGCCACTCAACCATCTTCTGCACACCAGTGCCCCGATCGACGAAGATCGCGATTCGTCCGGACAGCACAACCCACAGTTCTTCGACCGTTTGCCCCTTTTGCGCCACCACTTCGCCGGGATTCACGTGTCGAAACGATCCATGCGCGGCGAGCCACGCCAGCTCTTCGCGTGGCGCAGCGCCCAACGTGCGGTGCGCGGCCAGTCGATCGATGAGATCGGGAACGGTCATGCAGGTGTCAGAGCGCGAAACGGCAATCAGTTCGTTGATTTTCTTTTCGGCGCGGCCGGCGTCACAGCATACCGGCCGGTCATCCCGGCGGTGTTGTGGAACGACACATGGCAATGCAAGAGCCACGTGCCTTCGTTGTCCGGAACCATGTCGGCCGTGACCATCTGCATCGGCCCCATGAACGCGACATCGGTCCGCATGTGGTTCGCGGTGACGACGTTGCCATGCCAGTGCGGCGTGTGAAAATCGAAATCGTTGGTCGAGCTCATCGCATACCACCGGACACGCTCGCCTTTGCGCACCGTGATCGCGTCGAGCGGCATGGTCCCATGTGAGAAGCCATTGATCGAGAAGGTGACAAAAAACGGGTAGAAATTCTGCGACAACCCCGGAGGGGGAGCCGTCGGGTTGTCCGCAACTTTCACGTTCTTGAGGAAATACCAGCTATCTTCCTCGTGGATCTGAGAGAACATCACGACGAGCTCGCGATCGACGTCTTTCGGTGATCCATCCGGCTTCGCCTTGCCACGCCCCGTCACGATCATCGCGCCCATGAGGCCGGTGTTCGGGTCCTTCACTTCGTCGACGTGCGAGTGATACATCCACATCACTGAACTGGGATCCATCGGACCGGGTCCTGTGCGCTCGGGAACTTCCCACGTGTAAGTATGTGTGCCGCCCGGCGGCACCCCATCGTCGCCCTTGTCCTTTCCGCTCGTACCATCCTGGTACGGCGCACCCTCGGAATCCTTCTTGTAGAACACGCCGTGGGGATGAACCGAGTACGGATGGTCGCCGTTATTGCGGAAGATGACCTTGATCGTGTCGCCGACCTCGGCGTGGATCACCGGTCCGAGAAAGCCGAGGTGATCCCATTCGGGTGGCCGTGGTTTCAGCGTCTTGAAAGTGCCGTCGGTATATTCGCGATACACCGTTTTCAGATACTTCGTGCTCACTGGTTTGGGGACCCGCTCGTCGGGCTTGGTCCCCCGGAAGAATCCGACGGCATTCACAGGTTCGCCCGTGATTCCGTCTTTGTTGCCCGGCGCGTAGTCCCAGGTGACCTCGTCGGCAGCGAGGTAATAGGTGCGCACTTTCCCGGGCGCGGTCTTCTGAGTGGCGGACTGCGCCGAGCCGCCGACGGCCGTTCCGAACAAAGCGGCAGCGACACACACCAGGACTGTGGCCATGCTCTTCATCCTTCACCTCTGTGAATGGGAGCCGTGATCTTCTGGTGTTTACCCGCCTAAGTCAAGGAAGCGGGGTGGTGAGAGGGAGGCGCAAGGTGGCCCCGTTAGTTCGCCGGGCAACCATCACTGTCACACTGGGACCGGGTTTAGAGTGGGTTGGCCTCTCGGCTCGCTACGTATTCCGGTTCTGATCAGACACGCATCAGCGTGAGCAGTTCCGCCGTTGACGTCGAGTGATCGAGAAATCCGAATTGCCCGGAGTCCTTGACCTCGCGTGCGGCGTCAAGAAATCCTGTCATCGCGGCGCGATACAACGATGTCGCCAGACTGATTCGGCGCACTCCCGCCTCGGCAAGTTCTGCAACGGAAAACGACTTGCCTTTGATTCCAGCCATGAAATTGAACGGCCTGCTCACCGACGTGCAGACCGTCTTGACCGCTTGAAGATCCGCAAGTCCCGGC
>DATJKH010000128.1:0-4966 GCA_035491715.1 Vicinamibacterales bacterium | reverse complement strand
CACCAAAGGTCACCCCTACGATCGCGAGGGACTGGCGGTGATGCTCGACGCGCTTGGCAAAGACATCAGCTGGTCGCACGTCGAGCACCCGGCGGCCACCACGTTCTTCGATCCGAAGAACGCCGAGTTGTTCGACGTGTTTCTGTTCTTCGATGCCCCTGGGCGGCAACGAATGACAAAACCCGACGGGACACAGGGGTTTGAAGATCCGGGACCGGCCGCCAAAAAGAACCTCCAGGCACTGATGCAGGCTGGCACCAAAGGCATGGTGTTTCTCCACCACTCCCTTGCCGCGTGGAATCACACGTGGCCGGAATACACCGAGGTGATTGGCGGCGCATGCGATTGGGGCAGTCCAGTCACTTTCAAAGGCAAGGAATACCCGAATTCGGGTGCGCAGGGAGGCGTCAAGCAGCGGATCACCGTGGTCGACAAGGCCCACCCGATCACGCAGGGGATTGGAGACGGATTCGACATCACTGACGAAACGTATCTCTGTCCGTACGCGCCAGAGACCGTTCAGCCGTTGCTGAAGAGCGATTTCAAGGCCGTGGATGCCAATTTCCCCAATCGCTACGCGAGTGGCTGGAGACATCCCGAGGTCGCGGGCAGCGATCTCGCCGGCTGGGTGAAGGTCTCCGGCAGAACGCCGATCGCGTATTTGCAGAACGGTCACGATAGAGCGGCGTGGGAGAACCCTGCGTACCAGACGCTGGTGCTGAACGCGATCAAATGGGCGGCATCGAAGGAAGCCAAGGCGTGGGCCGTGGCCAACGCGAAAACCGGCACGCCGGCCGCGTGGCGTCCGGGCGGGACCAATTAGACGGTCGACACACACTCATTGCCCCGGCTTCAGAACCGGAAGCCCGGTGCGGCCGACGTCGCACCGGGCTTTCCTCTTGCACGATGAACATCACCTCCCTTCAGTCACACATTCTCCAGGAGGAGACGCGCTATCCCGGCGCAACCGGTGATTTCAGCTGGATCCTCTCGGCGATCTCGCTGGCCGGCAAAGCGATTGCGGCCAAGGTTCGCTGCGCGCGCATCGAGGATGTGCTCGGCGACGGTGGTGAGGCCAACATCCACGGCGAGACCCAGCAAAAGCTGGATGTCATTGCCAACCACATCCTGATGACGTGCCTGGGCAGCCGCCCGACGATCGCCGTCGTCGCGTCCGAAGAAGACAACGAGCCGACGATCCTCAAGCGCGGCGTTGATGGCGGGAAGTACTGCGTCGTCTTCGATCCGCTCGACGGCTCATCGAATCTGGACGTCTGCGTCAGCGTCGGCACGATCTTCTCCATCCTCAAGAACGATCCGACGATTCCCGGCGCCGTCGAGACGCTGTGCCAGTGCGGCTCGAGTCAGGTGGCCGCCGGCTACATCCTGTACGGGTCGTCTACCGTATTCGTGCTGACGACCGGCCATGGGGTGGACATGTTCGTGCTCGACCCCTCGATTGGATCGTTCGTGCTCGTCGCCAGCGGCGTGCGTATTCCCGACGCCGGCAAGATCTACTCGGTGAACGAGGCGAATCGGCAGACGTTCCCGGCCGGCATCCAGCGGTATCTGGATTGGGCGCACGGCGAGGGTTACTCCAGCCGCTACATCGGCTCGATGGTCGCCGACGTGCACCGGACGCTGGTCAAGGGGGGCGTCTTTCTCTATCCGCCCACGCGACAGAATCCGAAGGGGAAGCTGCGGCTCATGTACGAGGCAAACCCGATGGCGATGATCGTCGAGCAGGCCGGTGGCGTGGCGGTAGCGCCCGCCGTGGCCGAGGGGGAACCGCCGGCGCGCATTCTCGATATCCTGCCCGTGGGTATCCATCAGCGCACCAGCGTCCTGCTGGGATCGCCGCGCGAAGTCGGACACGTCGTGCGCCGTTTGTAGGAGGTGTGCTAAAACACTCCCATCCGTCGTACCCGCCGTCTAGAGCGACCAGAGGAGGAGCCATGCGAACCAGACTCTCTGCCGTCGTCGTCGCCGTCGTGATTCTTTCAGCCTCGCCATCCTTTGCGCAGAATTTCGGCCAAATCACCGGCATCGTGGCCGACACGACGGGAGGCGTCCTGGTTGGCGCGACCGTGACGGTGACGAATACACAGACCGGTGCCACGGCCACGCAGCAGGCCAACAGCGCGGGCGTGTATGTCTTTCCGAACCTGCTGCCCGGCATCTACAACGTCAAGGTCGAGATGGACGGCTTCGTCGGTGCCTCACGCAGTCGCGTCGAGATGCAGATTCAGCAGACGATCCGTATGGACTTTCGTCTGGAGCTCGGCACGCTCAGCGAAACGGTCGAGGCCGTGGCCTCGTCGCCGATGATCAGCACGGAAGACCTGACGATTGGCACGGTTATCGAGAACCGCCGCATTGTCGAGCTGCCGCTCAACGGCCGCAACTTCCTCAAGATGGTCGAGCTCACGCCGAACGTCTCGGCGAGCTTCTCCGGTTCGGGATCGTCGGGGCCGCGTCAGGGCGGCGACCGATCGACCCAGCAACTGTCGATTGGCGGCGGGCGGCGTGAATGGAACTACTTCACGCTCGACGGCATCAACAACACGGACGTGAACTTCAACTCGTACATCTTCCTGCCGTCGATCGACGCGCTGCAGGAATTCAAGGTGCAGACCGGTGTGTATTCGGCGGAACTTGGCCGCGAGCTCGGCCAGGTGAGCGTGACGACCAAGGCGGGCACGAACGTCTTTCACGGCTCGGTGTTCGAGTTCGTCCGAAACGATGCGTTCGACGCGCTCCCGTATGCGTTTGCCGGGGCCGTGTCGAAATCGAGTCCGTTCAAATGGAATCAGTTCGGGTTTACGCTGGGTGGTCCGGTGCAGCTCGGGCCGGTGTTCAACGGCAGGGACAAGCTGTTTTTCATGAGCAACTACGAGGGATTCCGCCTCCGCAACCAGCGGGAGACGCCCTTCAGCGTGCCGTCGGTTGCCATGCGAAACGGCGATTTTTCCCAGGTCAGCACCGCGTTGAGAGATCCCCGGACGAACGCGCCCTTCCCCGGGAACCTCATTCCGACAAACCGCATCGATCCCATCTCGAAGGCCCTGCTCGACTACTACCCGGCGCCCAATCAGCCAGGGACGAGTCTGGTCAACAACTACCTGGCGGTAAATCAGAACGAAACCAACAAGAATCAGTTCACCACCCGTGTCGATTGGGTGGAGAACCAGAAATCGACGTGGTACGGCAGGTACAGCTGGACGGATGAAGGGATCTACACCGGAGGAATCCGTCTGAACGGCTCGACGGTTGACACAAGCGCTCATCAAGTGGTCGTGGACAATGCACGGGTGCTGACCAACACGCTGGTCAACGAAGTGCGCGTCGGCTACAACAACTTCTTCAATCATGCCGGCGGCGAGCTCAACAACGTCTACGATCCCATCACCCAGATCGGCCTCAAGCTGCCGACCCCGATTCCCGAGGATGCCTGGGGCACGCCGAGTATCGGCATCGCCGGATTCTCGGGGTTCGGTGACAATTCCGAATCGCCGTTCGTCAATCGCAACGCCAACATTCAAATCATCGACAACCTCTCGTGGACGCGCGGCAGACACTTTCTGAAGTTCGGCGGGGAAGTGCGCTTCGACAACTACGATCAGGATGGCAATCAGTTCGCCAGAGGCTCGGCGGGGTTCGCCAACAACGTCGCCACCGGCAACGCGTTCGCCGATTACCTGCTCGGGTATCTCAACACCTGGTCCTACGCGTCTGGGCTCGCTGTCGCCAGGCTTCACGCAACGAGCCAGGCGTACTACGTCGCCGACACGTGGAAGATCAGGCCGAGCGTGACCGTCAATCTCGGGTTGCGCTACGAGTTCATACCGCCGTGGACCGACTCTTCGCAAAGGCAGATAGTGGCTGACATACCGCTGAATACCCAGCAGCCGCAGGTGCCCGATAAGTCTCTCCATCCGGTGCTCGTCCGCGCAGGGACTGGTGATTTCTATCAGGACGCGAACATCAGGTATTCGCCAGACATTCAAGTGACACGCGACGGGCGCTTCGGCGACCGCCCAATCAAGGCCGAGTACACGAACTTTGCACCGCGGCTGGGCGTGGCGTGGAGTCCGACAGAAAAGTGGGCCGTTCGTGCGGGTGCGGGACGGTTTTTCGTGCAGGACATCGGCAACATCGTCTTCGACAAGAACCGCAACTTGAACGGCCGGCTCACCGTGCAATCCACCGCCACCAACCTGATTTCTACCTGGCAGGATCCGTTCAATTTCGGTGGATCGAATCCCTGCAATACAGCTCCGGGCACTGTGTGCGTTGTGAGACCGCTGGTGCTGACGGATCAGATCGATCGGAAAACGCCGTCCGTCGATCAGTATGAAGCAATCGTCGAACGGCAGCTCAGCGACAACACGGCAATCGAGGTCAGCTACCTCGCGACAGAGGGGCACGATTTGCAGCGGTGGATCAATCTCGCAAATCAGCCGGTGCCCGGCACGTCGACTCCCGCCGAACGTTCGCCGTTTCCGGAGTTCGGCTTGTTCCAGGGCGCGGCCAATGTCGGCTACTCAGACTACAACTCGCTCGGCGTGAAGCTGACCCGTCGTTATTCTGACGGCCTGACGGTGCTGGGCGCCTATACGTTCTCGAAATCGACAGACAATGGCAGCGGCATCCGAACGCTGGGCACCGACCCGTTGAATCCGCAGAACTCCTACTGCCTGTCGTGCGAGGATGGACCGTCGGTGTTCGATCAACGGCACCGCTTCGTGACGTCGATCGTTTACGACCTGCCCTTCGGGCCGGATCGCCGTTATCTCAGCGATGGCGGAGCCCTGGGACAGGTGGTTGGCGGATGGAAGGTCACGTCTGTCGTCACGCTTACCTCGGGATTTCCGCTGACCGTCTCGGCAGGTGAGGACACGGCCAATATCGGGAACTGCTGCCGGCCGAATCGCGACTTCAACGTGAGCACGAAGTCGGACGATCC
>DATJKH010000127.1:0-29393 GCA_035491715.1 Vicinamibacterales bacterium | reverse complement strand
GGCGTGGATCTCACGGCATCCCACCGCAGCGAAGCCGTCTTCTCGGGTAATGCAGCCGCCTACAGTGCCATCTCCCAAGAGAAAGGGCGGTTCAAGCAGGAAGGGGACAACTGCGTCTGGGACGCGAACGATGGCGGGCCGAACCAGTGCACACCGATCACGCGTGGCCGGTTCAAGAAGGGCGGCGACGACTCGTGCACCTGGGACTCGAACGACAACGGCCCGGATCAGTGCAAGCCGCCAAAGGGACGCTGGAAGCAAGGCGGCGACGGCTCGTGCAGCTTTGATGCGAAGGACGACGGTCCCGATCAGTGCAATCCGCGACGGGCGCGTGGGCGGGCGAGGAAGTAACGGGATCTTCCGGCCGAGACCGGAAGCCACATGACGTCATTAGAGTAATGTCCCTTTTAGCACCACGATCGCCACCGAGAAGTAGATCACGAGACCCGTGACGTCGACGAGCGTCGCGACAAACGGCGCCGACGAAGCAGCCGGATCGAATCCCAGACGCTTGAGCAGGAACGGTAACAGCGATCCGCTGAGCGTGCCCCACATGACGACGCCGACGAGCGAGACCGCGACGGTAATCGCGACGAGCAGCCAGTGCGGACCGTAGATATCGGAAAAGGCGGACCACACGCTGATCCTGAGGAAACCGATCGTGCCGAGAATGGCGCCGAGCGCCAGGCCGGCCAGGAACTCGCGCCGCATCACACGCCACCAATCCATGACCGTCACCTCGCCGAGAGCGAGGGCGCGAATGACCAGCGTCGCCGCCTGAGATCCCGAGTTGCCGCCGCTTGAAATAATCAGCGGCACAAACAGCGCGAGAACGACGGCTTTCGAGATCTCCGATTCGAAGGCACCCATCGCGGTTGCGGTGAGCATTTCCCCCACGAACAGCGCCGTCAGCCAGCCGGCGCGCTTCTGGATCATTTTGCCAAAGGCGATCGAGACGTAGGGCTCGTCCAACGCTTCCGAACCACCGATCCGCTGAATCTCACGCGTCGCGGTCGCTTCGGCCACGTCCAGCACGTCGTCGATCGTGACGATTCCAATCAACATGCCGGCCGTGTCGGTCACCGGCAGTGCGCTTCGATCGTATTTGCGGAACACGCCGACCGCTGTTTCCTGATCGTCGGTCGCCTTCAATGCGACAAAGCGGCGATCCATGAGCTCGGTTACGCGTCGGTCGAGCGGTGCCAGCAAAAATTCGCGAATTCGGACGTCGTCGACCAGCAAGCCCTGCTCGTCGACGACGTAGATCACGTTGAGCGTTTCACTGTCCTGACCGTGTGCGCGGACGTAGTCAAGCACTTCGCGGACGGTCCACTGCTCGCGCACCGCAACGTAGTGCGGCGTCATCAGACGGCCGACGGACTTTTCCGGATATCCCAGCAGGGTTACCGCAACGGCGCGCTCGGCCGGGGTGAGCAGTGTCAGCAGCTGACGGGTCGCTTCGGCGGGCAATTCTTCGAGGAACAGGGTGCGATCGTCCGGCGCCATGTTGTTGAGGAGGCTGGCCACGTCCTCCTGCGCCATGGCTTTCAGCAGTGATTCCTTCGCCTCCTGAGCGAGGTACTCGAAAACGGCGGCGGCATCCTTCCGCGGCATGACGCGGAAGACGACGACCTGGTCTTCGAGACTGAGAGCCATGAGAAGTGGTGCGACGTCGCCGGCGTGGCGATTGCGAAGCATGTCCCGAAGCCGTGCGTAGTCGCGCGCGCGAAGCATCGCCGCGAGCTCCTCCGCCGGCCGGGCCACTTCACGAATCGCCGCGACAGCAGCGTCTCGTTCGGGACCGGTGAGCTGTTGTTCCATTTGTTTCAACGCTGCTCTGACGACGTCGTCGTGATGCACGTGAGCGCCGACGCTTTTTACCGCGTCGAGCCACAGCCGATGGATCAGGTCGAGGTCGCTCGAGGTGAGTGAGGGCGGGTGGGCACCGAGGTGATACGTGTCGGCGCGGCCGCTGCGGTGGTGAATAACGAGGCGAACGTCGAGCGCTTCCGGTTTGTCTGCGCGCTCCCACGCCTCGCCGAGGAGCCGCGCCTGATCCTCGGCCGACAGCGTGATGGACTCTCCGACGTACACGTCGGACGAACGAAGTCGAAGAACACTCGTAACAATCGCGTCGAAGACGTTATGTGTCGGAACTATCAACAGCCGCACCGGCCGTCCCATTCGTTCGGCGAGCGCAACGACATCCGACAGCAACCGCCGTTCGTATGTCGTCGGCGTCGTCTGGCTCGGTCCTTCCTCGGTGATGTCGGCGTCGAGCAATCGCGCCGTCATGATCACGACGTCTCTATCGCCTGACGTCTTGAGCGCGGCGACGACGTGGGCCAGGAGGTGCGGATTCCGGACCGGCACCAGCACGTTTCCCGGACGCGCTTCGATCTGATGCGGCGACAGCTCCGACGAGATCAACAAATCGAACGTGCTCTCGTCAGCGCTGGTGTCGACGGCAGTGACCGGCCGCACAGTTCCTGCGCTGAACCACAACGACAGCGCGATAATCAAACCTGCAGCGGAAATCGACGAGAGATCTCCCGTCAGCACCATGGCCGCGGAGCCTGCAGTGACGAAAGCGGCTGCGAGAAACAATCCAAACGAAAGTTCTCGGCGTCCAAGACGCGGATTGAGCGGAGCCCTGTAGGGCGGCGTGGTCTGCCGCGCGCGCCGCAGCCGAATGAGCGACGCGATCGTCAGCACGAGCATCGTCGCGGCCGCGATTCCGTAGCTGCGCGCCAGCCACGAGATGCGACCGCTGCTCACCACCACGATGACGGCCATTGCGCCAACCGTGACGTCGACCGCCCGCGCGGGAGTGCCGAAGCGCGCGTGAAGGGACGCGAGACCGGATGGCAGCGTGCCGTCAGACGAGAACCGTTGCAGCATCTGCTCGGCGTCGGATAACGCCGCGTGCGTGGCTGGAACGAGCATCAGCGCGGCGGCGCAGGCGAGCGCAATCGCCAGCATCCCGCGAAGAGATGCAGGACCGACGACGTGCTGGGCGAGGCCGGCAAGTGGTGTATTCATCCACAGCGCCTGCTCGGTGACCGGCACGAGCAGCGACACCAGCAACGTTCCAAGTACCGCGACGACGGCAACGAAAAGAACGCTCACCAGCGCGGTCCGCTTCAGTGCCTGCACGCGAGGCGGAGACAGTTCGTGAGCGGCGCGCGGCAGCACGTCGCTGCCTCCAATCAACGGCAGGGTCATCGCAAACCCGACCAGGCACGCGAGCACCACATCAGCCGGAGCCCAACCCGTCGCGTTAGCGGCTGGCAACGGGCCAACGAGCAGGAGTGGATCGACGCCGCGGCGAGCGATCGAGATCAACGCCCACACCACCGTCAGCAGCAGGACTCCGACCCCGATCCACACGGCTGACGCCATGCGATCACGCGCAATCGCCCGGCCGATCCGAATCCGCAGCCACAGAACACCGATGGTCGCGATCGCGACCGGCGTCGCAAGGTCTTCGGGCCGCACGAACCCGGTGAATCTCCACCCGCCGATCGACGTGGCCGATACGCTCGCCACGTAGTGGCCGATGACGACGGAGGCAAGTACGCCGAGCAGCACGCGCTCAACCAGGGACGTCGCCTTCGCGACCGCGGCGGCACGCGGTCCCAACGCGGTCCCGATCCGCCCGACAAAGCCCCCGGGAATCAGCAGCGACCAACTCTCGATGTCGGTGGCACGCGCGAACGCGGCGAGGAGCGCCGCGACGAGAACAAACCAGACGGCGGACGGCCCCAGCGCCGCAGGGACAATGCCCGAGATAAAAAACGCCGCGACACCCAGCTGTGCAATGGTGAGCGCAGCCGCCTTCCGAACCGACACGAACGGCTGCAGCGCCGTCGACGACAGAACGACGCGGATCGGATGACGACGCGGAATTGGAGAGAAGGGAGACATGCCCGCCGACGATCGGATGATAGCCCGACCGGGCGTCCGTACAGATCCATCGCGCGGCGCGGTCAAAAGACGCGCCCGCGCGATGGAATCTATCGGGGATGACTTTCTACTTCAGGACACCCGCGAGGAGCTGGCCGACGTTCGCGCCGCCAGACTTCGTCACGAACTGGGTCAGGATCGGAACTGCCTGGGCGACCATTTCGGGCTTGAGCCCCAGCTTCGTGAAAGCAGAGGCCGCCGCTGCGAGGCCACTTGCTGAACCCGCCACCTTCGACAAGGCACCCGCCGCGCCGGAGGTTCCGACGGCAGCCGCCGGTGCCGCCTTCAGAAGCGCAGCCATGCCTGGCACTGCCTTGGAAATCTGGGAGAACTCGTCGGCCTTGAGTTGCGATTTTGCGACGCCGAACAGTGCTCCGGCCGCACCGGCCGCCTGTTCCGGAGTCGAACCGAGCTCCTTCGAGAGTGCGCCGATCAGTTCGGGGCTGGCCTTGGCCGCCAGTGCCGCGTCGGTGGAGAAGCCGCCCGCTTTCTTGGCGTCCTGCGATGCCTGCAGATTGGGTGACGTGAATCCCAGGACAAGGGCGAGGCATGCGACTCCGATACGAAGGCTCCGTAGCATTGTGACCTCCCGATCACTCGGATTCGACAATCGCCTCCGTGACGATACCGATCCGGAACCGCGTCGTCGGTGCAATGTCGAGTCCCTTTTTCGAAAGTGCGGCCGTCTCTGCGATGTTGTGCTGTGTGTGCAGTTTACGGCGCCCGGTACGAGACGCCGTTTGACGCCAAGCCGGCTGCCGCCACGGCATGCCGTGGCGGGGTGCCGTGATTCCGGAGCCGGCGTGCTACGCTCCTGTCCCGATGCGACTGCGACGGCCGACAGCCAGCGAGCTGGTGTTGTCGCTACTGTGCCTCATGTACCTGATCACTTACGTCGATCGGGTCAACATCGCGACAGCGGCCAACGAAATCAGGCGTGAGCTCACGCTCACCAATACGCAGCTCGCGTTCATCCTCTCCGCATTCGGGTATCCCTACGTCGTCTTTCAGATCTTCGGCGGGTGGGTCGGAGATCGGGTCGGACCGAGGCGAACGCTCTTTTTCTGCGGATTGATCTGGGCGGCGGCGACGATCCTCACGGGCTTTGCGGCAAGCCTGACCTCATTGTTTCTCGTCCGCCTGATGATCGGCGTGGGGGAAGGGGCGACCTTCCCGGTTGCGACGCGCGCGATGCAGGCATGGACGCCGCCCAGCCGTCGCGGCTTCGCGCAGGGACTCACGCACGCGTTTGCACGCCTTGGTAACGCCTTGACACCACCGCTGGTCGCCTGGCTGATCGCGATCGTCACCTGGCGCGGATCGTTCGTCATCCTCGGGTGTCTCAGTCTCGTCTGGGTGATGACGTGGCTGTGGTACTTCCGCGACGTTCCGTCCGAACACCCGTCCATTACTCCTGCGGAGCTCGAACCACTTCCGAACCGCGGGCGCCGGCCAGACGGAAGCGGGCGCCCGGCACCGGTCCCGTGGCGTCAACTCGCTGGACGGATGTGGCCGGTGAGCATGGTGTATTTCTGCTACGGCTGGACGCTCTGGATGTACTTGAACTGGCTGCCCTCGTATTTCCTGCACGAGCACAAGCTGCAGCTCGGACGTTCGGCGCTGTTTTCATCGGCCGTATTCGCGGCGGGCGTGGGAGGCGACTATCTCGGAGGCGTGCTCAGCGATGCCATTCTGCGGCGCACCGGCGATCTGCGCATCGCCCGCTGCCGTCTCGTCCGATTCGCGCTGGTCGCGTCGCTTGTATCCGTTGTGCCGATTTTTCTGACCCACGATCTCACGATCATCGTCATCAGCCTCGCCGCCGCGTTCTTCTTTGCCGAGATCGTGATTGGACCGATGTGGGCGATCCCGATGGACATCGCGCCGAAATACTCCGGCACGGCGAGTGGGTTCATGAACACCGGATCGGCACTCGCCGCGGTGCTGTCGCCGCTCGCCTTCGGGTTCATCATCGACGCGACCGGGAACTGGAACCTGCCGTTCATCGGGTCGATTGGACTACTGCTCGCCGGCGCGCTGCTCGCATCAACGATGCACCCGGAGCGGCCGTTTGAAGAAGAGGTCGCGAGGACGTCCACTGTGTAGCGTACGGCGATGACCGAGTAATCTCCGTCCTAACTCCCGGTCCAGCTCGGTCGCCGCTTGGCGACGAATGCTTCAACGCCTTCGCGGAAATCCCGGCTTGCGTAGCACATCGAGACGACATCGCGATCCGCATCTGAAGGCAAGCGTCTCGCGCCCATGATGCGGCGGATCATTTCCTTCGTTGCGCGGATCGTCAGCGGCGCATTCGACGCGATCCCGAGCGCGCAGTCGTGTACCGCGGCATCAATGCCAGCGGCCGCTTCGAGTCGTGTGACCAGGCCACGCGCCAGCGCTTCTGTCCCGTTGATGAATCGCCCGGTCAGCAGCATGTCCTTGACCAGGCCTGGGCCGAGGACGTCTACCAGTCGGCTGTAGGTTGCCCCGGACAGACAGTTGCCCAGCGTCCGGGCGACGGGAATCCCGAACGACGATTCCGGTGTGGCAATACGCAGGTCACACATCAGTGCAATTCCGCAGCCGCCACCGGCCGCGACGCCTTCGATTTGGGCGATTGTGGCCTTCGTCATGCGCTCGAGCCGATCGAACACTCGATCGATCCGCTCCTCGTAGGCGATGCCGTCATTGGCACTGCGAAAGTCTGCGAATTGACTGATATCGGTGCCTGCGACAAACGCCTTTCCACCCGCGCCCTTTAGAATGAGCACGCGGGCGGCCGGATCATCGTCGACCCGATCGCAGGCGTCGACCAGTGCTTGATACATCTCCCAGGTCATCGCATTGCGCGCTTCGGGGCGATTGAATGTGAGCGTCGCGATCGGTCCATCAGATTCGTATATCGCCTGAGTGGTGGACAAGCATTCCTCCCTTTAGGTACAAGACCAGAGCACCGCGCTGACATGACCGAATCACATCAACAGACCTCCAGCAGACCGCGCGCGCTCGAGGGCATTCGCGTCCTGGACGTGACGCAATTCATGGCCGGGCCATTTTGCTCCACGATCCTCGCGGACCTCGGCGCCGATGTCATCAAGATCGAACCGCCGTCGGGCGACTCCACACGGCAGATGGTCGGCGCCGTTGGCACGGAGAGCCCAAGCTTCAACGCGGTCAATCGCGGTAAGCGAAGCGTGATCGTCAACCTGAAGACTACCGACGGTCAGCAGCTGTTCAAACGGCTGGCGCGTACGTCGGACATCCTAATCGAGAACTATCGGCCCGGAGTGATGCAAGGATTCGGTCTCGGGTACGACGCGCTCTCGACAATCAATCCGCGATTGATTTATACGTCCATTTCCGGCTACGGACAGACTGGTCCGAATCGCACCAGAGGGGGATTCGATCTCATTGCGCAGGGCGTGTCGGGCATCATGTCGGTCACCGGCGAACCTGGCAGGGCTCCTGTCAAAGCCGGAATCCCGCTGACCGATCTCGGCGCGGCGTTGTTCGCGGCAACCGGGATCCTCGCCGCGCTGCATCATCGCACCGTGAAAGGGGTCGGGCAGTACATCGACACGTCGCTCGTCGAGGCTGGTGTCGCACTGTCGGTGTGGGAAGCGACCGAATACTTCTCGGGACTGGGAACTCCGGCGCCGTTAGGCTCGGCTCACCGCATGAACGCCCCGTATCAGGCGATTCGATGCGCCGACGGATACGTGACGATCGGCGCGAATACCAATCGCCTCTTCCAACGGCTCTGCGGTGTCCTCGGACATCCGGAGTGGGCCGACGATCCAGATTTCATCAACAACGGCAGTCGCGTGCGCAACCGGACGCGACTCGCCACACTGATCGAAGGAGTGATGAGCGGCCAACCGCGCCAGCACTGGCTGTCTTTGCTCGACGCCGCGGAGATTCCGTGCGGACCGATTAACGACTACGCCCAGGTGTTCTCAGATCCGCAGGTCGCCGCCCGCGGTATGGTGCTGGAGACGGATCATCCGGCTCTCGGATCACTGCGAACGCTCGGCTCGCCTATCAAGATGAGCGCCACGCCTGCCGATGCCAGTCGGCGAGCGCCGCTCCTTGGTGAACATACTGACGAGGTGCTGACCCAGTTTGGGCTCAGCGCGGATGACATTGCCGCGCTGCGTCGCTCGGGTGCAGTCGCGTAACGCAAGAAATCGCTAATCACTGATCACTCATCGTGAATCCTCGACTCCCTAATCGTCGAATCGCGGAATTGGCGAATCCTACAGTCGTTCGGGATCAGTGATTCGAGGCCATTTTCAAAACCTCGGCCAGGTGGACCGCTGGCCGTCCGGTCGCCTGACGGATCTGTTCCCGGCAACTGAATCCGTCGGTGACAATCAACGTATCGAGAGATGTCGCTCGCACCGCAGGCAACAACACGCGTTCGCCGATCGCTTGAGAGACCGCGTACTTGTCCGCTTCGAAACCAAACGCGCCGGCCATGCCGCAACACCCCGAATCTGGCGCCTCGACGGTGAGTCCCATCTTTCGGAGCACCGCTTCCGCATGACTCATTTTCATCAACGCCTTTTGATGGCAATGGCCGTGCAGCAGGAGCCGGCCGGACATGCGAGGAGGTTCGTACCGTAAGGGTCCAGACTCCAGCAGTTCCGACAGGAGAACCGTTTGCCTGCTCAAGGCAAGCGCCCGCGCGTCGTTCGGAAACAGATTGCGCAGCTCATCCCGAAAGACCGATGCGCAGCTCGGCTCGAGTACGACGATCGGCGTACCCGCATCGATCGGTGCGCGCAGTTCCACAAGTATCGTCTGTAGATACCTCTTCGCCCGATCGAGCAGTCCAAAGTCATAGAGTGGACGCCCACAGCACAGATTGGCGCGCGGAATGGTGACCAAATAACCAGCCGATTCCAACACTTCGAGTGCCGCGCGAGTGGTTTCCGGATGAAAGTGATTGTTGAACGTATCCACCCAGAGGATGACCTCACTTCGATCGCCTTCGCCACTCGCCGTCTTTTGTGCGCGCCCAACAGTGCGGCGCTCTCGTTCCCCTGCCCACTGCCGAAAGGTCACCCGCGAGAGCCGCGGAAGCTGACGTGCCGGCGCAATGTGGAGCATTCGTTTCAGGAGCGAACCCACTGCTGGCGCGTCAATCAGCGCGTTGGCGATTGAAGGCGCCGCTGCACCAAGTCGAAGCCATTCGTTGAGCAGGCCGAATGCGTAAGCCTGGACCGGACGTCTCTGCCCTTCGTAGTAATGCGCGAGAAACTCGGCGCGGTAGGTCGCCATGTCGACATTCGCGGGGCATTCGGACTTGCACGCCTTGCACGAGAGACAGAGATCCAGCGACCGCTTGACGTCCTCGTCGTGCCACCCATCGCCCACGACCTCCCCTTGCAGCAGTTCAAAGAGCATGTGCGCGCGGCCTCGGGTGCTGTGCTGCTCCTCGAGCGTGACCATATAGCTGGGGCACATCGATCCGCTGTCGTGCTTCCGGCACTCGCCAAGCCCGACGCAACGGAGCGAGGCTCTCTCGAGCGATCCGCTGTCGTCGGCAAATGCGAAGTGCGTGCGCGGCTTGCGGGGTGCGTAGTCTGCGCCCAACCGAAGGTTTTCGGTCGGCAGATACGCATCGACGACTTTATGCGGGTTCAGTTTGTCGTGCGGGTCCCAGATCGCTTTGAACTCACGGAACGCAGCCACCAACTCGTCGCCGAACATCTTGGGCAGCAGCGCGCCGCGCGATTGGCCGTCGCCGTGCTCTCCCGAGAGCGATCCGCCATAACGGATCACGAGGTCGGCTGCACGATCGATGAACTCGGCGTACTTGCGAATGCCCTTCTCGGTCTCCAGATCGAAGTTCACTCGCATGTGAATGCAGCCGTGACCAAAGTGTCCGTAGAACCCGGTGCGATACTGGTATTGGTCGACAAGCGCACGAAGCTCGCGCAGATAAGCGCCGAGCTTCTCCGGCGCGACCGACGCATCGTCCCACCCCTCCCACTCGAGAGGAGCTCCGGGTGCTGTTGCCGCCGCCCGCGGTCCGGCTTCTCGAATTCGCCACATCGCGCGCGCTTCGTTCGGGTTGTAGCGGCGGACGCTTGGCCCATCACGAATCTGACTGATCCAACTGACGAAACGGGTGGCGGCCTCATCGACGTCGTCAGCGGTGTCCGATCCGAACTCGACAAGCAGGTAACCGCGACCGGCGGGCACCAGATCGAGGTGCGGTGCGCCCTTCTTGCGCAGGCCATCAACCATGGATCCCTCGAAGCCCTCGAGACCAATGGGATGGAACTCGAGAATCTCCGGCACATGATCGGCGGCGGCGAATGTGTCGGCGTAGCCGAGCCCGACGAGCGCGCGATACCGGGGACTATGAATCAATTTCACCGTCGCTTCGAGCACGATCGCGCAGGTGCCTTCGGTCCCGACCAGCGCGCGAGCGACGTGGAAATCATTCTCGGCCAGCAGTTCATCGAGGTTGTAGCCAGACACTCGACGCGGAATCCGTGGGAAGCGTTCACGAATGCGCGCGCCGTACTGATCCCTGAGCGCGGTCAACCGCGACGAGATCTCACCGGCCCGGTCTTTCTCACCCGCGATCAGCTCGATCGTGCCCACCCCCACCGTGAGTCTCGTGCCGTCGTAAAGCAGGATGTGCAGCTCGTCGACGTTGTCGACCGTTTTCCCGGCAAGCAGTGAGTGAGTGCCGCACGAGTTGTTGCCGATCATTCCACCCAGCGTGCAGCGACTATGCGTGGACGGATCCGGGCCAAACGTCAGTCCATGCGCCTCGGCCGCGTTGCGCAAGGAATCCAGCACGACGCCCGGCTGCACGCGCGCCCGACGTCCGATCGGATCGATCTCGAGGATCCGGTTCATGTATTTCGTGAAATCGAAAACGACCGCCACGTTGCAACACTGACCCGCGAGGCTCGTTCCTGCGCCTCTCGGCAGAACCGGAGCGCCGTACTTCCGACAGACGGCCACTGCCGCGACGACGTCGTCAGCGTCACGCGGAACCACGAGTCCAATCGGAATCTGACGGTAATTCGAGCCGTCGGTCGCATAGAGCGCACGACTGCCGCGGTCGAAGCGCACTTCACCACGAACTTCGCGCGTCAGCGCCTGCGCGAGATCGGCTGCTTCCGGAAATGCGTCGATGGGCTTGGCGTGCGAACTGGGAGGAAGTGGAACGATCAGGTCAAGACCTCGAGCCAATCGGTTGTTCAGCGACGATTTCCTGGGACAGACTGCGGAGGGCGGCGGTGACGCCGCCGTCACGATGTGGAACTGTCGCGATACGCAGGCCCATCTCAATTCCGCTCAGCGTGCCGGCGAGCATCAAGTCGTTGAAGCTGCCCAGATGGCCAATGCGCACGACCTTTCCTGCCAGTTTGGACAGGCCACCGCCGAGTGACATGTCGAAGTGTTCGAGGACGAGTGAGCGGAAGCGATCGCCATCGTGTCCATCCGGCATGAAGAACGCGGTCATCGAACTCGAGTACTCGCGCGGATCCTCACACACGATTTCAAGTTCCCAGGCCTTCACCGCTGCTCGAGCTGCTCTGGCATGCCGATCGTGGCGGGCGAACACGTTCTGAAGGCCTTCCTCGTGGAGCATGCGCAACCCCTCGCGAAGCGCAAACAACAGATTCGTTGCCGGCGTGTAGGGAAAAAACCCTGCGCGGTTCTGGTCGATAACAGGCCGCCAGTCCCAATAGTTTCTCGCAAGCTTCGCGGTCCGGCTCGCAGCAACTGCTTTGTCGGAAACCGCGTTGAAGCCGAGACCGGGTGGGAGCATCAGCCCCTTCTGCGATCCCACGACGCTGACGTCAACCTCCCATTCATCCTGGCGGAAGTCGATCGATCCCAGGGACGACACCGCGTCCACAATGAGCAACGCCGGGTGGCCGATGCGGGTCATCGTCGCTCGGATGGCAGCGATCCGGCTCGTCACACCTGTCGACGTTTCGTTGTGCACGACGACGACTGCCTTGATCATTTGTCTTGTGTCGCCGACAAGGCGTGTCTCGAGCTCTGTTTCGGAAGCACCGCGGCGCCAGTTGCCCGGCACATAGTCGACCTCGAGACCGAGCCGTTCTGCGATTCCGCGCCACAACTGGGAGAAGTGGCCGGTCTCGAAGATCAGAACGCGATCGCCAGGCGAGAGCGTGTTGACCAGCGCAGCTTCGGCAGCGCCGGTCCCCGACGATGGAAAGATCACGACATGGCCGGTCGTCTTGAACACCGGGCGAAGGTGTTCGAGGATTTCGTTCGTCAGCGATGCGAATTCCGGCCCGCGATGATCGATGACGGGATGGTCCATCGCCCGAAGGACCCGGTCGGGGACGTTGGTCGGTCCCGGAACCTGCAGGAAATGCCGGCCTGTGCGGCGCATGACGTGCAGTTTACACAACGACGTACAAGGACCGAAACCCCACCAGGTGGCCCTTGAGGCATGACGCAGGAGCCCGCAGTTCGGCCGATCGCGCCGCGCCGAGGGCGTCTATTCGGCCCGAAGAGCATTCATCGGAGAAATGGACGAGGCGCGAGTCGCTGGAATAATCGCCGCGATACAGGCGCAGACGCCGAGCGAAACGGCGGCAATGCTCAGCGCCAATGGATCCCAGAACGTCACGCCGTAGAGTTGCGTTGAGAGAAGCCGGCCGGCGCCGACGGCGAGTGGAAGGCCCAGCGCAAGACCGATCGCAACGCGCCAGAACGCTCCCTGCATCACCATCTCGATGACTCTTCGCCGATCTGCTCCGAGCGCCATCCGGAGGCCGATCTCGTTCGTGCGCTGTGCGACCTTGTATGCCGTCACGCCGTAAAGACCGACCGCCGCGAGCACCAGCGCCACGATTCCGAACAAGCCGGCAAGGCTCGCGACGGCCCGTTCCTGATCGAACGAACGATCCAGCTGCTCCTGCAATGTCCGGACGGACCTGACGGTGAGATTCGAGTCGGCGCCAGCAAGGGCCTGTTTGACCTGTGGCTCCAGTGTCCCTGGTGGCAAGTTCGTCACCAGGAGCAATCCCTGCACGAAATGCGAATTGAACTCGAGCCGTTTCATCAGCGGGTTGTCGTAGTTGACCGTCTGTGCGAGCGCAACGTAAAACATCGGACGGGCTGGTTGATTCAGCGCGAAACCGGCGAACTTCGCATCGCCTACGATACCGACGATCCGGTAGGTGCTGGCGTTCTCCGGTAGATCCAGTCCGAAATGCTGATCGAGCGGTTCTTCACCGTTCTTGAAGAAGCGACGGACGAACGCTTCGTTGACGACTGCGACCTGTTCCGATCGCTCATTGTCGGCTGCGGTAAAGTACCGTCCCCGAACGAGCGACACACCGAGATTCTGGAGATAGTTGGTGCTCACGCGATCCCACGACGCGCCCGCCTGTTCGCCTGGCTTCGGCGCAGGGCGCCCAGCAACGAGAACGAGCTCGCCCCAGTTATCGGTGAGCGGGTTATAGAGGGCAAGCCCGGAACCCTGGACCCCTGGGAGCCGATTCAAGCGCTCCTCGACATCGCGATAGAGCGCGGCCAGTTTATCCGCCGTGTAGTGTGCCGGTGGGCGATTGAGCTGCACGAGTACGCGTCCTGAAACTTCAAACCCAAACTTCTGACTCTCGAGGTTGCCCAGACTGCGGGCCAGCATCGTCGATCCCGCGACGAGGACGACCGACAGCGTCGCCTGAACGACGAGCAGCGCATTGCGCGCCAACGATGCGTGATCGGCGGTGGCGCGGCCCGCGCCGCGAAGCGCGTCGATCGGATTGGTACGGGTCGCGAACCAGGCGGGGGCTGCGCCAAACACGATGCCCGTGAGCAGCGCAAGGCCGAACGCGAATGCGAGCACCAGTGGCGACGGGTAGGTCTCGACCGGCAGAAAAGTGGTGCCGGCGAACGCGAGCGCGAGCAGCAGGCGCGCAGCGCCAATCGATACAAAGAGTCCGGCAATCCCACCGGCAATCGAAAGCAGAACGCTTTCGACGAGTGCCTGCCTGACGATTTGCGCGCGGGAGGCTCCCATCGCCAGCCGAATGGCCGTCTGACCTCGCCGCGCAACGCCGCGCGCCAGAAGCAGGTTCGCCACGTTCGCACACGCGATCAAGAGAACCAGTCCGCAGACGGCGAGCAGAATCTGCAAGCTTCGCCCGTACTGCTCCTTCATGATCCCGACACCTGCGCCCGCAGGCACCACCGCAATCACCTGTTGCGGCAGCGACTGGATGATATCGGGCATCCAATTCGAGGGGTAGCCGGAGTCGTACTGCATCCATTGACGAAGAATGCCGGTGAGCCGCGCGCTCACGCCATTGATGTTCGCGCCGGGACGCACCCTTCCAATCACTCGCAGCCAGGCGGAAACAGGCTGGCGCAGAAGCGAGATGTCGCCGTTAATCAATGGTTCCTGCTGAAGAGGAATCCAGAGATCGGGCGGGTCGCCGCGAAGTGTCTCGCCGAAAAAACCGGGTGGCGTCACACCGATCGCGGTGAATGGGTGACCTTCGATAACGACCGTACTCCCAACGAGCGACGGATCGCTCCCATATGTCGTTTGCCACGCGTGATGACTCACGACGACCACCGGTGCAGCCGCTGGTTTGTCGTCGTCAGGCGTGAACACCCGCCCCCCGAATGCGCCAACCCCGAGGGTCGAAAAATAATTGCCGGTGACATATTCCGAGCGCAGAGGCCGAGCGGCCGTTTCACCGTTCTGACGACGAACGCTCAGACGGGCACCGCCGGCTTGAAACGCTGTGACCTCTTCGAATTCCGGCAGTTCGGACTTCAGCCGCTCGAACAACGGATACGAAAACATGCCCCAACGATCCTGCGGTCCACCCTGGACGCAGCAGGTCGAACTGTCGCCGATGCGGTAGAGACGCGACGGGTCGCTGACCGGCAACGACCGCAGCATGACGGCATGGATCAACGTAAAGATGGCGGTTGTGCCGCCGATGCCGAGCGCCAGCGTCAGCACGGCGGTTGCCGTGAAGACCCTTGCGACCCAGAACTGTCGAATTGCGTAACGAATATCGCTGATTAGGTTGGCCACGGGTGCTTAGACGGAAGAGAGCATGGGAAACGTTCGGCCCGCCATCGGAGAAAAGATCAGCTAAACCTTTCCGCTCACCACATGCATCGAAGTGAAATCTGACGCTCAGCGTGGGGTCGTACGCGAACGCAGCCGGAGCCTTCATCGGGCGACGAGTATCGGTCGGGAGCAACGTCGTGTTCACGAAGGACAGCGTCTTCGTTTGTCCGTAAGGGCGACTCTGAAGCCGGCGCCCAGCGACGTCCGAGCGCCGGCTTTCCCCCAGCTGCGTGATTCGTCAGTCGTCCAGCGATCACCTACCGTTCCGTTCCGGCACACGGTGGAATGCTCCAGGGCGGGAGAATACTGGCGAATTTCCTAAACAAAACTGGGGCGTGCCCTTCACCGGCGCGGCGCAGGACGACAATTCGTTGACCTTTGTGCCAAGTCGGAACACGATCAATGGTCGGCCTGTCTGACGGTTTTTGGATCGCGACGTTTTTCCTAAAAATCCCGAGGGATACGTGCTCGGCATCCGCGTTGCTGTTCAGCTCCAATCATGAAGAAACTCGCCGTCGTCGTCGTGGTTGCGGCTGTTTTTGCGTCAACGGCAGCCGTTTCGGTGAAACATCAGCGCCGTTGGACTGAGAAGCTCGACGTGGCGTTGCTCCATACGGCCGAGGAGGCCGTCGCCCAGTCCGTGCAGTTGGTGATCTGGGTTCGCCCCGGCGCGGCCGATCGAATCATGTCGCATTTGTCGCAGCATGGCCTGCGCCCACAACGAGCGTCGGCACCCGACGCCGTCTCGGTTCAGATGCCGGCTTCGATGGTGCGATCGGTTGCGGGCGACGGCGACGTCGTTCGTGTTGCGCCGACTCCGGCGAGCGCGGCAGGCAGGTAGGTTGCCGCTGAAATACTTCACCTAGGGAATCAGGACAGCCGCTCCGGACAGTCGCCCATTTCGCACATCACCCAGAGCTTGATTCGCATCTTCTAGCGGATAGGCGTGGATGTGGGTCTGGAGTTCGATATCACCGGCGACGGCCAGAAACTCACGCGCATCCTGACGCGTAAGATTTGCGACCGAACGGACCATGCGTTCCTGCCAGAGCAACTGATAGGGGAACGACGGAATATCACTCATGTGAATCCCGGCGCAGACGACAACACCCCCAGGCGTCACGTGGGAGAGCGCTTCAGGGACGAGTGCACCGATCGGTGCGAAAAGGATCGCGCTGTCCATCGTTCGGGGCGGGGGGGAATTCGAGTATCCCGCCCACGCCGCTCCCATGTCGCGCGCGAAGCGAACCGCCGCATCATCGCCCGGTTTCACGAAGGCATACACGTCGCGCCCCTGTTGGACAGCAACCTGCGTGATGATGTGCGCGGCAGCGCCGAATCCGTAGACGCCAATTCGGGTTCCGGATCCAGTCATCCGATAGGCTCGATAACCGATCAGGCCAGCGCAGAGAAGTGGCGCGGCGTGAGCGTTGTCGTACTTCGCCGGAAGTGAAAAGCAGAACGACGCGTCCGCCACCGCGTATTCGGCGTAGCCGCCGTTGATTTGATAACCGGTGTACTTCGCGCGGGGGCAGAGGTTCTCGCGTTCACTTCGACAGAATTCGCACACGCCGCACGCCCATCCGAGCCACGGGACGCCGACGCGATCGCCGACGGCGTGTGTCGAGACGCTGTCGCCAACGGCTTCGACCGTACCAACGATCTCATGACCTGGGATGAGAGGTATCGCAGGATCATGGAGCTCGCCATCGACGACGTGCAGGTCGGTTCGACAAACGCCGCACGCGAGGACCCTGACGAGCACCTGATCCGGTGCCGGTTGCGGCGTGTCAATCTCGATAGCGTCGACGCGTCCCGCGGCTGCGCGTGTGAGCGCCATCGCTCTCACTGGCCGCCCTCGGGACGATTGGCCGCAACGGTGCCGCTTCTCACCCCCGCTATTATGTATTTCGCAGCGCCGTCGCCGGATCGATTCGTGCGGCGTGCCATGCAGGACCCACGATCGCGACGGCAGCGGTAATCGCCAGGACAATTGGCACAATCGCGAACGTTTGAAGGTCGAGGGGACTGACACCAAACAGCATCGTTTCGATCAGGCGGCCGGAGGCCGCTGACAACGCAAGGCCAATGGCGGCGCCGGCAGCGACGACACGAGCTGCGTCTCTGACGACGAGGCGAAGCACGTCGCTCGTGGTTGCACCAAGCGCCCGTCGCACGCCGAAATCACGCACATGCTGCTGAACCGAGTACGCGAGGATTCCGACGACCCCTACCAAGGCGAGCACGAGAGCGAGCGACGCAAAGGCGACCACCATGACCGCCCGGAATCGATGACGCGACGTCGCAGTCCACGCGATGTCCTCCAGCGTCATCGTGTTCCTTACGCTGACGAGCTGTTCCGTGTCGACGCGTGAAATGGCTGCACGAATCGACGGGGCGAGGACTTCAGCCCGGCCCGACTTCGGTCGAACGACGAGAAACATGTCGTCCGACAAATCCTGCGCCATGGGCACATACACCTGGATGAAATCCTTGACCTCGTCGGGTCGGCCTTTTATCTGTCGCGCGACACCGACGATTTCGCGAACGTCGGGCTTCACCTGCGGCGAGCCGGCCGGCCGCAACGCCACTTTCAAGCCGATCGGATCTCTGCCGCGAAGACTGCGGGCGAACGCCTCGTTCACGATACAGACTGGAATACTGTCGCGCGCGTCGGTCTTATTGAACACTCGTCCCGCGAGAATCGGTAAGTCGAGCGTCGAGAAGTACGTCGGACTCACGATTTGATATTCGGTCGTCGGCCGTTGACTCTGCTCAACCGCTGGATCGCCGACGATTTCGAACGACAGGCCACCAGCGTCGAAGAAATCAAGCGGCAGTGACTCGGCCCAGCCAACGCTCGCGACGCCTGGGACGGCAGCGACCTCCGCCTCGACCTGGTCGAAGAACTGTTGCAGCGATTCAGGTGTCGGATACTTCGATCCAAGCGGATCCACGAGCATTGAAAGGACGCTTTCGGCACGATAACCGCGATCGAAGGCATCGACCGCGAGAAGCGTTCGAAGAAGCAGGCCGGCGCCAAACAAGAGCAGGACGGCAGTCGCAACCTCACCAATGACGAGCAGACCGCGCAGCCTGCCACCGGTGCGCGTGATCGTGCGGCTGTCCGAGCCAAGCACTTCCGCAGATGAAAAGTCGGTCGCTTTCCACGCCGGTATAAGTCCGAAAAACAAACCAACCAGGCATGCCGCGATCGCGCAGAATGCAACCACTCGAACGTCGAACGAAAGAACGACGGTCGCCGGTAAGAGACCTTCGGGAATGAGCGACGGCGCCACACGAAGTATTGCCGCGCCGATCGCCATACCAAGTGCACCGCCAATCGACGACAACACGAGACTCTCGGTCAGCAACTGACGGACGAGCCGGTTTCTGCCCGCCCCGAGTGCGGAGCGGACAGCCAGCTCGCGCTTGCGAACCGCCGCACGTGCGAGCAGGAGGTTCGCGACATTGGCACAACAGATGAGAAGGACAAATCCGACGACACCGAGAAAGAGCATCGACGTGAAACGCAGATCGCGGCCAACCAGAGAGTCGTGCAGTGGTTGAATCGCGACCCCGCGCCCTTTGTTTGTCTGTGGATATTCCCGGGCCAGGACGCTCGCGACCGCGGCAAGATCCGCCTCGGCGGTCTTCATCGAAACACCCGGCTTGAGACGGCCAACCGCCTGCAACACATACGCGCCGCGCGCGCGTGGATTCAGGTTGGTGATCGGCCGCATCGCCCAAATGCTGGTCTCACCGAGAAGCCGGAAGTCTCGGGGAAGGACGCCAACGACCTTCCAGAGTGAACCGTCGAGCCGGATCTCGCGCCCGATCACGGACGGGTCGGCGTTGAAACGTGTTCGCCAGAATCCTTCGCTCATGACGATTACGTTCGATCGCTTCACATCCTCGTCGCGTGTGAAAGTCCGTCCTGCGATCGGCGTGACGCCGAGCACGTCGAAGATTTCGGCCGACACCCATTGCCGCGAGACGGTCTCGGCGTTCCCGTCCGCCCCGGCCATGACCATGCCGCCGACCGCCGGCGTGAAGCCGGCAATCTTCTCGAAGGATTGCCCACGCGCCAGCCAGTCGGTCATGTTTGGCGGCGACACATAGCTGCGCTCGATGGTCGGGCTGTTCTCCCAGAGTGCCACCAGCCGACCCGGATCGCCGTAAGGAAGTGGTCGCAGAAGCGTCGCGTCGACCAGCGCGAAAATGGCGCTGTTTGCTCCAATGCCGAGCGCGAGCGTCAGGGTTGCAACGATCGTGAAGGAGGTAGAGGCCCGCAGTTGGCGCAACGCGAACTTCAGGTCGTCGGCCAGCTCTTCGAGCCAGAGAGTCACGCGCATTTCACGATCTCGCTTTCTTCCAAGTTGATTCATGGTGCGTTTGAGGCTGGCGAGATCGCCGAGACGGCTCAGTGCCATCTCGCGAGCCGTTTTCGGATCCATTCCTCGAATGATCAGCTCGCGGGTGCGCATCTCGATGTGCAGTTCGAGCTCTTCGTCGATTTCCTGATCGATCGAAACGCGCCACAGCCAGGACCGAAGAGAACGCTTCATCGCGAGAGGAGCATTTTCGAAACGCCGGTCGAAAATCGCCGCCACGTGGCGGTTTCGTTCGCGAGCTGGCGGCGACCTGTTTCAGTCAGGCGGTAGAGCTTGGCGCGACGGCCGAGCTCGGAAGTGCCCCACTCGGCGTCCACCCACGCGCGGCGTTCGAGCCGGTAGAGAGCGGGATACAGCGAACCTTCCTCGACGAGCACAGCGTCGTCGGTCGTCTCCTCGATGTACTTCGCAATGGCGTATCCGTGGTTCGGCCCTCGCGCCAGCGTCTTGAGAATCAGCGCATCGAGAGCGCCATGCAGCAAGGCATTCGGGGTTTTAGGCGGCATGGTTCGTTACCCAGACTTTCTGGGTATCGGTGCCTTAGACGAGAGCTGCCGCCGGAAAGTTGACGAGCCGTGGAAGGTTTTGTGATTGCCCGGATTTCAATCCAGCGTGAACGGCACGTACATCAACTTTCCTTCCCGCTGAATCTGCAGGGTCACCGCCGAGCCAGGCTTGAGCGCCTGCATCGTTTGTCTCAGCTCCAGAAGGGTTGAGATCTTCTTGTTGTTCACCATGCGGATGACGTCCCTGGGCTGGAGCGGGACCTCACTCGTCGCCCCCGCTGCGCGCGCGACGACAATGATTCCATAGGGATCCCGCAGTCCCGTCGCCGCCGCGGCAATGCGCTGGTCGATCTCCACTCCAAGGATGCCAAGTTCAGCGACGAGGCTCTTCTCCGGGTCCGCCTGCGCCGACACAGAATCGAATTCACTTCGGTCCTCGACGGCGGCGATGCTGAGTCCCTGCTGGACGCCGTCTCTCAGGACAACGAGCTTCACTTTCTCGGGCGTATCTCTGAGACGAAACTGGTAGTTCACGGTCGGAAGGTTGTCGGCGGGTTGTCCGTCCACGGAAACGAGGATGTCGCCAACTTTCAATCCACCAGCTTCTGCAGGGCTGTTGGGCCATACATCGGAAACAATGACGCCATAGTCGCGCGGCAAGCCGAGCCCCTGGGCCATCGCCTGCGTGATCGTCTGGATGCTCATGCCGATTTCCTGTCGCCGCACGAGCCCGTACTGCTTCAGCTGGCGGAATACCGTCCTCGCCGTCGCGCTCGGGATGGCGAACCCGAGACCGTCATTTCCTCCAGACTGCGACACGATGAACGTATTGACGCCGACGACTTCGCCGCGAATGTTGACCAGTGGTCCGCCCGAATTCCCGGGATTGATCGGCGCGTCGGTCTGCACATAAATCAGCGGAGAGTCCGGATCCACCTGTCTCGCGACAGCAGAGACCAGACCGTGCGTTATGGTGTTGCGTAATCCGATTGGGCTGCCAAATGCGAAAACGGTTTCACCCTGCCGGACCTGTGAATAGCTTGCCAGCGGCAACGCGGGAAGCTTGAGACCCTCGACTTTCAACAACGCAAGATCGAGTTCGGTCGTGATCCCGACGATACGCGCCGGAATGAGCTGGGTTCTCCCCGATAGCGCCGTCGCCAGCGTTCCGTCCGCGTTGTCCGGCGGCAGAACGATCTGAACGCGCTGAGCGCCGCTCACGACGTGCGCGTTGGTCATGATGTAACCCTCAGCATCGATCACGAACCCGGAGCCGCTCGATCGTTGGCGACCGACGACGACGTTGGTGTCGGTGCGCCCGGTTTGTTCCTCTCGTGCGCCATAGCTGGTCACCAGGATCTGGACGACGCTTGGCCAGACCTTCCTGGTCAGCGCGTCGATCGACTCGTTCATTCGCGCCAGCGGATTGTCGGCTGGAGTCGGCTTCGCTCCGGACTGGGCCAACGCCGTCGACGCCATGAGGAGCAGCATGAGAAAGAAGAGCGCGGAGGCGGCATGAAATCGTGATCGTCGGCAGGACGCAATCATCGTGGCTCCTCGGAGAGTTCGTGTGGGTAACCACCGACAGGGTCTGACCCCTTCTACCCGGGGTCAGACCCTCCGTACTAGGGGTCAGACCACGCCCGGCGGATTACACACACCGTGAGGAGTCGAACTAGGCAGAATCGGTGCCAACGATTGACCGGAGCGCAGCCACGACAGAACGCTAGAAGCACCAAGCCTGCAACACGTTACGGTCTGTCGTCTTTGTACTGGTGAAGACACGCGTCCGCCGCGCCTCCGGGATTTCGGAGGCCTCCGCGTGTTAAAGGATCCTGCCGCGCCCGTTACTCGTCACGCAACGTTCTGACCGGATCGACCAGCGTTGCTCGATACGCGGGGATGATGCTGGCAAGAACCCCGACACTGCCAAGAAGCGCCGCCACCACGACGTAAGTCGACATGTCGGTCGCGGTCACGCCGTAGATCACGGTTGCGAGCACGTGACTGAGGGAAACGGCGGCGACGGTTCCGATCGCAATGCCGATGACCGTCGGTCGCAGTCCGTCGAGGACGATGGCTCCCAGGACATCAGTTCTCGCTGCGCCCAGTGCCATGCGAATGCCAATCTCTTTGACCCGTTGCCGTGTGGCATACGCCACGACGCTGTACAAACCCACGGTGGCAAGAACCAGCGCGAGGCCGGCAAACGCCGCGAACAAGAGCATGTTGAACCGCTGCGGCGACAGCGATTCGGCGACGAGCTCCTCCATGGTGCGGACGTCAGTCAGCGGTGTGGCAGGCGAGATCTCGCGGACGGCATTCCGCACCGCCGGCGCGACACTCGCGGGATCGGACGCGGTCCTGACCGCTAGTGCAAGTCCCATGGCGCGGAACTTTCCCCACGCCTGGGGCGCGTAGAACTGCGTCAGCGGCCAATACAGAGTCGAGATCGGGTCCTGATTGTCGAGTCCGCGATCCTTGACGTCGCCGACCACGCCGACAACCTGCCTGACTTGCTTTGGAAAGAATGTGAGCGTGAGACGCTTGCCGATCGGATCTTCGTTCGGCCAGAACTGCTTGGCCATCGATTCGCTTACCAGTACGACCGGGGCTGACGTCGCCGTGTCCGCGTCAGTGATCTCGCGGCCGCGAACAATCGGAATACCCATCGTTTTCATGAACTGAGGCGACAGCAAACGGACGGAGACTTCCGGCTGGTGGGCCATTTCGACCGTCGGCTGCCCCTCGACGGCGACAGGCTGCATGGATCCGCCCTCTAGCGGCAAGTCGTCAGTGACCGCAGCCGATTGCACACCAGGCAGAGCTCGCACGCGCTGCAGCAGCTGCTCGTAGAACTGCACCTGCTGCGCTTCAGTACTGAACTCATTCGCCGCAATCCCCAGGCGCATCGTCAGCACGCGATCCGAAACGAAGCCGGGGTGGACACTGCGCAGGTTCCAGAGCGTCCTTATCATCAACGTGGCACCCACCAACAACACGAGCGACAGCGCGACCTCGGTGACGACGAGCACCGCGCGGGTCCGCGTGCCAGTGGAGGGGGAATCGAGACGACCCAGTCCCTGCTTCAACGCCTCGTTCGGATCCGACTTCGATAAGCGCCACGCCGGCGCGACGCCGGCGACGGTTCCACTGACAAGTGCAGTGGCGAATGCAAAGGCGAGAACCGCTCCGTCCATTTTGATGTCGGCAAGCCGGGGCATGCTGGCGCCGAAGTAGTTCACCACCAGCTCGGTTCCCCATTGGGCGACGATCAATCCGAGTGCGCCGCCGGCGACCGAGACAAGCAGACTCTCAGACAGGACCTGGCGGATGATTCGCGTTCTCCTCGCGCCGAACGCGGTGCGGATGGCGATTTCCTTCCGGCGATCGACAGTTCGCGCAAGCATCAGGTTGGCGACGTTCGCGCACGCAATCAACAGTACGAATACGACAGCACCGAACAGCATGAGGAGCGGTCTTCGGACATCGCCGACCGTCTCTTCCCGAAGCGGAACGACCGCGGCACCCCAGCCCGCCGAGTCGGCCGGATACTGCTCGGCGAGGCGCGCCGCGATGCCGTCGAGTTGCGCCTGCGCCTGCTGCACCGTGACGCCAGGTTTGAGTCGCGCGACAGCCGCCATACTGTGTTCGCCGCGTACTGCCCTTTCCTGTGCCGTCCATACGAGCGGCACCCATAGCAACGCCGATTCGGGTTTGTCGAACGAAGGCGGCATGACGCCGATTACCGTATACGCGTCGCCATCGAGGTGGATCGATTTCCCGACGACCTGCTGGTCGCCGCCAAATTGGGACTTCCACAGCTGGTATGAAAGGACCGCAACATGCTGGCCTCCCGACACGTCGTCACTCACACCGATCTCACGGCCGAGCAACGGCCGTGTGCCGAGAAGCGAAAAGAACGTTGGTTCGACGCGCGCCGCGCGCACCATTTGCGGCTCACCATTTCCCGTCAGACGAAATCGCCAGAATCTGTAGACGGCTGACGACGAGAACACCGTGTTCTGCGCCTGCCAGTCGAGGTAATTCGCCGCCGACAACGCGAATCGCGGCACGCCGGGGAATTGTTTTTGCGGCGGCGTATGCCACAGCTGAACGAGTCGATCCGGTTCGGCAAACGGAAGTGGCCGTAGCAGGACACCGTTGACGATGCCGAAGATCGCGGTGTTCGCTCCGATGCCGAGGGCGAGCACGATGATCGCGGAGAGCGCGAAGCCTCGCGCCTTCAGCAGCACACGACATCCGTGTTTGAGATCGTTCCAGAAACCGGACATTAACACTCCAATTCTGATGAAGCTCGACGAGGGAATTCATGCGATGGCAGTGCACGGCGAGTGCCACTCGCGTGAGCGATGTTGAATACGAGAACTGGCGCTTTTGACGGATTTACCGGCAGAAAAGATGGCAGAGCTGTTCGATTCGACGAAGGCCCGTTCGGATTCGAACGGCCCCTGTCGCAGCGGGCGAGGATGTTGGCAGGAGCCTGCGTCGAACACGCAGGCTCCTGCGGAGATGCTAGTTCACACTGCAGCCCGGACCGAAGACCTTGCCGGCCGCGCCGGGAACGGCTTCGCCAATCATACCGTCGCCATGGGCTCTATGCGCCGGCACTGCGTTGACGCTGATCTCGATCAGGTGGTAACTGCCATTGCCGGTCTTGTGGCAGATCTGCGCCTTCGGTCCTTCCTCCGTCCCGGGTGCCTGTCCAAAGTAGTGGCTGGCATCCGAGTCAGTCACCGAACCGCCGGTCGAGGTCGCGGTCACCCTTCCAACGTTGCTGTATTGCCCGAGGACCGCGACGCCGGAGCCAGTACACGTCATCGATTGTCCGGCGGCAAGTGACGTAGAAGGGCATGTAACCGCAACACCCCTATCGTCGACGACGCTCACGTTAGCCAACGGGATCGTGCCTGTGTTGGTCACGACGTATTGCCAGGTCACCGGGCTGCCGACGACAATCGTCGGGCCTGGAGCGTCATCAGCATCCTCGCCGTTCGTGGACTTCTCGATATCGATCGCCGGTCCGACGGCGCGACAACTCTGATCGAAGACCATCTTCTGCTCGCCGGGAACGGGATCGCCGACCTTACCATCACCGTGCGCTCGATGGGCCGGCTCCGCGCTCTGACTGATATCGATCATGTGATACGTGCCCGTTCCGGTCCGATGACAGATCGATACTTTGTCGTTCGATCGCACTTCGTTGGTCACGACGGCAGATGTGGTGGTCAACTGCACCTGGATTTCGATCAGCGGCTCCTTGCCGACGTTCGAAATCTCTACCGTCGCATTCACGCCCGCGTCTGCAAACTGCAAACGCACGGTGCCTGATGGCACGCCGGCAAGCTGGAAGTATCCGGAGGACTCCACTGGTGTGGAGAGATTGGTTCCAACGACGCTGACCGTCAAAGCTGAAGCGAGCGCAACCGGCGCTGTCGCTGCTGTCGTTGGCGCTGCGTCAGAAGATGCGGCGCTCGCTGTGATCGCAGACGCACCTTTCATTGTTACCATGCCGGAAATTGTGGTGCCGTCGATCTTGGACGGACCCGCGGGTCCGCCGCCGCATGCAGCCGCCATTGCCAGAAGCATCAGGCACGATCCGATGATCAGGGTTCGCCTTGCAGTCAACACATCGCCTCCTGTTATCAAACCAGTGTTCGGGAGCCGATGACAGGCGCAACCTTCGTGCCCGACGCTTACGGTACCGTAAGGTGCACACCCGCAACAGTTTGGCAGGCGTTCGAATTCGGATCTACCATCTCGACTTACGAGGAGCGCAATGCCGGTTACAGGTTCGAGGTTGGATCTCGAAGCCGATCAGTAGCCTGGAACTCGAGGTTCGGCGTGGCGCAAATGAGAAACTTGTAGAGTGTGACCATACGCATCCTGACGGCGGCGATCTTCGCGCTCGCGATGACAATCGCGAACCATACGGCCAACGAGACCGCGCAGCCGCCGCTTCAGGCCGGGCTCGCCGAAGTCGAGATCACGCCGCCCATCGGGTATCGGATGGACGGTTACTTCACCGAGCGACTGAGCACCGGCGTGAAGGACCCGCTGATGGCGAAGGCGCTCGTGTTCCAGCAGGGCGACACGAAGGTGGCACTGGTCGTCTGCGATCTGCTTGGCGTACCGCAAACCCTCACGCGCGAGGTCCGCGCCCGTGCCGCCGCGCGCACCGGCATTGCTGCAGCGAACATCGCAGTGACGGCCACGCACACGCACACCGGTCCACTCTTCTCCGGCGAACGCGCGCGCATCTTCAGCGAGCTGGCGACGGCGAAATACGGTGCCGACCCGCTCGCGCGGATCAATTATGTCGAGACCCTCCGCGATCGGCTCGTCGAGGTGATCGTTGCAGCAAACGCCGCGGTCTCACCCGCGACGGTGGAGTTCGTGGCTGCCCGCGAGGATCGGGTCTCGTTCAACCGCCGATATCGCCTGAACGATGGAACTGTCGCAACCAATCCCGGCATCTCGAATCCGAGAGTCGTCGGTCCCGCGGGGCCAATCGATCCTGACCTGCCGTTCCTCCTGATATCGAAACCCCGGATGAACACCGATGAAACACGGATAAGCGGCGAGCAGACGCCGGTCGGAGCGCTGACCGTGTTCGCCATGCATCTCGACACAGTTGGCGGGACCGAATACTCAGCTGATTACGCCGGGCAACTGGCCAACGGACTCCGCCGTGAGTTCGGCGACAGATTCATCAGCATGTTCGGTACAGGAACGTGCGGCAACATCAATCACATCGACGTGAGCGGCACGCGCCGCTACAGTGCGCGATTGATCGGCGACCAACTCGCGGTCTCGGTACTTTCCATGCGGCAGAGAGAGCCCATCGCCAACGTCGCCCTCGCCACCGCCTCCGGCCGCGTCACACTGCCGCTGCGAAAGGTCTCCGACACCCAGGTCACCGCCGCGCGCTCAAATGCGCCAAGAATAGGAACCAGCGAGCTGCCGTTTCTCACACAAGTCGAGACCGTCACGACGCTCGATCTCGCCACCCGTGGCGCGACTCTGGACGCAGAGGTGCAGGTCTTCAGGCTGAATCGCGACATGGCGATCGTGCTGCTGCCGGGCGAAATCTTCGTCGAGCTCGGGCTCGCCATCAAACAGGCGTCGCCATTCAAGCACACAGTGGTCATCGAACTCAGTAACGACAATCCGGCCTACATTCCGACCGAGAAGGCATTCACGGAAGGCGGTTACGAGACAGTCAACTCGCGTATCGAGCCTGGCGGCGGCGAGCAGCTGGTCGCCGAAGCGTTAAGGCTGCTGAAGACGCTTCAGATACGCGATTAGATCAGCAAGGTCCTGCGACGACATCGTTTGATCCAGACCGGCCGGCATGAGCGACGATGTCGCCGCCGTCATCGATTTCACATCTGCGCGCAGCATCGTGTGCGATTGACCTGCTGCGTCCCTCAGTGTGATGCTGCCCGGTGCTTCGGACTCGAGTCGGCCGAATATCGTGCGCTCGTCTCGCGTCTGGGCGGTGTATGCAGCAAACCCCGGCGCGATCTCGTAGTCGGGAACGATGATGTGCAGCAGCAGAGCGTCGATCGGCTGATTGCGGACGCCGGTGAGATCCGGACCGACGCGGCCGCCGGCGCCATCGAACGTGTGACAAGCGCCGCAGTACTTCATGAATAGGGCGGACCCGGATTCGGCGTTGCCACTGCGCGCGACGACGTCGGGCAGCCGTCGTTCGTACACCTTGACCGGACTGGCGGCGTCAGCCACGCTGTGCAACCGCTCCGCGCGTTGCCGGATGGATGGGTTGCGATGTTCTCTTAGCCGCTGCCAGCGCGACGGCCCGAGCGCGGACGCACCAATGTCGCCGCGCTCGATCGCATCGAGCAGGACAGACACGAGCCGTTCTTCCGCTAAGAACGCGGTGAGGATGGCTTCGCGCACACGCGGCGTGAACGTCTGCCAGCGGGCCGGCGTCACCAGACTCGTCGCTGCTGCAGGATCGCGCATCTGCGCCAACGCGCGCACCGCCGCGACTTTAATCTCGTTCGCGCGCTGTGGCTCGAGCAGCTGAAGCAACGTCGCGCCGGACATGCTCCATTGCGCCTGGCCGAGTAACTCAATCGCACCGAGACGCTGATCGAGCGGAGCCTGATCGCGCACGGAAAGGTCAGCCGCTCCGGCGATGACGCGCATCAACCGCTCGCGCGCGACTCGCGCCTCCGGGACCTCCGATGCCACAAGTGCCATCAGCGCGGATTCAACGGCGGATCCGACGCCGCGTGCGCGCAGACCGGCCGCGAGCGCGGCGAGTGCGCCGGGCTGCCACGTCAGCTCGACGCCAGGTTCGGCGATCTCCATCACCAACGCGAGGCAGCGCGCGACTGTCTCGCTCGCGCCAACTACACGAGCGACGTCCTGCATGACGGCTCCGCGCACTGCCGGAGAAGCAGCGGCGCCGGCGGTGAACGCGTCGAGAAAGGCCCGGGTATGCGTCCGCACGCTGCTCAACACGGCGGCGCGTGTCCAGCGGTTGTCGCCGTCACGTCGCGCGATTGCAGCAAGCGGCGCGATGTTGCGCGGATCGTCGGTCGCGCCCAGAGCAAGCGCCGCATGCAGCCGTACGCGCGGGTCAGGATCGTTCGCGAGCGCGGTTACGGCGTCGCGCAGGTGACCGGATGCGTCCTCCTGGCGCTCCGCAATACGCACGGCATTCTCGCGCACCGCCGCGGCCCGATCGTGCATCGCACGGACGAGATCGTCGTCCCGCAGCACGCCGATCACATCCATCGTCCACAGTGTATGCAACCGGCCGAGCTCCGATCCGCTCTCAGCTAACTCCCGCAGCTTCGGCGCGGCGTTCCGCTCGCCGCGCTCGATGATCAGCCGCTGTGCCGTGTCTCGCCACCAGCCGTTCGGATCCTGCAGCTTCGACACGAGCGTCTCGACCGAAGCATCCGCCAGATTCACCGGCGTTCCGCGAGGAGGTCGATGTTCTGCCGCGACACGATAAATCCGTCCGCGGTTCCTGCCGGCGATGAAATCGAATTCGCGCCTGCTCGCCTGCGGCACGTACGCAGGATGATCGATGTCCTTTCGGTACATATCGACGATGTAAAGCGCACCGTCCGGACCATTCGTAAGGAACACTGGACGAAACCACGAGTCGCGCGATGCAAGGAACTCGATACCCTGCCGCGCGGGGCGTGACTTGAACGTGACACCGTTGACCTCGATCACCTGACGCTGAACCAGGTTTTGCGCCGATTCGGCGATGAAAACGCTCCCGCGATCTCCATCGGGCAGGGCGTCGCCGCGGTGGATGTGCACGCCGCTCGCCGACGTGAAGGTGCCCGCGTGCGGCGCGCTCATCAGTGACGGATGGAACGACGCCGTCGTCAAATCACGGCTGAGGGGCCACAC
>DATJKH010000126.1:0-3079 GCA_035491715.1 Vicinamibacterales bacterium | reverse complement strand
GCAGCCGTTCCTGACCGGCCGCATTCCGAACAGGCGCCAGGACCACGACGGCAACGGCGATGGAAAGAAGGGCCGATCTGATCGTCAGCATGGAACGACAATAGCGCCGGCGTTTTCCTCGCGCTGTCCCCAACAGCACATGGCGGCCAGGTTCGGAATCGCTCTGGTGCTGCGGCGCTGGTGCGCCTAAGATTGCGCGACCCATGACAGAAGGCCCCTCGACGGGCTGGCGCCTGCCGCAAACCGAAGTCAGCCTCCCCGAGGTGCACAACACCATCCTGGTGCCGCACACACTGGGCTTCTGGCGGAAGATGCTCGCGTTCTCCGGCCCAGGGTATCTGGTGGCCGTCGGTTACATGGACCCCGGCAACTGGGCGACCGACCTCGCGGGCGGCTCCGCGTTCGGGTACACGCTGCTCAGCGTCATCCTCCTCTCGAACCTCATGGCGATCCTGCTCCAGGCGCTCTGCGTCAAGCTGGGCATCGTCACGGGCCGCGACCTCGCGCAAGCCTGCCGCGATCACTACTCCCGACCGGTCTCATTCGTCCTGTGGGTGCTCTGCGAAGTCGCGATCTGCGCGTGCGACCTCGCTGAAGTGATCGGATCGGCTATTGCGTTGAACCTCCTGTTCGGTCTCCCGCTGATTTGGGGCGTGTGCATCACGGCCCTCGATGTGCTGGCCGTGCTGTACCTGCAGCACAAGGGATTCCGCTACATCGAGACGCTCGTCATCACGCTCATCCTGACCATCGGCGGATGTTTTTTCGCCGAGATCATCTTCTCGCGCCCGGACATTGCCGCCGTTCTCGGCGGGTTCGTGCCGACGTTCGAGATCGTCCGGCGGCCGGAAATGCTCTACATCGCCATCGGCATTCTCGGGGCGACGGTGATGCCGCACAACCTGTACCTCCACTCGTCGGTCGTACAGACGCGAAAGTACGAACGCACCACGAGTGGCAAAGCGGAGGCCATCAAATTTGCGACGATCGATTCGACGGTGGCGTTGATGTTCGCGCTGTTTCTCAACGGCGCGATCCTGGTCGTGGCGGCGGCGACATTTCACACCAGCGGCCACGAGGGTGTTGCCGACATCTCGGACGCGTATCTGTTGCTGGCGCCTCTTCTCGGCACGCAGCTGGCGAGCACACTGTTCGCGGTGGCGCTGCTTTTCTCGGGTCAGAACGCGACGCTCACCGGCACGCTCGCCGGTCAGATCGTCATGGAAGGCTTCCTCAATATCCGGCTGCGTCCCTGGCTTCGTCGTCTGATCACCCGGCTGATCGCGATCATTCCCGCGCTGTTGACGGTGTACTTCTACGGGGAGCGCGGCATCGGGGCGTTGTTGATTCTCAGCCAGGTGATCCTCAGTCTGCAGCTTCCGTTCGCGGTGTTTCCGCTGGTGATGTTCACCGGAGACAGAGGCAAGATGGGTTCACTCGTTGCGCCGAGATGGATGCTGGCGCTCGCGTGGCCAGTCGCCGTACTGATTGCGGGCCTGAACGCCTGGCTGTTGTGGCAGACGTTTACGTCGTAAAAATGGTCCTCCGTGAAACGGTCGTCGAACTGCGAGATTGACCATGTACAAGCACATACTGATCGCGATTGAGAATTCCCAGTCGGATCGCGCCGTGCTGGATCACATCGAACCGCTCGCGCGGATGACCGGTGCGCGACTGCTGCTGGTGCACGTCGCCGATGGATGGGCGGCGCGGCACTTCGACGAGTTGAAGCTGCGTGAATCGGAGGAGATCCGCGAAGACCGCGATTATCTCGGACGTATCTGCGAGGAGCTCGCCGGCCGCGGATTCGACGTCCGCGCGCGCCTGGCGATGGGAGATCCGGCGACCGAGTTGTCAAAGGTGGCGGTAGAGGAAAGCGTCGACCTCATTGCCATGTCGACGCACGGTCACCGTTTCCTGAGCGACCTCTTCCGCGGCGCCACCGCCGACCGCGTGCGGCACAACGTGCACATTCCCGTCTTGATGGTGCGCGCTGTGAAATCGGCGGTTCCCGCCTCGTGAGCGCGCGAATCACTGATCACTGATCACTCATCCTTGATCCTTGGATCTCTGATCGCGAATCGCTGAATCCACGAATCTCGTAGTCAAGGATTCGATTCGAGGATTCAAGGATTCGACGATTGGTGATTCAAGGATTCACGATTAGTGATCAGTGATTAGCGATTCATTTGCCCTGATCGTGCGGCACCACAACGATCACCGTGGTGCTTCCCTCATTCCCGGCAGTGTCCTTCGCCGAAATGACGATGGTGTACTTGCGGCCGTCGGCGTCTGCTTCGTGCCGAGCGGCGACCAGCGGGACATTGACCGTGAAATTGCCATCGGCGCTGACGGTGACCTCGCCAGACGGGTGAACGGTTGCGTACTCGTCGGGGACCGCGAATCGCGCCGACGACAGATTCACCCCTGACCCTGCATCCCTGATCGTTCCGCGCACCTGGACGGGAACCGTCCTTCCGCTTGGCGGCCACAGCATTCCCGGGGCGGTCGCGGTGACGAGCGGCGCGGTGGAATCGATCGGCGCCGAGGTAAAGAGAATGCCGCCTTCTTGTGTAAACGTGTATGCGCCGGTTCCGCCGCTCGCTTCGATCGCCACCGGACCATAGGGGAGGTTCTGAGTGGCGTTGGCGAGTATGGTCGATGTGATCTTGACCGTCGTCACGCGAATATTCGCGCCGCGATGGATCGTGTTGGTCCCGTCGTTGAGGCTGTACGTGAAATTGAAAAGACCAGCCGCCGTGGAGCTGCCGCTGATGGTGCCGCCTGCGCTCAGTCCCAAACCAGGAGGCAACGATCCATTAACCAGGGCCCACGTGACTGCTCCCGGATTATTCAGCGGCGTGAGTGTGTACGAGTAAGCGGTGTTGGTGAGTCCATTGGCCCATCTGGACCGATTCAGCCGCGGTGTGCGTATTGTCCCGGATGCTATGCTAGCTCTTCAGTTAGCACAAGCACTTTTTGGGAACTTTGTTCCCGTCACCGTCCTGCTCGCCAGATTGGATAATCGATGTGATGGGTAAGAACGCCAAAGCGGGGTGGATGAAACACCTGACGCGAC
>DATJKH010000125.1:0-20346 GCA_035491715.1 Vicinamibacterales bacterium | reverse complement strand
CGTCACCGGCCAGTCCGACACGTCGGTGAACCCCTGGTTCCGATCGAAGTTCACGCGGTAGGCGCTCACCGACCACTTCTTCGCCGGCAGAATCTCGCCCGTCGGCACGAACCACAACCCCGTATCCCCATTCACCGTTGTTGTCGCCGGGCGGGTCTCGACGTCGCCGGAGGAGCCCGATTGCTGGGTTCCCGCTGTCGACGTGGTGGGAGTTCCGCCGGGTTGTTGCGGCTGACTGCTGCTTGATGTCGAACTCTGCGCAAGAGCATTCGACGCAACAGTCAGCGCCACGACCAGCAGAATCGCTTCGCGTTTCGGCATACGCACAGGTCTCCTCAGAGGTTCGTTGGTCCTCTACGACTGACCGTCCAACGACGTCGGACTTTCGGAAGCGTCGCCGGTTTGAGCAGCAGGCATCGCGGTTGACCCATCGGACTCGACAAGACGGCCGCGTCCACCGCGACTGATCTGCCCGCCCTTGCGGCCGGCCGATCGAGCTTCTTCAGAGGTCCATTCGTGCGCCGTTCCTTTCTGGTGCGCAGCGCGTCCGCCTTTGCTGGCGATCTCGCGCTGTTTCTCCGGCGTCATTGACGCGAAGCCGCGGCGTTCCTTGCGTTCCCCTGACGTTCGAGCGTTTACAGCGTCATTCATGTTCAACTCTCACTGAAGCCGTCCTGTCGCTGGCTCCGCACAACGTAAGGAGCCCGATTAGGTTCCGCGGGTGGATCCTGGACAGGCGCGGGTTTTGGTTCATCCGTGGGAGTCTCCGGCGCTTTCTCTGGCGGTTCCGGTGGCCTCGGGCGCTCGTCGTCGTGCGGCATTGATTGGTAGCTCTCCACGGACGTTGTCTCTTGCCGCCAGCCCATGAATCAAAGGCTGTGCCACGAAAATGACCGTCGATTGGTTTTAAGGCACCTGTAAGTGACTGATTTTCGCGGAGATACCGAATGAAGCGTCGACGGTGTTTGCAGGAGTGGAGCGAATCCTTACACGCCTGACTACACATGAGTCAGTTGGACAGAGGAGCATCTCAGGCCTTCCCGACACTGATAGAATCGCATTTATGAGTCCGTGCAGCCCTCCACAACCACCATCACCTTCAACGAACATGACCGGCCGAAAGGTCTACTGTCAGAAATTCCAGAAAGAAATGCTCGGTCTCGACGCGCCGCCGTGGCCCGGAGAGCTCGGACAACGGATCTACGAAAACATTTCCGCGGAAGCGTGGAAAATGTGGGAAGAACGGATGAAGATGATCTTGAACGAGTACCGCCTGATGCCATGGCAGAAAGAGGCGCAGGAACTCGTAAAGAAGCACATGGAAGATTTTTTCTTCGGCGAAGGGGCCGCGCTGCCTCCTGGTTACGTGCCGCAGCAGGCCAAGTAACCTGGCGGCGCGCAATGTCAAATGTTCACATCACCGTAATAGGTGCCGCCACGTCGAAGCGCAATCGTGTGTGCGCCGCCTTCAGCGAGCGGATCACGTCATTACCCTCTGACCTGCGCGCAAAAATGAACCCGAGATAGCTGCCGGCCTCCGGCAGCGGTTCTAGTAGTTGATCGATCTTGGCCGTGATCTGCACTTCCTCGATGCCTGCCACCTTGGATGCCGCTTCGATTCCCTCGACCCGTTTGAGCATTCCCTTCCTGGGAATCGGAATCATCATGACGCCCGCGGCGCGCTCCTCGCGAGCGACGCCGGAGATGTCCTGTCCGACCGCATGGCGAAGTAGTACATCTTCCAGGCTCGCGGCGGCGACTCCGGGGATGCCCTCGAAGCGAAGCACTTTCGAGCACAAGCCACCGATCGGACGCGCCGCCATTTCGAGGATGTAAATCGCGTCAGACGCCAGGCGACACTCCGCGTGGAAGGGACCATGTTCCAGACCAAGTGCGCTGCCTGCACGTGCCACTTGGGCGAGAACTGCTGCGTGCGTCGCGCGATCAAGTGCCGACGGCGTCACGTAAATCGTTTCCTCGAAAAACGGTCCATCTAATGGATCCGGCTTGTCGAAGATGGCAAACACCTGCATCGTGCCGGATGTCATCACGCCTTCGACGGCAAATTCTCGCCCACTGATGAATCCTTCGATCAGGATTGTGTCTTCAAGACCGCTGCGAATCGCGCGGACGTCCTTTCGCGAGAGAAGCGCCTGTAACCTCGCGCTCGCCTCGTCGAGTTCCGCCGCTGTGTTCGCGCGCATCACCCCGCGGCTGCCGGACAACCCAACGGGTTTGATCACGCACGGGTACTGCACCCGCGGATCGGCCGACACACGAGCGTCGCTGCGGGTTTCGAAGAACCAGGGGACGGGCAGATCGGCACGCGTCAGTGCCTGCTTGAACAGACTCTTATTGATGCTCGCGGCCGCAGCCGCAGGGTGATTACCGCGCAGCCCCAGCGCCGCCGCAACTCGGGCGGCGAGGACGACGGGCCGGTCGCCGACCGCAATGACGCCGTCGAGAGGGCGAGAACGCGATGCCTCGACGATCGCCTCGAGCGAGGCGTCCTCCTCATGAAAGCGAACCGCCACCGCATTGTCGCGCCACGGATCGTCGAGTTGGTGACAACGATCTGTCGCGAACATCAATTCAATGCCGGCACCCTCGGCTGCGTGGCCGAACGAGCGAAGCTGATAACCGGTCGTGGTCGAGAGAATGAGGACGCGCAAGCGAATGTTTGAGTTGTCGGACGCGGTCCTTGACCGCGCCACTCGGATTCACAACAGAGCCAACTGCTCCGCCGCAGGCTCCGCTCAACAGTACCAAGGTTCGTTCAGATACGGGATCGCCGATCTCGCCACGAGCACCGGCTGCCTGCGAGGAACAGGCGCATTCGTTCGACCGTGCGCGAGATCCCACACCTTCGCGAACAATTCAGCGCGGGAGAGCGATAACTTCACGCCGATCAGCTTCGTCAGTTCTGACTGGAGTGCGTCGACTGCCGGATCGGGATGGACCCAGGGATAGGTGAGCGAGTGCGGGGCGAATTCGCCAGTGACCGCTCGCACTTCTTCGAGTTCGAGCATGCGCGAGCCCTGCGGAATCAAGAGCCGGATCGCAAACTGAATCGGCGCGACGTGCTCGACCAGTTCGAGCCGATCGATGGCGTGCAACAACTCGAGATAACTCGCCACCGTCGTCCATGGTGTGAACGGAACGAATGTCGGAGCTAAAGAGAGGCCGACGTTCCGGCACAATTCGACGACGCGCTCGAAGTCGGCACGGGTGTGTCCCTTCTCCAGCTTTGCCAGCACGGCGTCGTCGAGCGACTCGACCGCGGTGGTGACAAACACGCATCCGGTCTCGACCAGCACCGGCAGCACCTCCGCATGCTGCAGCAAGTGTTCAACCTTGATCGTGACGTCGTAGGTGAGGTCGGGGAATTCCCCATGGAACATGGCGACGATGCGTTCGGCGTGCCGGATACCGTTGAAGAAGTCCGGATCGCCAAAGGTAATGTGGCGTGCGCCGGCCGCGACCTGTGACCGGATGTCGGCCAGAACCACTTCGGGCGGAATGACACGGAACCGGCCGTTGTACACGGGAACGATCGGGCAATGCCGACAGCGATGTTTGCATCCGCGACTGGCTTCGGTGTATCCGACTGTCCGCCTTTCCCCGGCGATCTGCAGCGTGGCGTAGCCAGAGAGCGGCGGCAGTGCCTCGCGTGACGGCACGCGGAATTGAAGACGAGGAATTGGCGATGTCGGCGTCACTCCGCCGTTAAGTGCTGCGTCGAGGAGTGCCTGTTCGAACTCTCCTCCAAGCACATGATCGACGCCATGCTCACGAATCAGTTCTTCATTGAGCGGTGCGTACAGACCATAAGCAATCAAGCGCGCGCGCGCATTCGTCGCCCGGACACGATCGATCACTGGAATCGCCAGCCGGGTGGCCGTGTGCATCGGCAAGAAGAACGCGACAATCTCGGCCCAGGCAATTTGCCCGTCGCCGAGTTTCTCCCGGGTGAGATCGACGCACGCGACGTCGACGCCGGCTTCGCGCAACCACGCGGCAGGAGACGCGAGCCCGAAGGGCTGACGTCCCATGTCGTAGGTCGAAATGAGGAGCACCCGCACGCCTTTATTGTACGCCTGTGAGTTCGCATATGCTGATGGAGCATGACTGACTCCGCCTCTGCTGGTGCCCACCCGAGAGATTTTGCCGCCGCGATATCCCAACACGACCGCGCCTTCTTCGGTCACCCGCGCGGCCTGTCCACGCTGTTCTTCACCGAAATGTGGGAGCGGTTCAGCTATTACGGCATGCGCGCGCTGCTGCTGCTGTTCATGACAGCGCCGGTTGCGTCGGGAGGTCTCGGATTCAGCGCGGCACAGGGAGGCGCGGTTTACGGCTTGTATACGTCGATGGTGTACATGATGACGCTGCCCGGCGGATGGATCGCAGACCGATTCATCGGGCAACGCCGTGCTGTGCTGTACGGTGGGATCCTGATCGCGTCGGGCCATTTCAGCATGGCGGTCCCGACGCTGGCGACATTTTATGTCGGATTGTTCCTGATCGTGATTGGCACTGGCCTGTTGAAAGGCAATGTCAGCGTCATGGTTGGGTACCTGTATTCCAAGGAAGACAAGCGCCGCGACGCCGGATTCTCTCTCTTCTACATGGGCATCAACATGGGCGCGTTCTTCGCCCCGCTCGTGTGCGGCTATCTCGGACAGAACGTCAATTGGCACATCGGATTCGCCTCGGCGGGTGTCGGCATGCTGTTCGGCCTCGTGCAATACGTGGCCGGAGGTCGTTATCTTGGCGACGCCGGCCGACATCCGGCGCCAGCCGAGTCGCCCGAGGCGGCCGCGACCTTACGTCGTCGCGCGGTGCTCATCGGATCGATTCTGATCGCCGCGATCGCACTATTTGCCGTCGGAACCTTCGTCGGCATTCTGCCAATTACAGCCACCCAGGTTGCCGATGCTGCCGGGTACTTCCTTCTGTTCCTGACCCTCGGATTTTTCGGATGGCTGTTTAGTTCGAGCAATTGGACCCGCGAAGAACGACATCGCCTCTATGCGATCGGGGCGCTGTTCCTTGCGGCGGCTGTCTTCTGGTCCGTCTTCGAACAGGCCGGTTCGACGCTGAACCTGTTTGCCGATCGCAATACCTACAACGTCCTTCTCGGGTTTCCCTTTCCCAGCAGCTGGTTCCAGTCGGAGAACTCGCTTTTCCTGTGGATGCTGGCGCCGGTGTTCGCCTGGCTTTGGCTGCGACTGGGCGATCAGGGCAAAGAACCATCCAGTCCGGCGAAGTTTGCGATGGCATTGATCTTCGTGGGCGCCGGCTTTGCGATTCTGATTGTCCCCGCGCAGCAGGGCGGCCAGGTCAGCCCGATGTGGTTGACGATGACTTACCTGCTGCACACGATTGGCGAGTTGATGCTCAGTCCGGTCGGGCTCAGTGCGATGACCAAGCTTGCGCCAGTACGGATCGCGGGACTGGTGATGGGCATCTGGTTTCTTGCCACGTCGGTCGGCAATTACATCGGCGGACGCGTCGCCGGCCTTTATGAATCGTTCGCGCTGCCAACGCTGTTCGGCGCCGTCGCCGCGTTCTCGGTGCTGGCCGCGCTTGTGATGTTTGCCCTGACGCCCTGGATCAAGCGCATGATGGGTCGAGTCAATTGAAAAAATGGTTTTAGAAAAGTACAAGCAGAAGCGCAACTTCAAATCGACGCCCGAGCCGTCCGGTGATGTGAACGTCGCCGAGGAACGCGCGAAGAAAGCAAAGCCCGAGCAGGGACTCTTTTTCTGCGTCCAGAAGCATCTCGCGAGTCATCTGCACTACGACTTCCGGCTCGAATGGAAGGGTGTTCTGTTGTCGTGGGCAGTGCCGAAAGGACCGTCGCTCGATCCGAAAACAAAACGGCTCGCGATGCACGTCGAGGATCACCCGATCGAATACGGCACGTTCGAAGGTGTCATCCCCGAAGGCTACGGCGCCGGAATCGTGATGCTTTGGGATCAGGGAACCTGGACACCCGAGAGCCCTGATGTCGATGCGGCGCTGAAGAAGGGAGATCTCAAGTTCACGCTGGACGGCTACAAGCTGAAGGGCTCATGGGTGCTCGTGCGCACCGGTGGCCGGTGGGGAGGCGGGGATGGACGCAGCTGGCTGCTGATCAAACATCGCGATGACTGGGCCGGCGATGTCGACATCGTCGAGTTCGCGCCAAAGAGTGTGAAGAGCGATGGCGATTTCGAAGACATCCTCGCGGCGGACCAACCGGACGTCTGGAAGTCACACCGGCCGGCGAAAGGCGGCGAAGCGGGAGAAATGCTGGCGACGATCATCGAGCGTGCGGCGCGACTGAAGGCGGGGCACGCCGCCGATCCGGACCCACCGGCCAGCAAACCCGCAAGAAAGAGCGTCGCGACGGTCAAGCGAAGCGCCGCGACGACAAAACGCAAGGTGAAACGCTAGGACGGTTGGACAGGACATGCAAAAGACCGATTTCATTCTTTTCAGCGGTGCCGCTCCCGGCGCCGAAGCGGAGTTCGGCGCATGCGCCGAGGGTCACGGCATCGAAGAAGTGAACTTCACGTTTGATGGCCACACCGAAGCGCGCCGGCGCGGCATCCGCGTGCTCAATCATGAAGAGCTGCAGGCAGGAGATGTCAGCCTTGAATACGTGTCGCGGCTCATGAACCGCCGTTACATCGACAGTCCCACGCTGCGAAAGATTCTTCAGACATTGTGGTACCAGGTGAATCACGGCCAGGAGATCTACATCGTCGGCAAGATCCAGGAGGACAAAACCGTTCGCGGAGGAACTGGCTGGGGCGCAGAGTTTGCGAAGCTTTGCAACAAGCCGCTCTTCGTGTTCGACCAGGACAAGGACGTGTGGTTTCGCTGGACGGGCAGCGACTGGACGTCGCTCGAGACGACCCCGACGATCACCCATCCGCACTTCACCGGGACAGGCACGCGCCAGATTCAGGAAAACGGGAAGCGCGCGATTGAGGATCTCTTCACGAAATCGTTCGAACAATAGATTTGACGCATCAGCGTCTCACCGCCTCTCCTCGAGTTCCATCCAGCGCGCCAGCGCTGTATCGAGTTCGGGAGCAATCGCCTCGATTCTCGCCAGGACCGCGCGGATGTGGTCGCCGGATTCTTTGTAGAAATCCGGCGATGCCGCCTCCTTCTGCAGTCGCGATTGCTCCGATTCCAGCGAGGCGATGCGCTCGGGCAACGACTCGAGCTCGCGGGATTCGTTGAAACTGAGTTTCTTACGCAGCCGGGATCCGGGATCCGGGATGGGGGGTCCGGCGGCATCGCGCCCCGCCGAACCACGTGCTGATGAGTCGCCCGGGTGCTGCGACTTGGCGGATCCCGGATCACGGATCACGGACGCCGACTGCCTCAGATAATCTTCATATCCACCCACGTACTCGATAACACGCCCCTCCCCCTCGAACGCGAGCGTGCTGGTTACGATGTGCTCGAGGAAGACCCGGTCATGGCTGACGAGCAAAATCGTGCCCTCGAAATCGGTGATCACCTCCTCGAGGAGATCGAGCGTCTCGATGTCCAGGTCGTTGGTCGGCTCATCCATCACCAGCACATTCGCCGGCCGTGCGAAGAGTCGCGCGAGCATGAGCCTGTTGCGTTCACCACCGGAGAGGACGCGGACGGGTGACACGGCGCGATCCCGCGGGAACAAGAAATCCGCAAGGTAGCCCAGCACGTGGCGCGGAGCGCCGTTGATTACGACGGTGTCGTTGCCGTCGTTCACCGTGTCGGCGACCGTTCGATCGGGATCAAGCTGCTCTCGCTGCTGATCGAAATAGGCGACCTCAACCCGCGCGCCGCGGCGAATCGTCCCTGAGTCCGGGGACAGCTCGCCGACCAGCAGCTTCAAGAGCGTCGTTTTTCCCGACCCATTCGGCCCGATCAAACCGATACGGTCGCCGCGCAGGATGCGTTGAGAAAAGTCGCGCACGATCGGAACACCGCCGAACGACTTGCTGACGTGTTCAACCTCGAAGACCAATCGTCCCGACGCGTCAGCTGCGTCAACCGACATCCGCACGGGTCCCGATTCTGCGCGATAGGAGGCGCGTTGTTTCCGCAGCTGCATCAGGTCGCGCACTCGCCCTTCGTTCCGGGTTCGGCGGGCTTTCACCCCCTGTCGCAACCACGCTTCTTCTTTGTCGAGCTTCTTATCGAGCCGCTCCAGTTCCAGCGCCTCCGCATTGAGCGCTTCGCTTTTCTTCTGGCAGTAGCGATCGTAGCTGCCCGGCCACGACGTCAGCCGTCCGCGATCCAGCTCCACGATCCGCGTCGCGAGTGTTCCAAGGAACGCGCGGTCATGGGTCACAAACAGCAGGGCGCCGGCAAAGCCGGTCAGAAAATCTTCGAGCCAGCGGATAGCGTCGATGTCCAGGTGGTTCGTCGGTTCGTCGAGCAGCAGGAGATCTGGCTCTGATACGAGTGCTCTGCCCAGCAGCACCCGCCGCCGCCAGCCACCCGACAGCTCCCGCATCGGTCTGTCGGCAGGCAACCCAAGACGGGAAACCACCATTTCAACTTTTTGCTCGAGGCGCCAGCCGTCACGTTCCTCGAGCTGATGCTGGAGATCCCCCAGCCGGGTGAGTGCCTGTTCCTCTCCGCGCTCCGCCACGTCTACCGCGGCGTGATGATACGCGGTGACGAGTTCAGCGAGCGTCTCCAGTCCGGCCGCCACTTCATCGAATACCGAATGCGTCCCGTCGATGGAAACACTCGATCCGTCACGCGCATACGCGGCGACATCCTGTCCCAACCGTGCGACTCGCAACGATGGCGCACGCCAGACGACACCGGCATCCGGCGGAGTCTCGCCTGAAATAATTCTCAGCAGGCTTGATTTGCCGGATCCATTGCGGCCGATGAGGGCGATGCGCTCGCCTGCTTCGATCCTGAGGTCGGCGCCCTGGAACAGTGGAAGATGACCGAAGGACAGCGAAACCGCGTCGAGAACCAGGACAGGCATTGCCCCTTGTTACAAGAGCCTTCGCGCAAGAACGGCCCACACCGCCTGCGCCAGACGACGGCGATCGTGACGAGCGATCTCGCCGTACCAGAAGTCGCCTCGCACGATTTCACAATAGGACGGAATGTCGCCAGCTTCCAGCGGCTGTTTGTGCTCGGCGCAATAGCGCGCCAGCGTCTCTTCCGAGGGCCGCGCGGTATTGAAGAGCACCACATCGATCTCCCGTCCGATCGCCGCACTCATCTCGCGCACCGCGTGACCGGCAGTGAAGTTCGACATCCCTCGTCCCTCGGTGAGCAGATTGGTGACGAGGATCACCGGCCCCTTCACCTGCTGAATCGCTTCGCACGCGCCGTTGACGAGAAAAATCGGTCGCAGGCTTGTGTAGAAACTGCCGGGCCCGATGATTGCGGCGTTGAAGCGTGGGATCTCCTCGGCGACGACCGGATGCAGCCGCACCTCCGGCTCCAGCCAGAGACGCACGATCGCGCTCCCGGCGGTCTGTCCGGCATCGACCGCCACTTCCTCGCGCGACTTCGTGCCGTCGCCGTATTCGGCACAGATGCTCGCCTTCTCGGTACTGATCGGCCACACGCGTCCCTTGCATCCAAGAAGTGCCCGCAGTCCGTCGACCGCGGCAAGAAAATCGCCGGTGTACTGCTCCATCATCGAGAGAAGCAGGTTACCGCCGGTGTGTCCACGCAGTCGGGAGTGCTCGATCGTCGGCAGGCGCGACAGCAGGACGCGCCGTGCCTCGTTTTCATTCCGAGCCAGCGCCAGCGCGCACTTGAGCACGTCGCCCGGAGGCAGGACTCCGAGCTCATCGCGAAGCTGACCGGAACTGCCGCCGCTATCGAACATGGTGACGACGGCGTTGACGTTGAGCCAGGGATTGTTTTTCAGTCCGCCGAGCAGACTGGGCAACCCCGTGCCCCCACCGAAACACCCGATGTTCAACCGTCGTAGTTCCATCAGTCTTGGGATTATGACAGTGTCAGCTTCCAGTACGCGCACGCGAGGGCTCGAGAACCGACCCTACAATATTCAAACGCAACGAGTCGCCCGCGAAGCCAGACCCGCTTCGTAGATAATCACCTGCATGGATTCTGAGCCGTTGTCCGCCGACGAGCGGTCTGTCCTGAATGGTCTCGCATCGGAACTCGGCCGCGTGTTCGGCGCGCGACTGCGATCGGTCGTCGCGTACGGCCTTGATGCGCCGGCGACGCCGAGAGTGCTTCACGCGTTAGCGCTGGTCGATCGACTTGCGTTCGAGGATCTCGTCAAGTGCCTCCCCTACGTCCCGAATTGGCAGCGCCGATCGCTGGCGGTCCCGCTGATTCTCGAATTCGAGGAATTCCTGCGGACGCTCGATGTCTTTCCGCTCGAGTACGGCGACATCATCGCGCATCACGTCATCATCTCAGGAACCAGTCCATTCGTCACTGCCCGGGTTGCCCCTGCCGACAGGCGACGGGCGTGCGAACTGAGCGCCAAGAGTCACCTGATTCATCTCCGTGAAGGCTTTCTCGAATCAGGTGGTCATCCGGACGCCGTGACCAGGCTGATCGCGGCATCGGCGCCGGCGTTTGTCGCACTCCTTCGCAACATTGCGCTGCTCGCAGACGATGACCCGTCCGATCTTGCAGGAACCGCGGAACGCCAGATTCGCATCCCGGCAGATCTCGTACGCGAAGTCATCAGCACCGCCGCCGGCACACGCAGCGCCATCGCCGATCCGACAGCGCTGCTCTCACGCTACATCTCCGCAGCCGAGCGGATCTGGGAATACGTCGATATGTGGCGGGCCCACGCCTGATGGTCTGTCGCACCAGGGCCGTCGTCGTTCACCTGGTCGTGGTGTGGGTAGTCGTCCTCGCGGGCGCAACCACACACGCGCAAGCACCTATTCCGGAACTGACCGCACCAGTCAACGACGGCGCCAACGTCATTGACGGCAACTCCGAGCGCGAGATCGATCGCCGAATTCGCGCCCTCAAGGCGGCAAGCGGCGACGTGGTTGTCGTCGCCACCGTTCCTTCGTACAAACCCTACGCCGATATCGATGAGTACGCGGTGAAGATGTTCGAGAACGGCGGCCGCGGAGTCGGCGACAAAGGGAAAGACAACGGATTGCTCATCGTCGTCGCCGTCGAGGATCGGAAGATCCGCATCGAAGTTGGCTACGATCTCGAGCAGTTCGTCACCGACGGGTTCGCGGGAGAAACGATTCGGGATCTCATCACTCCGCAATTCCGCAATGGCAACTACGGCGCGGGACTGCTCGCCGGCACGACGGCGATCGTCAATCGCATCGCGCAAGGACGCGGCGTGACCCTGCAGGACGTGCCGCCTCCTCCTGCCCCTCGCCGAACGACCGGTTCAGGGTTCCCCTGGTGGATCATCATTCTCTGGATCATTATTCTTGTCGCGAGCAACCGTAGACGACGTCGCCGCCGGATGTGGGGCGGCGGACCGTGGAGCGGCTGGAACAGTGGAATCGGGCCGTTCGGCGGTGGCGGATTCGGCGGCGGCTTTGGCGGCTTCGGTGGAGGCGGATTCGGCGGCGGTGGAGGCGGCGGAGGCTTCGGCGGGTTTGGTGGCGGCCGCAGCGGCGGCGGCGGCGCTTCGGGCGGTTGGTAGACTGTAACTGGGTCCGCGATGGCGAGCGGCGCCGGACGAGGCCGGACGTCGTGTCGACAGCGCATGCGGCCAGCGCGAGGCGCGACGTCGCCGAGCGCGTGGGGGTGGGGCCCCGCCGCGCACGTGAGAAAAGAGATCCGTATGCACACACGACTTCGGTTCACGATAAATCTGTCAATCGTTCTCATGGCCGTCGCGTTATCCGGCTGCTCCTATAACAAGTTCTCCACCCAGGAAGAAGCCATCAACGCGCAGTGGGCGGAAGTGCAGAACCAGTTGCAGCGTCGAACGGACCTCATTCCGAATCTGGTCAATACCGTCAAAGGCTACGCCGCGCACGAGGCCGGCGTGTTCCAAGCCGTCGCGGATGCGCGGTCGCGACTTCTTGCCGCGAAGAGTCCAGAGGAGACCATTCAGGCAGCTAATCAGCAGTCGTCTGCGCTTGGTCGGCTGCTCGCGGTGGCCGAGAATTATCCGCAGCTGAAAGCGGACGCACAGTTCACCCGCCTGATGGACGAGTTGTCTGGCACTGAAAACCGCCTCAGCGTCGCGCGCATGCGCTACAACGAGGCGGTGCAGGCCTACAACACACAGCGGCGAAAGTTCCCATCGAACGTCACCGCAAAGATGTTCGGCTTCAAGGAACATCCATACTGGGAAGTCCCGCCGGAGGCCAAACAGGCTCCAAAAGTCGACTTCAGTAAATAATTCTCACAAAACGTCATTGCGTAAGGAGTGAGGTTTGAAGTCACAGATTCTGCGCGTGCGGCTACTCGCGTGGCTCGGCATTGGCGTGTGTCTGGTCGCCGGACGGGCGCTCGTCGCCCAGGGTCCGCCTCAGGCGCCGCCACTTCCGCCACCAATCAATCAGTCGGACGATCCGATGTTGAAGCCATTTGTCTGGCGACCGATCGGTCCGGCGAACATGGGCGGCCGGGTCGACGATATTGCCGTTGTCGAGAGCGACCGGAGCGTCATCTATCTCGGCTTTGCCACGGGCGGAATCTGGAAGAGCACCAACAACGGGACGACGTGGATGCCGATCTTCGACACGTATCCTGTGTCGTCAATCGGCGACATCGCGATCGCGCCCTCGAATCCCGACATCATCTACGTTGGCACAGGTGAGGCGAACAATCGGCAGAGTTCGTCATTCGGTGCCGGTGTCTACAAGTCGATCGATGCCGGCAAGACCTTTCAGGAGGCTGGCCTGAAGGAGACGCAATCGATCGCACGCATCGTCATACACCCCAAGGATCCCAACATCGTCTACGTCGCCGCAGTCGGCCATCTCTTCGGTCCGAACAAGGAACGGGGTCTCTTCAAAACGACCGACGGCGGAAAGACGTGGACGAATACGAAGTTCATCGACGAGAACACCGGGTTCACCGATGTCGTGATGGATCCGAGCAATCCGAACGTGCTCGTCGCCGCGTCATATCAACGGCGCCGAACCCCGTGGGGATTCAACGGCGGAGGGCCGGGCAGCGGAATCTGGAAGACGACCGACGGCGGCAAGACATGGGCGAGGCTGACCAGCGGGCTGCCCAACAACCCGATCATCGGCCGCATCGGGCTCGACATCGCACGTTCGAAACCCTCGACGATTTACGCGTCGATTGAAGTCGGCCCGAGCGGCGGCACCGGAGCTGGCGTCAACGACGATGGGACACTCGTGCCACCGGGACAGCGCGGCGGCGGTGGAGGTGGCGCAGGATTCGGCGGCGGGCGTGGACAGACGCCTCCGCCCGATCCAAGCAAGAGTGGCGTGTGGCGATCGGATGACAGCGGCAAGAACTGGCGCTTCCTCTCGAATCAGGGCGACCGATGGATGTACTACAGTCAGATCCGTGTCGATCCAACCAACCCGGAGATCGCGTATCAAGGGGGCGCGCCGTTCTTCAAGAGCACCGACGGCGGCAAGACGTGGAACACCGTCCAGGGAATCCCGCACAGCGATCATCACGCGATCTGGATCGATCCGCGCGACGGCAAACACATTTTGCTCGGCAATGACGGCGGCTTCGACGTGACCTACGATCGCGGCGATACGTGGGAGTACGTGAACAATGTGCCGGTCGCACAGTTCTACGCCATCAGTGCGGACATGCGGAAGCCCTACTACGTTTGCGGCGGACTGCAGGACAACGGCAGCTGGTGCGGCCCGAGCGCGACACGCAGCACGAACGGAATCCTGAATTCAGATTGGTATCGCGTTGGCGGCGGCGACGGCTTCTATACACAAAACGACCAGTCCGACTGGACGGTGATGTACTCAGAGTCGCAGGACGGCAACACGAATCGCGTCGATCTGCGGAGCGGCCGCAGCAACAGCATCCGGCCGCGGGGTCCAGCACCGGCGGGACGCGGTGGTGGTGGCGCGCCCGCTGGTGAAACGCCCGATCCCGCCGCTCAGGCGGCCGCGCAATTCGGGTTTGGCGGCAATCAGAATCCCAACGTTGTTCCGACACCCGCGGCCGGAACGTTCTACCGCTTTTACTGGAACACGCCGTTCATTCTTTCGCCGCACAATTCGCGCACGATCTATCTCGGCGGCGATCGATTGTTCCGATCGTACGATCGCGGCGATACGTGGGTCGCCTCGCCCGACTTGACGAAGAACATCGGACGCAACGACCGCCCGATTCTCGGCATCGAAGGGTCGGCGCCGATGGCGTCGAAGCACGACGGCGCAGCGTCGTACAGCAACATCGTCACGATTGGTGAGTCGCCACTGGTGCCAGGGATCATCTGGGTCGGCACCAACGACGGGAACCTTCAGGTCAGCCGCGACAGTGGCAACACATGGAAGAACGTCGTCGATAGAGTGTCGGGCTTGCCGAAAGAGACGCACGTCTCGCGCGTCGAGCCGTCGCACTATGATGCCGGCACCTGCTACGCGACGTTTGATGCGCATCGCACTGACGATCACAAACCCTACGTATTCAAGACGACAGATTTCGGCGAAACCTGGGTCTCGATTTCGTCGAATCTGCCTGAAGGCAACGTCAACGCCATTCGTGAAGATCCGAAGAACAAGAACCTGCTGTATCTCGGAACCGAGTACGCGTTCTACGTCTCGCTGAACGGAGGCGGTGCGTGGAAGCGGTTCATGAATGGCATGCCGACTGTGCGTATCGACGACATCCTGGTCCATCCGCGCGACAACGATCTGATTGTCGGCACACACGGCCGCAGCATCTACATCATGGATGACGTCTCTTCGCTGCAGCAATTGTCCGACACAACGACGACGACCGATGCCGCTCTGCTTGATATCCGTCCTGCGGTCGCGTGGACGACTGACATTCAGAAAGCGATTCTCGCAGAGGGGGCAAAAGTCTTTCGCGCGCAGAACCCGGCGCAGGGATCGGCGATTAGTTACTGGCTCAAGAGCGCGGCGACATCCGACGTGCGCATCACCGTGACCGACGTCACGGGTCGTGAGATTCGCAACCTTATCGGAACGAAGAACGCGGGACTGAATCGCATCCAATGGGACCTGCGTGCTGGTGGCGCCGGCGGTCGCGGACGCGGCCAGGGAGGGGGTGGCGCCGCGCAGCCAGCTCCCGCGGCCGAAGCGGGAGCCCCAGCGACACCGCAAGCGGGCGCGCAACCACCGTCACCGCAGCAACCGGCTGCGCCGGCAACGCCGGATGAAGGTGCGCGCGGGAGAGGCGCGGCTGCCGCACCAGCGGCGACGCCGGCCGGTGGTGGTGGCGGAGGTGGTGGACGCGGTCGCGGTGCCTTCGGTGGTCCGCCAGTTGCGGCTGGAACCTATCTCGTGAAACTGATGATCGGCGACAAGGTTGTGGGACAGAAGACGATCGTGGTTGAGCCGGATTCGACGTTCTTGCAGTAATTGGTGAATTGGTGAATTGACGCGTCCAAGTCACCAACTCACCCAGGCACGAATTCACCAATTCATTTTTGCACGTTGAGCGTCGCGTCCAGCTTGATGGTCTGGCCGCTCACCGGATCCGTGACGGCTGTCGATTGAGCCGTCTGTCCGTCCTTCATCATCAGCGTGAAGGACGAGTTGAAATTGCGAAATGCCGGCGCGCCCGTGCTCGCTACCGTGCGCGCCGCCGTCTCCGATTGATCCGGGTAATACACCGACGAGTCGGTGATGGTGATTTGAATCTTGTAGAAACCATCCTGAGCGTTGGACGCGTTGACGTCGATGTTCGTGCCGACATCACGATAGTTGTACGACTGGGTCTTCTCGCCTTCCTTGCCGAAGATCGTCGTCGGCACAGGAATCTGAGTGCCAAGCCGCAGAGTTGTCGGCGTCCTGCCATCGGTCGCCGTCGCCCACAGGGTGTGCGGCACGCTGCTGATCTTCTTCTCGCCCTGATAGCGCGAGAAGACGAGCGACAGTTTTAGCGAAACTGGACTTCCGGGGCGACTCGGTGCGGCCGGCTGCGCGTCCTGCGCGACAAGCGTTGCGGTCGTCAACACGGCAAGCGCGGCGGTCATGATTTTGAAAGCTCTGGTCACGGTTCTACTCCTCATTCTTAATACCCACTACTGTCCGCCGTTTGGATCGGCCGGACTCAGCACAAGCTCGGGCACTTTCAGTGGTTCGGCAATCGGCAGAGCGCCGGCGTTCGCGTCGGCGGCGATGCTCTGGCCGTTCGAACCATCCAGGATCGTGTTCCTCGCGCCGGCCGCCAGCCGCTGAATAGCCGCCGTCATCGCCGGGTCGATGATGATTTCGGGACCTGCTGCCGCATCCGCGGTCCGCGTCGATGCGGTGCGAATCGCGACAGGATGAGACGGTATGGTCGTCGAAGGCGACACCGTGGCCGTCGTTGGCGGGACGACCCCGAGCCGTGTGTCGGGACGCCTGGCTGTCTCCGTCGTTTGAGTTGCTGGCGAACCCTGACCGAGTCGAAGGACCGTCGCGAGAAGGAGCGCCGCAGCGGTCGCGATCGCCACACCGATCCAGCCCCATCGCGCCGCCCGAGACTGACGTCCCTCGTGAATGCGCGAGCGAACCTTCGCAGCGAATTCCAGTGACGGCTCGATCGACAGCAGCTGCTGAAGATCGGCCTCCGCCTCTGCGACAATGCGCTCGTCCAGTTCTGTCATTTGCTCGGTGCGAGACATTGCAGACTCTCCGCCAGCCCTTTCCGGGCCAGATATAACCTCGACTTCACCGTGCCTTCCGGCACATCGAGCAGGCGCGCCATGGTTCGTATGTCGTGCCCCTCGATCGCTCCCAGGACGACAACGATGCGCAGCTTCTCCGGCAACGTGTCGATCGCCTGCCACAGCCGTCGCGCCCGGTCGCTCGACACCGCGATGTCCTCCGTGGTTGGCTCGTCACCGCTTTCGACCGCCTGTTCGCGCGCGGTGCGACGACGATCGGACCGCCAGCGATCGATCGCCAGCCGCCACGTCATCCGCATGAGCCAGGCGCGGAATCGATCACGATCGCGGAGCTGCGTGAAGCTGCGGTAGGCCTTCGCGAACGCCTCCTGCGCGACATCTTCGGCATCCTGCCGATGGCGCAGCACCCCGTACGCGACGCGGAAGGCCAGGGTTGTCGATTCGCGAAGGCGGTCCTCGAACTCGCGCTCGAGATCCTCGTCCAGGGTCACATACGTCCCGGAAAACCCGCCTGCCCAGTCATTCATTCAAGCTCCACAAGCAAGACGGCACGCCAAAGATTTGGGTTCAGTTATCACCGTTCTGACGGTTGAACTGGCGCTGAGGGACGACATATTCTCTAAGGATGGCTCTCAAAGATGCGCTGCTTCCGGAATTCGACCACGAAATGGGCACGACCCGCCGGGTACTCGAACGCGTGCCCGAGGCAGAGTTTGCGTGGAAACCCCACGAAAAGTCGTTCAATCTCGGCCAACTAGCCGCGCATGTCGCGAATATCCCGCACTGGGTCGCTGCCATCGTCCAGAACACGGTCTTCGATCTGGCTGATGCCGAGGACACCCGTCCGCGGGTGCCGGAGTCAACGGGCTGGCTGGTGTCCCAGTTCGACAAGAATGTTGAGGCGGCCCGGACGGGAATCGCCGGCATGACCGACCCGGAGTTCCTCGCACCCTGGACGTTCAAAAACAACGGCCAGGTCGTGTTCACCATGCCCCGCGCGGCGGCACTCCGCTCGTTCGTCATGAATCATATGATTCATCATCGCGGTCAGCTGACCGTATACCTGCGGCTGAAGAACGTACCGTTACCCTCCGTCTACGGTCCAACCGCTGACGAACAATAGGTGAACACAAAAGGGAGAAGGGAAAAGGAAAAAGGGAAAAGGGGCGCCGGGGTGGCTCGTTCCTTTTTGCCTTTCCTTTTTGTCGTTTCCCTTTTCCCTTTTCTGCTGCTTTCCACCCTCAACTCCGCCGGCTACCGATACGGCGCGTCCGATCTTGCCTTCTATATTCCGGCGGCGCTGGAACGTCTCGACCCATCGCTCTTCCCGCGTGACGGCGCGTTGATCGCGTCGCAGGCGCGGTTGACGATGATCGATGAGACCATCGCGGCGCTCTCGCGCATGACCGGTCTTCGATTGCCATCACTCTTTGCCACGCTGTATGCGGCGACGCTCGCGTTGCTGCTCGCGGGGGCTCTGCTGCTTGCGCGACGACTCTATCGCACCGGGTGGACGGCGTTGGCCTTCGTTGCGGCGTTGACCTTGCGCCATGCAATCGCGAAGTCGGGAACGAACACACTCGAGGGCTACTTCCACCCCCGGCAGCTCGCGTTCAGTCTTGGTGTGCTTGCCCTGGTTGCGCTCTTGCAGCGGCGCGCGTTCATCAGCGCAGCACTGGTCATCGCCGGCGGCTTGCTGCATCCGACCACCGCATTATGGTTTGCCATCTGGATTGCGATTGCCGCATCGGTCAATGATCGTCGATGGCGGTTGCCGATGATGGTTGGCGCGGCGGCAGCGGCGATCGCAGGCGCCTGGATGCTCGCCGCCGGACCTCTCGCCGGGCGACTGGTGAGGATGGATGACGAGTGGCTGGCGACGTTGGAGACGAAGGACTACCTGTTTCCACTCGAGTGGCCGCTGTATGCCTGGGTGCTCAATCTCATTTACGCGCCGACAATCTATTCCATCTACAAGCGGCGACTCGCTCTCGGAGTTCTTGCGCCGGGTGAACGCGGGCTCGTCTGGGGATGTCTGGCGCTCGTCGGCGTGTTCGCTCTGGCGCTACCCCTGAACGCCGCCCGGCTCGCGCTGGTGATTCAGCTTCAAGTGCCGAGAGTGTTCTGGATGCTGGATTTCCTCGGGATTGCCTACTTGATCTGGTTGATTGCGGAAGGGCTCAAACCCTCGCCACGCCGCGCGCGAATCGTGTGCCTGGTGATCGCGCTCGCCTCGGTGACCCGCAGCGCGTATATCAAGTTTGTGAGATTCCCCGATCGGCCAATCGCCGAGGTCGGCGTGCCGGACAATGACTGGGGACGCGTGATGGCATGGGTGCGCAGCACGCCACACGATACCGGCTGGCTCGCTCATCCCGGACACGCGGTGCACTACGGCACGAGCCTGCGCGTGGCAGGTGAACGCGACGTCTTTGTTGAAGGCATCAAGGACGCCGCGATCGGCATGTACGAACGGGACGTGGCGATTCGCACGCGCGATCGCCTTGACGAGCTCCGCGATTTCGACACGCTGACTCCCGACCGCGCGAGGGCCCTCGGCGCGCGGTATCAACTGGATTTTCTCGTCACCGTTCAACCGCTCGAGCTTCCGGTGGCCTTTTCCAGTGGTCCCCTTCGCGTCTATCGGCTGCGATGAACGACTACGTGCCAAAGCGCGGCCTGACCAACGGCCATCTGATGACGGTCTACTGCTGGGGAAAGCCGCGAGCCTTCCCTGCCTTGCCGCCGCCGACGGAGCGTTACTTCGAGATCGAGCCGGCGACCCGCGTGCTGGCGCACTGCCACTGGCAACGCGATCCTGCGGCGCATCCGGCACTGATCGCGCTGCATGGGCTCGAGGGATCGAGCGCGGCCCACTACATGCGGGGCATTGCGGCAAAGGCGCATGGCCGTGGATTCAATGTCGTACTTCTGAATCAGCGCAACTGCGGCGGAACAGAAGCCCTGTCGCACGGCCTGTATCACTCCGGTCTCACCGCCGACGCGGCGCACGTCATCGCCGAACTTCGCCGTGAGGGCATCAATCGCGTTGTTGTCGCCGGCTACTCGCTGGGCGGAAATCTCGCGCTGAAGCTCGCCGGCGACTACGGCAGCGCGCCGCCGCCGTCGTTGAAAGGCGTGTGCGCGATTTCTCCCGTCATCGAACTTGCGGCGTGCGTCAACGCCCTCGAACGCCGCGCGAACTTTGTCTATCAGTGGAACTTCGTTCGCGGCCTCAAGGCGCGCATGCGTCGCAAGGCTGCCGCGCATCCCGGGCGATTCTCTCTCGAACGACTGCCGCTGGTCCGAACCGTTCGGCAATTCGACGAGTACTTCACCGCGCCACATTTTGGTTTTCAGGACGCCGACGACTACTATTTTCGCGCCAGTGCGATGCGCGTCGTCGACCGCATCCGCATCCCTGCGCTGGTGATTACTGCGGAAGACGACCCGTTCGTCCCGGTCGAGATCTTTCGCGACGCTCAGCTCCGCCGCAATCCACACATCAACGTCGTCGTCACCAGGCACGGCGGACATTGTGGCTTCGTGTCGAACGCCAACGGTAGCGATGATGGGTATTGGGCCGAGCGCCGGCT
>DATJKH010000124.1:0-2270 GCA_035491715.1 Vicinamibacterales bacterium | reverse complement strand
TATCACAAGGGTTATCCGATCAACTACCGCGAACAAGACGGCACGCCCTCGATTCAGGTATCAATCGCGCTGGACGGTCGTCTGGCAGATATCGACGTTGACTATCGAGCGTCGACCTTCCCCGGCATGTTGTTCAACGGCCACTTCTCCGCGGCGAACTCGGACGTCCGCGCCGGCGACAACGCCGAGCGACATGCGGGGCGCTGGTCAGGGTTTCAGAACTGGTGGCGAGGTTTCTTCGGTGCGAGCCTCGATCGGGCCCCTGACACCAAGGATACGATGCCCGCGTTTACTTTGCCGAGAGTACCGCGCGCGGGCAAAAAGAGTATCAACGTGATGGTTCCTGATTTCCTGCAGGCATGGCTGGTGGAAGGCAATGCGGTGGCGGCGATGGGTTATGTTTCGGAACGGTCGTACGCGTGCCTGGCGCAGGATGTGCCGGATCCGCCAGCCTTCGACCGCGGACTCGCGCCGATTCAAATCCTGGTCAATCTGAAAGCCGCCCATGACGCACTCGGCAAACACGACTCGCTTGACGGCCTGGCGATCGGCGTGCCCCTTCCGATCCCTGGGCTGCGCGCGGTGTCCCAGCCTAATCAAGCCCAGTTCGTTCTCTACGACATTCCCGAGGATCTCGCAACCCGCTTCGACTGCGCGAGCCGGCTGACGCCGGGCGCGCCGACGAAGCGACCGCGCGCGTACGGGCAGCACTATGGTGCGATCTTCCGCATCGCGGGGGGAAGGAGCGACAACTCCATCGCGCTGCTGTGGGCCAAAGAGGATGGATATTGGAAGATCGTGTCTTGGTACGTCGCGCCCAAGCCCGATGAAACGCCTGCAGCACCGGCGCCGACCGAGCCCAAGGTCGTTCGGATGAGGGCCGACCCCACGCTCGTCAATGCCGCGAAGAACTTCGTCGACACCTGGTTGATTCGCAAAGACTACGATGCTGCGTTTCGATACCTGTCGAGACGAAGCTACGCGTGCTACGACATCCTGCGTGGCCCTGATGCGCCGGCGTCAACATCACTTGACGACGCCGGCCTGAAGGTCCGCGCAAGTCTCCAACGCATCGGCCAGTGGGTTGGCACGGAGCAAAATCTGGAGACGATCGTCGAGGCTGCCGAGCCGCTTCACCCGTCGATTCGTCCGATGGATCACGCGTACTCGCAAATGTTCAGCCTCACCAGCTTCCCGACCGCACTTGGCGACGCCGTCGCGTGTGATGCCCGCGCCCGTGGCGCGATCCCACCCGATCCACTGCCCCTCACGTACGACGATGCCTTCGGCATGACCTTCCGCTTTCGCACGCAGAGCGGCGACACGCCGGTCTTGCGTCTGTTATGGCGGAAGGAAGACGGCGTCTGGCGAGTCACGTCGTACGACGTAGACGTGCCATAGCGCACTATCCGCCCGAATCAGAAACCGTCACCGAACCATCCCCCGCAATCCAGTAGATGCTCGGCCTCTGCGTGCTGACCTTGAGAAAGCGCGCCGCGCTCGGTTGTGATCGCAGCCGGCCGTGTTCGTGTGCCGCCGGAATGATCACAGCAGGCCGTGTTCTCCCTTTACTTCAATTGCAACCGGGTGCACAATCTGGGCGCCAAGCCCATCTGTTGACGTGTTGACCAAAAACCGCGCCCACTGGTTCTAGGTCAAGACGATCCTCGCATCAGCGGGGCGTTATCACGGGACGCGGATTCGTGGACCCGACGGTCTTACCCACGATCCGGCTGGTGGCGGAACTCAGACGTCACACGGAAGGCGCAGCATCGCTGCGGTCACCAGGTTTTGGATTAAAGACGCTACGGAAAGTTGGTCGCAGCGTCGTCGGAATTCTGGAGGACTCATGAAAACTGCGATTGCAACGCTGGTTCTTGTATCGGCCCTCGCGGTCAGCGCAGCTCCGGTCGGTGCGCAAGGGCAGGCGCCGATTCCTGGACCGTCGGCCGAAAACAGGTCCGACGAGCTTGCAAAGTGGCTCAAAGAGTACCGTGCGTGGGAGAAGTGGTTTGAACAGTGGGGAAACAGGGTTGAGAGAAACTTCAACAACGATCAGATCTGGACCCGCAAGAAGCGTCCCCAGCCTCCTGCCTGGCTCGCGGAGACATGTCGGAATGAATTAGTCATCGATGACCAGCTTGCGAGTGCCTGCAACATTCTCTTCACCTGGGATGATCAGCCAATGCAGATCCTCCGGCGCCGAGATTCGCCGGTGACGACCTCAGGCGGCAAGGTAGCGGACAAAGTGGTGAAGAGTTCGTTCTTTC
>DATJKH010000123.1:0-2997 GCA_035491715.1 Vicinamibacterales bacterium | reverse complement strand
TGGCGCCAGGGACCTACGAGCTGCGGATTCGCGTCGCCGCACCCGGCGAGGAAGTGGTACGCTCCGCGTTCTTCACCTTGGAGAACTGAATGCGGCGGCGACCGTGGACAGGGCGCATGGCTTGCTCGCTCGCGCTCGTCGCGGCCGCCGGTGCAGTGATTGTCGCGCAACGCCCTCCCGGCCGGGGTGTGAGCTGGGAGCGTGCGCGTGAAGCGATTGGAAAGTACCGCGCGGTTACCGATCACTCCGGTCTCGTCGAAATCGGCAATTCACTCCCCCCAGATACCAACGCCGAGGATCTGGCGGGGCTCTGTCGCTCCCGGGAACGCGCCATCGAGATCGCCCGTTCGACTGGTACGGCGACGCTCGCGGCCACCGGAACGAATCAGGACCCTCTCAGCAATGAACGGCGCGCCGTTGCCGAGCGATATCTCGCGGCCGTGTCGACCTATATCGGCGATGTTGACCAGGCAATTCAGCACTTTACCGCGGCACGCGATGCCTTGAGTGCGTTCGTCAGCGAATACCCCGACTTGAAATCCAAATGGCTCGACTATGTCGAGGCCCTCGGCGTCGCTTTTCTCAGGAAGGGCGAGGTCGACAACTGCATGGTGATGTCGAGCCCTGACCGGTGCGTGTTCCCGTTGCGGGCCGGCGGCGTTCACCGACATCCGGAGGCCACACGCGCCGCCGCGGACCTCTTCGCGAGCTACTTGAAGGAGCAGCCCAACGACCTCGAAGTTCGCTGGCTGCTCAACGTGTCGAACATGCTCCTCGGGCAATATCCGGCGGGCCTACCTGCGGGGCAGTTGCTCGGTCCGGAACTTTTCCGGTCGGAACATGAGATGCCGCGTTTCATCGATGTGGCAGGCCCCGCCAATCTCGGGCGCAACGACATCGCCGGCGGCACGATCGCAGAAGATTTCGACGGTGACGGCCTGGTCGATGTCTTTTTCTCGAGCGTCAACTATTGCGCGCCGGCCCGCTTGTACCGCAACCGCGGCGACGGCACGTTCGAGGATCGCTCGGACGGCGCGCGTTTGCTGACGCAGACTGGCGGGCTGAATGCGATCCAGACCGACTTCGACAACGACGGCCGGCCGGACATCTTCGTGATGCGAGGCGGCTGGGAAGTCGCGATGCGGAACTCGCTGCTGCGCAACAACCCTGACGGCACGTTTACCGACGTGACACGCGAGGCTGGACTTTCCGATGGTGCCACGTCGACCCACAGCGTCGCGTGGGCGGACATCGACAACGATGGCTGGCTCGATCTCTTCGTCGGCCACGAGCTCTCGCCAAGCCAGCTGTTTCGAAACCGCGGCAACGGCACGTTTGAAGACGTGACCGCCGCGGCCGGTGTGGGGCGAACCGCCTTCACGAAGGGCGTCGTCGCCGGCGACTACGACAACGATGGGTTCCCCGACTTTTACGTCTCGAACATGTTTGGCGACAACTTCCTGTACCACAACAAGGGAGATGGCACGTTCGAGGAGATCGCCACAGCAGTGCACGTCCAAAAGCCCTTTGTCAGCTTTCCAACGTGGTTCTTCGATTACGACAACGACGGGTGGCTCGACATCTTCGTGTCGTCGTATCCGAACTCCCTCGAAGAATTCGTCAAACACTACGTCGGCCAGCCGCCGGCGGCAGAAACGCTGATGCTGTATCACAATCGCGGCGACGGCACGTTCGAGGACGTCACATCCGCCGCCGGGCTCGCGCGGGTCGTGCCGACAATGGGTTCCAACTTCGGCGATCTGGACAATGACGGTTTCCTGGATATGTATCTCGGCACCGGAACGCCGTCGTTCGGGGCGCTGATGCCGAACGTCGTGCTGCGCAACGACGCCGGGAGGCGGTTTCAGGATGTGACCACCGCGACCGGCATGGGTCAGCTGCAGAAGGGACATGGCATCGCGTTCGTGGACATCGACAACGACGGCGACGAGGACGTGGTGCTGAACAGTGGCGGAGCGGTGCCGGGCGACGAATATACCGAGTCGCTGTTTGAAAACCCCGGCAATGGCAACAACTGGATCGCGGTCCGGCTGGTCGGCGTCAAAACGAACCGCGCCGCAATCGGCGCGAAGATTCGTGTCACGCTGCCCGACGCATCATCCGGGTCGGCGCTTCGCTACCGCGAGGTCACGAGCGGCGGCTCGTTCGGAGCGACAACATTGACGCAACACATTGGAATCGGGAAGGCGACGACCATCGCGAAACTGGAGGTGATCTGGCCAGTCAGCCGCACCGTTCAGGTATTTCAGAACGTTCCGATCAATCGTGTGTTGCAGATCCGCGAGCTGGACCAGGGTTACACATTCGTGACGACGAAGCGCTTCACGCTTGCCGGTTCGTCGACCGAACAGTAACCGCCTTCGCCGCACTCCGGCAGCGTGCTGCAGGCGCTGACTTCCTCAGCGTCGGGCCGCTGCCGAGGTTTTCGAGGGCTGGCTCGGTTCGACCGGCTCGGTGACGACCAGCGTCTTGTCGATTGCCGGATGCTCGAGCACCTGCGTCACCTGGCTCGCCGGCCAATAGATCGAGACTTTCGACACCGACGTCGCGTCGCCGAGCCCGACGTGGACAGTGAGGGGCGACGCGCCAAATGATCCGCCGCTCGACACGACTCGCGAGATCATCCGGTCGGCGCCACCAGCACCGGCCGTATGCACCTCCAGGCGCGCGCCGATCGCCGCCCGATTGGTGCGAACGCCCACCAGCTTCATCGACAGCCAGTGACGGTGATGGCCTGGGTTGCGGAAAAGCACCTTCGCATACGCGTCAGCAGGAACGAATCCGCCCATGTTGGCGAAGATGTCTTCGTCGCCGTCTCCGTCGATGTCGCCAATGGCCACACCATGGCCTTTCTGGAGGTGCCCCGTCCCCGTTGCCGTGGTCACGTCGACGAAGCGCTGGCCGTCGTGATTGCGGAACAGCAGGTTCGGTGACAGCGCCGCAAAGGACGGCGCGCCGTTCCCCAGGTACATGTCC
>DATJKH010000122.1:0-26201 GCA_035491715.1 Vicinamibacterales bacterium | reverse complement strand
GTCCTCTCGGTCGATGCCCAGCTGATACGCGCGGTTGGTGCCCGGATTTCTCCTCACCGGCCAGACGATATTGGCAACATTCGCCTCATCCGCGAGCCGTTCATAGCTCCCGCGCGTCCGCAGCAGATTGGGGTTCCGCATGAAATACGGCGTCGGAACGAGATCGGCGTGGAGGATCGACTCGTTCGTATTCCGATAGATCCGACCCGCGTCGTCCTGGGTCACACCCCACTCGCCGCGCGACAGCGTCCTGCGCACCTCGAACTTGCCGTCCTTGAAACGGAGCAGGACGTCGCCGTTCGCCGTATGCATCCAGTTGTCGAGTCCCCAGAAAAAACCGTTGGCGTTCTGCTCGACGCGCGCTTCCCGACGGCCGTACTGATCAGTGACCAGCTCCTTCTTGTCCATCTTCAGGTCGCCGTCGGTGTCTTTCATCAGCCAGACATTCGGCGGCTCGGCCACGAGAACGCCGGCGTCAAGCACCTTCAGCGATCGCGCAAGCACGAGGTTGTCGGCAAAAACGGTGCGCTTGTCCATCTTTCCATCGTGGTTCGTGTCCTCGAGCACCACAATCTTGCCGATCGGTTCCATGAACGGCTCGGCCGTCTGCAAGTCGGGAACGAAGCCTGGCATTTCCACGACCCAGATGCGGCCTTGCAGGTCCCAATCCATCACAATCGGATCCTGAACCAGCGGTTCGCTTGCGACGAGTTCGAGCCGATAGCCCGGCGGCATGTAAAACGTCTTCAGCGCCTCGTCCGGGGAGAGCGCAGGCGAGTCGTCACTGACCTTCTGCACGTCCGGAGGCCACTGGCGATTCGCAGGAGAGCTTTGACCGTAAATCGTCGCGGCGGCCGCCGCGACGATGAGCGCGATGAGGCGGAATCTCGAGGTAGTCATAGGTGTCACAAAAAGAAAAGAGCGGAAAGGAATTGTACCCTTCCGCTCATCGTTTTCAGAAGGCGCGGTCTAAAGACCGCGCCCTACATCATCTTTATGTAGCGCTACCCGTCATTTCGCGGGGAATTGCGACAGCGTCTTCTTCGCTTCGGCCTCAGGAATCTCGCGAATGAAAATGTTGCGGAAACGGATTTCGGATCCGTGGGTCTGCAGCTCGATCGGTCCCCGCGCGACGACCGGCTGCGAGCGATCGAAAAAGTTGTCGAGGATCTGGCCTTCGACAGTCGGCTTGTCGTTCAGCCATACCCACACTCGGGGTCCAACCATCTTGACGTGAAATGTGTTCCACTCGCCGACGGGGTTGTCAGCTTTCACCAGCGGCCACTTGCCGGGATTGTCGGCATTGTTGTTCCAGAGCGCACCGGATCCTTTCGGCGCACCGTTCTTGACCTCGCGTGGATTGTCCGGGTCCCACACCTGCACCTGCGGGTAGCCGCGCAGATAGACTCCCGAATCGCCGTTGTGATTGACCATCAACCAGTCGACGTAGAACTCGAAATCACCGTAATCCTTCGCCGTTGCCAGATGCGGACTCTGTCCGTCCGATACGATTTCCTGTTTGGCGGTGTCGACCTTCCAATGCTGATCGCGCGCGGCATCCCACTCCGTCTGCTTCTGCTTGTGTTCGTCCGGACTGAGCTTCCCTTCCTCGACCGGGTTATAGTTTGGTTGCCGGCCACGCCACCCGCCGAGATCCTTTCCATTGAACAGGCTGGTGAATCCCTTCGGTGGTTGCTTCTGCTGAGGTGCGGTCGCAACGCCGATGCTCAGGGCCAGGACCGTGACGACGAGAATGGACTTGTCGATTGGATGCATCGAGAATCCTCGCAAAGAAATCGAATTGTCGCATAACACCACTGGAAGCTGGAAGCTGGCAGCTGGGAGCTGACTGAATGAATCGTAAATTCCGTGTCGCGGTTCTCGGTCTTGGTCATTGGTACTCCGCCTACAATCTCGCGCGGTCGCTGCCGGAGTATCCGCGGGCCGAACTCATCGCCGCCGCATGGCCCGATCGTCAGCAACTCGACGCGTTCGCCAAGACGTTCTGCGTCCACGGCTACGAGAACTATCACGACCTGCTCGCCCGAGAAGACATCGACATCGTCCACCTTGCGGCACCGGTGTCGTCGCTGGCCGAGCTGGCGATCGCGTCGGCCAAAGCAGGCAAGCACATTCTTCTTGGCAAGCCGATGGCGATGACGGTGGACGAAGCGGATCGGATTGTCGAAGCGGTTGAGGCGGCGGGCGTCACGTGCGTGCCGTACTCGGGACTTACGCGGCTTCGTACGGCTGACTTGAAGGCGCGCGTCGATGCCGGCGAGATCGGGGACGTCATCGTCATGCACCAGACGTCACGGTGGTCAATCGCCGAGGATGGTCCTGGCTCTGGCAAGCCAGGCTGGTTCGCCGATCCGCGTCACGTGCCAGGGGGCGCGCTGATTGACGAAGGGATTTACTGGATCGAGCTCTTCGAGTGGATGGCCGGTAGTCCAATCGTGCAGGCCGAGGCCAGGCTTGCCAACTTCGTGCACAAAGACATCGAGGTCGAAGACTGGGGCCTGGCGACCTTCACGTGCCAGAACGGCGTCGTCGCCACCCTCGAAGCATCCTGGACGATCAATTCGCCAAAGAAGACGGCGCCGTCACCCAAACAGAATGCGGTCGTCAGACTCGAAGTGATCGGGACGCGCGGCGAAATCATCGATCAATGGTTCAGATCCCCAGGCCGCGCCATCCTTGGGGCCGGCGCTTCCGACTGGGTGTTTCAGCGTCAACCGGAGCAGAGTTTCTCGGGGACATTCCCGCTCGCGCTGAATCACCTGGTCGAGTGTCTGGAGAACAAACGGCAGCCAGACACAACAGTGCAGCAGGCACGCAGTGCCTTCCGCGCGGCGATTGCCGCATACGAGTCGGCGAAAACGGGAAAAGCCGTCGGCGTCACACCACCGGCGTCGGCGTAGTCAACGCCGCGAGCACTTCTTTATAGAGATACTTCGCGCCCTCAACGCCGTTCAGCGGTCCCTCTTCGTACTCGAGCGCGAACGTACCTTTGAATCCTCCGGCGAGCATGATGCGTGTTGAACGCTGGACATCATTCTTGTCGCCCCACCGATCCCAGTACTTCGCGTGCACATTGGTGTGCGAGTACGGTGCCAGCGCCTTGAGACCGTTGAACAGCATGTACTCGTGTTCCCAGTTGCAGAAGTCGGGCGACGCCTCGCAATACGGATGATTGATGGTGTCGAGCATGATCCGGATGTTCATCGGATCGGCGGCAAGCCCCCAGTGATTCTCGAAGGTGACGCGGATGCCGAGTTTGCCGCCGTAATCGGCCATCTCCTTGTAGGACTCAATCGCCGCATTGAGCAGCGGAATGATGTCGAGGTTCCGAGGATATCCGTCGTTCGAGCGCGGAATGGCGTTCGGACGGATGCTCGGCCCGAGCGCCTGTGGCGAATTCATGCGCATCGACTTCACGCCAAGGACAGAACACCCCTGCATCCAGCGCTTCGCGACCTCGACACCCGCTTTTCGCGCGTCTTCATCCGGACCCGCCAGGTTGGTCGGCGCATTGTTCGAGATGTGCTGAACCTTTGTTCCGGTCGTGACGAGTTTGTTCGCGAGCTGGTCCAGCCACTTCCGTCCTGAAGGAGTCATCGGATCGAACGTTCGCCCGGCGAACATCGAATCGTCGGCGACGTCGCCGAACAGACCCGAGAAGATGTCCATGTGGGTCACGCCGGGGAACGTGTCCTTCGTGAACTGCGGGAAGTCCAGCATCGTGATCTCGCCGTACTTCTCCTTCATCTGCGCAACGCTCCAACCGCCGTTGACTGGCGATCGCGGCGGAAGCTGCTGCGCTGGTGCGGAGCCGGCAGGCGCGGCCGCTGGCGCAGCGGCTCCACCACCACCGCCACGCGCAGGCGGCTGATCGGGGCCCGCCGTCGGCTGTCCGCCACCGCGTCCGGCGGCGGCACCTGCGCCGGCACCGCGGCCCCCACCGGGGCGCGTCTTGAAGATGTAGCGGATCGGATACGAACAGGCGGCGATCCGATCCAACCGGTTCTTCTCCTCGAACGCCTGCGCGAGCGCCTTCTCTCGCGGCGTCATCATCAGTCCCGCGGCGGTGATCCCCGCGGTCGCGGTCTTGAAGAACTCACGCCGGCTCTTATCTTGTTCGTGCATGTGAAATCACCTTTTGCTCAAATCCCGAATGATGATGTCCCTGAACCGCATGTTGCCCTGACCGCCCGAGTGCAGCTGCAGCGCAATCGGACCGTCCTCGCTCTCGGGTTGCGGATCGGTGTAGTCGATCATCACAACACCATTCAATCTTGACACGTAGTGGTTGCCTTCGACCTTCAGGAGATAGTCGTTCCACTCTCCTGGCCGAACCACACTCTCGTTGTCCGGCGACGGCCATACAATCCATTTGCGCGTCTGCTCGTAGACACCGCCGGTGTGCCGCCCAAGCGCGCAGTCGATCTCGAATTGCGGGCCTTTGGTCACCGTCGGCGTGCCCGGCTTGAAGTTGACATGAAAGAACACGCCGCTGTTACCGTCCCCTTCACACTTGAACCGCAGCGACAGGTGAAAGTCTTTGTAACTCTTGTCGGTCTGGAGATAGCCATATTCCCGCGACACGGCAAGGCCATGAAGGGTTCCATCCTGGACTTCCCACTTCTCCTTGCCGATGTTGGTCCACCCCGACAGGTCCTTGCCATTGAAGAGCGGAACCCAGTCCTCGCCGGGCGCTCTCGGGGCCACGGACTGGGCGGCAGGCCGCGGATATGTCGGAGATATCGTCGGCGTCTGGGCCACCAGAAGCGACTGGCAAAAAACAACCGCAGCCACAGAGAGACACCGACAACGACCAGCCACGGATAAACACCGACAACGACTAGCCACGGATAAACACGGATTAACACGGAAGAATCTGAAAGTGGTCAATGGAATTGCAAGAATAGTTTTCATACGTAAACCAATCCGTGTTATTCCGTGTTCATCCGTGGCTTGCCGACTCCGTGTTATTCCGTGGCACGCGGTGTTGGAATATCGAGGACGATACCGGATTCAGGATACGAGAGGCAACCTCGCTGGTTAAACCGCACGCTCTGACGATGAAGACAATCACTGTGCTTGTTGCGCTGCTCCACAGCCTTTTTCAAGCCGGAGCAACCGCGCCGTCACAAAAGATCGTCGGCTACTACGCCGACTGGACCGCCGAACGTTATCCGCTCACTGACATTCCAGCCGCCAAGCTGACACACGTCAACTACGCGTTCGGCAAGATCGATGCGGACAATAAGTTGACCTTCAATCGAGCGATCGCGCTGGATCGCGTGTACCCGGGCGATTGCAGTGAGCCCCAATGCAAGCACGGCCTCTTTAATCAAATCACGCTCATCAAAGGGCGCTATCCGCACCTGAAGTTCATTCTCTCGGTCGGCGGCTGGACCGACTCCGGGCCGTTCTACGAGATGGCGGCCACCGAAGAGACCCGCCAGACATTCGCCCGATCCTGCGCCGAGTTTCTGAAGACCTACCCGCAGTTCGACGGGATCGACATCGACTGGGAACATCCCGTCGCCGGCGGAGTGCAGCCAGGGCAGCCGCGTGACGCCCGCAATTACGTGTTGCTGTTGTCGGCGCTGCGCACGGCGATTGGCACGTCGAAGCTGTTGACGGTTGCGGTGGGAGCCGGACCGCGCGCAATCGACCCGCTCGAGTACGCGGACATGGCGTCTCTGCTCGATTGGGTCAACGTGATGACCTACGACTTCCACAGCGGCGGGGCGCGGGCTGGATTCAATTCCGCTCTCTATAATCACGACGACCCATCGAATCCGAGGCTGAATACCCACGAGGCCGTTCAGGCAATCCTGGCGAAAGGGGTTCCCCGCACGAAGCTCGTCGTCGGCGTACCGTTTTACGGTCGCGGCTGGCGGGGCATCGACTCCGCCGAGCCATGGAACACCGGAACCGGCTCGTTGCAGGTGGGCGGCTATCGCGCGATCGCGTCCAACCAGCTGCAGTCCGCCGGGTTCGTGCGCCGCTGGGACGGCGTCGCCAAGGTCCCGTGGTTGTACAACGCGGACACGAAAGAGTGGATCACGTACGAGGACGCTCAGTCGATGCGGATCAAGGGACAGTACGTCGTCGAACAGGGACTCGCGGGCGCGATGTTCTGGGAGCTGTCGAACGACGATGGCACGTTACTCGACGCGTTGCGGTCGGGCCTGGCAAACAGGTAGGGAACCGCAACAAATTGTCAAAATACGACGTCGAACGGTATGATGTGCGCCGCCGAGGCGCCTGTAATGCCGAACATCTACGAGGTCGCGAAACGGGCGGGGGTATCCACGGCGACGGTCTCGCGTGTACTGAGCCGTCCGCAGGTGGTGTCGCCGGAAACACGCCGTCGCGTGCTGCACGCGGTCAAGATCATGGCGTACGCTCCGAACTCCGCCGCCAAGAACCTGCGGACGCTTCGGACAGGCAAGCTGCTCGTCACGGTTCCCGACATTTCCAATCCCTTCTTCTCGTTGATCCTGCAGGGCATCGAAGACGCCGCGCAGCGAGAAGGGCACGCCGTGCTCTTTGGCGACACGCAGCACGATGAAAAGCGCGAAGAACGCTATGCGTTGATGTTGCAGCGCAAGGAAGCCGATGGCTTGATCTTCCTCGGACATCGACTTCCGAAGTCAGCGGAAGACCTGGTTCGTTCGATGGCGCCGGCGTGTGCCCCGGTCGTCAATGGATGCGAATTCAATCCTCGCCTTCGAATCCCGAGCGTGCACATCGACAACGCTGCGGCAGCCGCCGAGGCGATGGATCATCTCTACAGCCTGGGCCACCGTCGCATCGGTATCGTCACCGGCCCGCTGGTGAGTCCATTGAGCCGAGATCGCCTGCGAGGTGCGACCACCCGCGCGAGACTAGAAGGGACCGAGCAGGATTTCGTGATCATGCACGGCGACTTCTCGATCGAGTCCGGATCGTACGCAGCCGAACGGCTGTTCGTCCGCCAGGATCGTCCGACCGCAATTTTCTGCTTCAACGACGAGATGGCCTTTGGCGTCATGCAGGTCGCGCGGCGCCGCGGCATGCGCGTACCGGAAGACCTCTCCGTCGTCGGCTTCGACGACATCCGATTCTCGCGTCACATGGATCCGCCGCTGACGACCATCGCGCAGCCAATGCGCGAGATCGGCGAAGGCACGGTTCGCTTGCTGCTCGATATTCTGAGTGGAAAGACCGTCGGGCCGACGTCAGTGACGCTCGCGCACAAATTGATCGTGCGAGGGAGCACTGGACGCGTTACGGAAGCATGATCAGTTCGCCAGCCGCACTTTCGTCGGCGCTCGCACCGTAAGACCGGAGCGCTTCACCGACACCGACAGCTTTTCCGTTTCCTTTGGCCGATCGGCCCGCGAGAACGACACCGCGTACTGATTGCGCAAGGCTTCCGCGAGTTCCTGCAACCCTGTAACGATCCCTGGCGAGGCGACGATTTCATCCCGCTTGCCACCCGACTGCTTCGGGCCGTCGCCAAGAACCTCGCTGAGGTTGAGATTCGATTCGAGGAGCGCGCTCGGCTTCGAGACGGTCACCATGGCGCGCAGCGCCGAGCTGTTGATCGCAATCACGTTGAGCGCCGCGCCACTCTTCTCCAGCTCGTCGAGGACATGTTGTGCCGGCAGGGTACTGTGCTCTTCACCGCCGACGGTGAGCACGACGATGATCGGACGTGCCGTTCGGCGCTTCTGAAAATCCTTGGCCGTCTCAAAAATGCCTTCGAGGAGCTGTCCGCCATCGTTGGTGGCGGGCCGCGCGTTCAGCTGATTGATCGCCGCTAGCAGGCGCTCGAGATTGGTCGTGTAGTCGAGCAGCCTCAAATGCTGTCCCTGGACGGTGCTGAGCGCGAATTCGGCACGTCCTTGCAGACGCTCGACGAACTTCCCCAGTGCGTAACGGAAGATGCCGGTGCCATTGTCGTCGACCACGATCGCGATGCGAAGCGGCATCGTGGTCATGTTGGCACCGACGATCTCGCGATCCTTGCCTCCTTCTTTGATGACGAAGTCGTCAGCGCTGAGATCGGTGACCGGAACACCGGATCGGTCGACAACGCTGACGAAAACCGTGCGGGTGACCCCTTCGTGAAGGGACGCCTGGTTGGACAGACCGGTACTGGCTGAAGCGGTGACAGACAGGAGGACGATCGCCGACATCGCGTTCAGGCGACCCATGCGTAGCCCTGTTTGATTCTAACCCTTGGACGCGGCCAGCCGCTCGCCATGGGCGTCGACGGCAAGCGGTGGTGGTTCGTGTGCCACCAGATACTGGAATTGCTGCCGGAACTCGTCCTCGCTGAGATGGGCCGTCTTGGCCAGGAGCGAGACCTCCTTGGGGTCCTCGAGATCGTCGCGGCGAAGGCGGATCATGTAACGGCGCGCGATGGCATAACGGGTCGAGCTGATGTCGACCATCCGTACTTTCGTTCGGCCCGTCTGCCCGTCGATCATTTCCGAGAAGGGAATCGGAATGAAGTGGCCGCCCTGCATGGAAATCATCGCGGCGTTGCCACCGGCGAGCAAGTACTTGGCGGCGCAATACCCGAGGTCGCGGGTGTATTCCATGTCCACCGGAATCGGATCGGCGCAGCGCAGCTCGTAGCCGATGTTCTTTTCCGAGATGGTCGTCTTGATGCCCAAGGCGCGCAGCCGCTCGCTGACCTTGGCCTTCAGCATGTCGCCAAGGTTCACTTCGGCCAGCCGGACGTGGCCATGCGCATCGCGTTCGACATCCTTGAGATCCGCAAGATCGTCGGGCGAAATGTCGAGCGCCACGCCCTCGGCGATCACCGCCACCCCGTCGCGCCGTCCCTCGGCAATCCGTTTGATGATGCTCGCCGTCAAGGTATCGACAATTTCCTTCAGGCGAATCGGCGGATCGAATTCTTCGCCGATGAGCGTGATCGTTGCGCCGGCGGCCTTACCGATCCCCAGCGCGAGGTGGCCGGCCTTGCGCCCCATCGCGATGACGAAGTACCAGCGCGACGTCGTTTTCGCGTCGACCATCAGGTTCTTGACGATGTCGACGCCATAGTGGCGCGCTGACTGGAAGCCGAAGGTATCGATGTGCGGTGGAAGATCGAGATCGTTGTCGATCGTCTTCGGCACGTGCACGACGCGAATGCGGCCGGCCGCATGTTGCTCGAGCTTCATGGCGGAAAACGCCGTGTCGTCGCCGCCGATGGTGATGAGCTGAGAAACGTCTAACCGCAACAGCGCATTCACCGTGTTTTCGAGCAGCTGCGGATCCTTGGTCGGGTTCGCCCGCGCAATGCCGAGATAGGACCCGCCGCGGAAATGGATGCGGCTGACCGTGTCGATCGAAAGCGGAATGACGTGCTCTGAATCCCCCTGCATCAGCCATTCGAAGCCATCGCGGATGCCGATGACATCGATAGCCTGCAGCTTCGTGCGGATGGTCGCTGCGGCAATGACGCTGTTGATGCCCGGCGCCGGGCCACCACCCACGAGGATCGCGAGGTTATTGTTGGCCATGTGCTTTCAGGAATTATACGTCCGCTCCTCGCTGCTCGCTCGTCGACGTTCCGAAGCGAGAAGCGAAAAGCGAAGAGCGAGAAGCGACTTACGATCGGTACGCTTCCCTGCCCATCCCCTGCACCGGAATCTTCTGGGACTCCAGCACCTGATGCAGCGCGTACATGCAGGCGGCGGCTTCGTCGATGTGGCGGACGAACGCGATCGACCCCTGCAGGATCGGCTTGAGCCGCTCCTTATCCTGGATGCGCGCTTTCGGATACTCGTGTTCGACGACGAGGTGGGTGTTGGCGACATCGAGTTTCAGCAGCTCGCGCGCCGCGAGCTGGTGATCGAGCCAATCGACCGTGCGGTTCTGCAAATACGCCAGCGGATCGTGCCGCGCAGTGCCCGGGAGTTCGTGCTCGGCCAGCACGACCTGCTTCTTCCACGCGTTCAACTGGTCGACGGGATTCTCTGATGGCTTGCCGTTTTTCCAGTCGCCCCGCTCCATCGTCTGTCCGCCGCCGCCCCAGGCCGACCATCCCTTCGCATCGACGACCTGCCCCTTCACGTGGAATCCGCCGATCAGGAAGTTGTAACCGCTGTCTTTCAGATACTGGAAGATCGAGCGGGTGTCCTGCCCCATGAGGATCGCGTGCGATGGGTCGTAGTGGATGCGGAACTGATCGCCGACGCCGTGTTTGTCGCAGATGCGATGCAGCGCAATCCACGCACCGGGGGTGTAGGCGATGTTGTTGTGCCAGTTGTCCAGGGTCGTCCAGCCAGGCATCGGGCACTGCTCGACCCGATAGCTCAGGCCGCGTGACTTCGCCTCTTTCAGCAACGGAACGAACTGCTCCTCAAAGTCGATCAGGTTCTGATCCATGCTGTGCTTCTGGTTGCGGCCGACGAAGCCGCAGACCGCATCGACGCCGAGCAACACCGCGGCGTCGAACGCCCGCAGCATGAACTCGTGCTTCTTCTTCCGGATGGCCGGATCGTCGTGCAGCATGTTGTCGAAGTAGCCGACCTCAGAGATCCCGATCTTCGCCGCATCGAGCGCCGCGCGGACACGCTTGGCGCGGTCCTTGTCGAAGGGCTTCCGCAGGTCGAGCGTGTTCGCGACCGGATCGAGCATCGCCTCCGGTGGCACGTCGGTCTCTGTTGGATGAAGCGCCGCCGACAGCTGGATGTAGCTCGCGCCGAGTTCCCTGGCAAATGCCACCCATTCCTCAATCGCTTTGTCGGGATCCGGATCGCGCACCGCGCGCGGCGTCAATTCCTGGAGCGCCGCGGTGAGCACGCCCACTTTCATGAATTTTGGGTCGAACGCTTTTGTGCTCATTAGTAGTCCACTTTTGTCCACGCGCTGCCCTTGGAAGCGCTCTGCAGAATGGCTTCGACGATGCAATTGGCGCGATAGCCGTCTTCGAATGTCGCGAACGCCGGCGGATGCGGATCGGACGGCTTCTTCCCTTCGGCAATGAACCCGTAGATGTCACGCATCAAGTTCGCGAAGGCATCCGCCCACGCTTCCTGGTGACCGCCCGGCAGGTGCGCGTACTTGCCGGCCGCCTGATCGATGAGCGACGGATCCTTCTGCAGAATTTCGTTTGGCTTGTCGCGATGGCCGATGAGCAATTCGTTCTGGTGCTCCTGCCGCCATTTCAACGATGTCTTCGAGCCGCAGATCTCGAGCTCGAGATCGTTTTTGTGACCCGCACACACCTGTCCAACTGAGAAACAGCCCTTCGCCCCATTGTCGAATCGCAGGAGAACGGAAGCGAGGTCTTCGACCTTGATGTCGACTTCCTCGACCTTCTGGTTGGCGTCCGCCGCGGCAAACGCCTCACGCGACCCGAGCGGCTTCTTCCGTTTTGGAATGACGGTCGTGATGTCGCCGAGCACATGGGTAATCCGAAGACCGCTGATGTGCTGCGCGAGATCGCACCAATGCGAACCGATGTCGCCGAGTGCCGACGACGCGCCCCCTTTGTCGGGCTCGAGCCGCCACGAATAGTCCGTGTCTTTCAGAAGCCAGTCCTGGAGGTACTGACCGACCAGAAAGTGAGGCTTGCCGAGTTCGCCGCGGGCGATCATGTTTCGCGCCTGCTGAACCAGCGGGTTGCCTCGATAGTTGAAGGTCACTGCGTGAACGACGCCGGCTTTCGTCGCTTGATCGAGGAGCTTCTTCGCTTCAGCAGCGGTCATCGCCAGCGGCTTGTCCGACACCACGTGCTTGCCCTTCGCGATCGCAGCCGCATTGACCGGGTAGTGCAGATAATTCGGTGTGGCATTGTGGACAACCTGGATGTCCGGATCGTTCAGCAACGCTTCATAGCCCCCGTACGCTTTGCGCGCGCCGACAGCCTCTGCCTTTTTGTCGGCCGAGGCCTGACTGCTGCCCGCCACCGCGACGACGTCGACGTACCCGAGACGCCGAACGGCGTCGATATGATGCGGGCCGACAAACCCTGCACCCACAATCCCCATTCCGATCCGTTTCACGTTGAGGCCTCCGCAGAAGAAAGAGAACGGAGAAGCATACCTCAGCGTGAGTAATAATGTCCCCCATGCCTGACTACACTCCTCGCCCCGAGCACAAGTTTTCCTTTGGCCTCTGGACCGTCAGCAATCGCGGACGCGATCCGTTTGGTGAAGCCGTTCGTCCAACGCTGTCGCCGGTTGATGCAGTCGCGATGCTGGGTGAAGTCGGGGCGTGGGGTGTCAACCTTCACGACAACGATCTCGTTCCGATCGATGCCACGCCGCACGAACGCGATCGCATCGTGGCCGATTTCCAACGTGCCTGTAAGCAGCACGGCATCGTCGTGCCAATGGCGACGGTCAACTTGTTCTATGACCCGGTCTTTCGCGACGGCGCGTTCACGGCGAACGATCCGCGCGTGCGCGCGTATGCGGTGCAGAAGACCATGCGCGCGATGGATCTGGGTGCCGAGCTTGGCGCCAGGATTTTCGTCCTGTGGGGTGGACGCGAAGGGACCGAAACCGACGCGTGCCGGCGCCCGGACGAAGCGGTCAAGCGATTGCGCGAAGCGATCGACTACCTGTGCGAGTACTCGATCGACAAAAAATACGGATTCAGGTTCGCGCTCGAGGCAAAACCGAACGAACCGCGCGGCGACATTTATATGGCGACGACCGGCAATTATCTCGGCCTCATTCCAACCCTGGCCCATCCGGAACTGGTCGGTGTCAATCCCGAAGTCGCGCACGAGACGATGGCCGGCCTCAACTTCCTGCATGCGGTCGGACAGGCATGGGAAGCAGGCAAGCTGTTCCACATCGACTTGAACGATCAGGCACCCGGCCGGTACGACCAGGACTTCCGCTTTGGTGCAGCGAACATCAAAGCCTGTTTCTGGCTGGTGAAATTTCTCGAGGATGTGAAGTACGACGGGCCGCGACACTTCGATGCGCACGCATACCGAACCGAGGACTATGACGGTGTCAAGGAATTCGCACGCGGGTGCATGCGCACTTACCTCATTCTCAAGGAACGCGGCGAACGGTGGAATGCCGACAAGGAGATTCAGGCGCTCGTCAAGGAAACAACGACCGGCACGGCACCATCGCTGTCGAAGTATTCCGCTTCAGGGCGAGATACGCTGCTCGCGGCCAACCTCGATCGTGTGGCACTCGCCGGTCGCGGCCTGAACTACGAAAAGCTCGATCAGCTGACGATGGAAGTGTTATTGGGTGTGCGCTGACGAGAGCGGCGAGGATCCGCGCCCTTCCCCAACGCGTGAGCTTCGCACGCAGCGTAGACTTCGATCAGATCGTCATAGATCGCTTGGCGCCGCGAATCGGGAGAAAGCTTGCTGTCGGCGAGAGGTTCGACGAACCCGCTGACAACTTCCTCCCACGATAGTTGACGGCCGTCTGCCGCGGTCGCACCGTGGAATGCCTGAAGCGCGGCACCGAGCGCGGCCGAATTGCCGACCTGCAGTTGATATACGACCGCGCCGAAGACATCCGCCATCACCTGCAGGATGTCTCTATTGGCGGCGGCGCCACCAGTGGCGTGGATGGAATCCACCTTCACGTTCATCCATCGTGAATGGAGCGCCATCGCCATCTGCTGTCCCTCGATGACCGCGCGCACGTTCCCGTCGGCATCGCCGGGATCGAGGCCATAGCGGCGCGCCCCGGGCGTGAGCACCGTCGGCGTGATCTCAGGCTCGAACCACGGCAGCATGATCCGGCCGCCATTTCCCGGAGGCGTCCGATGCAGGGCCTCGCCAAAGGTCGACCAGGAGAGATGAAACTTGTCGCGGATCCGTTCGCGCGCGAGCGATCCGTTCTTGAAACAGGTCAGCCCCATGTAGTCGCCGGTGGGTGACCCGAACACGTGACCGGTGCCGGAGCGATCGACGCGCGGTTCGCGCATCAGACCGAACACGGTGTCGCTCGTGCCGAGGGAAACCGCCAGCCGTCCTTCGCGAACCAGACCAACACCGACCAGGCTGCACGGATTGTCTCCCGACCACGTCACCACCTTCGCCGCCGGCAGACCAAAACGTGACTGCCAGTAGGACGACAGGGTTCCGATCAACGTGGACGCGCGAGCGATGGGCGGCAGCTTCGACGCAAGATCTGGTGCGGTCGAATCCACAACCGGCTGCCACCATTGGCAGGATGCGAGATCCATCAGGTTCATGCCCGATCCGTCCCCCGGATCGAGTGGCGCATGCCCGCCGATCAGGAGCGAAGCCAGGAACGAGCTGACGAGATGAATGCGATCGGTCGACGCATACGGACTGGGCTCGCGTTTCGAGAACTTTCGAATCTGCGCCGCGGTGAATCGCTCGAACGCGCGCGACCCAGTGCGCTCGGCGAGCGCCCGCTCGCCGCCGACGGCTTGCTCTATCTCTGCGCATTCGGCCGACGTGCTCGAATCCATCCAGATCGGCGAGACGTCGCGCGCGAGCAGCGGCTTGACCTGTTCGGCGAGCGGACGACTCGAATCAAGATGCGCGAGTCCGGCCGTCGCGCGATCGTTGAGATACACGCTCCCGTGTTGCTGCGCGGAGCCTGAGATCGCGGCGACCTGACGCAGATCCAGACCACTCTGCTGCAGTCTCCGCATCATCAGTTCGAGCGCCTCGACCCACAACAACGGCGGCGACGTCGCCGTCGTCGGATCGTCACTCGGCAACACACCATGGTGTGTGCCGTACTGCGGAAATGCTTCGTCGAACGCGATCGACGATTCGAAGGCGACGCGCCTGCGATCGCCGTTCACCTCGAGAACGATGGCGGAGAGACTTTGAGTGCTGGAGTCTAAGCCGAGGTAGAGCGACATGGGCGAAGTCTAACCTTAATTTGGCGGCTGGCTCGCTCCAGCCTTCGTCAGCCACTTCTTGCCAAGCAGCATCGCTATTCCCGGCAACGCCAGCGCCGCGAGAAACGTCAAGAGGAATGACTGCATCTGCATCGAGAAGGCGCCGACCGCGGCATAGGCGAGGGCAATTCCAAGATTCGACAGTGTCGTCATCCACACGAACGGACGGACGGGTGATCGGACGATGCCGGCAAACACGACGCTGGACTCAGCTAGGACCGGAATCGGCCGCGAGACGACAAGTGCCCAGTTGCCGTGCCGCTCCATGATTTGATTCGCGCGAGCCAGGCCGTCGTCTCCCACCAGCCGCCGCGCTGCGCCGGCCGCTTTCGCGCCGAATGCATATCCGATCACACAACCGATCGTCATGCCGATCCAGATCACGGCCACGCCGCGCCAGAACCCGAGCAGGACACCGGCACCTGTCGAAACAATGCTCGAGGGAACCGGCAGGAACACGTCGAGCGCGAGCAGCGCCACAATGATGGACGCGGCGAGCCCGCCCGACGCGTGCCCCTCGGCGAGCCAGGTGCCGAGCGCTTCGAACTGCTTTTCAAACAGGATGAACGGGATGATGATCAGCGCGAACATCAACCCGATCAGTACGATCCACCGCATGGAGCTACTGTCTCGACGACAGCACGCTGGTCTCGTACTGCTTGACCACATCCATCCACGCGCCACGGGACGGCAGATTCGCGGTCGCACAGTGATAATCCCAGACGGCGCCCCACGGCAGCCCTTTGAATTCCTCCTGCAGTGCCAGTCGAGTCGTGTAATCGGCGGCGGACTCATGTTTGCGCAGGACGGTGGTGGGCTCGACCAACGCGCGCAGGAGCGCTTTCAACATGTTCCTGGTTCCAATCACCCATGCCGCCACGCGATTGATGCTCGCGTCGAAGTAGTCCAGTCCGATGTGCGTGCGGCCGACAAAGTTGCCGCGAACCAGCTCCTGTGCGATCGCCTCCAGATCGTCATTGAGGACGACGACGTGATCGCTGTCCCAGCGGACGCCTCGGCTCACGTGCAGGAGAATTTCGGGGAGATACATGAATACGGCGCTGATCTTGTCGGTAATCGTCTCGGTTGGATGGTAGTGACCCGTGTCGAGGGTGTAGAGGACCTTTCGGGTGAGCGCGTAGCCGAAGTAGAACTCGTGTGAACCCACCGTGTAGCTCTCGAAGCCGATGCCGAACAGCTTGCCCTCGACGGCATCGAGGTTGTGCGCGCGATCGAGCGACTGCTTGAACACTTCGTCGAGCGACGCGGTCAATCGCTCACGCGGGCCTAGACGATCGACCGGTGTGTCCTTCATCCCGTCAGGGATCCAGAGGTTGGTCACGCACGGCGTGCCGAGTGCCTTGCCGATTGCGGCGCCAACGGTGCGGCAGGCGATCCCATGACGAACCCAGAACTCACGGGTGGTCTTGTCGGGGTGCGCGAGAGTGAAACTGGTAGCCAACGGGTGAGCAAAGAACGTCGGGTTGAAATCGAGGCCGATACCGAGCCCTTTCGCCCAGTCAATCCACCGGCTGAAATGTTCCGGACCAATCGCATCACGAGCAACGGAGCGGCCTCCAAAGTCGCCGTATGAGGCGTGAAGGTTGAAACGATGCTTACCCGGGATGAGTGACAGCGCTTTGGCGGCGTCCTGCCGCAGCTCGTCAGCCGTCCGCGCCTTGCCTGGATAGTTCCCCGTCGCCGCAAGACCACCGCCGATCTCGGTCGCTGCCGACTCGAATCCTCCAACATCGTCTCCCTGCCAGCAGTGGATGGAAATGGGAACGGTGGCGAGTTTCTTTAACGCCGCATCGGTGTCAACACCGAGGTCCGCGTACTGCTGCTTCGCGAGGTCATACGCTGCCTGGATCTGCTTGTCGGTCATGTGCGCCTTTCATTTGCCGTAAAAGGTGGCTGGCACCTTTCCGTAAAAGGTGGCTGGCACCTTTTTCTTTGCTTTTGCTTCGCCTCGGCACCGGGAAGTCGTTAAAAATCAAAGCGATCGATGTTTGCCTTCGTGAACATCACTGGTGCCCCAAGAATGATCTCCGTTCCCCGAATTTGAATCGTTCCGAGGCGCCCCGCATCGAATGATGTCGTGCTGGACGATATCTTGTTTTGCGTAAGCAGCGAACCGGCGAGGACGGTCAGGTAGCCGAGATCCTTCGTGTTCCAGAGAACGACTGTCTGCGCCCAGCCATCGTGGACGTAAGGCTTATTCATGTTTGGCAGCGACAAGCCAATGACGTTGAGGTCGCGGCGATTCGCCTGGCGCACGGCCTCGGCTGAACCCGGCACCGCCGGCGCCGAGATCGCCATGACGAGTTTCACGTTGGGATACACGCGCATGATCGTCTGGGTCTCGGCGAACGCCTTATCGCGGTCGTCGTCGCTCGGACGGATGGTCGCGAGTTTCAGGTCGGGATGCTTCTCCACCAGCCGCTTCTTGATGAACGCGATCCACTCGTTCTGATTCGCCGCGCTGAGCGCGCCGGTGATGATCGCGAACTCTCCCTTGCCGCCCAGCAACCGCGCGGCTTCGTCAGTGAGCGTATTGGCGATGCCTTCCGATGTCGCTTGGTTGACGAAGAAATCGCGCGCATCCGGCTCCGCGTCGGCATCCCACGTCAGCACTTTGATGCCGCGCTCTCGCGCCTTTCGGAGAACGCTCGAGATACCGCCGCGATTTTCGACCGCCACCGCAATGACGTCGACCTTCCGAGTGATCCAGTTTTCAACCAGCTCGTTCTGTCGGGCGGCGTCAAGACTCGTCGGTCCATCCCAGATCAGTTCCACGCCGAGCTCACGGGCGGCTTCTTCCGCGCCGACCCGACAGCTGACGAAATACGGATCACCTTTAGCCTTTGGCATCATCGCAATCACTGCGCGCTTTGTTGACGTCGGCGCGGTGCTCGGTGCCGTGTCCGCTGCCGGTCTGAGAGACGCAAGCGAGCGCACGAGCCAGACGTTCGTGCCGGCAACGATGAACGAGCCCGCCACGATCGCGCCACACAGGATGGCTACCTGACTGTTCTTCACCGGAATCTCCTCCTCACCCTGAATCTCCACCGTCGCGGGCATGCCACGAAGCCGATCGATCGCGATGGTCGCAACGAGCAGCGTGCCGGTCAGCACACCGGTCAATTCCGACGGCAAGGCTGCCAGGTGTAATCCGTTTCGCAGCACCGACAACGCGGCCAGGCCAAGTACGGTGCCCCACACAGTGCCGCGGCCTCCGAACACCGACGTGCCACCAAGCACAACGGCGGTGATCGCATCCAGCTCGTAACCGGATCCGGCGTCCGATTTCGCCTGACCGAGGTGCGCCACATAGATAATCGCCGCGACTGCCGAAACCAGGCCTGACAAACAATAGAGCGTCGCGACGCGTCTCTCGACGGGCAGTCCAGCGTACCGCGCACCCGGTGCGCCGAATCCGATCACATACCACGCCCGTCCGACGACGGATCGATGCAGCAGGACGGCGTAGACCGCGAGGATTGGAACGAACAATAACAGTTGTGTCGGAACGATGCCGCCGAGATAGCCCTGACCGAGCGCGAGGAACCGGGGCGGAAAGTCGGTGTAGTTCACCGCACCGCGCGTCAGTCCTTCCGCGATTCCTCGAAACAGCGACAACGTTCCGAGCGTGACGATCAGCGGTGGAATGTTGAAGTAGGCGATGAGAAGGGCATTCAGGACGCCGCCGGCGCATCCGGCAAGGAGCGCCACCATCGCCGCGCCGCCAATCGGCAGTCCCCAATCGTGGTAGGCAGCACCGAAAAGGACCGCCGCGAGTCCCATCATCGAACCGACCGAGAGATCGATGCCGCCGCTGACGATCACCGGCGTCAGCGCAATCGCGAGAAGCCCGAGCTCGACGCTGAGCCGAAGGATTTCGAAGAAGTTTTGCCGCGTGAAGAAGTTGGGCGCGATAGCGGAGAAAAGAACAATCTCCGCGCCGAGCGCCAGGAGCAGGATCCACTCGCCGCTCGAGAGCGATCGTCGCGTGGCGAGAGGCATCAGGCGGCGCCCGCCGTCGCGACAGCCGAATGCACGGCGCGCCGCTCGCGGACGGCGTCGACCGCAACCGCCGCCAGAATGATCGCGCCCTGAAGGGCGCGCTCCCAATAGGCGCTAACCCCCAGGAATGTCAGCGCCGGGCCAATCGCCCCGAGCAAGACCACACCGAGAAGCGTGCCGACGAGACTTCCTGATCCGCCGCGGATGGCCGCGCCTCCGACGACGGCTGCCGCAATCACTTTCATCTCGAGCCCGATTCCTGCGTTACTCGGAATCTGATTGAACCGCACCGAGTTCAACAGTGCAGCGAGTCCAGTCAACGCGCCCGCCACGATGAACACCATGAACTTGATTCGGGCCGTATCGAGGCCCGCCAGCCGTGCCGCCGTCTCATTCGATCCGGTCGCATACACGGCCCGGCCGACGGCGATGTTCGACATGACCCACGCGCTCGTTCCCAGCAGCACGATGACGATGGCGCACGCCACGAATGGATAGCTTGATTGCGGCAGTCCAAACCACTGGAATCCGGCGGGAAGGTTCTGCACCCATGCCCCTTCGGTCACCCACCGCAACGCATCTCTCAGTGCAACCATCGTCGCCAGCGTCACGACAATCGACGGCATGCGCAGGTATGCGACGAGACTTCCATTCAGCGCCCCAAGCATTCCGCCGACGGTGCACGACACCAGCGCAGCGAACGCAACCGAGTCGGTCCCCTTGGCCGCGACGCCGGCGACGATCCCACAGATCGCGAACACCGAGCCGACCGAGATGTCGATGTTCCCGGTAAGGATGACGAGCGTGGTGCCAATCGCAACAATCAGCACCGGCATATTGCCGAGGAAGAGGTCGCTCAGGTTCTCGCGCGCGAAGTAGCCAGGCGCGATCGCCCCGAGCACGAGCCCGAGGGCGACGATCACGATCAGGAGGCTGATTTCGCGTCTGTGCATACCTGGGTGCGATTAATGCCCCAGCGCGGCCGCCATGACATTGTCTGCGTTGGCTGATGCGCGTGGGATCGTGGTCACGATCGAACCGGCAACCATCACCGCGATCCGATCGCTCATGCCGAGAATCTCCGGCAGCTCCGACGAAATCATGATGATCGCCATGCCCCGCTCGGCCAGCTCCTGCATCAGGCGATGTATCTCCGCCTTCGACCCGACGTCGACACCCTGCGTAGGCTCGTCGAGAATCAGCACCGACGGCTTCGTCGCCAGCCATCGTGCCAGCGCAACCTTCTGCTGATTTCCGCCCGACAGCGACCCGACCTCAGCGTCGACCGATGACGTCTTGACCCGCAGGCTATCGACATATTCCTCCGCTCTCTTGCTTTCTGCGCGGCGCTGAATCAGTCCCCGGTTCGAGATCGACGGCAGACTCGCAAGGCTGGCATTCGCGGCAACCGACATGTCGAGGACGACGCCATGCTGTCGGCGATCTTCGGGGACGTACCCGATTCCCATGCGAATCGCATCAGCGGGAGACCGGATCTGGGCCGGCGTGCCGTCGATCGTGATCGCTCCGGCGTCGGCGGGCGTCAGCCCGAAGATCGTTTCCGCGAGCTGTGTGCGTCCCGATCCGACAAGGCCGGCAATGCCGAGAATCTCACCGCGCCGGACCGACAGGGACACGCGACGGACCCCGGTTCGCGCATTCGACAGATCCTTGATCTCGAGAGCGATGTCACCGAGTGGAATGTCGCGCTTCGGAAAGACGGCGTCCAGTTCTCGGCCCACCATCATGCGAATCAAGTCGGCGCGCGTGACGTCGCCGCGATCGCGCGTGGCGACCGTGTGGCCGTCGCGCAGCACCGTAATGCGGTCCGCGATCGAGGCGATTTCTTCGAGGCGATGTGAAATGTAGATGATGCCAACGCCTTCGCCGCGCAGGCGGCCAATCACCGCAAACAATCGAGTCACTTCACGATCGCTCAACGACGCGGTCGGCTCGTCCATGATGACGATCCGGGCCTCGGCACCGATCGCCTTGGCAATCTCGACGACCTGCTGCTCGGGCATGGTGAGATCGCCGACCAGCCGGTCCGGATCGAGCGTGACGCCGATTCGCTGCAGCAACTCTGAGGCACGGCGCGTCCGCCCTTGCCGATCGATCCGCCGCCACGGACCACCGCGTTCGAGCGATAGCGCGATGTTTTCGGCGACCGTCAGATCCGGAAAGAGCGCCGGTTGCTGATAGATCGCCGCGATGCCGAGTTGGCGTGTCGTCTGCGGATCGATATGAGCGACGGGAACGTCGTCGACGACGAGCGTTCCGGCGTCGGCGCGCTCGGCACCGGTCATGATCTTGATCAGGGTGGATTTCCCGGCGCCGTTCTCGCCGACCAACGCGTGCACTTCGCCCGGGCGGAGGTCGAACGACACGCGATCGAGGGCGCGAAGTCCAGCAAAGGACTTGCTGATATTGCGAGCGTCGAGGAGCAGAGCGGCCACGAGTTGAGTGAGCGGGCTGGATGCTACCACAGCCTCGAGGCGGAATGGCCTTGTGTGCCGTTGCGCACTTCAGAACGCGAAACCGCTAAAGTTCACGAAAAACTGTCAAATTACGGTTGAGTATGCCCATGTTTGGTCACTTGCCTCCATGACCATGACGCCTATGGCATTGCGCAACGCGAAACGCCGTGACATAATCGTCGCCCTGGACCGGTCGCCCAGCGCGACCCTCGCTAGCCGCAACCCTCGGTCTCAACCGGACAGAACAGTCATGAGCTCCGACAAGAATTCGTCGAGAGACCCTTATCTCGTTAAGTCAGTCGTCCACTCGGCACAGTTGCTGTCTGCCTTCCGGTCGTCGGGTGAAGCGCTGCCGCTCCGCGAAGTCGCGGCGCGCAGCGGGCTGCCCAAGAGCATGGCGTTCCGGCTGCTCTACACGCTCGAACGCTGCGGGATGGTCGAAAAGGTCGGCGAGAACCTCTATCGATCTCACCTTCGTCCATTCAAGCAGCGGCCCTATCGCCTCGGCTACGCCGCGCAAGGGACCGACTATCAGTTCTCGAAAGAGATCTCGAACGGCCTGCAGCGGGCGGCGGCGGCCAACGGCATCGAGCTCATTTCGGTCGACAATCGCTATAACCCGAAAATTGCGCAGCGGAACGCTGACGTCCTGGTGCGGGAGAAAGTCGATCTCGTCATCGAATTCCAGACCGACGAGCACGTGGCACCGATTGTGGCCGCGAAATATCGGGAAGCAGGCATTCCGCTCATCGCCATCGAAGTGCCGCACCCGGGCGCGACTTACTTCGGCGCCAACAATTATGAAGCCGGACTGATCGGCGGCCGGCATCTCGGCCGCTGGGCCAAGCAGCACTGGCATTCCGAAGTGAATGAGATCGTCCTGCTCGCGCTCGAACGCGCGGGGAGCCTTCCCAAGATGCGGCTGACCGGCATGCTCGTCGGCATGAAGGAAACCTGCCCGGCGCTCGAGAACTGCCAGGTCACGTATCTCGAAGGGGACGGCAAGCTGGGCGAGAGCTTCGAAGCCATGCGGCGACATCTGCGGACGACCCGTGCGAAGCGCTTTCTGATTGGCGCGATCAATGACCCAAGCGCGCTCGGTGCATTGCGCGCGTTGCAGGAAGCCGGGCGCAGCGAGAGCTGCGCGATCATGGGTCAGAACGCGTCCCCGGAAGGCCGCGCCGAGCTTCGCACACCAGGCACGCGCCTGATCGGATCGGTCGCCTACTTCCCCGAAAAGTACGGCGCCGACATCGTCGCCGTGGCCCTGGATATCCTTCATCGCCGGTCGGTTCCGCCAGCCGTCTTCGTCAAGCATCAGCTCGTCACGCCGGAAAACGTCGATCACATCTACCCGAACGATCATCTGATGCAAGTGACGGTGTAGTCAGGATCCCGGATCCCGGATGACGGATCCCGACGATTGAAGAGCGGCCAGACCAAATCACGGCCCTTGCTGTCTATCTAACGGAAACTCAAGACTCGCGTCGTGGCATGGCTTTCGCCACGGCCGCTGACGAGGCTCGCGCGCACCCGCCGCGCGTAGGCGGATGCAAGAAATCCGGGCATCTCCGTTCTAAGAGTGAGGAGGCCAGGTATGCGTTCTCTCGCGTTTGCGGTTGTACTTTCGGTTCTCGCACTTGGCGTGTCGTCCACTGGACAGTCGGTCGGCACGGTCACTGGCACTGTTAAAGACTCCGCCGGCGCGCCGGTTCCCGGCGCGACGATTCAAATCACCTCACGAGGGAGTGCGCCGCTCACGCGCATCTCCGACGCAACCGGCGCATTCTCGTTCGAACGAGTGCCGGTCGCCGACTACAACGTCAAGGCGACCCTTGCCGGTTTCAAACAGTTCACGACGCGCATCAAAGTGAACGATGGGAAAACCACGCGTCTCGATATCACGCTGGAACTGGGTGGGTTGACGGAAACAGTCAATGTCGAGGCCGAATCTTCGAAACTGCAGACGCAATCAGCTGCGACTGGTCCTCCCATCAATTTCACGCCGCCCCAGGCGCCGATGCCGATTCTCGCTCCCGGCCGCGAACAGTTCCGCCGGTATCCGACCGGGGACTTCAATACCGCGGCCTACGATCGCATCGACGACAATCCGTTCCGGCGGGTGGCGCAGGATCCGTTGTCGACCTTTTCGATCGATGTCGACACCGCGTCGTACGCGAATGTCCGCCGATTCCTTAACGGCGGTTCATTGCCACCGAAGGACGCGGTTCGGATCGAAGAGTTGATCAACTACTTCCGCTTCGACTATCCGCGCGCCGGCCACGACGTCCCGTTCTCCATCCATACGGAAATCGCCGCATGCCCGTGGAATTCCAGGCATCGTCTTGCGCTGGTTGGCTTACAGGCGCGACCGCTCGACGCCGACAAGGTGCCAGCGCGGAATCTTGTGTTTCTTCTCGACGTCTCGGGATCGATGATGCCGCCCAATCGACTGCCCCTCATCCGCACGGCGATGCGCATGCTCGTCGACACCCTGGATGAACGCGATCGCATAGCGATCGTGGTCTATGCCGGCGCCAGCGGACTGGTCCTCCCGTCGACCGGCGGAGCGGAGAAAGAGAAAATTCATCAGGCCATCGCCCGACTCGAGGCGGGCGGTTCGACCAACGGTGCAGCCGGAATTACGCTCGCGTACAAGGTCGCGCAGGACCAGTTCGTCAAAGGCGGCATCAACCGCGTGATCCTCGCCACCGATGGCGACTTCAACGTGGGGATCACGAATCAGGGCGACCTCACCCGACTGATCGAAGAGAAGCGCGCCACCGGGATCTTCCTGTCCGTGCTCGGCGTTGGCGACGACAATCTCAAAGACTCGACGATGGAGAAGCTTGCGGATCGGGGAAACGGGAACTACGCGTATCTCGATTCACTGCACGAAGCACGCAAAGTGCTGGTTCGCGAGGCTGGAGCCACGCTCGTCACCGTCGCGAAGGACGTCAAGATTCAAGTGGAGTTCAATCCGGCAAACGTCGCGGCGTACCGCTTGATTGGCTACGAGAACCGTTTGCTGCGCCATGAGGACTTCAACGATGACAAGAAGGATGCCGGAGAGATTGGCGCCGGCCACACGGTAACGGCTCTCTACGAAATCGTACCGCCTGGCGGCGAGGTCGACGCCCCGAGTGTCGATGCGCTCAAATACCAGCGGCCATCCGGCCCGGCGATGGCATCGACTGCCGCACGCGATGAGCTGATGACTGTGAAGCTGCGCTACAAGGCACCGGACGGCGACGAGAGCCGGTTGATCACTGTGCCGGTCAAGAACCGCACGTCCGAACTGTCGGAGAACGTTGGTTTCGCCGCCGCGGTTGCGGAGTTCGGAATGCTGCTCCGCCAATCGGAGTACCGCGGCTCGGCGACGCATGCGGAAGCCGCGTCTCTCGCGCGTCGATTCCGGGGGGCGGATCGCGATGGGTATCGGGCGGAGTTTGTCAGGCTAGTGGAGCTTGCTGGCTCGCTGGCACAGCAGACGACGTCGGAGCTTCGCAAATAAAAGGACAAGGGAAAAGGGACAAGGGAAATGTGACCCCTCCCTTTTCCCTTGTCCCTTTCACTTCTCTATCGCAAACCCGAACGCATAAAGCGTGCTGTCAGCGCCCGGCACGTAGACGTTGCCCTGGCCCGCCGACAACCCGCCACGCACCGACGTGGTGATGGTGCGCATGCTGTTCCACAAATCTTTGCCGTTCGACGCATCGACGGCGTAGAGCACCGCAGGCACTGCCTTCGTGCCGCTCGATGCGACGAACAGCACGCCGTTCACCACGAGCGGATGCAATGGTGACGCGATGTCGCGCGACGTCCAGGCGGGCTGCAACGCCAACTTGCCACCCTCGTCGGCAACTTTGAACGTCACGACTCCCCGCGCGGACGGCACCGCGATCCAGCGCGTGTTCTGCGCATCTTCCCAACTCGCAAGCGCGCCCGGATCGAATTTGTCGGTGCCGGCGACAGCGACGCTCGCGATCGGACCGTTCGCAAGTGCCGCGCTATCGAACAGGTACAACTTGCCGCTCGCTGTCGCGGCAACGATCTCCTTGTCCTTCAGTGCAAACACCAGCGGCGACGAACTGAAGTCGGCACTCGCGACAGGGGCGGCTGCTTTCTGTTTCAGTGTCTTGGCTTCGAGTGCGATGAGCTGACTCGACATCGGAGATGAACCACGGGTCGTGGTGAGGTAGACGGTACCGTCACGGCCAAGCGTGAAACCGGCGCTGCCGGCGATGTTGGCCCCCTTCGGTTGAAACGCAACGACATCCTTCTTCTCCGAACCGAGTTCCATCGCCCACACACCGTCGGGCTGGCTGCCGCATCCGTTGGTTGTGGCGGCGTAGGCGACAGCGCCACCGTTATCCGGCAGGTTTGCGATGAGCAGCCCTGCAGCGCGCGTGTTTGCCGGAACGAACAACGTTGGCGGCATGAGGTCGACGCCGTTCTGCACATTCAAGGCGTGCAAGAATCCGTCACTGCCGACGACGTAGGCCGCGTCGTTGCCGGGCACAAACGGTCCGCCACCAAATCCGCCACCGCCGCCCGCGCCGCGAGCGCCGGGAGGAAGACCACCCGGCGTATTGCCTGCAGCTGCTGCGGCCGATCCGGGCGCTGCTCCGGGTGCGCCCGCACGACCGCCGGGTCCAACGGGCCCCCCGGGACCGCCACCACGCTGCTGCCCAGCTGTTGCCAGAGTGACGGCGCCCTTGCCGGGCTCACCAACGCCGCCGCCCGATCGCCCTCCACGGCCGAATCCGCCACCGCCACGGCCATCGGCGACCACTGGCGCGATCGCCGTCGGACGCGACA
>DATJKH010000121.1:0-38986 GCA_035491715.1 Vicinamibacterales bacterium | reverse complement strand
CCGAAACGGATCCGGTCGCGACGCCCGGCCGGCGAGCCTCGCGCGCCGGTTGCTGTCCGATCGCTGGCGCACTCCACCCGAGCGATAGCGCGAGGCACAGCGTAAGCGGCCGCATGTCTACCTCAACTCGCGAACGCGAAGATCCAGCGTCCTCGACTCGCCTTCAGCGATCGTCACGGATGTCGCACCCCGGCTCAACGCATCGAGAAATGCGGGATCCTGCCAATCGGCGGTGGCCTCGTCAGGTACGGCGACGATGAAGTAACTGCCGGCGGGCAGCGGCGACACTTTGAACGCACCGGTGGCTTCAACGCGGACGCTGCGGAAGCGCTCCGCACTCAGCCACATGCTCGACCAGGTCTGGCTGTCGGAAGGGAACACGATGACGCTGGCACCTGGGTCGCTCGTGCCGGCGCTGTTACGAACACTGCCAACGACTTCTGTTGGACGATCGGTGAACGTGAACGTGATCCCGGTGGCATCCGCGGTGTCGACGACCAGCGGCGTGCTCGAGACATCGCGGCCGTTGTAGGTGATCGATTGGAGAAACCAGCCTCGTGGTGGAGAACCGACGCGAATGACGTACTTACCGGGAACAAGCCCGGAAGCGCTGAACTGTCCGTAACCGTAAAACCGCCCGGGGACCGGCGCGACGGGTGATGTCGCGGCCATCGAATCGAGCACCACTGGCACTTGCGTCAGGCCAGGACCAGGCTTGTCGCGCGGACCAACAGATTCCGAACGGCCATTGATGGTCAGACCGAATCGAAGTGGAATTGAGAGATTCGAGATGTCGTCACGTCCGACCGCGAGCGGAAAGCTGGCCCATCGAACGCTCGACGAGTCCATGAAGGACTGCGCGCCCATCAGGTCAGCGGACGAGATCGTTCCTCCACCGGTGTGAACGATCGTTGACGTGCCTGCGAGCGCACCCGGAAGCCGTGCACTTCTTACGACGCGAATCGAATACAGCCCAACCGGTACTGCCGGAAACACGAACCCACCCGACCGATCCGTCAACGTCGTCGCGATCTCCTGCTCGAGTGGCGTGTCGACACCTTCCTCCGCCATGATCCGAACTGGCAAGGCCCCCGCGGGGGAGTCCGGACTCGAGATGACCCCCGACACTCGTCTGGTCGCCACGGGCGCGATCTGAAGATCGATGCCGCTGCGCTCTTCACCTGAACCGATTGTCACCAGTTGTGCCCGAAGCGGGCTCGGTGAATTCGGGTGAAAGGTTGTCGGATACACGAACACATGACCGTCAAACGTCGGCGGCGGTCCTACCGCCGACCCCGCAAGCGTCAGCAGGGCGCCGCCGAGTTGCATCGCAGTACCGCGCCCGGCAGTCGTCGACGCGCCGATTTCTGCAATCGAAGCCGGCGTCACGCCGGTGCGGCGGACGTCATCACCCATTGATGCAGCAACGGAAACCTTGGTCGAGACTGTCGCGACGAGATAGTCGCCGGGCAGAAGCCCGTGGATTCGATACACACCCCGGTCGTCGGTCCACCCGATGCTGCCTGCGACCGAGAATCGACGTTGTCCCGACACCGTTCGCCGCATGAACGCACGCATCTGAATGCCGACGACAGGCTCACCGGCCTCATCGACGACTACTCCCGTGATCGCCGAATGCCGCCACAGGTAGATGCGAAGGCCGCCAACCTTTTGACCATCGAAGAGCACCAGCGTTTGCGAATCGCCGCCCGGACGGCGGCGGCCGTAAGCACCGTTCAAGTACCCCGGCTTGATTGCCGTCACCATGAAATTCCCCTTGGGGAGTCGGCGGAACACGAAACGGCCGTCAGAACCAGTCAGGACTCTCGGAGTTTGAGTCAGCGTTGGCGGTGCCGGTCGCGCAAACGGAGTCGGCGGGGCGGATACCGTCGCCTGCATTCTGACTTCGACCAGCGCGCCACTGACCGGAGTTCCCGTTCCAGCGTCGATGACCTGGCCGACGATGAGGGCCGAACGTGGCGCGGCCTGTGGCAGTCCTGGCAGTGGACCCTGCGACAGGATCCGGGTCAACGCGAGGGCAAGGATCCAACAGGAAACGTTCATAAGAACGCGAGAACATTAACCACTGGCCAACCCCAGGGGCCAGTATACGGGCGGTCGACGGAAATCCCACTGAACTCCCAAGGTCCGCCAAAGATTTCGCTCACGCTGCCAGGCACCATGAGTCTCGCACTCGATCCGGTCCGCGAATGCACCGCGACCGGAGAACTCATGTGAGGCCTTATGAAGCGTATGGTCATTTTCCTTGGGCTGCTGACGGCACTGACGGCGTGCCATGGAGCGGGAAGTTCGACATCACCCTCGCCCATTGCGACCACGTTCGTGCTGACCGGCACACTGCGAGAAGCTGACGAGACCCCGATCGCGGGCGCCACAGTGCAGGTTTCCGGTGTGGCGATTAGTCCTCAGACGACGACATCCGGCTCGGACGGCACGTATCGTTTCGAGCGGCTCGCCGGAGAACTGACGCTGCGGGTCTCGAAGAACGGTTATCGCGAGATCTCGACACCGATCACGCTGTCGTCGAACAGTGTGTTGGATCTGAAACTGGATCGGCTGGGACGATTGATCAGCGGCGAAGTATATCGCGGCATCGTCGACGGGCCGCCGTGCGATCCCACAGGATGGGACGCGAATGCCCCGTGTCACCGGATTCTGTACACTCCGACCGAGAGCGGAACGGTACAGCTGCACCTCGAATGGAACGGGCCGAGCGGGCTAGACCTTCAGTTCGCCGGCGGCTATTGGCCGGGGATCAACCAAACGATCGATGCGTTCGCGCTGGTCGAGCGTGGCCGTCAGTATGAAGTGCGGTTGAACTCATACTACAAGCCGGTACCGTTCGAGCTGAAAGTTGAACTTCGCTCGCAGTAGAGGCGTCACCGCTTGTTGAAACGACCGTCGTTGCGTGACGAATACCTCGTTGTTGGGTGATTAGCGAGCCAGCGCTGCGGCCGGCCGCGCAGCGAAGAGCTTCACCAGCACGAGACCGGCGACGAAGCCGCCAATGTGCGCCATGTAGGCGACACCGCCACCCTCGCTCGTGCGTCCAATCGATCCAACCTGACTGATCAACTGAATCACGATCCAGAAACCGAGTACCACGATCGCCGGCACGGAGGTGACGCCGGCACGCGACAGCACGCGAACGCGGTTGTGCGGAAACAGCAGCAGGTAGCCGCCAAGCACGCCGCTGATCGCACCGGACGCGCCAACGCTCGGGACTGCTGATCCGCCGGCGAACATGATGTGGGCGAACCCCGCAGCGATGCCGCAAATCAGGTAGAAGATCAAATACCGCACGCTGCCCATCGCTCGTTCGATGTTGTCGCCAAAGATCCAGAGATAGAGCATGTTGCCGCCGAGGTGCATCCAGCCACCATGGAGGAACATCGATGTGATGAGTGTCGCCCAGAAAGGAAATGGAATGAGCGGTGGCAGATCGCGTCCAACACTATACTCACGAGGCACGACGCCCCATGCCGTAATAAAAGACTGAAGAGACGCTTCCGAGCCTTGACCCAGCTCGAGCATGAAGACGAGAACGTTCAGTACGATCAACGCGATCGTGACGATTGCCGGCCCGCGTCCTGATCCCTGGTCATCATCTCCGATTGGAAACATCGCACCCTCCGGCCGGCGTCCGCAGCAATACCGATACCAGAGAAAATACCTACTGCTTCAACTCGATTCTCAGCACATGCCCTTCTGTCTTCCCGACATTGCGAATTGTGTGAATGACCGCATCGCTCCACGCGAACGTACCGGCGGTCCGGCGATTCAACTGCGGCGGTTTGCCGTCGACGGTGACTTCGACGTCCCAGTCGGTGAAGTAGACGCTCAAGCCGTGCGGATGCCGATGGCGCGGCTCGATCGATCCGGGCGGGACATGCACGTCGAGGATTCGCACGAACGCGTTCTCGAGCGCAATCTTGTGCGTGTTCGACGCGACCTTCACCGGATCCAACGCATCGTCTTGCGCGCGCGTCGCCCCCGCCAGAACGAAGACAACAAACGCCGCGACGGCGAGAAGGGCGAGTCGTTTCCGAGTCATGAATACACTCCTTCGCGTGACGGTAACTAGCGTATCGTGGACGGGACATGGCGCACAAAGCGGACCGCTGGAGCACGCCGGATACCGTCGCTGGTTTTGCGCAGTCACCGGCGAACCAGCGTCTGCTGCGTTTCGCCGAAGACCGGCTGCGGCAACGCCCCACCGGCGTCGCACTCGACATCGGCTGCGGCGCCGCGCGAAACGCCGTGCCGCTGGCACAGGTCGGCTGGCAGGTCGTCGGCACGGATCTATCGTGGCCGATGTTGATCGCCGCCGCCGGGCGCGTACAAGCCGACGGCGTGGCAGCACGCGTACGGCTGATTCGCGCGGCGATGGATGCCATTCCCGCGAGCGACCACACGTTCGATCTGATCGTGGCGCATGGCATCTGGAATCTCGCGCGCTCGTCAGCGGAGTTCCGGCGCGCGGTGGCCGAAGCCGCGCGCGTCGCGACTGCCGGCGCCGACCTCTTCGTGTTCACATTCTCGAGGCACACACTGCCGGGTGACGCCGATCCGGTGGCCGGCGAGCCCTTCGTGTTCACGCAGTTCGCGCAGCAGCCGCAATGCTTCCTGACCGAGGAGCAACTCGTCAACGAGCTCGAGCGAGTCGGGTTCGTTCCGAACCCGGCGATGCCGATTCAGGAATTGAACCGGCGCTCGGCGGGCGCGATATTCACGGGGACCGCACCGGTCATTTACGAGGGCGCCTTTCACTTCACCGGATCGCGCACCAAATGACGCTGAGAAGATCGTTGATCAGCCTCGCTCTCCTCGGGCTGCTGACGGCGCAGTTGGCCGCAGCCGACCTGCAGCCGCGCACCGTTGCCGCCTTCGACAGATATGTGCGCGCGGCCGAGGCGCAAATGCCTCCGGAACCATTTCTGCGAATCGACGCGCTGTCGGAAACGGACCGGCGCGCAAGACTCGCCGAAGTGAAAAGGGGGGAGGTGTACATTGAGCGGCTGTCGGCGCGCGAAGCGGGAAAAACAATCGATGTTCCCGGCGGACTGATTCACCACTGGCTCGGAGCCGTGTTCGTTCCGGGCACGACGCTGCGGCAAGCTGTCGATCTCCTACAGGACTACAACCGTCACGCCGAGATTTTCCGGCCAGCGATTGCGCGTTCGAAACTCGTCTCGCGAACTGGTGAGACGTTCCGTGTCGACCTCCGCTTCTACATGAAAAAAGTCATCACGGTCGTTGTCGATACGGAGAATGAGGCGAAGTTCACCTATCCTGGCCCAGATCGGGCGCAGAGCCGTATCTACAGCCTTCGGGTCGCGGAAGTGGCAGATCCGGATACTCCAAAAGAACACCAGCTGCCTCCCGGACAGGACGGTGGATATCTCTGGCGGCTTTACACGTATTGGAGATTTCTGGAACGGGACGGCGGCACGTACATCCAGTGCGAGGCGATATCGCTCACTCGAAGCATCCCTGCGCTCTTCGGATGGCTCGTCGGTCCGTTCGTGTCGAGCATTCCGCGCGAATCGCTGGTTTTCACGCTCGACACCACCCGCAAAACACTTGCGGCGCGTCAAACATCTCCCAGGGTCGCCTTGGTTGTGGCAGGCTCGAGCACGAGCGCGGCCAGGACGATCCCTATTCCAAACGCCATCGTCAACATCGAAGTCAATGGCCATACGCGCACAATCGCCGCATCGACGATAAGAGCGGAAGCCATGACAAGATCCGACACCAGCAGCGCGCGAGACGTGCGCTCACGCTCGGCCCTGAGATTCAGCCGATTGAAGTATTCGGTGAACAGCAGGTGCGCGCGCAGAACGCCGCCAACAGCGGCACAGGCACCAAGACCGATAAAGAGCGATTCGGTCGTCGGTACCTTGATCCATTCCTTGACGTACCAACCAAGCGTCGCTGCCACCACATACAAAGCAACAATCGTCAACTGATGCGTCCGCCACCAGGCGGTGCGTGATCCGCGAACGATCGCCGTCGCCTGAGGCTGGCGCTGATCCGAAGAACGCAGCCGAAGTCGCGCCACTTCCAACTCGAGCTGTTCGAAGTCGACCACGAGATCCTGGGTGGACTGATAGCGCTCCGCAGGATCCTTGCGCAGACAGGTCGAGACGATGCGATCGAGTTCTGGGAGACTCTGTGGCTGAATTTTCGATAGCGGAGGCGGCTCAACTTCCACGATCCGCGCGAAGGTCTCGGTGACTGTGTTGGCGGCAAACGGGTTCGCACCCGAGGCCAGCTCGTAGATCACCAGGCCGAACGCGAATAGGTCGGTCCGGAAGTCGACGTTTTGTCCAAGCACCTGCTCCGGCGCCATGTATGCCGGCGTGCCGACAACCAGGCCCGCCTGAGTGATTCCTGGGCTGGCCGCGCTCTCCATCCGTGCCAGCCCGAAGTCCAGGATCTTGATGACGCCACTCGGCGTTCTCATGATGTTCTCTGGCTTGATATCGCGGTGAATCACACCACCCATGTGAGCGGCTGCCAGCGCTCGTGCCAGTTGAGCGCCCACGGTCACGACCTGCGCGACTGAAAGAGGGCCCGAAGCAAGCAGCGCACGCAGTGGCTCGCCGGGCACGTATTCGTACGCGAGATACAGCGAGTCTCCGATCTCTTCTAATGCATAGACAGTTGCAATACCCGGGTGGGAGATTGCAGCGGCCGCGCGCGCTTCGTGACGCAAACGCTCCCGACGTCCCGAATCACGCCCGAGTTCCGGAGCGATCGCCTTCAGCGCGACACGGCGCGACAATCGCGTATCGTCGGCAAGGTAGACCACACCCATACCGCCGCGACCCAGCTCCTGCCGGACGATATAGGGACCGATGATCTTGCCTTCGGTTCCTTCCTGGCTGAAAGCCTGCGTGACGGCGTCGCTCTGCGCAAAGTGCTGAAGCCGTTTCGAATCTTCGGTGGTCATGAGCGGTACAGCAATGCTAACTCACCCGCTCCCGTCGGGCAGACTCGGATCGGTCGGCACCGCAAGAGGACGTCACGATTCATTGCGCGAACGCTATAATCCCGGGCCATGCCGTTGGCGCCAGGCTCGCGCTTCGGTCCGTACTCCATCGAGACGCCGCTTGGCGCAGGAGGGATGGGCGAGGTCTACCGAGCTCGCGACACGGTTTTGAACCGCGCCGTCGCGATCAAGATCGTTCCCGATCTTTTCGCCGGGGACCCCGAACGCATGGGGCGGTTTTCGCGCGAAGCCCAGACCCTCGCCGCGCTGAACCATCCAAACATCGCACATGTGTATGGCCTCGAAGGCAGCGGGCTCGTCATGGAGCTCGTCGACGGACAGGATCTGGCGGAGCGCCTGACGCAGGGGCCGCTTCCGCTCGATGACGCGTTGCCAATCGCGAAGCAGATCGTTGAGGCACTCGAGGCGGCGCACAATCGCGGCATCGTCCATCGCGATCTCAAGCCCGCCAATATCAAGGTCCGCGCCGATGGTGTCGTCAAGGTGCTCGACTTTGGTCTCGCGAAAGCGTTGGACCCCGCCAGTGACCCTGCGTCCAGCGATTCGAATTCGCCGACCGTTCTCGGCCCCACGTTACGGTCGGGTCTTTCACAACAAGGAATCATCCTCGGCACGGCCGCCTACATGGCGCCTGAGCAAGCGAAAGGAAAAGCAGTCGACAAGCGCGCCGACGTCTGGGCTTTTGGCTGCGTGCTCTTCGAGATGCTCACGGGAACGATGGCGTTTCCCGGTGACAACATTACCGAGATCCTCGCGGCGGTTGTGCGAGGCGAGCCAGATTGGACAGCGCTCCCGGCGGATACGCCAGCATCTGTACAGCGACTGCTGCGCCGCTGTCTGACGAAAGAGCCAAGGGATCGGTTGTCGGACATCGGCGTCGCGAGACTCGAGATTCGAGATGCCTCCGATGTCGCACCATCGCGTGAGGCGGTTCCGCAAGTTGCCGCTGTGCCACGAACACCGCGCGGGTGGTGGATGCTCGCCGCAGGCGTTGTCGGAGGCGCGATGGTCTCGGCGCTTGCCGCGTGGAGCGTATGGCCGACACCGTCGCCACTGCCGGCGTTGCGGTTTGCGATCGATTGGCCCGAGGGGCTGACATGGGCCGGGCCAAGCGGGCCGGGTCTTGCCATCTCGCCCGACGGCACGCGGGTCGCTTATGTCGCTATCAGCGGCACCACGGGGCCGCAGATTTGCGTTCAGGATCTTCGAAGCGGCGAGATGCGAGTCGTCTCGTCGATCGATTTGCCGTATGGGCCGTTCTTCTCACCCGACAGCACGCAGGTCGGATTCATGGCGAATGGAAAACTGTGGCGAGCGCCGGTGGCCGGGGGAACGCCATTCGAGATCGGAACCGTTGACGTCAACGACCGAGGAGTGGCGTGGTCTGATGACGGCTTCATCTATTCCGGAGGAGGATCGGGAATCTCCCGGATCTCGGAATCGGGCGGTACGAGGGAGCCGATCACGTCTGTCGATAAATCCGCCGGTGAAGTCGCTCACCGGTTTCCAGCGATCGTTCCGGGGCGGCGCGGAGTGCTCTTCACCGTGTTCAAAGGCTCGCTGGAGGAGGCTCGGGTTGCCGTTGTCGATGTGACAACGAAGAAATGGCGCGTTCTCCTCGATCGCACCGGACACGCCCCGATTTACGTGCCGACGGGTCACCTCTTGTATCTCCGAACCGGCGTACTCATGGCCGCACGGTTCGATGCATCGCGCCTCGAAGTCACGACCGCTTCCACGCCAGTGATGTCCGGCGTGCTCTTTAACAACGGCGGCGCCGGACACTACGGTGTGTCCTCGACCGGCACGATCGCCTACATGCCGGACTCGGGGAGTCGGCCGCAAGCCGATCTTGTCTGGGTCGATCGTACGGGACGGATCACTGCAACCGATCTTCCGCGCGGTCCTTACAGCGGCCCCGCGCTGTCACCGGATGGCACTCGCGTCGCGCTTGAATCGTCAACGTCACCGGGACGGCAAAGCCTCGTCGTCTGGGACTTCGCTCGACGCACGCTTACCCCGATTACTCGCGACTCGAGTGTCAGCGAAGCGCCGATTTGGACGGCGGACGGCACGAACCTGTTTTTTGTTTCACGTCCGCAACTTGGCGCGCTGGGTCGTCTCGTTCGACAGCGATCGGACGGCGCCGACGCGCCGACGCAGCTCACAAGCGGGTCGCTGAAACAGGTTTACGCGAGCGGCGGAGAGCACCCGGCCGCAGTGCTATCCGAGGCAAGCATTCTCTATGCGGTCACTGGAACAGACGCCGACGGAATCAAGCAGCTGGACCTGACGACGGGCGCGTCTCAGATGGTCGTCCCGAGCGGCCGCACGGCTCGGCTATCTCCCGATGGACGCTGGCTGGCCTATCGCACGGTAGAGTCGGGACTTCCCGAAATCTACATGAGCCCGTATCCGAACGTAGCAAGCGCACGCTGGCAAGTGTCGAACGGCCCGACGAGTGCGCCTCGATGGTCTCGCGACAGCACCGAACTGTATTACCGCGGCCTTGGCTCGAATCGTTCGCATATGTACGTTCTGAAAGTCGGTGCCGGGACTACCCTCGGCGGCGCCCGGCCGCAGGTTCTCACCGACGTACCGGACTCCGGCAATAACGTGCTGGTGGAGTTCGACGTTGGGCGCGACGGGCGATTCCTGATCCTCAAAGGGCTCCCGCAGCAGGCGCCGGTCCCCCACGTCATCGTCAACTGGTTCGACGTCTTGAGGCAGGCGATGCCTGCCGATGCGCAAATCACCAAATGACATCGACCCTGCGTCGACCGACTTTGATAACCGTCCTGCAACCGGAACGACAGCATGACTGAATCGCGCGTCCTCGTCGTCGGCGCCACCGGTCAACTTGGCAGTGTGATCACGCGCAAACTGATTGCGTCGGGTACGAAGGTTCGCGCGCTCGCTCGCAACGCTGAGAAGCTGGCGCCATTTGCGCCGCACGCCGAGGTGGCCGCGGTCGATCTTCGCGACGTGCCGAAGCTGACCGAGGCGTGTCGTGGGATCGATCAAATCGTCGCCACCGCCAACAACAATATGGGGACCGGTACGACGAGCCCGTCGCGCATCGATCTACCCGCGTATCAGAATCTCTGTGCCGCTGCGCGAAATACGCGCGTCCGGCGCCTGATTTACGTCTCGTACCGCGGCGTGGCACAGGACGCGCCGGTGGATATCTTCCGGATCAAGTGGTATATCGAGGACGCGATTCGGCGCAGCGGTGTCCCGCACGTCATGCTTCGGCCGACCGCGTTCATGGACATCTGGATCGATCAGCTCCTGGCCAAGGACATTCGTGAGAAGGGGGTCGGCACGATCTTCGGCGACGGCAACGCGGTGGCCAACTATATTGCGGTCGATGACGTCGCGGAGTTTGCGGTGAAAATTCTTGGCCGGCCAGAGGTCGTCAACGAAGCGGTCGACGCGGGCGGGCCATCGAACGTGTCGCAGAACCATCTGGCGACTCTCGTCGAACGTCGTTTGAAGTCCTCGGGCAAGCGCCGACACATGCCGGTTGTCGCGATGCGATTGCTCGCGCCAATCATTCGGCCGTTCAATGAAGTGACGGCACGCTTGATTACGCTTGGCCTGTACTCTGCAACCGAGGCGCGGCCATTCCCGGACTGGAGAAAGTCAGCCGACCGCTTTGACGTCGCGCCGCGAACAGTCGAGACCTACGTCGAACAGATGTCGTAACCGCGCTGGCGTCGTCCAGTCCTACTCCGGCTCCCCGATCAACACGAACCCCGCCCAGAACAACGGATCCTCGGGCAGCACGATGACCCCCGCCGGTGAGGGTAGACGAACGGTGCCGCCGCGAAGCTCGCGGAGGAACCGGAGCTGCGCTGCGCGCAGGCTGCGCGCCTTCGAGGCGCCGGCAAACCACGATCGATAGAATCCTGGAATCAGCCTGTCGCGATCAAAATGCGCACGCGCTTTCGACCGATCACGTGGCGGTAGAGATCCTCGAAGGTGTCCATGGGGGATACGGCTAAAGGTACTAGATCGGAAGACTTTCAGCCGCCGGGCATGAAAAATACGATCGCCCGACCCGGGCGTCAAATGCGTGGTGCGGGTATTCCCACCCGGCTTTGATAAAACGGACTGACGAGATTCCCTCGATCGTCCCATTCAGCGTCAATCTCTTGTTCGATTTCGACGTGTGATTGCGACGCAACGTTCGCGCGCAAGTTGCTGCTGATCACCACGCGATCGAGCGCGAGCGTGTTCCGAATCCAGCCGTAGGTAACCTCTTCAGCATTCATCTTGCCGGCCGTCGCCGCTACCCACTGCAGGCATTCGCGATCGCTCGGGAAATGGAGTGGAACGCGAATGCGCGCCGGCAGTCCTGAACTCAACGCGTTCACCCGCGTCGCCTTCCAATCGATTTGACGAACCAGGCGGTCGGTCGTGACATCGGCCATGCCGATTCCCATCGCATTGCCGTGCGTCTCCGGTTCGAGATCACGGACGAAGAGGCGCTGAATCGATGGCACCCCCGGCCACGGGTTGTATTCACACGCCTCCCCGCGGTTGACGACCTTCGCGTCCATTCCGGTTCCACTGATGTTCTTCCCCATGCGGTCAACGATGAGAACGTCGAGATCGCACGGCAGCTTCGGCATCCACGACTTCGCGAGCGCCAGATTCTCTTCATCACGCTGTTCGGTACAGCCAGCCGGCACCGCCTCGATCTTTGCCGTGTTGTGGTAGGCATCTTCGACGACGGCAATCCCACCGATCATCTTTCCAGAGGCGAGAACATGCCGGCCGGCCGTACGAATCACGTGCTCGAGACCCAACCGCTTCGCATGCGTGTGGTACTTCTGCGCACCCGCGAACTTTCCGAGGCCGATCGCCATCATCTTCATCAGCCCGCTTTCGAGCCGGCCGCTGAACGTGGTATGCCATTTGACGCGCGCGACGATCATCACCGCGTCGGCCGCATGCGCGGCAGCATCCATGAAGACTTCAACGCCGTCACCGGTCTTGCCGAGCGAGACCACGTCGAGACGACTGACGATGGGACAGCCGATCGATTGCTCAGTGATACCGAACCGGGCGAGCACGTCCGCCTGCCCCTCAGCCGTGGCGGCACCATGACTTCCCATCGCTGGAAAGATGAACGGGGCCATGTCGCGGCTGCGCCAGTACTCGACGACGCTGTGAACGATTGCGGCGATGTTCGCAATCCCGCGGCTGCCAACCCCGATCGCGACGCGGGCTCCCGGTTTCAGTTGCCCGGCAAAGCCGCTCTGCTCCATCTGACGGCGGGTTTCCTCGCGCACATCCGGCAGCCTGGCATCAGGGAAGGCTTGACGAACGATCAAGAGACGTGACGGCAGCATCAGAATAAAGGATAACCGCAGACGGAGCACGGAGCCCCTTTGAGAGATACACTCACCCAATCGACCACGGGTTCGAGCCCATGCATCGTCGCGACTTCCTGACCGCACTCGCCGCAATTGGCGCTACGCCGAGAGCATCGACGCGCGCGCCCCAGGCCTGGCGCGCGGGATCGGCGTCGATCGACATAACTCCCGATCGCTCGCTCTGGATGGCTGGTTTCGCCGCCCGTACGCAGGCGTCGCAAGGAGTTGCCCTGCCACTGCATGCAAAGGCGCTGGCGCTCAAGTGCGGGAATCAGCCGACCGCGGTTCTGGTCACCGCAGATCTCCTCGGCGTAACGGCGGGTATGACCGATCGTGTCGCCGCGCTGGTTCAAAGGCGTCGTGGCCTTCGACGCCCGAATATTCTGTTCAATGCGAGCCACACCCATTGCGGCCCTGTCGTTGATGAACAGCTGTCGGTCGCGTATGGATTGACCGCCGCGCAGCTCGCTGATATCCGCACGTATACAGCGCAACTCGAGGACAGGCTTGCGACGCTCATCGGACAAGCCGTGTCGCGACTCGAGCCGGCGCAGCTGTCGTACGCGCAAGGCGAGGCTGATTTTGCCGCGAACCGGCGTACCGCATTCGTTCCAGTGGGCCCGGTCGACCACACGGTTCACGTTCTTCGTGTCGACAGCCCCAACCGTGGATTGAAAGCCATCATCTTCGGCTACGCGTGTCATAACACGACGCTTCCACCGACCGTGGTCCAGTTTCACGGTGATTACGCTGGCGTCGCGCAGGCGGCATTAGAGGCTCGGCATCCGGAAACAACGGCCATGTTTGTCGCCGGCTGTGGCGCTGACGCGAATCCGCTGCCCCGCGGAACGATGGAACATGTCAACGCCCATGGCGCGTCGCTCGCCGATGCCGTCGACCGCGCGCTGAATTCTCAATCGCCGGTTGCAGTCACCTTTCGGGCCACCTATGGAACCGTAGATCTGCCCTTTGTCGACGAGCCGGCTCGCGCGCGATGGCACAGTCAACTCAAGATCGATCCGATCTACCTGGAACGTCACGCCGCCGTGATGAAGCGCTTGATGGAGCGCGACGGCCGCTTACCTGCTGCGCAACGGGATCCGATTCAGGTGTGGGAGTTCGCCGGCTTCACCCTGGTTGCCCTTGGCGGCGAAGTGGTCGTTGACTACGCGCTCCGGCTGGCGCGCGAGTATCCAGGACGGCGGATGTGGGTTGCCGGATACAGCAACGATGTCTTTGGGTATGTACCCTCGCTCCGCGTGTTGCGCGAAGGCGGCTACGAGGGTGGGGACGCGATGATCTACTACGCCCGACCCGGCCCTTTCAACGAGCAGGTCGAGGAGTTGATCGTCGGCAAGGTTCAGCAATTGATCGGGGGGCGGTGATGAGTATCCACACGCGCGAGAGATCTCGAGACGAAATCGATGCCGGCGTGAGTCGCCGTGGCTTCATCGGAGCCCTCGTCGCCGCACGCGCGTTTGGCGCCGTGAGTTCGCCGCCGACGGCGGTACGCCGCAGCGCACAGGCGGCCGCCGGTGCCGGGGCGTCCCATGCTCCGGCGCTTCTCGGCGGAACACCGGTGCGACGGACGCCATTTCCGTCGTGGCCGATCGCCGACGCCAGGGAAGAAGACGCGTTGGTTCGCGTGATCCGCAGTGGTAGATGGAATCGGGGCGACAATGTCGCCGCCTTCGAATCGGCGTACGCGGCGCTCACCGGCGCCAGGCACTGCCTCGCCACCGCCAACGGCACCAGCGCGCTCATCGCGTCACTCGCCGCGCTCGGTGTTGGTCCGGGTGACGAGGTCATCGTACCGCCCTACACGTTTGTGGCGACAATCAACGCGGTCTTGTTGCTCCGGGCGCTGCCGGTCTTTGTCGATACCGACATCGACACGTTTCAGATCGACGCGCGTAAGGTGGAACGCGCGATCACCGGACAGACGAAATTGATCCTGCCCGTACATCTCGGCGGCTCTGCCGCCGATCTCGACACCATCCTCGAGGTCGGCCGCCGGCGCGGGATCACCGTCGTGGAAGACGCGTGTCAGGCGCATCTGGCGGAGTGGCGCGGCCGAAAGGTTGGCACCTACGGCAAAGCCGGATGCTTCAGTTTTCAGGCGAGTAAGAATCTCAACTCCGGCGAAGGGGGCGCGATCCTCACCGACGACAACGAGCTGATTGAGAACTGTTATCGGGTCCACAATAACAGCCGCGGCCGCCAGAACACCGGCGACGATTTCTCGTATCGCAGTGTCGGAGCGAATCTACGCCTGACGGAATTCCAGGCGGCTCTCTTGACCGCGCAAATGACGCGGCTGCAGGATCAGGCGCGCACACGCGACGCCAACGCCGCCCACCTGACGAAGCTCCTCAGCCAGATTCCCGGCATTACGCCGGCGCGCATGTACGAAGGCTGCACGCGGAATGCCTATCATCTATATATGTTCCGCTACGACGCGACCCGGTTCGCGGGCCTTCCTCGGGCTGCGTTTCTGAAGGCGCTCGCCGCTGAAGGCATTCCGGCGCAGGCCGGCTACACGCCGCTCAACAAACAACCGGTTCTCGAAGATGCGTTCTCCGCGCCGGGCTTCCAGACGATCTACTCGAAGGCACGACTCGACCAATGGCGCGCACGGAACCAATGTCCGCAGAACGATCGGCTCTGCACCGAAGCCGTCTGGCTTGTCCAAACGATGTTGCTGGGACCACGGCAGGACATGGAGGACATCGGAGAGGCAATACGGAGAGTGCAGGCGACGGCGTCGCAGCTGGTCAAAACGACCGCTGCAAAGTGACGCGTTCAGACCGGTTCGTCAGAATCCACTTTCTCGTTCATCAGGAGCCAGTACGCGAGGGTGCCACCCACCAGGAGAAACCCGCACAGGATAAACGCGGGGACAAAGGAGCCGGTGCGATGGGCGATTGCGCCGGTCAGCCACGGTGCGATGATGCCGCCAACATTTCCGCCGAAGTTCTGAATTCCCGAGACGGTACCGACAACACGCTTCGTGCAGCACGCCTGCGTGAGACTCCAGGTATTCGGAGCCGCGACACCGATGCCCGACAGCGACAGCACCAGAAGCCACACCGAAGTCCCGTTGTCCTCGACCAGGCCTGCAGGCACAATCGCCATCGCAATGGCGAAGCCGATGGCGATGAACGTCTTGCGTACGCGCAGTTCGCCAAAGCCGGCGGCAATCAGCCGATCGGTGACGATACCCGACAACACGATGACCACCGACATCACGAGAAACGGCACCGACGAGTGAAACGCCATCTGCGCGGGTGTGAAGTGCCGTTCCAGACGGAGATAGCCGGGCAACCAGAACACAAACACGAACCACACGTAATCGTAGGCAAAGAACCCGAGGAACGTCCCAAGGACCGTGCGATGCCGAAGCAGACCGAAGCTCGAGGCAAACGTAAAGCGGTTGGGCCGGTTCGTGGTGGTCGTGGCAGTCACTTCCCAGCGGCGCAGGATCGATGTCCAGGGCGCGATCCATAACAAAGGCAAGAGACCGCTAAGCACGAAGAAGATCCGCCAGCCGTACAGCGTGATCAATCCAACTCCGGCGGCATTGATCAGTGCCTGTCCCAAACGGACACCAGTCAGATAACTCGAATTCACCAGCCCCCGTTCGGTGTCGGGGAACCAGTTCGCCACCGTGCGGGCGCTGGCCGGAAACGCGACTGACTGGCCGACGCCCATCGTGACCCGAAACACCATGATCGCGGCGATGTTGCGAAACGCACCGGTCAGCGCACAGGCAATCGACCAGAGTCCGAAGCCGAAGGCATACGCGCGGCGCACACCGAAGCGGTCAACGATCCATCCTGAGGGCACCTGCATGAAGCAGTAACACCACGAGAACGCGGACAGCATCAGTCCCATCGTCTCGGTGTTGATCCCGAGTTCGCGAATCATGAAGGGAGCGGCAATTGAGAGGGTGCCGCGCTGCGCGTAGCAGAGGGTCATGCCGCTGGTGAGCATCACGACGAGCCACCAGCGTCCGGTGGGCGTGCCGCGGGAGGCGGCGTTCTGCGCGGCAGCAGTGTCGTCGCCAGCAGCTCGCATCATCAACAGGTGTGAGCTGAAGATTGTAGCAGCGCGGGGTCCGGACAAGACGCCCTGTGAAGGCTTACTGCGGACTCATGGCGCCGCTGGTCATAAACAGCTTTTCAACCTCTTTCCCGTTGGCGCTGCTCTTCAAACGCAGCACACCGATGTTGGCAGGAGAGCCGCCGGTGGCGAGACGAATCAGCATGTCGAACATCGCGAAAATCGTCGTCGTCCCGACGGCAGTGCCACCGGACGCCTGATCGAACCGGTCGAAATCGACGAGAGCGGCGCCGAACTTTCCCAGCTTTTTCTCGAACGCCTCCGGTGTGAGCGTCGCCTTCCCGTTCAGGATCTTCACGAGCGCAGCGATGGCTTCCATCATGTCGTTTTCGATGCTGTAGAGCGTGGCCAGAACATTCAGTTCCATCTTGTCCAGAGCAACCGTTGCCGGAGCCGGCACAGGCAGCACTGGCGCAACAGACAGCACCCGAGTGACGTTGGTGAACGCCGCGAAGCCGAGGTCTCGGAACAGGTCGAACACTGCCGGCGTGGCGTAGGCAAATGCGACGTCGTGCATCGATCCGCTTCTGAGATAGTTCGACAGCACCATGCCTCGCATCGCATTGCGAATGCGCCTCTCGCCATCCGCCGACAGGCGTGTCACTTTGCGCAATGCTTCGATCCCGGATGACCCGAATCGGACGTCGTACCGTGTCTCGATGCGGCCAAATCCTCCATTCGCGGCCCGAGGCAGGAACGGCATCAGCGCGTCGATTGTCGCCCCTTCACCATCGAGCTGGAGATCCCTGGCGAAGGTGAGATAGTCCTCCAACTCGGCCTGAGACGTGTCCTCATCGGTGAACGCGAGCTGATAGCTTGCCGTCAGTGCGGTCAACGACTCGATCACATACTGCAGCGTGCCGTTCTTGTCCCCCTCGACCGCGCCAGACGATTCGCCGAGCGCGCGCAGCAGGAAATTGACGTGCATCGTCTCGTCCTGCCGCTTCCGACCGCGATCGACTTCGAGTTTCGTCGTGCTCAGGATCACAATGCCGCGGTCCGACGTCACGAACCGCTGCTCGCTCTCGGTGATCACTCGATCGAATCCTTCGTAGGCGTAGTTCAGGTGCCAGCCGACGATGTTGATCTTGAATGACGACTCCCTGCGGGTGCGATGTGTGAGCACGCCTTCGAGAATCCGCACCAGGCTGCTGTTGGGAGTCGTCAGCGCCGCGTGGAAGTCGCCGCGCGCCGCTTGCGCCAGGATCGCGGGCCCCTGAGAATCCGCGAGATTGATCAAGACGTCGACGAGGGCGTCGCGCTCGCTGGCGCGCCTGTACTCCGCATGGAGCGCCATACGGTATGAGCTGTTGGTCGCTTCGCGAACGGCCTTATAGAAGTTGGCCGTGAATGCATCCATCTTGTCGATCGCCTGTTTCAACTCGTCGAACGCGGCCTTCACATTGGCCGATGAGTCGAGCATGCGACCGACGAGCCGACTGACGAAGAGGCCCACCCGTTCGGTGGCGAGGGCTTTCAGTTCGTCGACTGAATCGATCTTCGCGGCCTCGCGAAACAGGTCGTCGATTCTGAAACTCTTCTTTGCCGCCGCGATCGCATCCCGGAGTTCCTTATGCGCCCGTTTCCGCACCAGATCGAGAACCGCGTTCGCGCGCCCCCGCAGTTCGCGAACGGTATCAACTTCTTCTCCCTTGAGAATGACCTTGCCGACGAGAAAGCCGAGAGGGTCGCCATCAGTCAGTTGGGACAGGATGTTGAAGAGCTCCGGGTTGAGCGTGCCGCGTAGTTGCTCCAGGCCTTTGGCATCGAGCGCGGACAGGCGATCGAGGAAGTCGGTCAGCATCGGCAGACGATCGAAGTAACGGTCGAACAACGTGACCGCTCGATCCTCGAGCGTCTGATAGCTGACGACGATCTCGTTCACTTTCTCGAGCAATGCGGCAAGCTCGGTCTTGTCCGCTAGCGCGTCAAAACTCTTGCCGACGAGCGTGGCGATGTACTCCTTCGCCAGGCCGTCGACCGCGGCTGAAATCGTGTCGAACTTCTTGAGAGCACGGACGCGCTCGAGCACCGTGAGGAAGCTCTTCCCGTTCACTCCGAGAACGGCTCCGAGGAACTCGTTGGCATCGTCTGGCAGTCCGTCCAGCGCATTCGCGAAGTTGACGGTTACATCCGCCGCGACGCGAAGGTCGGCCGATCGATGGCGTTTCACCTGGACGCGTGCCCACCCGGGTCGATCGCCAGCCGTGACGGTGATCGAAAAGCGTCCCGCGATGCCGGCCGACAAGCCAACCTTTCCCAGGATGCTGAGTCGATAGCGTTCCGACAACGCGAGTTGGCTGATTGAGAATGCCTTCGTGCCGGAGAGCTCGTATCCGGCCGCAACCTCCGCACCGAGGCGAAGGTAGCCGCCGTAGCGAATCGACACCGCCTCGCCCGGAGCCGGTGCCTCAGTCATCTGCTCCGGCAGTTTCATCGACTTGAAAAGATCGGGAACCGCCTTGAACACCGGCGTGTTCCTGGGGATGGCACGCAAGTAGGAGTAACCGGCATCGGCACCTGCGTCCAGCGTCACCGTTGCGGTCAATGGCGCGTAGACGAACGTTCCGGCCGCTGTGACGTCCGCGGAAGCCCCGACGTCGAATGCAAGAATCAACTTTCCCGCATTTTCGCCGCCGGCGAAGAAGCCGGCCAATCCATTTGCGTTCAACAAATCGAGGCCCGTGCCGGCCGTATCGCTGAAAACCGGCACGAGGCGGGCGTGCGCCGATGTCGACACGCCAACCTTCAACGTGCCGCTCTGTCCGAGCGCTATTTTTTGTCCGCCTTCTGCGGAAAACGTGACATCGAGAATGGAGGCAAAATCCGAAGGAATCGGTTTCGTCGGATTCAACGTGCCGACGTCGACGTTTACGCCGCCGCTGCCGTCAAGCAGAAAGGGAACGTCAGCTTTCTTGAACGAGAACGGCGGCATCGACGGCACTCCTTCGCCAACTCAGATCGTGAACGGGCGTTGCTTCGAAAACGTCGCGACCGGGCCCAGCGTAAAGAGGTTCGGTGTCTGGGTCGATGGCATTCCCGCCTTGATCGTCGCGTGGAAGTTTACGTACGTTCCGTACTCGGGGTCGAAGCGCCCGTTGTCCCAGACCCGCAGCAGCTGCTCGGTGAACGCGCCGTTGTGATCGCCATCGAGTGACGTCTGATTGTCCTGGCAGCCGGAGATCAAGATTACGCTGGCACTGATGTTTCCCGCGATGCCCGACAGTCGAGTGCTGCCGGTGGCGTGCAGTTGCAACAGTGCCGCGTCGGGGTTCACGCCGCGCGGGGTTCGACCAGCGTCCGCGGCGATTTTCTGCTGAAGTCTGTCGTAGAACTCCTGGTGCTGGGTGTAGGTACGCATCGCGACCGACGGCGGCATCATCTTCGAACGGCCGGTGCTAGCAACGGTTTCCGGCACCCGCGCCCGTACGACCGAGCCGCTGTGACAGCTGTCGGAGAGGACGATGATGCGGACGCCTTCTTTGAAGTTGGTCAGTTCGTTGAACACTTCGTCATCGATCAGTTCACCATCGTAGAGACACCACGTTTCGTCTTTCTTGTCGGGCTCGTCTCCGCTGACGTCCGGCATTTGGCCACCGTGTCCCGAGTAGCTGAGGAAGAGCAAGTCCCCCTTGCCGAGCGTTTTGGCCGCGGCGCGGACTGCGCGAAAGACATTTGCGCGCGTCGCCTTTTTCGTGAGCAGCACCGTCGGCTTGATGTTCTGCGTGCGGGCGAGCGCGGCCATGTCCTTCGCATCGAACTCGCAGGCCATGAGGTCGCCGCTCCAGCCGGCATAATGCTTCGGGTCCACGGCGTTCAGCCCGACGTGGATAGACACCCCACGAAAGCGTTGCCGCTTTTGCGACGCGCGCGCACCCTTTCGGCGTGTGCTCTTCCGCCCTGTCGATTTCGTAGATCTCGTCTTCGCCATGACACCCCTCCCCGCCGTGGCGCCGGGCGATGGGAGCGATGCGAGCTCCTCCTTCGCCCAGGCGGTTAACACCTTCACGTCCTCGCGATACGCGTCAGCGCGCGGACCGCTCCCGTTGTAAGCCTTCACCGCCGCCCACAGTTCACCCGTTCGTGCAAACTTGCGCCGTAACTCGCCGACGACACGCGCGAGACACTCATCCAGCGCATACCACTGTTTGTCGCTGAAGAAGGGGGTGTCGTCGTGGACGTGCTGCAGGTCGTACTGAAATATGCCGTAGCCCTTGTAGACCCACTGCCTTGGCCCCATGTTGCGAAGGGCTCGGCTGGCGTTCGCTTCCGCGATCAGCATGTCGGCGAATTGGTCACCGAACTCACCGCGGAACGTCGCGGTGTCTTTTGGAAACGCTGACCTCGACGTGTTCGGAAAATCTCCGGACGCGTCACCGATGGCTCGCCCCAGGATCTCGGCGGGTGCCAGGCCGCGGTCGAGGAACCCGAGCCACATCGACGCCGTCTCTTTGCACGCGATTCCGCAGAGCAGATCGATGCCGAAAGGGGTTCCGACCACGGCGCGACGCATCGATTCACCGAAGTTGGTGGCCAGCCAGCGCGTCGCCTTTCGCGTTTGTGCCTCTGTTAGGGGAATGGCCATTGTTCGGTTCTGCCGTTTGAAGCGTTACCATCAGGGGGCTACCGAGGTAAACGCAAATGGCGATCAAATCGTACTCTCGGGATTGGACTGTCCGCGGCACGACGAGGGGCCGAGCGGTTGGGTCGGTCGTTCCCGGTCTCCCTCCTGACTTCATCCCGGATGGCGCGGATACTGAAGAGGCGATCGTCGCGCAGCAACCTGCGACCCGCGGCAGAGCCACGGAACCACGGGCACTTGATCTGGCAGTCGATCTGGCCCCTGGCGAAGCGGCCGTCCTAGCGGTACGGCATCCCTCGGGAGCACTCACCTTCCACGCACCGAGCGAATCCACTCGCACTCGTGGCGGACCGGCAGAAGCCAGGTTCATTGTGCCGATCCGCCCGGCAGTTGCCGGCGAAGGGCCGGTCACCCGCGGCTTCATGACGACGCTGGTCAAGGCGGTCGTCGTCAAGGTTTCGGACAAAGTCGTCGACAAGATTGTCGGCGCAGGCATCGACAAGATAAGCGGCTTCGTTCTCTCGAGACTTGCTGCCGCATTCGAGTCTGCCGCCTGGAGGCACAAGGGACTGAAAGAAGGGTGGCTGAAGGTCACCAAAGACAGCCTTGCGGCAGGGCAGCTGAAGCCCGGGGTGCCGTCATCGACCGACCGTTCGCTTCTTTTCATTCATGGCACCTTCTCCAACGCCGCGAGCGCCTACAGTTCGCTGGCGACGTCGAGTTTTTTCGACGACGTGCGCTCGCTGTATGGCGACCGTATTTATGCGTTCGACCATTTCAGCGTCAGTCGGACGCCCGAAGAGAATGCGCGGATGCTGCTGTCGGCGCTGCCCAGCGAGTCTTTCACGTTTGACGTCATCACTCACTCGCGCGGCGGCCTGGTGCTGAGGAATCTCGTCGAGCGATCGGCGTCGCTCGGCGCGCCGGCGTCGCGCTTCAGACTCGGGCGGGCGATTCTGGTTGCGGCGCCCAACGAAGGCACTCCGCTGGCGACACCGTCACGATGGGAATCGACGGTTGGCTGGGTCGCCAACCTGCTCGAGCTGTTCCCGGATAATCCGTTCACGACGGGCGCGGAATTCGTCGCCAACGGGTTGGTGTGGATCGCGAAGCACGCGTCCGGAGATCTGCCAGGCCTGCGCTCGATGGACGGCGACGGCGAGTTGATCCGCGAGCTCCAGTCACCGCCCGGACCTCCACCCGATCGCTATTCGGTGCTGGCGGCCAACTACACGCCGACCACTACCGTGCTCGCGCGGCTCGTCGACGCCGGCATCGATCAGTTCTTCAACACTGCCAACGATCTCGTCGTTCCCTCGGAAGGAAGCTGGCGCGTGGATCCGAGCGGCGGCTCGTTCATCCCGGGTGCGCGCATTGGCTGTTTCGGTCCCGGTGGAAACATCACCAACGGTGAGGTGACGCACGTCAACTTCTTCGCGCAACCTGAGACGGTGCAGTTCCTCGTGGCAGCACTTCACGATCAGCCGCACAAGCTGCCGCCGCTCGATCCTGCTCTGCGACTTCCCGATCGCCGGCTGCTCAGATCGGGTGCGCCCGGCATTTCTGCACCGGCAATCGGTCCGGGCGGTCGGCCGGCCGCTGCGATACGGGCGAGGATGCGCGGCGAGGCTGCTGCCGCGCAGCCAGCGACGGAACCCGATCGACTGATCATCTCCGTCGTCAACGGCGACCTGACGTTCGAAGAACTTCCGCTGCTCATCGGACACTACCGCGCAACGCAGCTCACCGGCGCCGAGAAGGTCATCGACAACGTGCTCGAGGGGGCGATGACCAGTTCGTTGAATCGCGGTGTCTATGCGTTCGAACCAGGCTCGTATCGAATCTTCGTCAATCAACGGGTGCAGCAAGGCAAATACTGGGAAACGCCGCGCCCTGAAGCGGTGATCGTCGCCGGCCTGGGACAGGAGGGCAAGCTGCAATCGGCTCACGTCCTTCTCACGGTGCGACAGGCGGTGATCGCGTGGGCGGAGCGCGTCGCTGAAGGGGGCACAAAAGTCGGCAAGCTGTCACTCGCCTCGACGTTGCTCGCCAGTGGCGGCACCGGCGTCACGCCCGGACAAGCGGCACAGCTGGTTGCGCAGGGTGTCATGGAAGCAAACGCGATCATTCGCAAGTCGCAAGGGAGATCGCCTGTGCCGGTGGTGGGCGAGTTGCGCTTCGTCGAGCTGTACCTGAACCGCGCGACGGAAGCGTGGGAATCGCTCAAGTTGCTCCAGTATGCGTCGCCTGGCCGCTATGCGATCGTCGAACCGATCGCGGAAGGAAGCGGATCGCTTCGCCGTCCGCTCGACTCCGGGTACCGCGGTGCTGACTACGACATGATCACCGCCGACACTCGGTCAGACGCCAACGGCAGTCCGATGATCGCCTACGCGCTCGATACGAAACGCGCGCGCACCGAAGTCCAGGCGCAGGCCATGCAGACGCGCTTGCTGCAGGACCTGATTGCCAGCGCCTCTAGCGACGCCAACGTCGACGAACGCATCTCCCGCACCCTTTACAACCTCCTCGTTCCGATCGAGCTCGAAACATTCCTCGCCAATTCTGGCGAGACCCAGATTGTGGTCGACAAGGGGACGGCCGGTATTCCGTGGGAACTGATCTCCGACTCGGCATCATCGACGTCCGAGCGCGGTCCATGGGCCATCCGCTCGAAGCTGCTTCGGAAGTTCAAGACGGAAACCTATCGCTCGCAGGTGAGCGACGCCGATCTCGATGCGTCGGTGCTGGTGATTGGCGAGCCGCAATGTCCGCCCGACTATCCGGCGCTTCCGGGTGCACTGGCGGAGGCGAAGGACGTCTTCACATTGTTCAAGGATCGTGGTTTCGACAGCGGGAGTGTCACCGGTCTGTTCGCCGGTGGTGTCCTCACGGATGCGCCCGACTCGCGGCAGGTCATCGACACGCTGTACGAACGCAGCTGGCGCATCGTGCATATCGCCGGTCACGGCGAGCCTGTCAGTGAAAAGGGGGACCGCGGCGGAGTGGTCCTGGCGAACAACACGTTCCTCGGCGCGACCGAAGTCAAGGCGATGCGGGTCGTGCCAGAACTGGTGTTCGTGAACTGTTGCCATCTCGCCGCGAGCTCGAGACGATCGGTTCTTCGCGAGCCGAAGTACGGATTCTACGATCGTGCCGCGTTCGCGTCCGGAGTCGCGCAGTCATTGATCGAGACCGGTGTGCGCGCAGTAGTCGCTGCCGGATGGGCGGTCGACGACATGGCGGCGAGCGCGTTCGCGACGACGTTCTACGACGGGCTGCTGCGCGGCGAGCGCTTCATCGACGCAGTGGCACAGGCGCGCGTGAAGGCGTTTACGTTTGACGGCAACACGTGGGCCGCGTACCAGTGCTACGGCGATCCGGACTGGCGGTTGCGTCCACGACCGCGGCCGACAGGACAGAACCGCGCGCCCGACGACGAGTTCGACTTCATCGCCTCGCTGCCGGCGCTGCGGCGCGCGCTCGAAATGCTGGCCGTGCAGTCGACATTTCAGGGATACGAGGCTGCGTATCAGCTCGGGCGGGTTCGACGGCTGGAAGAGCGGTGGACGAAGATGCGCTGGAAGCCGATCGACGACATCGCGGATCTGTTTGCCAACGCGTACAGCGCGGCCGGCGATATGGTGAGCGCCATACGATGGTACGAGGCCACGATCGCGTCGACCGATGGGCGAATTTCCTTCCGCAGCATCGAGCAGTTGAGCAATCTCCGGATTCGCAAGGCAATGCAGGACGCCAGAAAGGCCTCCAAACGCGCCAGGCCCACCGCGATCATCGGTGCGCGCAAGGCCATGAGAGACGAGATCGCCCGGCTCGAGCAGTTGAACAAATTCGAGGAGACGGTGGAACGCGCCAGCATCCTCGGCTCAGCGATGAAGCGCCTCTCTGAGTTGAACCGGCTCGATGGCGATGCCGCGGGCGCGCGATCTGCAGTCGAACGCATGGCCAATTACTACCAGCGCGCCTACGACCTGGCGATCGAGCGGAAGGCGGACAATCCGCATTATCCAGCGATCAATCTCGTTGCCGCCGAAGTGGTCCTTGGGAGCACGAGCGGCAAACGGCGACCGAAGCTGCCCTCGTCGGTCTTCGAGGAGGCGCGTCGCAGCGTCGAAGCAAAGAACAAGAAGGATCCGGATTTCTGGTCGCTGGTCGCGGAACCAGAACTCAGATTGTACGAAGCGCTCTTGGGCGGCACCATCTCCAGGCATGCAGCCGCTGTCGTCAAGCAGCTTCGCGACGTCCACCGCCGTTCGCAAGGCGCAAAGGAGTGGAGCTCGGTGGAGGACACGCTGCGCTTCGTCGTCGATCCGTACCTGAAGCACGCGACACCGAAAGCGGGCAAGGCCGTCAGGGGCGTGCTTGCCGAGATCGAGAAACTCGCCAGGACGTCACAAAAAAAGAGCGAGTGAGCGTTACACGAATGCCAGGCAGACCGGCGCCGGAGTATCAAGCGTGGCGTTGGTCTTGGTGAGCATGCCGGTCGACCGATCGATTTTGAACACGACCGTCACGCCGTTGTTCTGCCCTTCGGCGAACACGTAGTTACCGGTCGGATCGATCTTGAAATTCCGCGGCGTGCCGCCGACCGGAAATGTGTCTTTGAAGGTCAGCGTTCCCTTCGCCTGATCGATGGTGAACAGCGCCAGACTGTTATGACCGCGATTCGAGACGTAGAGATAGTTGCCGTCCGGGTGCACTTCGATCTCGGCGCACGAACCGGTCTGCGGCGCGTCGGGCGGCAGCGTCGATAGCGTATCGAGTGGACTGAGCGTGCCCTTTGCCGCGTCGAAGGCAAAAGTCGAGACGGCGCGCCCGGCCTCGTAGCAGGTGTAGAGGAACTTTCCGCTTTTTCCGAAGGCGAGATGACGAGGCGCAGCGCCAAACTTCGTCGCCTCCACCGCCGGCGGAGTGTTCGGGGTGAGCGCACCCGTCTTCGCGTCGAAGCGGTAGACCACGATCTCGTCGAAGCCCTTCTCCGCAACCAACAGAAACTTGCTGTCCGGAGACAGCAGCACGCAATGCGGGTGCGAGGTCGGCGGATTGCCGTTCCTGGGTGGCGGTGCTGCCGGATCGAGCCGTTTGGGCTTCGGGACATGCGGCACAAACGCGGTCGGCGTGCCGGCCAGCTTGCCATCGGCGCCAACGGCAAAGACCGCGATCGACGTGCCTTCGCTACCGGCGCCGTTTCCGTAGTTGCCAACGATCGCCCACTTCCCCGTCGAGTCGACGAGCATGTGCGCGGGAGACAGGCCGTTGGTCTTGACGCGGCCGATCTGCGTCAGCTTCCCTGAGGCCGTATCAATGGAAAACGCCGTCACCGCGCCGGTGGGTCCACCGGCTTCTGGCGGCGGAAGTTCATTCGCTGCGTAGAGAAATCGCTTGTTCGGATGGACGACCACCCAGCTTGGACTGTCGGTTTCCGCGGCGACACCCAGCGACGTCACCGCGCCGGTCGCTGCGTCGAACCGCCACGCGTAGATGCCTTTGCTTCCTGCGGCGTTGTTCGTGTACGTGCCGACGTAGAACAGGCGCCCACCGCCAGTCTGCGCGCGTGCGCGTTCGAAGACACTCGCGAGAATCGGGGTCAGGGCAGCAGTCGCAAGAAAGTGGCGGCGGTTCATCATGGTCTCCTGAGTGCGGAATCATAGTTCAGGTTGCACCCATCACGGTGGTCTGCTCTACATTCTGGCGGAGTGCGCCCTCGAGGCGTAGAAGAGGCGCCGCTCGCACTGTCGCCGCCGGCATCCGTGCTAATGTGTCTCCGTTCGCGGCCCTCGTCTACCTGGCCAATAGTGTTCGGATCTCCGGTACCTGGGTGCGGACACCCTCAGAGGCTGACGCATGACTGCCGTCCTGGAACAACCCATATCGTCCACTGGCGTGGAACGTCATGCCCGGTGGGTTCGAATCTCACACTGGGTTCTGACGCTCAGTCTTCTCACGCTCGCGTTTACCGGATTCGTGATTCTGATGGCTCACCCGCGGCTCTATTGGGGTGAAGCGGGAAACGACCTCACGCCGGCGCTGCTCGAACTGCCAATCAGCCGGAACTACAAGCACGGCGGCTGGGAAAAGCCGACGCCAATCGTCTCGGGGTCGCCAGAACTGATTAGTGCCGACCGGACCTACGACATCTTCAACCAAAACGGATGGGGGCGAAGCCTGCACTTCCTCGCGGCATGGTGGCTCGTGCTTCCCGGTGCGGTGTACCTCCTGATTGGGGTGGGTCGTGGGCACTTTCGTGCTCACATCTGGCCTCGGGTCGGCGAACTCGCGCCTGCTCTCGTGTGGCGCGACGTACTCGATCACATGCGCTTTCGGATTCCGATGGCCAGCGGCGGCCCGCAGTACGGCCTGCTCCAGAAGTGCACCTATTCGTTGGTGGTTTTCGTGCTGGCACCGCTGATGATCGTCAGCGGCCTGACGATGGCGCCGGCAGTGACCGCCGCATTCCCGTTCCTGCTCGGCCTGTTCGGCGGCTACCAATCTGCGCGGACGATCCACTTCTTCACCTTCGTGGGGCTCTTGCTGTTCGTGACGGTGCACCTCGTGATGGTGATCAAGTCAGGATTCAGACGACAGATTCGGGCGATCACCGTGGGGGAATGACGTGAAGACTACTGGTCTCATCACCCGGCGCCGCGCGATCATCACCGGATTTGCCGCCGCCGGCGGTCTCATCCTCACGCGGTTCCCGAAGAATCTGCCACCTGCGTACGGCAATCTCTTGCGCATGGGTGACACGCTCACGTATGCCGCCCATCGCACGCTGTTGCCCGGACAATCGCTGGTAAAAGAGTTCAGTCCGAAGGACATCACGTCGTTTCCAGCCACCGGGACCACGAATCCGGGTGTCAGCGAAAAATCAGCGCTGGGCGATGCGTATCGCAAGGCTCAGAGCGGATCGTTTGCCGACTGGCGCCTGATGGTAGAGGGCCGCGTCGCGAGGCCTCGTGCGTTTTCGCTTGCCGATTTGAAACAACTGCCCGCCCGAACGCAGATCACGCGGCACACGTGCGAAGAAGGCTGGACTGCCATTGGCCAGTGGACTGGCGCACCGTTGAGCCTGGTGCTCGATGCGGTAGGCCTCTTGCCTGACGCGCGGTTCGTCGTATTCCATTCGTACGACGACTGGGTTGACAGCATCGACCTTTTGGACGCGCTGCACCCGCAGACGATTCTGGCCTACGGGATGAATGGCCGCGACCTCCCGGTCCCGCATGGCGCGCCGGTTCGACTCCGGGTCGAGCGCCAACTGGGCTACAAGAGCATGAAATACCTGCACCGCATCGTCGTCACCAACGAGTTCGACGACGGGGGCAAGAAGGGCAATATTCAGAACGGCTGGGCGTGGTACACCGGGATCTGATTCGCCATCGCAACTCGAACCGACCAAGCGCGCCCGGTACAGAGCCTTCAATCTTGCGACGTCTCTTTTTGAGAGACCAGACACCTTCGGAGGGGTAAGCGTGAGAACGCTCACCTCGCATGCCAATCGGCATTGAATACGCGGACTATCTCGCCGACGATTTTTCTCTGCCGAATGACAATTCCGACTTCGCGGCGTTCGTCGAGCTCGAGCCGCCGAAGACTCTGGCTTCCGACGAAGGCGCGGCGACTGTCACGGACGATGGCACGGACATGTAGGCGGCGCGCGGGTTTCTTGATCCTGAAGCGGCGGCTCTCCCACTTCTTTTCGACCTTGCCGATGATCTTGACCACGACGCCGGCCTCTGCTCGCTTCTGCAACTCTTCCAACATCCCATCGTCGGAGAGACCGACGTCATAGATCAGCAGCTCGCGACGGGCTTTTCGGATGAAGCGACGCAGTCGCGCGCGCGCGTTTTCAGGACTGATCACGAGGGCGGTCTTCTTCGGACGGTACTTCTGACTTCGATCGGCATCGGTGGCGAGGAGGCGCCGCGCTTCGCGGACGACGGTGGCGTCCTGGACGATGACTCCGAGACTGCGGCTGCGACGGATGTCGAGTGCGGTGTAGTTGAACCCGAGGACGAACAGGGTGCGGTTATCGATCACCAACAACTTCCCGTGGTAACGCACCATGTCGTCGTCAGTCCGTGCGACCCAGGCACCCGCTTCGAGCAATCGGCTCTCGAGCTTTCGCAGCTGTTTTTCTCCGCCCCCGCTCGTGTGTGCGATGAGCGCCTGAACGGTCACCCCTCGCTTGATCGCGGACTGAAGCGCCTGCTCGACTTCAGTCAAATCAAAACGAAAGATCGCAATCCAGATGCTCCGTTTCGCTCGCGCGATGGCGTCAATCAGTGGCTTGACGCCGTCGCGCGGCTGGATAATGAGCTTCATAGGTGCACAAAAACTGCCGTCGGGGCCGCTACGTACCCTTCTGTGTCTTCAACCGTTTGAGCTCCTGCTCGCGGTCGAGGAAGCTGACACCGTCGGTGATCCACGGCTGCCCCGGTTCGTTTTTCAAGTAGTGGCCGAACCACTGGACGATCCGGCGATGGTAATCGAGCTGGTTCGCCTTCTTTCGATTGCTGTGATCCTCGCCACCGTACACGAGCAGGACGACGTCCTTCTTCGCGCGGCGCGCGATGTTGTACAGCTCGACTCCCTGGTGCCAATGCACGGTCCCGTCGTTGTCGCCAAACGCCACGAGCAGTGGCGTCTTCATCGTGTTGATGCCAAACACCGCGGAATTACGGACGTAGGCAGGCAGATCTTCCCACAGCGGAACTTCCATTCGCTGTTGCCCGGTCTCGATGTGATCGGTTTCGGCGATACCACCACTCCAGTGATGGTTTCCGTAGTTGCTGACCAGATCCGTGATTGGCGCGCCGGCAACACCCGCGGCGAAGAGATTCGTGTGCGTCGCCAGGAACACGGTGTCGAATCCACCCCACGAGTGGCCGACGATTCCGATGCGGGCGGGATCGACGACGCCCATCGCGATGACGCGTTTGACGGCGGCGCTGACACAATCGGCGACCGACACGCCAGGGTCTCGCGGGCGAAACGCGATGTCGGGCTGAAGCAACAGATAGCCGAGGCTGGTGAAGACGGCAGGGTTGTAGGGATCGCGATCGGACGGGCTGCTCCAGCGGTGCAGGCCGTCTGAGAGCCGCTCGTACATATAAACCACCATCGGATACTTTTTCCCTTGCTGATATCCCGCCGGATAGATCAGGGAGCCCTGAAGCCTTTCACCGCGGTCGTTCTTGTACTCAATGAGTTCCGACTTCCCCCACGCATAATCCGGCGCGAACGGGTTGGTCGTCGCGACGGCCCTTGCATCATCCAGCTTGCCGCTGCCGATCATTTCCGCCGGTGGCTGGTCGAAACGTTGCGTCACATAGCCGTAGACATCGGCGTTTTTGGCCTTGCCGAGGCTGGTGATGCTCATGTCTTTCAACACCAGCGGAGTGGCCTTTGACGCGCCGGGTTCGATCCGGGCGTAGCCCGAGCGCTTCGTCCAGATTCCGAAGAGACTCACGTAGATCGGCTTCGTCGTGTCGATGAACTCTTCGTCGGGATCGAGGCGAACGTAGCGATGGCGGATTTGATCGGCCGCGCCATCAGTGAGACGCGTGGCGCCAGACCCATTCGCGCTGACTCTCCAGATGTCGAACTTATCGTACAGGATGACTGCCTCGTCGTTGTTGGTCCACCCTGCAACGCCGAATGGAGGTTTCTGCTTGATCGTGGCGTCCGACTCTCGATCGATGAACGACGTTGCGGCTGCGTTTGTGATGTTGATCGTTGTTCGTGTTGCCGTGTCGATCGTCCAGTACTGATCGGCTTCCAGGTACAACAGGTAGCGGCCGCCCGGGCTGGCCTGGAAATACTGATCCTCGATCCGTTCTTTGACTTTCGTGCGGCTACCAGTGGAGAGGTCGACGAGAAACGCGTCGGCAGCCGGCCTGCCGATCGTGCGATCCATGGCATAGGGCGTCCAGTTCAGCGCGTAGGCGAGGCTGTGGTGACGGATAGGTGCGGCACGCTCCGACAACTCCGTGCTGAGCGGCACCAGCCGCTTCGACTCGAGATGCCACGCGGCCAGCATGTTCCGCTGACGATCGTTCCTCGCGTTGATCTTCTGTCGAGGCATGACGTCGACGTCACGCGCGTGCCAGACATCGACCGTCGCGGCTTCGTCCGCATCCTTCTCTGAATCCTTTGCCGCGCCGTTCGCATTCTCGGCGGTTGATTTGGCTGCGTCCTTGATCTTCTCGTCCCACCGGGCCAGCCCGACAAAGACGGCGCGCCCGTCGTCGGACCAACTCGGCCGCCTGAAGGAAACGACCCGCTGGCTCTCGGGCAGGCCTGACGGCGCGGTCGGATCGAACATGAAAGCTGCGTCCAGCCCCTTCCACGCGAGAAGCACGTTCGACGATCCCTCGCGGCGTTCGTTTGTCTTCGATCGCAGCGCCGCCAGGTCGCTCGAATCCTTCCGCCAGGTCAGGCCGCTGTACGTCTCCGCGGCGGAGTCGAGTACGCGCAGCGATCCGCTTTCGGGATCAAAGATCTGGATGCCGTTTCCGGCCTTGTCATCGGAACTGATCGCCAACGCCAGCAATGAGCCTTTTTCCTGCCAGGTGAACTCCGTCACGTTTCCAAACGTCATATCGCGTCCGGTGGACAACTGCCGGACGATGAGCGTGGCGCCGGCCGGAGGTTCTTCGAGCGGCGGTGGCGTATCGGACGCATCCTTTCGCTCCGGCGCATATCGTTTCATCGCCAGATGGCTGCCGCTCGCATTGAATGCGAAGGACTCGATCGTGTCCACGGTGCTGAGATCTCCCGACGTCAGATTCAGGAGTCCAAGCTTGCGCTGAATCGGCTTCTTCTGTTTGCGAAGTTTCTCTTCCTGCGCTTCCGAATATCCGATCGCGTATGCCGCCCACTTCGAATCGGCCGAGAACGCTGGTTGAGAGGCGAAGGCGATCGTCTTGGGCGAACCGCCGGCGACAGCAACAATCCGGAGCTCGTTGTCGCGATTGGAACGGTTGATCCCGTAGGCAAGCCATCGTCCGTCGGGAGACAGACCAGCACGCGGCTGCACCGCGAGCGTTTCGAACTTGCCATAGTCGGCTAGCGTCACAGGCGACTTGCTCTGGGCTCCAATGACCGTGGTGGCGGCACATGCAGCAAGCAAGGCAATCGCGCGTCGAGGCTTCGTCAGATGCATCGCGTCCTCTTGACTGTAACGGGGGGAACAACCCGAGAATCGGCCGTCGATTGTCCTCCGCTTCGCCGCAGGTTTCAACGGTCGTCATTGTTTTTGTCCGTGGGGCACTTATAATGGGCCACCGCTTCACTCAGATGATCACCGCCGATCGCCTCGGCCCGTACGAAATCATCACGCTCGTGGGCGAGGGCGGCATGGGCCAGGTCTATCGAGCCCGCGATCCGCGGCTCGGACGCGACGTCGCCATCAAGGTGCTCCCTCCGCAGTTCGCCGCCGATCCCGATCGACTCCGGCGGCTCGACCAGGAAGCGCGTGCCGCCGCCTCACTGAACCATCACGCCATCGTCGCCGTGCACGACATCGGACAGACTCCACAGGGACTGCCGTACATCGTCTCGGAGCTGCTGACCGGAATGTCTCTGCGGGAGCGGCTCGCGCACGACGAGACGATACCGGTGCGGAAGGCGATCGAGTGGGCAACGCAGATCGCTCACGGGCTCGCCGCGGCGCACGACAAGGGCATCGTCCATCGCGATCTCAAGCCGGAGAACATCTTCATCACCGACGACGGCCGCGCCAAGATTCTCGACTTCGGGCTGGCCAAGGTTCATTCGGCCGACGGGGCGGACAGCGGCGCATCGAATCGTTCCACCATGCTCGGCACCGACCCGGGTCTCGTGCTTGGGACTGCCGGCTACATGGCACCCGAACAGGTTCGTGGGCTGCCTGCGGATCATCGCGCCGACATCTTCGCGTTCGGCTGCGTGCTCTACGAGATGCTGTCGGGCAAGCGCGCTTTCCACCGCGACTCGTCCGCCGACACGATGACGGCGATTCTCAAGGAGGAGCCGCCGGAATTGCCGGTCCTCGATCGACACATTCCACCGGCTCTCGCGCGCATCGTCGATCGTTCGATCGAGAAAATGCCATCCGCGCGATTTCAATCCACCCGTGATCTTGCGTTCGCGCTCGAGGCGCTGTCGACAGTTTCCGGAAGCGACGTTGGCCGAACCGTCATGGCGAACGCGAAACGCCCCCCGCGCTTCTGGATAGTGAACACGTTACTCGCTCTCGTTGCCGCGCTGTCTCTGGCCTTCGCGGTGAGGAGCGCCCTGCGACCGGCTCCACGGCCGGAAACGGTGCGCTTCCTCCTGTCGCCGCCGGATGGTTGGGTCCTCCCGCAGCAGACAACCGGCATTGCCGGATCAGCACCGCTCGCCGTATCACCCGACGGCCGGCATGTCGCATTTGTCGGTCAGAAGGGTTCGGAATCCCGGATCTGGATCCGATCGCTCGACGCCCTCGACTCGCGCGCACTCGCCGGTACCGACGGAGGTTTGGCGCCGTTCTGGTCGCCCGATAGCAAGGCGCTGGCATTCTTCGCAGGCGGGAAGCTCAAAAAAATTGACATCGGCGGTGGACCGGCGATGGTGTTGTGCGACGCGCAGCCTGGTCTGAGCGGCGGCTGGAGCTCAGAAGGCGTTATCGTCTTCTCGGCCGCCGGTGGCACGGCGCTTTTGAAAGTCCCTGCATCGGGCGGCAAGCCTGAGCCAGCGACGACGCTCGCTGAGGGCGAGGGCGGTCACGCCAGGCCCGCGTTTCTTCCGGACGGACGTCATTTTCTGTACCGCATCACCACGGGGACACAGGAAGGCGCCGTCGTCGTGGCCGCGCTCGATTCCACGCAGCGCGTGGTGCTGCGGGCCTCGGACTCCACGAACGTCTACTACTCGGCGGGACATCTGCTGTTCCTGAACGGGCGGTCCCTCATGGCGCAGCCGTTCGATCCGGATCGGATGGCCCTCGGTGGTACGCCGTTTCCCATCGCCGAAGATATCCTGACATTGGGAACTCCGTACTACGGCTTCTTCACTGCATCGCCAGGGGGCGTTCTGGCCTATCAGACGAAGGCCACGAAGGGGACGCCACAACAACTCGCCTGGATTGACCGTGCCGGGAAGGTGACGACGGTTGGCGCGCCGGCCAACTACGGGGACCTCGCATTGTCGGCCGACGGAAGGAAAGCTGCGGTGTCACTGATGGGAGACCAGGCGGACATCTGGTTGATCGACCTGGAGCGCGACGGCCTGGCGACGCGCTTCACTTTCGATGATGGTGATGAGATCACGCCGATCTGGTCACCCGACGGAAGCCGAGTGGCGTTTGGGACTCGGCCGCGAGGCAGCGCGGACACCAGCTTCTTCCAGAAGGCCGCCACTGGAGTGGGATCGGCCGAGCCGCTCCTGCACGAAAAATTCACGTACTTTCTGACAAGCTGGTCACCGGATAGCCGATTCGTGGTCTATACAGCCGTCAGCTCAGGGGCGGGCGACATTCATATGCTGCCCCTTTCCGGCGAACGCAAGCCGTTCCTCTTTGTTGGGGGTCCCTTTCCACAGCAGACGGCGCAGTTCTCCCCCGACGGCCGGTGGGTCGCCTATCAGTCTTTCGAATCGACCCGGAGCGAAATCTACGTGGCGCCGTTTTCGGGTCAGCCTGGTGAGGCCACCGGCAAGTGGCAGGTCTCGGCGAACGGCGGCGCGCAACCACGATGGAGCCGCGATGGCAAAGAGCTCTTCTTCCTGGCGCCGCAGCCCGAGAACGCCCTGATGGTGGCTGCGGTGAATGGCCAAGGACCGGCCTTCGAGGTTGGCGCCATCCGACGGTTGTTCAGCGTGCGACCCGGCGGCCTTCGATCTTCGTATCAAGTTTCCCCCGACGGCAAACGGTTCCTCTTCAATCTCGCACCATCCGAACCGACGGTGGCGACGCCGATCACGGTCGTCGTCAACTGGGCGGCGGCACTGAACAAGTAGGGCGGTCGTACGGCTACTACCGTCAATCGCGCCGTCGAAGTCATCGCGGATGAATCCTCCGCGGCGAGAATGCAATAAGCAGCGAGATCAGCAATTCGACGGTGACAGCGTCGATCCTCCGACGTTACCATCTCCCAGTCAACGCGGAGGACGAATGGTTAGACGGCGTCTGGGAAAGACCGACTTCGAGATCACGACGATCGGCCTCGGGACGTGGGCGATCGGCGGACGACAGTGGGGACCACAGGACGATGAGGCGAGCATCGGTGCGATCCACGCAGCGATCGATCACGGGATCAACTGGGTCGACACGGCGCCGATTTATGGATCGGGACACTCTGAGGAGGTCGTCGGCCGCGCGCTGAAGGCGTTGCCGGTATCGCGGCGTCCCTTGGTCTTCACCAAATTCGGACTGGGCGTCAACGTCGATGCACCCGAACGATCGGCCGGCGAGAAAGATGTCGTGGCGGAGTGCGACGCAAGTCTCCGCCGGCTCGGCATCGAGCGAATCGATCTCTACCAGCTCCACTGGCCGGCGCCGCAGCCGATCGCCGAAACGGCCGGCGCGTGCGCGAAACTACTTCAAGCGGGAAAGATCCGCGCAATCGGTGTGTCGAACTTTTCAGTTGCGCAGCTCGACGAGTGGCTGGCGACTGGCGTGCCGCTGCACTCCGACCAGCCGCCGTTCAGTATTCTCCGGCCAGCCGCGGCAAAGGAGGTGCTGCCGTGGTGCGCCGCGCACGACGTCGGAGCGATCTCGTACTCGCCGCTCTTTCGCGGCCTGTTGTTCGGGACATGGTCACGCGACAAGACATTCGGTCCAGACGACGCGCGCGGACCGCACAAGGACTACTCGGGCCGCCGGTTCCAGCGGCATCTCGATGCTGTCGATGAGATTCAGACGATTGCGCGCGCCGGCGGTCTGAGCTGCGCGCAGTTGTGCGTCGGCGTGTTGCTGATCATCCCCGGGCTGACGGGGGTCATCTGCGGCGCCCGCAATGCGCAGCAAGGCGCGCTCATCGCGAACCTCGGCGTGGCGGTGACGCCCGATCAGGTGCGACAGGTGTGGGCGGTCATCCGACGGCTGGAACAGGATCTCGCGACGATGTGAGCAATCACTAGTGATGAGTGATGCTAGGTCCCCCACAGTGCGACATAGACCAACGCGCCAAGGACGCCGCCGATGATCGGACCCACTACCGGCACCCACGCGTAGCCCCAGTCGGACGTTCCCTTACCGGGAATCGGCAGCAGCGCATGCGCCAGTCGAGGGCCGAGATCGCGCGCGGGATTGATCGCATAGCCGGTCGAGCCGCCGAGCGACAAACCGATCCCGAAGACGATGATGCCGACGAGGAGCGGCGCGAACGCGCTCTCGAATCCGGAATTCGGAATCAGATTCTTCGGCGTGAGCACGGTGAGCAGGCCGAGCGTAAGCGCGGCGGTCGCGATCGCCTCGCTCACCAGGTTCGCCAACGGGCGGCGAACGGCGGGTCCAGTACAGAAGACGGCCAGCTTCGCGCCCTTGTCGTCGGTCAGTGGCCAATGCGGTAGATAGGTCAGCCACACGAGGACGCCGCCGAGAAACGCGCCCGTTGTCTGCGCGAGCACGTACCCGGGGACGCGCGACCATTCGAACTTCCCAATTGCCGCCGCCGCAATCGTGACGGCGGGGTTCAAGTGCGCCCCGCTCAAGGCGTTGACGGAGTAGACCGCGATCGTGACCGCGCACGCCCAGCCGGCGGCGATGACAATCCAGCCGCTGTTCTGCCCCTTCGATCGCGACAGGACGACGTTGGCGACGACGCCGTCGCCGAAAAGGATCAAGAGCGCCGTGCCGAGAAACTCCGCAAGAATCGGACTCATAAGAACGGGTGCACCAGCTCAGTTATTTCAGAGTGAGCTTTTGCACTCGCCAGTTCATCATCTCGGCGACGTACAACGTGTTGGGATCGCGGCAGTCGATTTCATTGACCATGCCGAACTCTTTGAACTGCTTGCCAGCCTTGCCGAAACGGCCGACTACCGTGCCGTCCAACTGCATCTTGTAAATCTCGCCGTTGAGGAATGGGTCTTCGGTCGGGTTGGAGTTCGAACTGTAGAGATACTGTGTCGCACCAGGCGAGATGCACAGGGCGCGAGGCGCGCCGACATTCTTGATCTCGCTCTTGAACGTGCCGTCGTTGTCGAAGACCTGGATCCGCTGATTGCCCAGGTCGGCGACGTACACCATGCCTTTGGCATCGACGGCGATCGAGGCGGGAATATTGAACTGGCCCTGCTCGGCCCCGGTCGCGCCCCAGGACTTGATGAACTTCCCATTCTTGTCGAACTTCGCGACGCGGGCGTTGCCGTACCCATCGGGGATGAAGATGTTGCCGGCAGCGTCCCAGGCCACGTCGAGGGGCTGGTTGAAGTTGTCGCCGGGGACACCCGATCCCGGCGGTCCGGACGCGCGGCCGAATACGCCGCTGCTACCGAGTTCGCCGACCGCCTCGAGCCTGCGACCCAGGGTCAACAGGACGCGGCCGGCGGAGTCGAACTTCACGACCATCCTCGAGGCACGGTCCACTACCCAGATGTTGTCCTGGGGATCGACCCTGACGCCCTGCGCAAACAGAAAGGCATACGGACGATCGTTTTCGCTGCTGCCGCCGACCTCGCGGACGAACTTTCCGGTGCGATCGAACTCGAGCAAGCGCGCGCCGCCATTGATGTAGACGCGCGATGCGGCAATCGTGGCGTTCGGGCCGCCGCCCTGAAAGTAGACCAGCAGGTTGCCCTTCTGAGTGGTGGCGACGCCCGCCACTTCACCGAGATGGAGATCGTCCGGCAGCTTCAGAAAATCACCAGCGGATTCGAACGAGATTTCTTTCTGCTGGGCCAACAGTGAGTCGCCGAAGAGCGAGGCCGCCAACAGCAGCCCGCCGAAGAGCAAGGCGTACGCGACGCGTGCGAGTCTCATTACTTGCCCCCTTGAGCGGCGGTCGGATGCAGGATGAATTTCTGGAAGCGCCACTCGACAATTTCGCTGACCAGAATTTCGTTCGGCACGCGGCAGTCGATTCCGTGCACCGTGCTGAACTGTCCCTGCTCTTTGCCGGGGACGCCGAACTTGCCGAGGACGGTCCCGTCAAGCTCCATTTTGAAGATCTGTCCGGTGACCTTGTGTATCTCCGAGTCGTTCGAGTCGGGGTTGGAATTGGAGGTGTAGAGATATTGATGCCCTGGTCCCGGGGTGATGCACAGCGACCACGGCGCGCCGACGTGGTCGAAGGTGGTCTTGTAGTTCAGATCGTTGTCGAACACCACAATGCGCTGATCGCTGCGGCTCCCGCCGTAGACATTGCCTTGGGCATCGACAGCAATGGCATGCAGCAGCGTGAACTGTCCGGGCCCCGATCCGCGACTGCCGACCTGCTTGATGAACTTCCCGTACTTGTCGTACTTGGCGATGCGTGAATTGACGTAGCCGTCGGCGACGAAGATGTTGCCCGCGGCGTCCCACGCCACGTCAGTCGGACGATTGAAAATGTACGGCGGAGCCGGGTTGATCTCCTTCACAGGGGGTTCCATGCCGTTGTAGGGAAACCCAATCCGGCGGCCCAGGATCATGACCGCTCGCCCCTGGGGGTTGTACTTGATGATCGAGTTGGCGCCCTCGTCGATGACCCAAATGTTGTCCTGCGCATCGACGCGGATGCCATGACAGAACACGTTGCCGTAAGAGTCCTTGCCAATCTCCCGTACGAAGTTGCCCTTCTCGTCGAACTCGAAATTGCGCGTTTGCTGTGCGCACGTGTTGACGAAGACATGCCCCTTCGAATTGGTGGCGATGCCGATGCCTTCGCCCAGGTA
>DATJKH010000120.1:0-2725 GCA_035491715.1 Vicinamibacterales bacterium | reverse complement strand
GCAGCGACGGGCATCGATCTCGTCAACCAGATTCTCGACAGTTCCGATGCGATGGCCGCGGCGATGGCGGCGGTGCCGGAACGCTTCAATGGACCCGGGGCCGAAACGCTGCCGACGTTCTTGCAGGTGGATTTCGGATTGTTTCGCAACGCGGACGGATCGATCCAGCCGAAGCTCGTGGAGCTGCAGGCGTTTGCGTCGTTGTACGGCTTTCAGCTCGCCGTGGCCGAAGCGTATCGAGACGCGTTCGGCCTGCCGTCCTCCCTCCACCTGTTTCTCGATGCTCTCGACCACGCGACTTACCACGCGCTCGTGAAGGACGCCATCGTCGGCGACCACGATCCCGCCGAAGTCGTGCTGATGGAGATCGAGCCGCGCAAGCAGAAGACCTGGCCCGACTTCGTCGTCACGGAACAGATGTGGGGCGTGCGCGCGATCGATGTGTCGGAGGTGCGTCGCGAGGGCCGTCGGCTGTATTACCGCCGCGACGGCAAGGCGACCGAGGTCAAGCGCATCTACAACCGCGTCATCCCCGACGAGCTCGAGCGCAAGCGCATCCAACTGCCGTTCGGATACGGCGACGACCTCGACGTCGAGTGGGCGGGCCATCCGGCCTGGTATTTCCGGATCAGCAAGTTCTCGATTCCGTTCCTGCGCCACCCTTCGGTTCCGGAGACGCATTTTCTCGACGGCATCGAGATCCTACCGGCCGATCGCGAGCGCTACCTGCTGAAGCCGCTGTTCTCGTTCGCCGGCGGCGGGATCATTTTCGCGCCGACCGACGCCCAGATCGCCGCGATTCCGATGGCGGAGCGGAAGAACTACATCCTGCAGGAGCGGATCAACTTCACGCCGGTGATCGAGACGCCGGAGGGTCCGGCGCAGGCGGAGATTCGCGTGATGTATGTGCGGTCAGGATTAGAGCTGCGCCCGGTTCTGCCGCTGATTCGCATGGGCCGCGGCAAGATGATGGGTGTGGACCACAACAAAGGCCTCAGATGGGTCGGGGCCTCAGCGGGACTTATCGCTTCGTAATCACCAGGGCCACAGAAGGCACAGAAAGCTCAGATGCTGATCAGGGTTCTCGCACTCTCGCTCGCTGTTGCCGCCCTCAGGCAAGAGCCTCAACCAAGGGAGAGTGACTTCGACTGGGTACAGAGGCACATCTATGCGGCGCGGGACGTCGTGATGCCGATGGGGACACAGAGTCAAGCGGCCGCGTATCGAAGCAGCGGAGACCAGTGGGTTGACTGGAAGGAGTCGTACTTCTCGATCGATCGAAGCTACCCGGACCCCACGGCGCCAAACAGGGAAGCCCTGATTGCGACCGTGACCTCTCCGGTTGGTAATGCGTTGAGCGGAACGTTGTTCGGCGGAACATTGCGTTCACAACTGCTCGAACTCCATCATGGCGATAGCAATGCACCGCTCGAAACCTTGTTACTCCGCCTATCGATTCGTCGGACCAAGTTGACGGCAACCCAGTGTCCCGCGATCACTAACCGGATAAATTCTCTGCCAGGAATGGCGATTACCTTGCCCGACCCGGGCGGGTCGGCTTCTCGCAACCAGACGCGAGTTGTGCGCCCTCCCGCGTTGCACCCGGTCATGCATCACGTCATCGTCAGCATCCCGGGATCGCACATCAACGCAAACTTTAGTGATCCCCTCGGTCAGCGTCGTCGGGTGGGCACTTCAGACGTTGGACGATCTCAACAAATGCATCACGCCTTGACGGCCCAGGCGCAACAGCGATGAAACGTCTCTTACGGTATCTCGACACACTCGATCCCGCGCTCCGCTGGGCTCTCTTCCTTCCAGTGGGGATTGGATTCAGCTTTGTCATCCTGGGCGTTGTTGACGCCGGCTTCGCGATGGCACAGGCGCCTTACCGTAGGGTCCCGGGCGTGACTGAAAGCTCGACGCAGGCATTCTTCGCGGGCGTCACCCGTGTGTTTTTCCCGGCGGTTCTGTCACCGAAACCGTGGCCCGTCGGAATCATCATGTTTGCGCTCGACACTCTGCTGCGCGCCGGACCTGTCGCGTACATGCTCTTGTCTTACGAGTACATGCGCTACAAGGCGCCTGAGATGATTACGTACGCCGTCGCGGGTGTCGTCGGGTGTTGTGTGGGACTCTTTCTCCTCTTTCTCGTCCGACGCATCGGGAAGTCAGCGTCCCAAGCGCAAGACATGATCCGCAACTAATTCAGCCGCGCGCTCTCACGCGGCAGCGCCGGCGCGCGGCCGGACGCCGTTTGCTCCGGAGGGAGCGAGTTCCGCCGGGAGCCGCCGACTCCGATTGGAACGGGGAATCGAGGGCGGAGGCGGCGGGCAGGTTACTGACAGGCAACATCGATGGTCGCGCCGAACGGCTCAGGGCCGACCGTCGATTTGCCCAGGCGTAACGAGCGACCGGAGGAGCAAATGGCGTTCGGCCGTAAAGCGCGCCGGCGTTATCGCCAGTCCGCGGAGGCCGCAGCCGGCAATCCCTCGCGAGAAAGCGCGGAGCCAAGGCGCAAGACGCGATCCGCGATTGAATTGATTTCAGCTTCGTCGTGCGTGACGTAGATCAGCGGCACGTGCAGTTCTTTTCTGATTCGCAGGATATACGGCAGGATCACATCGCGCCGTTCGCGGTCGACGCCGGCGAGCGGTTCGTCGAGTAACAGGATCGACGGCCGCGTCATCAACGCTCTCGCGATCGCGACGCGCTGCTTTTCCCC
>DATJKH010000119.1:0-6611 GCA_035491715.1 Vicinamibacterales bacterium | reverse complement strand
AGCGTGTCGGGGAGTCCGAGGGGCGAAGCCCCTCGGAGTAATGATGTCGCCGTCACGGGTCGTCGCGATTGTCGGTCCCACCGCAACCGGCAAGAGCGCACTGGGGATTGCGCTCGCGCATCTCCTGAATGGTGAGATCGTTAGCTGTGATTCAACGGCCGTCTACAGACGCTTCGATATCGGCACGGACAAGGTGCCGATGACTCAACGACAGGGCATCCCGCATCATCTCATTGACGTCGCAGAGCCGACCGAGGAGTATTCGGCCGCGCGGTATGCGCGCGAGGCCGGAGCTGCGATTCGCGACATTACCGAGCGTGGCAAGCTGCCGATCGTTGTGGGAGGAACCGGTCTTTATTATCGGGCGCTGACACGCGGGTTCTTCCCTGGACCCGCGCGCGATAGCGCGTTACGCCAGCGGCTGGACTGGATCGCCTGTCGCAAAGGTCCCGAACGTCTGCACAGGTTGCTCGAACGCATCGATCCGGCGTCCGCCGCCCGTATTCATGCGCGCGACCAGAAACGGCTGGTCCGGGCGCTGGAGGTGTACTTCCTCACGGGCCGGCCGTTGACCGAGCATTTCGCGCGGACCGAATCGCCAATTCCTGATTACGAGGTAGTCGCATTTGCCCTGCAAATCGATCCCGACGAGACGGCGCGTCGCGTCGCCGTCCGCGTCGACGCGCAGTTCAAGGAGGGGCTTCTCGACGAGATCCGGGGGATCCTCGCCTCCGGCATTCCGGAGACCGCGCATCCCTTTACAGGGCTTGTCTACCGCCAGGCGCTGGAGCATCTGCACGGGGTGCGCGATGAGCCGGCGACGCGGGAGCTCATCATCCGCGAGAATCGCAAGTACTCCAGGCGCCAGTTGATCTGGTTCCGGAAAGAGCCTAATCTACAGTGGATTCACGCCGCTGGTGAATGCGAGACGACCGTGGAGGAGGTCGTCCGCACCGTCCGCGGCTGAGGAGATCCGCCCCGATGCCGACGACTCGTGAGCCAAAACCAGCCTCCGCTCAGCCCAACATTCAGGATGTGTTCCTGAACTACGCACGGCGGGAAAAGCTTGCGGTGCACATCCGTCTCATGGATGGCACTGATTTCGAAGGGCGCGTCAAGAACTTCGATCGCTTTGCCGTCATCGTCGAGCACAGCGGCGCCGATCACATGATTTTCAAGCACGCCATCGCCGCGATTCGATCACCGCGGCCGATGAGCAACTACTACTCCTCGCACGAATCCTGATTGAGCGCGCCGGCGGTTTTTGACCGCGTCATTCTGATCGTGTTCGACAGTGTCGGATGCGGAGCACTACCCGATGCTGCGGATTATGGCGACGCGGGCAGCGACACGCTGGGAAACATCTCGCGACACATCCCGCTGCGGGTTCCCAATCTCCGCCGGCTTGGCCTGGCCCGAGTTTCTACCGTCAATCGTCTCGACCTCGAGCCCGAGCCGATTGGCGCATGTGGCCGGATGGCGGAAGCCTCGCCGGGGAAGGACTCGGTCACCGGTCATTGGGAACTGGCAGGCCTCGTTCTGGAACGGGCCTTTCCGGTTTTTCCCAATGGTTTTCCGCGAGAGTTGATCGACGAGTTCGAGCGGCGAATCGGTCGCGGCACGCTTGCCAACAAGCCTGCGAGCGGCACGGCGATCATCGACGAACTGGGCGTCGAGCACATGGACACCGGCAAACCGATCGTCTACACGTCGGCCGACAGCGTGTTCCAGATTGCGGCGCACGAAGACGTCGTGCCGGTACCCGAACTGTATCGATGGTGCGAAATTGCCTTCGAACTCGCCGGGAGAGGCATGGGCATCGGACGAGTCATTGCCCGGCCATTTATCGGCTCACCGGGAGCGTTTCGACGGACCGCCAATCGCCGAGACTTCGCGCTCACGCCGCCGTCACGGACTCTGCTCGATCATGTGAAAGACGCTGGCTTTCCCGTTGTGGCGATCGGCAAGATCGAAGATTTGTTTGCCGGTCGCGGCATCACGTCTGCGACGCACACGGTCAGCGATGATCACGGCATCGACGAAGTACTTCGCGCGATGTCGACGACGGCTCGCGGATTGATCTTTGCGAACCTCGTGGATTTCGACACGCAGTACGGTCATCGCAATGACGTCGCGGGTTACGCCGCGAATCTGGAGCGAGTGGATGCGCGGTTGAGCGAAGTGCTGGCAGCTTTGCAGCCTCGCGATTTGCTCGTGGTCACGGCAGATCACGGCAACGATCCAACCACCCCGAGCACCGATCACGCGCGTGAACACGTGCCGGTGTTTCTAACGGGGCGCGCTGTGCGGGCGGGCGTCGACCTCGGAACCAGGGAAACGTTCGCTGATCTCGGCCAGACGATCGCGAGCGTGTTCAATGTCGGGCCGTTAGAGCATGGAACGAGCTTTCTGCGATCGATATTGGCACATCCGTGACGAACATACGCGAGCAGCTTGAAGATCGCGAGCGGCAGATTCTCGCGCCGCAGGCCGCGAAAAGCGCCGACACGCGCGGCCGGCTCCGCGAGGAACCGGAAGATCCGATACGGCCCGCGTTCCAGCGCGATCGCGATCGCGTGATCCATTGCAAGGCGTTCCGTCGCTTGAAGCACAAGACGCAGGTCTTCTTTGCGCCAACCGGCGATCACTACCGCACGCGTCTGACTCACACCCTCGAGGTATCGCAGATTGCGCGCAGCATCGCGAAAGTGCTGCGCCTGAACGAAGAGCTCACCGAAGCGATCGCACTCGGACATGATCTGGGCCACACGCCGTTCGGTCATGCGGGTGAGCGCATCCTGAGCGAACTGATCCCGGGTGGTTTCAACCACTATGAACAGAGTCTTCGTATTGTCGACGTGCTCGAAAACGACCGTGCTGGTTTGAACCTGACCTGGGAAGTGCGAGACGGCATTGCGCGCCACTCGAAAGGGAAGAGCGGTATGCCGGTCGGCGCAGATCCCGAACATCGCGCCAGCACCATCGAGGGACAGATCGCCCGGGTCGCCGACATCATCGCCTATGTGAATCACGACATCGACGACGCGGTGAGGGCTGGGTTGTTGCGTGAGGAAGATCTGCCGTCGAATCGAGTGGAAGTCCTCGGCGCGAGCTCGTCGGAGCGCATCGGCCGCATGGTGACCGACGTGGTTGTGCAAAGTCTTCAGGGAGGCCTGAGCGAGATCCGGATGAGCGATCGGATTCTCGACGCGACCGTCGGCCTGCGGAGCTTTCTGTTCGAGGCGGTCTATGAAAACGAGATTGCCACGGCTGAATTCAAGAAGGCGGGAGGTATTCTCGGCGGCCTCTGGGAAAAAGTGCGAGAACGGCCCGGCGAGTTTCTCGACAAACGGACCATTGACGAAGAAGGCCTCGACGCTGCAGCACGGGACTTCTTGGCCGGGATGACCGACCGCTATGCCGTAGGCCTGTACGAGCAGCTGTTCATTCCTAAGTCGTGGGCTAACCTGTAACCCGAACCCCGTCAACGGATCCCGGATCCGGACAATCCGCGGAAATATGAGATAATTACAGGTTCGCGCGACTGCTCTGCAGGCGCGTAGAGCTTCTAGACGCGCCACGGGCGCGTGGGGGTCCACGGAGGGAACCCCCCGGATCTAAATATGCTCCTCGATCTCAGCAAGCTGCACGGCCAGCGTGAGCATGTCGAGCGCACATTTCAGTGCTCCGCGTTCGATCCGCAGGACGATCTGTATCGTGTGGCCAGCCCGGTCGAGTTGTCCATGGACGTCGAGCGAGCCGGCGCCGGTGCCTTCAGGGTGCAGGGGCGGGCGGTAACGCGGTTGGGTCTCGAATGCGGGCGTTGCCTCGACGAAATGGAAGTTCCGGTCGATGCCCGATTCGAGCTCCGCTACGTCCCGCAGGAACAGAACCAGGGGGAGGCCGAGCGAGAAATCGCTGAAGACGATTTGACGACCGCGTTCTACCGCGAGGGGACGTTGGACGTCATTGAAATGCTGCGCGAACAGTTTCAACTGGCCTTGCCGATGAAACCGTTGTGCGCGGAGTCGTGCCGCGGGCTCTGTCCGGAATGCGGCGCCAATTTGAACCGGGCAAATTGTGAATGCGATCCGAAATGGGTCGACCCCAGGCTCGCACCGCTGAAAGCGTTGTTGAACCGAGAGAAGGAGAAGTAGTCGTGCCGAATCCCAAACGCCGCCATTCCAAAACGCGCACAGCGAAGCGGCGCACCCACGATGCGTTGTCGCCCGTGCCGGTTGGCACCTGTCCTCAGTGCCGCGAGTCGAAAGCGCCGCACCAGGTCTGCCCCCACTGCGGTTACTACAAAGGCCGCCAGGTTCGTCCTGTTGAAGAGGCATAGGTCAGTTTCCAGCTCCCGGCTTCCAGCTTCCCGCTCTTTCGGAATCGATCGAAGAGCTCGGATTCGTAGATCCGCATCGGCGGGTTGATACGCCTGGACGCTGGTGGCTGGTAGCTGGAAGCTTTGATGCGAATCGCCATCGATGCGATGGGCGGCGACGATGGGCCGGGCGCGATTATTGACGGCGCCCTCGTTGCTGCGCGTCACCTCCAGATCGGATTGTTGCTCGTCGGGGACGGAAGCGCGATTGAGGCAGAGCTCTCGCGGCATCCTGGCGCGGCGGCACTCGATCTTGAAATCCTGCACACGCCGGAATCCATCAGCATGAGTGAGTCAGCGACCGCGGCGCTGCGGCGGAAGCCGCGCGCGTCGGTGCGTCTGGCGGCCGAAGCCGTGCGTGCCGGCGACGCGGCGGCCCTCTTCAGCGCCGGCCATACCGGTGCGTCGGTCATGGCGGCCATTGGCGCCTTTGGCCGTCTGCCGGGTGTCGATCGTCCGGCACTCGCGACGATCATTCCAACCCGCAGACAGCCGGCTGTGCTGCTTGATTCCGGCGCGACGGTGGAATGTCGACCGCAGCACCTCGTGCAGTTTGCGATGATGGGCGCAGCCTATGCGCGGGTGGCCCTCGATTGTCGTGCTCCGCGTGTCGGCCTACTGTCGGTCGGCGAAGAAGAAAGCAAGGGGAACGATCTGACGCGTGAAGCTCACCAGCTCTTGAAAACGGCGCCGATTGAATTCGTCGGCAACGTCGAAGGACGGCATGTCTATGCCGGGGACGTCGACGTCATCGTGTGTGATGGCTTCACTGGCAATGTCACGTTGAAGATCAGCGAAGGGCTTGTCGATACGGTGCAGACGCTGCTGCACGAAGAGCTGTCGTCGACCTTTGGCACTCGCGTCGGATACCTGCTGTCGCGGCAGGCGTTTCGCCGGTTCCGGCGGCGCGTCGATTCCTCCGAGTACGGGGGAGCGCCACTCGTCGGCTTGAACGGGTTGTGCATCGTTGGCCATGGCCGGTCATCCGCGAAAGCTGTTCGGAACGGGGTCGCGATGGCGGCGCGTTTCGTCAGTCAGGGCTTGATCGACCAGTTGTCGCGTCAAGTCGCATCCAGCACGCCTCAGGGACACGTTCGATGATCGCGTTTGTCTTTCCTGGCCAGGGCGCCCAGAAAGTCGGTATGGGGCAATCGCTGGCGGCGGCGTTCCCGGTTTGCCGCGACACGTTTGCCGAGGCGGATGCTGCGCTCGGCGAGCCGCTCAGCGCGATGTGCTTCGCGGGGCCTGCCGAGTCGCTGCAAATGACCGAGAACACGCAGCCGGCCATTCTGGCGATGAGCGTTGCGGTGCTGCGGCTCCTCGAATCGCGCGGGATTCACCCGTCATTTGCCGCCGGTCACAGTCTTGGCGAGTACTCGGCACACGTCGCGGCGGGAACTTTTTCCTTCGCGGACGCATTGCGCACCGTCCGCCGGCGTGGACGTTACATGCAGGAAGCCGTGCCGTCTGGTGAAGGCGCGATGGCGGCGATTCTTGGGTTGGATACGGAGGCGGTCGGACGTGCCTGCGCAGAGACGATGACCGCGATGACTGGCCGCGTCGTTTCTCCTGCCAATTTGAATGGTCCTGGACAAGTGGTGATTGCCGGTCACGCTGATGCGGTTGCTCAGGCCAGTGAACGTGCGAAAACGCTGGGTGCGAAGCGCGCCATTCCACTGGCCGTCAGCGCCCCCTTCCATTGCGCGTTGATGAGGCCGGCTGAAGAACGGCTTGCCCCTGAACTGAGGCAGCTTTCGACATCGACGCCGAAATTTCCCGTCGTCGCCAATGTCGATGCCGAACCAAAGCGCGAGGCGGCCACCGCCATCGATGCGCTGATACGCCAGGTGTCGTCGCCGGTGCGTTGGGAAGAAGTCGTCAGGCGGCTCGTCGCCGAAGGCGCGACGACGTTTGTTGAACTCGGACCGGGGTCGGTGCTGGCCGGTCTTATCAAGAAGATCGATCGCAGCGTGCAAGTGATGAGCATCGAAGACGAGCAGGGCCTGGATGCCGCGCTCGCGCAGTTGAATGCAATGCCGCGGTCTTAAGGACCGCGGCCGACACGTGATAGTCACATATGATTCAATTGTCGAACCGCGTCGCCATCGTGACTGGAGCGTCACGCGGAATCGGACGGGCCATTGCTGAGCAGTTGGCCCGTCAGGGCGCCACGGTGGTTGCGGCGGCGCGCGGCGAGAATGCCCGTGCCGTTGCCGACGGAATTCAGGCG
>DATJKH010000118.1:0-13140 GCA_035491715.1 Vicinamibacterales bacterium | reverse complement strand
ACTGCCGCTGCACACTGAGCAGGAAGGCGGCGCGCCGGAGCGCGGCCGCCTTCAGTTGACGCGAGCAGCGTATTAAAGCGGTCCCGAGCTCCACGGTCCCCAGATCGCAACTGTTGCTGCGCGCTCGAATCGTTCTGGTCCAACAGGGATCTGGACCGGGCTTCTATACGGTTGCGTCGTGCGCTCGTTGCCGCGGCCGTACAGGTTGACGAAGAGCGTTTCTCCGTCAGGGCTGAAGCATGCACCGGCGAACTCGATGCTGTTGCGAAGATTCCTTGCAAGCGCGAACACTTGACCCGTTGGCGTTACACCACGGACGAACTGGGCCGCCGTCGCGTCCTCGCAGAACACAAGACCGCCGCGCGGACTGACGCAGACGTTGTCGGGGCCGTCGAACATGTCGTGGTTCAACGATTCCGCGATCAACGTGAGGGTTTGATCGGCGATGTTGTGCTCCCACACCTGGCCAAACCCCATGTTGCCGCCGTTCGTCGAGATGAAGAAGATACGGCGATTGCCATACCAGCATCCTTCCAGCCGGCGGAATCGCGCACCGCCGGCGGCCAGCCCCTCGACGAACACCTTGGACAAGGTCACGCCGGACACGACCACGCTCGCAGGGTCAGGGTCGGGAGTGGTGATCGGAACCCATTCGACCCGCAGCGGTACACCAATAGTCTGATTGATCGCCGTCTCGTACGCGGGCATGCCAACGACTTTCAGCATTTGGAGTTGGCCCGTCGGCGCGGCCAGATCACCCGGCTGCGTCGGCTTCGCCACCGGAACGTACCGGTAGAAGCCCGACCCGTCCCCCTGATCCTCGGTCTCGTACACGATGCCGGTCGCGGGATCGACGGCGACAGCCTCATGAGCGAATCGGCCCATGTGGTTCAGCGCGACCGGTTGCGCCGGTACGCCGGGCACGGTGTCGATTGGAACTTCGAAGATGTAGCCGTGATTCCGTGCGTAGCCGGTGGCAGAGAGGCTGTCCAGTGTCTCCTCGCACGAGAGCCAGCTTCCCCAGGGTGTTGCGCCACCGGCGCAGTTCCGAACCGTTCCAACCAGACTCCAATGCTGTCGGACGAGACGACGTTGCCCGTGCGGTTCGACTTCGATCGTTGTCGTACCTCCTGCCGCAAATTCGTCGTAGGCATAAGCACGTGGACCGTAATGGGTTCCGAGTCGATCGTTCAGGATTCCAGCACTGGTGGACGTGCTGCCGGGTGGACGTGGTCGAAGGGTGTTGCCTGCCTGGCCATCTTCCTGATTGCGCACGAGGAGAATATTTCCGTTCGGCAATGCGAAGGTTGCCATTCCATCCATGGCTTTCGGCGTTGGAAAGCCGTCGTCCATCGGGTCTCCCTCGTTGGCAATGACGCGATATTGAAATCCTTCTGGCAGCGCGAGATCTTCGCCCGCCGCTCGAAGCGGACCGTAGCCGTCGGATTGCCCGCGGCCTTGCGGGTCGCTGGCGAATGCGGCACGCGCGACGAGGGCGTCGAATACGCCACCACCGAGCGCACTTGCTCCGGCTGCCATTGCAGAACGTGTGAAGAACTGTCGTCGATTCAGATCGGTTCGATGCTGCTTCATGGACTCCCCTCCATCAGGCGATCGAATTTCCGAGAAGGCTGGACCAGAGGAGCGACAGATTATTGATGCGGCCGGTTTAGATCAACAGAATTTCGCACCAGGAACCGGTGCAGACGTTTGGGAAGAACCGCGAGTGGTTGAGCTTACCGTTTCTCGAGGGAGAAGCGGCCGGTCTTCTCCTTCTTGTCGCGTGGATCGGTGTATTGCCACGCGCCCTTCATGAACGATCGTTCCTGATTGATTGCGCCCGTGTAGCGGACCACGATGTCGTTGTTCTTGCCGGTCGTGTGCTCGAACGTGACGCGGTTGTTCTTGATCTCGCCGTTGAACTTTACGTCCGGATCACACGCAAACGTGAGTTTCTCCCCCTGTTGCTGGATTTTGCATTCCTTTGTCGCAGGGTGGCCACTCAAATCCGGGTCGAACCTCAGCGTCCAGTTGCCGGTCATATCCGCCGCGAGGAAGCCTACCAACAGTCCAATCACCAGTCTCATGAGGCAATCTCCTGTCTGTCCTGCTCTTCGGATGTTAGACGATTACGGTGCCATTCGAGTCGGGTTTCAGTATATTGACGGGACATGCGCGTCCTGTTTGCCGTCATGACCGTTGCGACTCTCCTCTTGCCGCAACAGCGGGGCTACTCGCCCATCCAGGACGGGGACGCTCATGGCGACCCGCCGTTCCTGCTCGAGGAAGGCTGGGAGCCGCTGCTGAATGGAACGGACCTGACCGGTTGGAAGGCCTGTGATCCGGCAGCGAAGAACGAGTGGTACACGGCGAGAGCCGTCCGCTTCGAGCGTCACTTGGGGCCAACCCAGTTGCAGGGTCGTCAGGGTGTGGGTGGAACGATGCTCAACGGGCCGGCCGGCCGGACGGCGAATCTGTGCACGGAGAAGGCGTTTGGCGACGTCGAACTCTATCTCGAGTTCATGCTCGCCAAGGGATCGAATTCCGGCGTCTATCTTCAAGGCCTTTACGAGGTACAGATCTTTGACAGCTGGGGGTCCACCGAACCGATGACGACGTCCGACGGTGGCGCTGTGTATCACCAGTGGATCGGCGAACGCGGGGTGGGCGGTTCGGCACCGCTTGTCAACGCCGCTCGTCGGCCAGGGGAATGGCAGTCGTACCAGATCTGGTTCCGCGCGCCGCGGTTCGATGGGTCAGGAAAGAAGATCGAATCCGCACGGTTCCAGCGCGTGCTCTTCAACGGGCAATTGGTTCAGAAGGATGTCAACCTGGATGGCGCCACGCGGGCCGCGCTGTCGATTCCCGAAGCGGCGCAACATCCTTTAATGCTCCAGGGCGACCATGGTCCGGTGGCGTTTAGAAACATCTACGCGCGCCCGCTGCGGCCGTTGATCGTGCGCTGAGACATTCGACTTTTCCCACCTCTTGACAACCTAAAGGAAGGCGCGCATGATAGCGCTCGTATAGGTTGCCTAAAGGAACTCCATGGACAAGCTCGACATTCCACAGGGCACGCTGGATCTGATGATCCTCACCATCTTGGCGCGTGAACCGATGCACGGCTATGGAATCTCGCAGCGGCTCGAGCAACTCAGTCACGGCCACTTCCAGGTGAATCCCGGGTCTCTGTTCCCTTCGCTTTACCGCCTCGAGCAGGACGGAAAGCTGAAAGGAGAATGGGGCGCCAGCGAGAACAATCGCAAGGCGAAGTATTACAAGCTCACGGCGTCGGGACGGAAGCAACTCGAGCAGCATCGTGAACGCTGGGACCGCGCGGCCTTCGCGATCACCAGCGTACTGGAGGGTGCATGACGCTCCTGCACCGGCTGCGATCGGTTGTCCATTGGATCATTCATCGCTCGGAGGCTGAACAAGGTCTGAACGACGAGTTGCAGTCGTTTCTCGACATGTCGGTTGCCGAAAAAATCGCCGATGGCATGTCGCCCGCTGAAGCCCGTCGTCTGGCGAACCTGGAACTCGGCGGCGTCGAGCAGGTGAAGGAGCATGTCCGCACCGAGCGGCACGGCGGCTGGCTCGACGAAATCGGCCGCGACGTTCGCTACGCGTTTCGGCTGTTTTTCAAGAACCCCGTCTTTACTTGCACGGTCGTTCTGACCCTTGCCCTCGGAATCGGTGCGAACACGGCGATCTTCAGCCTGATCGACGCGTTGATGCTCCGATGGCTTCCTGTGCGTGACCCGCAGGAGCTGGTGCAAGTGCGGTTGCAGTCGCCGGGCGCAAATGAGCCGGGCGGTGAGAGCTTTTCCTACCCGATGGTTCGCGCGTTGGCTGATCAGCGCGACATCTTCAGCGGTGTCGCCGGATTCAGCGGAACAAGCTTCGATGTTGGAACGCCCGGATCCTTCAGCCGCGTTCACGGGGCATTGGTGACGGGCGGGTATTACTCCACGCTCGGCCTCAATCCTGTCGTCGGCCGGTTGCTGACCGACGAGGACGATCGAGTGGGCGCGCCGCTGAGCGCGGTCATCACCTATGGCTATTGGCAGCGAGAGTTTGGCGGAAGCCGCCAGGTCGCCGGCCAGACGATTCGCATTAAAGGCCAAATGGTGACGATTGTCGGCGTCACGCCTCGCGGCTTCGCCGGTGCGAACGTCGGCGACGTTGCGGATATCACGATGGCCGTTGCCGCCCTGCCGCAGATGTATCCGACGATGGCGCCGCTGCTCGGGTCCGGCAACGTCTGGCTGCGGATTCTCGCGCGGCCCAAGCCGGACATCTCGACTGACGAAGCCACGTCGAGGCTGAACGTGATGTGGTCCCGCCTGGCGGACTCTCTCATCAACCCCGGTTGGCCCCCGAGCGAGCGAAAGAAGATCGCGGAGTCCGTGTTCAGGCTTAGTGACGGCGGAACCGGGTGGAGTTATCTTCGCGAGACGTATCGAAACCCGCTGTACGTTCTCATGGGCGCCGTGTCGCTGGTGCTTCTCATCGCGTGCGCGAATGTTGCGACGCTGTTGCTGGCGCGTGCCTCGGCGCGGCAAAAGGAAATCGCCGTGCGCCTGGCGATCGGCGCGAGCCGTGCGCGAGTCGTGCGTCAACTGCTGATCGAGAGCATCGTGCTCTCGCTCATTGGCGCCGCCTGCGGCGTCCTTCTCGCGCGGGTTCTCGGATCTCTTCTCATCACCCTCATCTCGACTGATCTATCGTCAGTTGATTTCGATCTGACGCCGAACGGGCACGTTCTCGCGTTCAGCGCCGCTGCCGCAATCGTCACCGGGATTCTGTTCGGAATGGCGCCAGCGATTCAGACGACCGCTGTAAATCCGATCGTCGCGGCGAGAGAGGACGTGCGAACAACCGCGGGCTCGCGAACTCGCTTGCTTCCATTTCTGGTTGTCGCACAGGTGGGGTTGTCTCTCGTCTTGCTCGCGGGCGCCGGACTCTTCGCCCGAACGCTGAGCAACCTGCAATCGCTCGATGCTGGATTCCGCACCGAGGGCGTGTTGCTCGTCGTGCTCGACGACCAGCGGGCGCTGATTTCGCCATCGGTTGTCGAAGAACTTCAACGCCTGCCGGGTGTCCTGTCGACAGCGGTGTCCACGCACACGCCGCTCAATGGCTGGACCTGGAGCGAACCGGTCGTGCCGGCAGGGCAGCCACGCCCGGAGCGAGACAACGCGGTTGTGGTCGGCGCCGGCCCTGGCTTCTTTTCGACGCTCCAGATTCAATTGATCGCAGGCCGGGAGTTCACGGAGCGAGATCGCCGCGACCGAGCCCCCGTGGCGCTCGTCAACGATGCCTATGCGGCGCGACACTTTCCCAACCGCAGTCCTGTAGGCCAGCACCTGTCGACGAGCATCGGGGAAAACAAGGACTTCGAAATCGTTGGGATGGTGCGGAATGCGAAGCTGACGGGATTGCGTGCCGCGGCGCCGCCGACAGTGTACGTCGCGTACTACCAGCTCGAGTCGGCACGTGCGACGACGATATCCGTTCGCGCGACGAGTCCACTTGCGCGCGTGTCGACGGCGATCCAACAGACGCTGCAGCCAAAGTTCCCGAATACGCCGATCGAGGTCCGCGCGCTGTCGACACAGGTGGCGAACACCATCGTGCAGGAGCGGATGATGGCGATGCTTGCCGGGGGATTCGCCGTGCTGGCTCTCACGCTCGCGTGCGTCGGTCTCTACGGGCTGCTCGCGTATGACGTCTCGCGGCGAACGAGAGAGATTGGAATCCGTATGGCGCTCGGTGCGCACGCCCGACGTGTCGTCGCAGCAGTCGTTGCCGGCGGCATTCGACTCGTCGCGATCGGAGTCCTCGCCGGCCTGCCTGCCGTGTGGATTGGATCACGATCGATTGGGTCGCTGTTGTTTGGCGTCAGGGCACTGGACGCGGTGACGATCGCTGGCGCGATCGTGGTTTTGCTGGCGGCAGCGCAGTTGGCCGCTTACTTGCCCGCCCGGCGCGCCTCACGCGTCGACCCACTCGAGGCGCTGCGGCACGAATAAAGAGGGACGTCACCTCATCGGCACGATCCACTCGACAAAATCATCGTCGGTGCTTCCGGCAGGTCGAACACCTGCGGAATGTGCCACGTCGCGCCAGTTCAGGCGGCCATGCACGCCGTACGGTCGCAAACGAATCACGCCTGATGAGGGTTCGACGCGCACTTCGAAAAAGCTTTGAAAGAATGGTGCGACGTTATAGTCGAATGCCGCCGAGAGCCACTCGGCCGAGAACGGCCACGCGCCGAACTCGGTCGTCCACCACCACGCGGGGCGTTTCCATGCCGGAGTCCGCGCCTGGATTTTCTGCGACACCGCTTCCCGGTTGGGGTAATACGCCCATTGGGCGGTCGCAGGGTTCGATGGCCACGCCAGCGCCGTGCCGAAGCTGAGATACGCTCCGCCGCCGCCGTTGACGATGTAATGAATCGTCGACCTGTTTGCGGCGGGAGGTTCGACGTAATACTCCAGATCGTGCGTGTCCCCTGCCATCAGGATGGTCGCGCCGCCATCGAGCAGCCGCTGTTTGAGACGGGTGAAGTCGGCGTTGCCAGCGGTCGTATCGCCGCCGCCGGCATAGAACGGATGTCCGACAACCGCCATGATCGATTTACCGCGCGCCCGCGACAGTGCGGCCTCGAGCCATTGCCACTGTAATTCGTCGATTCGCTTGACGATGCCGGTGTCGATCCCGACGAGCGCGAACCGTTCGGTCTGAATCTCGAAAAACGGCGCTCGTTGGAATCCGGTCGGCACGTTGTAATCGCTTCGCAGCTGCGCGGCGTCCGCAATCAGCTGCTCGATTCGGGCATCGGTGGTACTCGTGAGCCTGAGATCGGCCTCAGCCCGCGCCCGCATCGAGAGCCGTGCTGATTCGGCGTCGAGGAATGTCGCCAGGAACGCTTCCAGGGCATCGTACCAGTCGTGATTGCCGGGAATGGCGTAGACCGGTTTGGTGACCCCTTTGAACGGCAGCCAGAACTTCGCTTCATAGTCGATCATCGACCCGTTTGGATAGACAACATCTGACGAGATGACGAGAAACCGAACGTCGGGCCGCCCTGCCACGGTCAGCAGCTGATCGCGGAGCACGTGTTGAGACGCGTCTCCCTCGCCGGTGTCGCCGATGACAATGAAGGAGAAGTCGCTGCTGGCGATTTCGCCTGGCTGGACGGCAAAGAGCGACGAGTTGGCAGGATGTGCGGCCGTGACATCTCGCACCATCGCGGCGCGCCATTGGTCGGTGCGCGATTCCGCCCAGGAGTTCCACAAACCGGACGCCCAGTTCTCGGTGTCGAAGAACCAGCTCATCCCCCAGATTGGCACCGTTGCGGCGACGACTGCGGCGACAGGCAAACCGGACGCCAGACTTCGTTTCAGCGCGGCCGGGAGGGAGTACCGCATCTCCCGCAGCCGGATCCCGATCCGCAATCGATGCCGCAGCCATAACTCCGCAAGGCGATTTGGCCATGTCCGCCGATCGGTGTCAGCCCGCAACTGACGCCGCCAGAGCCATCGTTCAAGCCATCTGGTCGAAGAGCGGATCGAGAGGACCACGGGCACGAACAGGAACAACGCGATGACGACCGCCAGCAGCATGTCGCCGAGGACGGCCACTGCGGGTGCAACGAACCCGAGGAGCGATCCGTCCGGCTGCATTCGCGCGATGTGGATTGCGAATAACGTCGCGACGAAGGCGAGCGTCCAACGTAAATCGGCAGGGGCTCGCGCCTGTTCCTCATCGATCAACTGCTGGCGAAGGGCGGCCGCGTCGTGTTCCCCGAGATCGAGGTCGTCGACCACCGTCCGCGCCGCATCGTCGGTCTCGTAGACCAGCGCCGTTGCCATCGTCCAGGCAATACCGAAACAGCGGAGCGCGGCAGCCAACGCAATCAACCACGTCGTCGAGATCTGCTGGACGATGAGCAGTGCGATGGAGACCGCGGCATCGCCGAGCGCTGCCAGTAGTGCGTATGCCCGAGCGCGTGATTCAGTCGCGCGCCAGAATGCTCGGACGTGACCGACAGCGTCGAGGGCAAACGTGATGGCGAGAAACAGGACGAGGGCGGTTCCAGCGATGAAGGGCGCGTTCATCACCAGCAGCGCCATCAGTAGCGTAATCAGGCCGCTGGTGACCGCGCGGCGGACAGCGGAGAAGCTGCTCCGTCGCAGCCCGTGGAGGGTCTCGACGCCACCGGCGAGCGCGAGCAGCGCGCCGACGCGCAATAAAGGATGTTCGGCAGCGCCTCGCGGTGCGATCAGCGAGGCTACGCCGCACAGGACAGCGACGAGAGAGAACCATTCGAGCCTGACCTGGCGAGCCCGCGTGGCGAAGACGTGACTGAGATCGATGGGCATGGGTGTGCGCGAACGATATCGTCCTACATTTTCTGGCTGCGTTGATCTTCCGTCCAACGGGTGATCGTCCGCCTGAAGGCGGAAGCCACCAACAAGGTCACAAAAATGTCGGACGCGTTCTGTTCGAGACATTCTTGTTCGATCACGTGGCGTCGCGCGGTTTCCGATCGCTCGCGACGCAACTCGATAGCTGCCGCAGCCTTGGCAAGAAGCGACATTTTTGGCGCTTGGTTTCCTGCGGCCGATCAAGAAATGTCGCAAAAAGATAGGTTCGCGCGTTCACCGCCGGCCAAAATTGTCTGTTTTATGGCGCAAAACCGCGGGTCACTCAGTTCCCGCCTTGGCGTGGATCTTGGTATCTCCACCGGCGAGCTGGAACGAGATCGGTGTATCGCACTTTTGCCGGAGGGTATCCGCCCAACCGCGCCTTCAGTTCGCTCAGGTAATACGCGCCGTGATGGGCACGGCACGCCTTGCATCGAGGTACACATGAATCAAGCTGATACCGCATGGATGTTGATCGCCACGGCACTCGTGCTGTTAATGACCCCGGCGCTCGCGTTCTTCTACGGCGGTCTGGTCCGATCGAAGAACTCGCTCAACACAATGATGATGAGCTTTATCTCGCTCGGGTTCGTCGGGGTGTTGTGGGCGTTGCTCGGGTATTCCCTGGCGTTCTCGACCGGCAACAACTGGATCGGCGATCTCTCGAATGCATTCCTGCGAGGGGTGGGGCTGGAGGTGCGCACCGCGACCACAATCCCGCACGCGCTGTTCATGTCGTATCAGGGCACGTTCGCAATCATCACGGCAGCGCTCATCTCCGGCGCGATCGTCGAACGGATGCGTTTTTCCGCCTATGTGACGTTTATCTCCATCTGGGCCCTCGCCGTGTATAGCCCGATCGCCCACTGGGTGTGGGGCGGCGGCTGGCTGGCAAAGATGGGCGCGCTCGACTTCGCCGGGGGCACGGTCGTGCACGTCAACGCCGCCGTCGCGGCCCTTGCCGCAGCCGTCGTCGTCGGCCGACGATCCGACCATCAGAAAGCGTCGATCCTCCCGCACAACGTGCCATTCGTGCTCCTCGGGGCCGGCCTCCTCTGGTTCGGCTGGTTCGGCTTCAACGCCGGCAGCGCGCTGGCCGCCAGCCCGATCGCGGGTCTGGCATTTGTGACCACCATGCTCGCGCCGGCCGCCACCCTGGTCGTCTGGACGATTATCGATGTCGTGCGCACCGGGAAGCCGACCAGTGTCGGCGCCGCGACGGCGATCGTCGTTGGTCTCGTCGCCGTCACTCCCGCGGCGGGTTTCATTTCACCGATGAGTGCGCTCGCGCTTGGCGGCATTGCCGCAATCCCCAGCTACTTCGCGATCCAGGTACGCGCCAAGACTTCGCTCGACGATTCACTTGATGTCATTGCCGCCCATGGTGTCGGCGGCACCGTCGGCGCGCTCCTGACCGGCGTCTTCGCGGAGAAGGCACTGAACGGTGTCGCTGATGGCGTGCTCTTCGGCAATCCGAAGCAGATCCTCGTTCAGGGCACGGCTGTCCTCGCCGCGATCGTCTACAGCGGCGTCGTCAGCTTCGTTCTCCTCAAGGCGATCGCTCTGGTGATGCCGCTGCGTGCGACCGGGGACGAGGAAGCCACGGGTCTCGACATCGCGCTGCACGGCGAAGAGGCGTACCTGCACGATGGTGGAATGGAAGCGGTCACGCCGATCGAAACAGACATCTTCCAGCCGGTGCCAGCACCCGCGAAATCCGCCGCCGTTTCGATCTAGATCCCGGGATTGCCAAACCAGGAGGTTATGCGCTGACCTCACGAGCGCACGGATTAGATCCGTGCGCTCGTTTCGAAGCGCCCTCGATCGAGGTGGGTGCTTTATTTGACCTGGACGCGGATTGTCAGCGGTGCAGTCAGCGTTACAGTCACGGGCGTTCCCGCCGGTAGACTCACTTCGTCGCCTTTTGTCGCCAGGACAGTGGCGGTTCCTGCACCGCCGCCGATCGCTGCTCCGGTTGCCGCGCCGCTACCGCCACCGACGATGCCACCGATGATGGCACCAGCACCCGCACCGATTCCGATCTTGGTCGCGTCTTTTGCCTTGGTCGATGAAGCCTCACGAGTGATTGTCTCGGTACTCATGTGTTCAGGTCCGCTGTGCGTATCCACGGAGTTGAAGCGGAACGCGATCACCGCGCGCCCCTTCACCTTTGCCGCCTGCTCGGCCTTCGTCACGTGTCCCGTGATGGTTGCGCCCGGGGGCAGGAGTTCGACGCCGTCGATCGCCACGGCCGATTTCAGCTTTGCACGCACAGTGTCCTCGACCTTGCTCGTGTCTGACGCCACAGGTGTCACGAGCGTTGCCGAGAGTGTGGCACCGGTGTTGATCGTCAGTTCACGGAATTCAGGTTCCGGCGGCGGAGGTGGGGGCGGCGGTTCTTCTTTGACCGGAGGCGGCGGCGGAGGCGCTGCGGCGATCGGCGATTCGTCCACCGGAGGTGTCGTCGGCTTCGGTTTTGGCGCCGCGGTCGTTCGCGCCTTGCTTGCTGTTAATGACGTCGGTGCAACGGCCGGTGGAGGTGTCGCTTCGGCGACGGGGGGTGGAGCGGCCGGCGGCGCAGCGGGAGCGGCCTCCGCGGGTTTCGCTTCAGCCGTCGAAGCCGGCTCCGCGGCAAGCGTCGACGCCTTCAACGACGTAATCTGCGATTTGAGAACCTCGGTATTGCCGCCGTCTCGCCGCTGGACAACGAGGCGATCGGATTTCACCTCCACCAGCCGTCCCGAGACGCTGGTGCCGTCGTTCCTGACGACGGTGACGTCGGTGCCGAGCGGATATGTTTCGCTTCGTGCGCAATTGGCCAAACCCGCGGTCAGTGCGAGGACAATGATCAGGCGTTTCATATCTCCTCCAACTGTCGGAACTTGCTCTGAATTCACGAGAGATGTGCAAGTGATGTACCTCCGCATGCTGCACCGCATGTCGAAACTATCCTGCATTTCTCGATCTTCATTACTCAATCTGCGCGCGAAACGCTTCGCCGACCATGTAATTGATACCGTCGATACGAATAGCAATCCGGCGAGTTTGCGATCGACAAACCTCGATCGGATGACCGGAGTCCAGACATATTGATGGCCCACGGTTATTCGTGGGGAAAGAACCCGCTGACTGGAGAACGTCCCGTACAATCTCCGATATGTCGGAGCCTGAAGTTTGGTTGCGCGGACCGATTCCAGGAGTCCCGCAATACCTACAACCGGTCGCACATAGCCTTCTGCAATGTCGGGAGGAGATCGCCCGCGTGATCGCCGGCATGACGCCGGAGCAGATCTGGTCTGCGCATGCCAATGCAGCATCGGTCGGCTTTCATGTGCTGCACGCGATCGGCAGCCTCGATCGTCTGTTCACCTACGCGCGAGGCGAGACACTCTCTGATGCGCAGCGTCGCACCCTCGTGGAGGAGACGCAGCCGGATACGGCTGTGACTGCCGGTGAGCTGCGTGCCGCGTTCGACGCCGGTGTGGCGCGCGCGCTCGATCAGCTTCGCGGGACCGACGAGACGACGCTCACGACAGTCCGTCACGTCGGCCGCGCGCGGTTGCCGTCAACCGTGATTGGTCTGTTGTTTCATGCGGCAGAGCACACGCAGCGTCATGTCGGTCAGGCGCTGACCACCAGCCGGTTACTCTCGTAGAAGACCGGAAGCTGCAGCAGTTAGATTCAGCGACGAAGCGAGATGTGGACGTTGGTCGGCGGGTCGGGGCAGTTGCCTTTGGGAAAGCCCTGGGCGGAAAAGAAGAGGGCGTTTTCCGAGCCACTCCCGGATGTGGAATCAAAGACGCTTTCGCTCCGGCACGTTTCTCCGGATGCGGTCCGATACGAGATGGTCAGTGATCCCCAGAACAACGGCCCGGCGTATCGGTCTCTGGTCTCGAGCATGCCGTTGACCGTTCCGCTCGCGCGCTGGCCGTCGACGGTAAAATTCCCCGAGATGTTCAGCGTGCCTCGCTCATTTGTCAGGTCCGCATTTACCGGCAGCGTGCCCCAGCTCGATTCGAATGTGCCGCTCCATCGACCGGTCACGGGTGTCTGGACTGGTGCAGGTGAGTTCGGCGACAGCCCGCACGCCGCGAGACACGTTACTGCACCGGCCACGAGTAAGGATCGATACATGGGTCTTGCGGTCCGCGGCGCAAGTCCCGTACCGCAGGGTTGACGACAGATCTCCTGTCGAGAGCGGCACAGGAAGGGCTTGCGCTTACAGCTTCGAGGTGAGGCTGACGAAACCGTCGACCGTCTTGAGTCTCGCGATTCGATGGGCCTGAACGATGAACTCAGACGACGGACCTGATTGCCGACGGGTCTGGCAATTCGCCAGAAGGGTCTATCGAGCGACTTCCCTGGAACTGAAGAATCCCAGAACCCTCCCAGCACAACTCCCACTGGTCCGACGACGAAGTCAACGGCAACGAAGAAGCAGGAGAACTGGAACAGGCATCGTGTCGAAGATGGGAAGCCAGGCATACGCCGCGAATGCCACGAGACTGGCTGCGATGCAGAAAAGCAGCGTAGACGAGTAGACGTTCAAGCCCGAGCGCCTCCATCGAGTTAAAACTTCCGCAGGCCGGAGTAGGCTCGACTTGGCCGAAGGTACAGCGTATTGCGCGAGTAGTCGATCGCCAGGTTGAACCGCCGCAGTATGCCGAGTCCGATGAGCCCATCGGCTTCGCCGAGCAAGCCGCGC
>DATJKH010000117.1:0-4676 GCA_035491715.1 Vicinamibacterales bacterium | reverse complement strand
TCCCACCAGCACGGCGTCGATCCGGGACTTCGTCGATCCGACGAGCTGCGATGCGTCCGGCCGGCCGACGACACGCACGTACGGACCGTCCCAACTCTGGGTGTCTCCTGCCCACAATGCCAGTGGGATTGAACCTGACCAGGACAGCCGCAGAATCGCGCCTTGCTCGGCTGCGGATATGTCGATGAGTTTGCACGGGCCGCATTCGTAGCTCTGTCCCTCGTCGCCGAAGGGATAGCCGCCCACGAATGTGATGTCGTCGGGAACGATCAGGCTCGAGAAATTCGACTCAGATGCCATGAAGATATGCGGCTGCATCTTGATGGCCACCGTGTGTACCTCCTGGAGGTAGGTCTCCCGCGACATCGACCAGTACGAGGGGTGATAGCCTTCTTTCCTGAACCACAAGGTTTCGTAGAGGGTTTGATCGAACCGGAACGAACCGTCCTGTGCTGTCACCGCCCTTGGACGGTCGCCCTCCCCGGTTGGGGGGCCGCCGATCTCCACGCCTGCCAGCGGACCGCCGCTCACTAGGCGCACCGTCCCGGCGATCGTGCGTCGGAAGGGCGGGACAACGACGACAGTCGTCGGCTGGTATCCCTCGAATGTCGAGGTCGGTTCGGTGGGTCTCGGAATCCGGCTGATTGGCGAATTCCAGCTCTGTTCCTTGCACCCGGTGTGGCATGCGCTCAAGAAGGCAACCACGACGGCAGCGATCGCACGCAATCCCACCCTCATATTCGTATAGGCGGGAAAGAGCGCGTGAAACTGTCAGAAGGTGTAGCGCAAGGCGATCCAGATTCTTCGGCTGCCACCATCGGTGGCCCACTGGTTCAGGAAGTTTGCAGAGTTGATCCGGCCGTCCGGCACGCCGAAGTTGCGGGTGTTGGTCGCATTGAACATCTCGATGCGAAATTGGAGGGTTTGACCGGCAGCGACGCGTGTGTTCTTCGTGAGCGCGAAATCAACGTTCGCAATGCCATCGGAACGCAACACATTCCTCGGCACGTTTCCAACGCGCTCCCCCGGGCAGGCCGGACCTGGATTTCCGCACAGCGGACGGAACAGTCTGGCGCCTCCGGCGGCCCTGATCTCCTCGATCGTCATGCGCGAGACATCGAGCGTCGTGTTCAGATTTGGCCGAATGGCGTTTCCCACGAGACCATCGATCCCTGCCAGAGCTCCCGTTGGATCGGCCCCGTTGAGCACCGTGAACGGTGAACCGCTCTGGAACGTGAAGAACGAGCTGACCTGCCATCCGCCGAGAACCTTGCCGGCTATTCCTTGCTGATCGCGGAGGACTGGCAACTCCCATACAAAGCTCCCGGCAAGACGGTGGGGACGGTCGTAGGCCGATCTGCCCTTCTCACCATCGAGATTGAACGAGTCCTGTGCGATCGCCACTTCACTCACGGACGGATTGAAGATGTCCGACGCCGTATCTTCGAATCGGCTCCAGGTGTAATGAACGCCGGCGCTCAAGCCGCTGCTGAAGCGTTTATCGACCTGCGTCTGCAGCGAGTGATACCAGGACTGAGCCGTGTTGGCGCGCACGCGCACGACACCTTGCGTCGGATCCACACGCTCGGCACTGAACGGCCGCCTTGGATTGCCGTCGATCGTTTGAAACAGGTCGTGACCGAACGTTCCCACGTAGCCGACACGTAGAGCCAGGTCTTGAAGGATCTGCCGCTCGATGCCGATGCTGAACTGATCGATCACTGGAGCGCGGAAGTCCGCGGCGACGACCGTGCGATCGAGCAGATTCGGATCGGTGCCTGCGGGAAGGCCCGCCGGTGTCGACTCCAGCACCGCGAAGGCGTTGCCCAGGTTGCTCCGGGTGTTGGCCGCCACATAGGGAAAAGCGGCGGCGATGTTCTGGGCGATATTCAGAATCGCATAATCGTGTGTGCGCGCGTAGCCGCCGCGCACGACGAACTTGCCGCCGCCGGTCATGAAGCCGAGCACGCCGCCGGCGTCGGTCGTCGGCGCCCAGTTGAACCCGAGCCGCGGCTGAAGATTATCGGTGTCCGTCTTCGGGATCGGACGCATGCTGAACGCCGGGTCGTTCCCGTTTGCCTCGAGTATCTGATCGCTGAGCGTGATGAGACTCTGGATGCTGTTGCCCGGCTGCTCGTACCGGAGGCCGATGTTGAGCGTCAGAGCCGGATGGATCCGCCAGTCGTCCTGTACGAAATAGGCCTGCTCCCACCACCGGTAATGGGTCACGTCTTTCCCGCCTGGCAAGGGCTTGTTGATACTGGCGGCCTCTGCCACATCGGCGACAAACGCGTCGAGCGTCGGATATCGAAGCAGCCCGCGAAGACCCGGGAGAAAAAGACTTTTCATGTATTGGTGACGAACGTCGAAGCCGGCCTTGATCAGGTGAGTGCCCTGCGCGTGCGTAAACGTGTCCTGCGCCTGGAGAACATCGTCGTAGCGAAAGCCCGGCTGGTTGGAAGCGAGCCCGATGGCGGTGCGTGTTCTCGTCGCGAGAAATCCCGTCATTCCAAGTTCCACGATTTCAATCGATGGAATTTCCATCGATACAGGGTTCTCTGCATCGCTGCGGCTGCCCAGATGAGCCCACGCCACCCGGATCTCGTTTGAGGTGTTAGACCCAAGCACACCGTTGGTCCAGATGTTGAGCGCGTGTCTCGTCGACGTGTTGTTCACCGTGAGCCCCGGCGGTGTGACCTGGATGTCGCCGCTCGTGCTTCTCGGAGTGTCGTTCATCAGATAACGGCCGACGAGCGTGTGATGCGCGGTGATGTGATGATCGATCCGCATGCTCGCCTGGGTATTGTCGGAGCCAAGCGGCGCCGATCCCGTCAGCGATCCGAGGGGAACCACGTGGGCCCGACCATCAACGGTGAAGGTCGCCGATCGTCCGTTCGCGATTCCGGCAGGCAGATGCTTGAGCAGTGCCTGCACCTGGGGACGGTTGCCAGCAAGGTTCTGCAGGATCCGCCGCCCTTCGTCGGTCGGTGCGCCACTCAACGTGAATCCCGATCCAAGTCGGCGATCGGTCCAACCTTGAAGCGAACCGAAGAAGAACGTCCGGTTCGTGACGACGGGTCCGCCGATGGTCCCGCCAAACTGATTTTCGACCCGACGCGGAGCCTTTTCGAGACCCGCGCTCTTGTCGAGGTTGCTCCGCGCATTCAACGAATCGTTGTTGTGGAAGGCGAACACCGAACCGCGGAAGGCGTTGGTGCCGGCCTTCGTGATGACGCTGACGACCGAACCGGCCGCTCGACCGAACTCTGCGGCGAACTGATTCGTAATCAGCCGGACCTCCTGCACGAGGTCGGTATTGTTGATGGTCAGGAGACGGTTGTTCGCATTCGGATCGTTCGTGTCCTGCCCATCGATAATCCAGCTGTTCGCCCGCAGGCGCATGCCATTCACGGAGAAGCCCGTCCGGTTCTCGCCGGCAAACTCCGTCTGCCCGCTGGCAAGCTCGCTGACGCCGGGCGCGGACAGTGCGATCGCGAACACGTTGCGGCTGCTGCGCACGGGCAGCTCGGCAATCCGAGTCTGGTCGAACCGCACACCTACTTCGGCGTTCGTCGTGTTCAGAAGCGGCGCATCGGCGCGCACCTCGATCGTCTCCGTCATCTGCGCCGGACGGATGACGACGTCGACGACGGCGGACTGATCGAGCACGAGATGGATCCCCGACCTCAGATATGTCGCGAAGCCATTCAGCTCGGCCTTCAGTTCGTAGCTGCCGACCGGCACGGCAAGAAACCGATAGTGTCCCGTCCCGTCGCTGACCACCGTCCTCGTGGCGTTCGTGTCGATGTTGCGAATCGTCACCGCGGCGCCGGGAACGACCGCGTCCAGATTGTCGCGAATCGTCCCCTGAACGGACCCGGTCGTCGACTGTGCGGCAACGGTGACGGCGGCCGCGACCACGACGAATACCAGGGAGGCGAGCACCTTCATCGTTAAGGTCCGTGCGCCGGAAGGCGATCTCGAATCATCGCGTCGAGCCCCTGCACGACGGTCAAATGCGGCGTGCGATCCTCATCAACCGGCTTCAACATCAGGAATCGCTGCCCGTCAGACGACACGTCGTAGTGAACGATGCCGGGGCCGCCCATGGAAAAGTAATCACCTTCGAACAACACCGTCGCGCGGCTGGATGAAAAGTCGCCGTTCGCCGGCGTGCGCACGGACATCATCTGTCGTCCGTGGCGGTAGAACAGCTCGCTGCCGTCTTTCGCCCACACCGCTTCACGAGCGCCTGCGGATCCCACCAGATAGCGGCGGCCACCAGGCGCGAATGCCGTGACGTATAGCTCGAACTGGTTCGGGGCCTTCTCGTCGGAGAGATACGCCAACCATCGGCTATCGGGGGAGAGCCGACCACCATATTCGCGCGCGCTCGTCCCGACGAGCCGACGCGGCGGTGTTTTCGCCCGCAGGTCGACCGCCCAGAGGTCGGTTCGCGTGATCGGGTCTTCGAGCATGTAGACGAGCGTCCGCATATCGGCCGTCCACGATCCGATCCAGCTCCCGGCGCGCGATTGCACCAGTTCACTCGGACTACCTCCGCCGACCTCCGACCACCACACGCTGTTGTCGCGGCGGCGGGCCCACGCGACGTGCGCGCCGTCGGGCGTCCACATGGGATACCGGCTCGAACCGTCCGACGTAAATCTCGTCAG
>DATJKH010000116.1:0-4904 GCA_035491715.1 Vicinamibacterales bacterium | reverse complement strand
CACTCGGCCCGGATCATGCACGCCGCTGCGCGGTTTGGCACGAATGTCAGGCGCGGGATACGTAGATTTCGGTATCTCCCGGAGAGGAATAGCGGCGCTCGCGCTCGTCCTTTCGATCGCGCCAACCGTTGCCGCACAATCAATTAGCGACGCACGCCGCGTCGAATTCACACCATCGTCGGACCACGGCACGATCGATCCCGTCACCGGCTTGGCCCTCGTCAATAGTTACACAGTGGATGTGTTCTTCGCGGGCGGCACCGTAGCGGTGCAGACGGCCAATCTCGGCAAGCCGACTCCTGACGCGGATGGAATGATTCGCGTCGACTTCGTCTCGCTGCTCCCCAGCCCGCTCGCTGCCGGCGTGACGTATGAAGCTGTGGTCAGCGCGGTTGGACCAGGAGGCACAACCCCGAGCGCGCGCTCGAACACATTCTCGTTTAGCGCTCCGTGTGCGCCGACCATTTCTCCGACGAGTCAATCGCTGACGGGCGCTGGTGGGACAGCTACTACAACTGTCACGGTAGCAGCCGGATGCGCGTGGAGCACCGCCAGCAACAACTCTTGGATTACGGTGACGTCGGGCGCGACCCGATCGGGACCCGGAACAGTCACGTTGAACGTCGCAGCGAACGCTGCACCGACTTCGCGAACGGGCACGGTCACGATTGCCGGCAGCACCTTCACTGTGAATCAGGCCGGAACGCCGTGCTCGTTCACACTGTCGCCGACGAATCAGACGTTCCCGGCGGCTGGCGGCAGTGCGACTGTCAATGTCACGACAGCCGCAAGCTGCACATGGACCGTGACTGGCGGTTCGTCGTGGCTGACCATCAGCAATGGCGGCACGCATACCGGTCCAGGGAGCGTAGGAATTACAGCCGCGTCAAATCCGACGACGCAGTCGAGAAACACGACGCTGACCATCGCCGGCACGAGTTTCGTCGTGACCGAGCAGGCTGCAACCTGCACATACACGGTCACGCCACAAACGGTCACAGTAAGTCCCATCGGCGGAAGCGGCACGCTGAATGTGACGACCCTCTCCTCCTGCGCCTGGACGACAACGGCCGGTACGTCATGGATTTCGCTTGCGGGAGCAGGACCAGGATCCGGTACTGCCAGCTATACGATTGGCGCGAACGCCGGCACAACAGCTCGCACGGCGACGGTCACGATCGCTGGTGTAACAGTCACGTTCAATCAGGACATTCTCACCGCGCCCACTCCTCCATCCAACCTGCGCATCATCAAGTGAACTCCGGCAATTGCTGAGTGCTGAATTCTGATTGCTGATTGGCAGGTTCCGATCAGTTGCGTTCAGCTCAGGAAGTCCCTGCCGCGGAGCTAGCTCGTTCGCTCTGTCGCCAACCACGGTGTCATGCGCACCCGTCACTAACGTGTGATTCAACCTGAATGTCCGAGATGCCACGATCGTTCAGCGCGCCCTGGACCGTTCCTCGGCCTGGCGCGAAGGAAATAACTGCGGGATTGCTTAGGAGGCACTGGGTAGCAAACCATGGGCTCACGTCGTTGTCGTTTCCTCTTCTTGATCGTTGTGTGTGCGGTCGCTGTCTCGACCACAAGTGTCGACCGCGTTGCACCGCCAGTTGCGCTGGCGCAGGCAGCGAGCGGATCAGGCACGATCGCATTCACGAGCAACCGGGACGGCAACGACGAGATCTACGTGATGAACGCCGACGGGACATCAGTCGCGCGTCTCACCAACGATCCGGCGAGCGATCAGCAGCCGGCGTGGTCGCCCGACGGCAGTCGCATCGCGTTTACAAGCAGCCGCACTGGCAAATTCGAGATCTACGTGATGAATGCCGATGGGACGGGCGTCGCGCGGTTGACGACCACGACTACACAGTCAGGCAGCACACGGCCCGCGTGGTGCGGCAATCGAATCGCGTTCGAGAGCGACCGTTCCTTTGAGTTCTTCGCCGACATCTTCGCGATGAACGACGATGGCACGGCGCTAACGCGTCTGACCACCGACAACACCGCGCTGGAACGGCAGCCGGCGTGGTCGCCGACGTGCGATCGGCTGGCATTCACGAAGGACCCGATGGCCAACGCCGAGATCTATGTGATGAACGCCGACGGAACGGGCACGAGCCGGATAACCAACAGTCTTGGCAGCGATCGGGATCCCGCATGGTCGCCTGACGGCGCCAGAATCGCCTTCTCGAGCACGCGTGCCGACGCAGTCTTCTACGAGACTTACCTCGTCAACGCCGACGGCACCGCCGCGACGCGCCTGACCGACAGTGCGGGCTCGAACTCACGGCCGGCGTGGTCGCCGGACGGCAACAAGGTCGCCTTCGTCAGTAGTCGCGATGGCGACGACGAGATCTTCGTCGTGAATGCGGACGGAACCGGTGTAACGCAGCTCACCAACAATACTTTCTCGGATCGCGATGCCGCGTGGTCGGAGGCGTTGCCCGCTGAGATTGGCGCATGGCCGAATGAGCCGACGAACTTCGCGACCTTTAACGATCAACCCTGGAACGATCTGGCCGGAGGCTGGGGCTGGCTGCGCCGCGGCAGTTCCAAGGACCCCGACATCTTCGCCGAGGCGACGGCACCCTTCTCGCCGCAGAACGTGCTGCGCATGATCTTCACGCCGGACATGGCGAACAACACCGACTCCAGCGTGCATTGGCTCGGCCTGCCCGGGTCGGACGAGATCTATACAGGCTGGTGGATGAAGTTATCGTCGAACTGGACACCCACGCCAAGCGCCGCCACGCAGATCAGCTATCTCTATGGAGGAGGCGGCGGCGGTCAAGTCTTCACGAGCTTCACGCATCCGTGCGTGTGGCCGGACCAATGCTCACCGGAGGTAGAAGGTCCACCGTACAAAATCACCGCCACCACCAATTGGGACGCAAGCGGGCGCATCTTGTACCCGAACGTCACGGCAACGCCGATCAACCCTGGAGAGTGGCATCGCATCGAGTTCTACTATCGCTGGGAAACAACGCCAGGCATCTCGGGCGACGGAATCATTCGCTGGTGGGTCGACGGCACATTGAATGGCAATTACACGGCGATTCACTATCCATCTCAACGCGGCTTCCTCGAGTTCCAATACGCGCCGAACCGCGAGTTCGCGACCGCGGAAGAACAGTACATGTATATCGATCACACGCGGATTAGCGTACGTTGACCGTGGCTTCCGGCTTTAGCCGTCGGAAGTGACTGTCAGCCTCTGGCTCCCGGGATGCCCTTGAGGCGATCGCGCTCTGCCCAGCGCTTGTTGCACTCAGCCCACCAGTGATTGACCACTTCCACCGCGGGAGCGGAAAAGATCGCGAGATCGTCCGGTGCGTGATCTGACGACATCACATCGGATGCAGGCGCTCGGGTGTCACCAACCGGATTCGTCTCTCGCTCCATGGCTCTTTTTCTCCAACACGGACAGAGCTTCGCCACGCGGACCATGTGTTCCGCTTTGAGTCTCGTTCTGTCGTTTGAGGTTTTGGGAGCTGCCCTACGCCGTTACAACCGCCGTACCAAAGCGCACGGAAGTGCGTAGCACGGCGCTCGCATGCTCAAAAAGGCCGATAAACATTGATGGAAATCGTGTAAGTCGATTTCAGAAGTGGTAGCCAGGAAGGAAATCTCACGGACCGCGGCGGCATCGACGCGTGCGCAAACTACAAAACTGTTATCCAGTTACATGTTTGGAGGCGTTCACCAGCCAGTGTCTGAAGGTCTGCGCCTACTTTATGAAGTGCGGTTGTACCGTCCCTGCGCTCTGGAAGTAACTTGCACATAATTTCCACTGCGACTCCTCAAAGACGGCGGTTACCCAGTCAATCCCCTGCGATCGGCCCGGTGTGCAGGTCACTCCGGGCTTGCATACGCTATCCCACGTCGAGGGCACCGATGCGCAGGCGTCGCCGTCGCGCGGCTGGTAGCTGCACGGGAGACTGGCAAACTGAATCTTCACCGTCGCCGGGCCTATGTTCGACGACGTGATGCGATAGGTGTTGCGATTCGCATCGACTTCGTTGAACTCCTCGTCGCGATCCTTTTCACAGCGCGGACTCTTGCTGAAATTGCGCACGACAAACGCCGCACCGTTATTGGAATCGGAGAAATCGAGCAGGAACTGACGTGAAAGATCGCCAACTTCTTTCGGCGAGTTGTGCACCGAAACGCTGACGGTTCCCGTCGTCGAGTTGGACCCTGGATCGGAGACCTTGAGAGTCAGGACGATCGATTTCGGCGTCGACGTGCTGCCTGGTGCGCGCCAGGTCACGTTGGCGCCGGAACCGTTGATGGTTCCCTCTTCGGCGCTCCATTCGAACGTCAATCGATCGGCCGGGGTGTCGGGATCCTCGACGACTGCTGTGACAGTTACCTCTTCATCAAGATCGGCGAAGTTCTTCGGCTCTTGCGGACGTGTGCCTTGCGCTGCGATCGACCTGATCGTCGGCGCGGTGTCGGCCTCGTAGGTGAAACCTCCCGCCAGCGCCCCACTCCGGCCGCTGACGTTGACCATCACGTCCGACGCGCCGGGCGTCCGGATACCCGTCTTCGCAATGATCGACGTCGATGATTCGACAACGACGTCGGTTGCCATCGAACCACCAATCGAAACAACAGCGCCGGCGGCAAAGTGATCACCGGTGATGTGAATCGCCGTGCCGCCGCCTGCCGGACCGTGATTCGGATCGATCGCGCTGACAACAGGCGACGTCGGCGATGGCCCAGTGCTTCCGCCGCAGCGCGCGAAGAGAAGGCCCGCAGCCACGGCGCCGATGCACCTGGTCATGACCGAAAATGTTCGTCGTGTGATCAAGTCAGGATTCGGTGAGCAGGGCTTCGACGATGACGACGTCACGCCAGACGCCGCGGGATTGTGCATGGCGCTTGTAGATACCTACTTC
>DATJKH010000115.1:0-58965 GCA_035491715.1 Vicinamibacterales bacterium | reverse complement strand
GGGACATGCCGCGATCATTCGACGGACTTCGTCCCACGACATCGTGCTGTGCTGCATCTCGAACCAGATGTAGTCGAAATGCTTGCCGACCTCGCAGTAGAGATCGGAATCAAAGCTTGAAATCGTGTAGCTCGTGATCTGCCGATCATTGAACAGCGCTTCTTTCGCGCGGTTGTAGAGCGGCCTCGGCGTGGCGGGATTCATCAGGGCTTTCACCTGCCAGCCCCACCCGCGCTCGTCAGGTTTCCTCGGCGTCAGCGTGCCGCCGATCGGCGCGCCTCCCGGCGCCGGACCACCGCGGCGTCCTGCCGCGCCGCCTCCCTGGGAGCCAGCGCCGGTGGGCGGAGGATCTTGCGAGGCGGATAGGAGCACGACGGCGGTGATGGCCAGGCAGATCGCGATCGAACAGCGTGGTCGAGACATGGGGACCTCGGCTAGAGGGCTTGACCGAGCCGAATCTGAAATGGTGAGTCAAGTTTTCATCGGCTCGGTCAAGACCGTCCGCGCGTCAGCGCGGCGTTATCAAGTTATGGCCAAGCGAGGCGAAGCCTTCATCGTCTGAGGCGAAGCCTCGCTTGAAGCGTGGCGCGCATTATGGCGCGTTTCGTGTTAGCGTTGCGCTCGATTTTCGATCTTTCTCTGAATCGATGACACGTCGCCGGTTTGCCATTGCCCTCGCCGTTCCCGTCCTCGTCTTCGTGCCGCTCTTCGCGCAAACGACGAAATCCGTGTGGACCGGCGTCTACACGACCGAGCAGGCCACGCGCGGCACAGACCTCTACCAGCGCGTCTGCGGCGAGTGCCACGGCGACGACCTCGAGGGCCGCGAGAGGTCGCCAGCCCTCGCCGGCAGCTCGTTCGCCGAGCGCTGGGACGGCGCGACGCTCAAAAAGCTGTTCGAGCGCATGCAGGAGATGCCGCCTGGTGATCCAGGAAAACGTCTGCAGCCGAACGAGTACTCCGACGTCCTCGCGTTTCTGCTGAGCGCCAACGACGTTCCGCCGGGATCGCAATCGCTGGTTTCTGACAAGGACGTGCTGGCGGTCATCAAGTACACCAGCCGGCCACCGTTTTAGGAGATTGCCGTGCGACGCATCATTTCACCCTCGAGCGCCGCCGCGGGTCTCGCGTGGCTCGGCATGGTGGCGTTCCTCTCACCACCGGCCGGCGTCGCCGCGCGTCAACGGGCGCAGTCCAAGACGGCGGCGACTGTCGAGTGGAAGACCTACGGCGCGGATCTGGCGAGCACGCGCTACTCTCCGCACGATCAGATCGACAAAGCCAACTTCTCGAAGCTGAAGATCGCCTGGCGGCTGACAACCAACGACTTCGGCCCGAGACCGGACACACTCTACTCGGCGACGCCGCTCTTTGTCGGGAACATGCTCTACACGACGGTCGGGACAACTCGAACGGTGGTCGCGATCAATCCGGCGACCGGCGCCGTGGTGTGGAAGCACGCCGAAGACGAAGGGCCGCGCGGCCAGAACGCCGCGCGCAGCGGCGCGGGGCGCGGAGTCGCGTACTGGTCGGCCCCGAACGGATCCGATCAGCGCATCATCTACGTAACGCCCGGCTACCGGATGCTCGCGCTCGACGCCAAGACCGGCGAGCCGATTTCGACATTCGGACACGGCGGCGTCGTCGACCTGAAACTCGACAACGATCAGGATCTCGATCTCGTCAACGCCGATGTCGGCCTCAACGCCACGCCGCTCGTTGCCGGCGACGTGATCGTCGTCGGCGCGGCGCACCGCTTCAGCGGATCGCCGAAGACGATGAACAACACGCGGGGTTACGTGCGCGGATTCGACGTGAAGACCGGCAAGCGTCTCTGGATCTTTCACACCGTACCCAAGCCTGGCGAGTATGGATACGACACATGGCTCGAGGAGAGCGCCGATCGCAATGGCAACACCGGCGCGTGGGCGCAGTTCAGCGCTGACCTCAATCTCGGTCTCGTCTACATTCCCGTCGAGATGCCGACCGGCGACTACTACGGCGGCAACCGGCCGGGCGAGACGCTGTTCGACGAGAGTCTCGTTGCGCTCGATCTCAAGACCGGCACGCGCAAGTGGCATTATCAGATCACGCATCACGGCATCTGGGACTACGACCCGCCGTGCGCCCCCGTTCTCTACGACGTGGTCGTCGACGGCCGGCCCGTGAGAGCGCTCGCGCAGCCGACCAAGCAGGCGTTTCTCTTCGTGCTCAACCGGGAAACGGGCAAGCCGATCTGGCCGATCGAAGAGCGCGCCGTGCCGCAGTCGACGGTCCCGAACGAACGGACCAGCCCCACGCAGCCCTTTCCAACCAGGCCGCTGCCGTTCGATCGGCAAGGTGTGTCGGTCGATGATCTGATCGACTTCACACCTGCGCTGCGCGCGCAGGCGCTGGAGCTGATCAAGAGGTACAAGATTGGGCCGTTGTACACGCCGCCATCGTTGAGCAACGTCGATGGCCCGCTCGCCACGATCATGGTCCCGGCCGATACGGGCGGCGCCAACTGGCCGGGCGCGTCATTCGATCCGGAAACCAACCGCCTGTATGTTCATTCGCACACGATCGCCTACCTGGCCGGCATCGTTCCAGCCAATCCCGCGACGTCCGACTTCGGCTACGTCGCCGGTCAGGCGCGCGCGGGAGGCGCAGGGGCGCGCGGCGCGGCCGCGCCGGCCGCGGATCCTGATGCGCCGGCGTCCGCGGCGCCGATGCGCGGAGCCGGCGGTCCGGCTGCCGGCGGCCGCGGCGGCACCTCGGTGCAGGGCCTGCCGCTCATCAAGCCACCGTATGACCGCATCACGGCGTACGACATGAAGACGGGCGACATCCTCTGGCAGAAAACGCACAGCTCGACGCCCGACGACATCAAGAACAATCCGGCGCTGCAGGGTGTGAGTCTCCCGCCACGCCTCGGCCAGCCAGGCCGAACGTTCATCGGCACGCTCACGACCAAGACACTCGTGATTGCCGGCGAGGGGGGCGTGCACCGCAACGAGGCCGGTGAACGCGTGGCGTTGCTTCGCGCCTACGACAAGGTGACCGGCGCCGATATCGGCGCGGTCGAGATGCCGGACAAGCAGACGGGATCGCCGATGACCTACATGATCAACGGCAAGCAATACATCGTCGTCGCCGTGAGTGGTGTCGACGGTGCGCAATTGATCGCGTACGCGCTGCCATAGACGAAGGAGCTCGAGACATGGAGAGGAAAGCTGGCGCGACTGTTCTGTTTCTCGCGGCGATCGCGCTCGCCGCAACCAGCGTCGTGCCCGCGCAATCGCGCATCAACGTCCTGCTCGTCACCGGGCAGAGCAATCGCTATCACAACTGGGAAGTCAGCAGTCCCATCGTCAAGCGTCTCCTGGAAGAGAGCGGGCGCTTCGCCGTCAGCGTGGCGACGACGCCACCGAAAGGGACGGCGCCGAATCAGGACATGTCGAGTTTTGCACCGAAGTTCTCCGATTACCGGGCGGTAGTGCTGGACTACGAGGGTTTCGAGTTCGCGCCGTCGGTGAAGCAGGCATTCGTCGACTACGTGAAGAACGGCGGCGGACTCGTCGTGTTGCACGCGGCGGACAACGCGTTTCCCGGCTGGGCAGAGTACAACGAGATGATCGGCGTCGGCGGCTGGGGAGGGTTCACACCCGGCTACGCCAGTCGGACCGAAGCGGCCGGCCCGAAGATCCGCTGGCGCGCTGGCGGTCTGGTGCTCGACAAGGACACGCCGGGGACTGCCCAGCATCCGAGCCCGCACGATTTCCTCATGACGGTTCGCAGCCCCGAGCACCCGATCATGAAGGGTCTGCCGGTGGCCTGGGTCCACGCCGGCGACGAGCTTTACAGCAATCTCCGCGGTCCCGCCAGGAACGTGACGATTCTCGCGACAGCGACCGCGCCGACGTCGATGACCAACGGCACCGGCGAGAACGAGCCCATGGTCATGGCCATCACGTACGGCAAAGGGCGCGTGTTTCACGACACGCTCGGCCACGTCGGGGCGACGCAGAAAGAACCGATCGTGCCGATGGCGTCGGTGGATTACATCGTCCTGCTGCAACGCGGCACCGAATGGGCGGCGACGGGCGCCGTGACGATCCCGGTGCCGCGCGATTTTCCGACGGCCGACAAGACATCGGTGAGGTGAGCCGGACTTACCGTCCTCCGCGCGACGGGGCGTTGTCTCCCCACGGCAGTCGAGCCGGGCCCGGCCAGGGATCCACGTTCGTCCGCTTGGCCCACGCGTCCCACTCGTCCGAGAGCCTCTTGACGATGTCCGGGTGCTGGGCCGCCACGTTGTGGCGCTCGACGCGATCGGCAGCGATGTCGTACAGCTCCCACGCCTCGGGATACACGGAGACGATCTTCCAGTTGCCCGAACGCACGGCGCGGTTCCCTTCGTGCTCCCAGAAGAGTGGGCGCGGCCGGTTCAGCGGGCGGCCGTCGAGCGCCGCCCGCAGACTGACGCCCTCCATCGGCTGAATCGGGTGGCTCTTGTACTCACGCGGATACTTCGCGCCGGTCGCCGCCGTCACGGTCGCCATGATGTCGATCACGTGCGCCGGCTGGCGTTCGATCGCTCCGCGCCGGTTTGCCGAGATGCGGCGTGGCCAACTCACGATGAGCGGCGATGAAATGCCGCCCTCGTGCGTGAAGTGTTTGAACCGCCGGAACGGTGTGTTGCCGACCGCTGCCCAGTTCATGCCCAGATAGAGATCCGAGTTGGGACCACCCGGAGGATCACCATTGAATCGGCCGTCGGGACCGGATTCGGCGTTGGCGCCGTTGTCCGACATGAAGAAGATGAGCGTGTTGTCGAGAACCCCGCGCGCCTCGAGGCCCTTCACCAGCGTTCCGACGGCCGTGTCGATGGCCTCGATCATCGCGGCATACACCGCCATCTGGAGGTCGAACCGATCTTTTTGTTGATCGGACAGCGAGTCCCACGGCGGTGTGTCCGGCTCACGCGGACTGAGCGGCCACTTCGCGTCGACGAGCCCCATTCGAACCTGCCGCTGATAGCGCTCCTGCCGCAGCCGGTCCCACCCGTTCTGATACTTGCCACGGTATTTGGCGATGAGTTCCGCCGGAGCCATCAACGGAAAATGCGGTGCGTTGAACGGAAGATACAGGAAGAACGGCTTGTTGGCCTGACGCGCCTCGTCGATGAACTTGAGGCCGAACTCGGTCCAGAGATACGTGGCGTACCAGCTCGAGCCGAAGACGGGCGCATCGCGCGGCGTCGCTGCGCCGTTCAGGAATAACGACTCCTGCGCGCGACTCGCGAGCGGGTTGTCGCCGCCGGTGTAATGCTGATTCGGAAAGTACATGCCGCCGGCGCGGAGGCTCAGCGTGCGTTCGAAGCCACGATCCCACGGTGGGGTCCCGTTGTCCTGGCCAAGGTGCCATTTGCCCGACATCGCGGTGAAGTAGCCAGCGTCGCGGAGCACTTCGGCGATCGTGACCGACTGCTCGTTGAGACGCCCCGTAGTGCCAAGCGACCCGCGGCGGATCACGTTGTCGAGATGCCCCATGCCCGCCTGGTGCGAATACAACCCGGTGAGCAGGCTCGCCCGCGTCGGCGAGCAGCGCGGCGTGGCATAGAACTGGGTGAATCGCACGCCGCGCGCGGCAAGGGCGTCGAGATTGGGGGTTGCGATCTCGCTACCGAACGGTCCGATGTCCGACCAGCCCATGTCGTCTACGAGGACGACAACCACGTTCGGGCGGATGTCGGGTGGCGCGGCAGGCTGTGGGGAAGCGGCGGGCACACGCCGCGCGGCGGCCGCCCACACTACCAAGGCACACGCCGCCGCAAGCGAGAACGATCGAACGCGCCGACTCGCCATCGTCTTTGGCGTTTGCGGCCCCCCTGAAGTCGCCACTGTTGTCAACAAACCAGCGCCGACGCCTACGATTTGAAACACAAGCATGTCCCCATAGCGTGGCCGTCGGGCAGTTCAGTAACGCAGTTGCGAGTCTGTCGACGGTATCATGCGTTACTGTGTTACGCGCCCGGTAACGCAATTTCGCGCTCGGTAAGCGGGTTACCCATCTTCGACGCGCGAATCGAACGATTGCATGGGCGGTTCGTGGCACCTGCGTTGCAGCGCCGCGCGCGTTGCAAAACACAATCGGAGGTCAGGATGAAGCGGATTACGACAGTCGCGGCTGCGCTCTTCGCGCTCGCCGCTACCACCCATGCGTTCACGAGCGAAGGCCATCGCCACTTCTACGAGGTCCTCAACGGGCTCAACGAAGCGGCCGCCGTGGTCTCGACGACCGGCAGCGGCACGTTCCGGGCGGCCATCAGCAAAGATGAATCGGAAATCGAATACTCCCTGTCATTCAAGGATCTCGAAGGAGACGTCAGGCAGGCGCACATCCACATCGGGCTGCCACAGAACTCCGGCGGCATCGTCCTCTGGCTGTGCGATTCCGCGGCGAATCCGTCGCCGACCACCAACACGCCGGAGTGCACCGCGAACGATCCGAGCAACACTCATGCTGGCTGGGTAACGGGGACGCTGACGGTCGCCGACGTTAGAGGGAATGATGCCAACGGCATCGCCGGTCCCACGGGAACGTCGACGACACCGACGACAGCCGAAGAGTTCGCTGAGGTCGTTGCACTGATCCGCGCCGGCAAGACCTACGTGAACGTGCACAGCTCGAAGTTCGCTCCGGGCGAGATTCGCAGCCAGATCAACGACCGTGGCGTCGACGACGACGATCACGGACACCACGATCACTGAGTCGTTACTGCGCTTCGCAGTCACAGAAGCCCAGACCCATACGGGCGCGATCGTCGAACCGATGGCGACGACGGTCGCGCCCCCCCAGATTCCTACCAGGGAACCAGGACAGCCCTTTACGGCGTCACGTTCACGATGACGCCCATGCCTTTCGGGAGCAGCATCGGTGTCGCGTAGAAGTTGCGCCCGTGCCACGTGACCGAACGCCCGACGATGATCCCGAGCGCGGCGCCTGCGGTGACGTCGCTCGCCCAATGGCGATCGTCGACGAGGCGCGACATCGCGACATACGACGCGACGGTGTAGGTCGGCACTGCCCATTTCCAACCAAGATGTTGCTGGAGCACCGTCGCCGCGGCGAAGGTTCCGGCTGCATGTCCCGAGGGAAACGCGAATCCAGACGCGCGCGTGCCGTCGTCACGAAGCGGTCGATCGCGTCGCACCGACACTTTGATCACCTGGGTCATGCCATCAGCGAGCAGCGTCGCTTCGATGAGATCCATCCCGAGATGCTGTGCGCGACGTGAACCACGCGCGCGGCCGACGACATACGTCGTTCCCGCGGTCCCGAGCAGGACGGGAAACAACCCGATGTATTTCCCGAGAAGGAACACGTTCTTCGCCGTATCCGACGTGCTCAGATGGTTGTTGAAGTAGTCGTCCGCGGGATGAACCGCAAGCGAGACTCCCGTTCCCCACGCGAGCCAGTAAAGCGTGTTCCTGCGCGGCATGTGTTTGACGTCGTCGCCGAGATCGTGGAGCAGAGCGGGGAAGAAGGCGCGGGTCGGCTTGGCTGGCTCTTCTCCTTCGGCAACTTTCTGTCCGGGGTCTTGTGCAGGCGTTGCCGGCGCTTGCGGCTCCTGATCTGAAAGGATGTCGACCTGTTGCGCGCGTGCGGCGGGGGCAGTCAGCAGCAGTAAAAGAGCAAAGACGGTCGAGCTTCGCGATGTCCACTTCAGCATAAACACTCCATCAGTGGACACGGTTTGCACACCTCAGGCCAGTGCGACTATTTTGTGCCGTCCTCGAGATCCTTCAGGATGAAGACGATCTCGCCAGGACGGATGAGGCCGAGGTCCTCTCGCGCGAGCGATTCAATCGTCGCCGGATCCTCATTCAGGCGGCGCATCTCTTCCCGCAGTGCGGCATTTTCGCGCCGAAGCTCTTCCAGCGAACCCTGAAGCTGCCGATACTGCCGCCGTGCATTCATCGACTGCATCAAGCCTTTCTCACCGATCAACGCGTCGACGACCAGCACGAGCGTGACGAAAATGAGCAGTACGTGCAGACCACGCTTTCGAATCAGCGAGGGGGCAGGATGAAGCACACGTTTCCGGCGCAACGGCTCGGCGCCAGTGCCCCGGCTGGGTTCGGTCGGTTCGAGCGGCATGAAGGGACCCGTCCTTTGTACAATACTTTCGTTCCAATCGAGCGCCGAAAGTAGGGCTACCGGTGAATTTCCGATCGGTTCGGTGAATCGCGGCAGGGAGGCACGCGCATGAGCCATGAGTATGTAATCGTTTTGACGACCCTGCCGGCAGATGCCGATGGCGCCAGCTTCGCGCGAAACCTCGTGGAGGAACGGCTGGCCGCCTGCGTGAACCTCTCGGCCCCGATGGAATCGATATACCGGTGGGAAGGGACGATCGAAACGGAGTCCGAACGGCAGCTCGTTATCAAGACCACACGCGATCGCGTCGTCGAGCTATGGGACCGCGTCCGGGAGCTGCACCCCTACGACATGCCCGAGTTCCTGGTTACCCCGATCGTCGATGGCAACGACGCGTATCTGCGGTGGGTAGGGGAGTCAACGGCCTGATTGGTGACTTGGTGAATGAGTGAATGAGTGAATTGGCGTCAGCCTACGCACCAACACCTCGATTCACCCATTCACCAACTCGCGAATTCACCAATTCCTATCCGAGCGCTTGTGCGAGGTCCTCGATCAAGTCCTGTGGATCCTCGATGCCGGCGGAGATGCGGACCATACCATCAGTGAGTCCGATCTTCGCGCGCCGGTCGGCTGGAACCGATGCGTGCGTCATCGAAGCTGGATGCGAGATCAGTGTCTCGACACCGCCGAGACTCTCCGCCAGCGCCATCAGGCGCACGCGTTTACACACGTCGTACGCCGCTTCCGCGCTTCCGACATCGAAGGTGAGCATTCCGCCAAAACCCTTCATCTGACGGGAGGCGAGTGCGTGCTGCGGATGTGAAGCAAGTCCGGGATAGAACACCGCGTTGACCTTTGGATGGCCAGCGAGATATTCCGCCAATGCCTGTCCGTTCACATTGTGCTGGGCCATCCGAACCGACAGCGTCTTGGTTCCCCGAAGGATGAGCCACGAATCGAACGGACTCAGGATCGCTCCCGCGGCGTTCTGCAGGAACTTGAGGTTCTCGATGTCTTCGTCGCCGACGGCAACGACGATGCCGCCGACGCTGTCGCTGTGTCCATTCAGATACTTCGTGGTGCTGTGAACCACGAGATCGGCGCCGAACTCGATGGGCCGCTGCAGAACCGGGCTCGCGAATGTGTTGTCGACGACCACCTTGATGCGACGGCTGTGCGCGAGCTCGCTTGCCGCCGACAGATCAGTGAGCCGCATGACCGGATTGGTCGGCGTCTCGATGAACAGCATCTTCGTTTCGGGACGAATCGCTCGCTCGATCAAGTCCAGACACGACGTGTCGACGTAGGTGAACGACAGCTGGTACCGTCGAAGCACCTGTTCGAACAATCGATACGTGCCGCCATAGGTGTTGTCGGTGACGACCACGTGGTCGCCGGCTTCGAGCAGCGTCGTGATGGTATCGATCGCCGCCATGCCTGACGCGAACGCGAACGCCGCCTTGCCCCCCTCGATCGCTGCGATATTCCGCTCGAGTGCCAGCCGTGTGGGGTTCTGGGTCCGCGCGTACTCGAAACCCTTATGACGGCCAACGGCTTCCTGGACGTAGGTGGAGGTCTGATAGATCGGTGTGATGATGGCGCCTGTCGACGGATCCGGCTCCTGTCCGGCATGGATGCAGACGGTCGAGAAGCGCGCGTGATCGGGAAGCTTCATGAGTTTTCACTCTATCATCTCCGTCCTGGTCGCCACCGCGACAAGCGACGAGACGGCCGTCTGTTATCATCGCTGCCAAGGCAATGAACACGCCAAGAGTTCCTGAGCGGGCGCTGCCCGGCAGCCGACGACCTGCGCCCGCCCTTGCGACGGAGCTTCCGTACTCGGCCCGCGAACTGCTGCTGAAAACCTGGCCGGGACGACTCTTCATTATCTCTGCGGCTCTCAAACTTGTGGTGACGCTGCTGCGTCTTGCCGGCGATCTGCCGCTCGTTTCGATTCTCAGTAGCGCTGCAACGATCGGGCTCGTCATCTCAGTGTCAGTGTTCGTATGGCGGCTGTTCGTGCTCATGCGACAGCAGCTGCTCTGGCGTGTGCGACGCAAGCTGATCCTGTCCTATATCTTCATCGGCGTCGTCCCATCGCTCTTGATCGTGATCTTCTTTCTCCTTGGCGGGTTGCTGATCTTCATGAACGTCAGCGCCTATCTCTTCAAGGATGGATACGACGCCGCGTTGAATGACCTGAAGGTCGTGACGAGCGGAGCGGCGGCGGAAATTTCGCGCTCGCCGGAAGCTGCGGCACAGTCGCTGGCGCGCACGCAGAGGAACGCCGCATTGTTGTATCGCGGAGTGTCGTTCGTCTATGTGCCGGTCGAGCATGGCGGCCGTCCTGTTCCCGTGCCGCGCGTGACCGCGGGCGGATGGGAACACATCTCGGCTCCGCCTTCGATACCCGCATGGATCAAACGCGATGGATGGTTCGGCACCATTGCGATTCCGCTGTCCGACGGCCCGGGGCACGTGGAACTCGTCGACCGAGCGGTTGCTCCGGTCGTGCTCGGCGGAAGCCTGGCGGGGCACGTCGTCGGCGATCTGCCGCTTGCCGACGAGATGATCCAGAAGCTGCAGTTCGACACCGGTGTGCGCGCCGGGACCGCGGCAGTGGTGATCGAGCAGCAGAACGGTCCGGTGACGACAATCTCGAGAAACGCCAACGGCGACGCGGCAGGGAATGGTGGGTGGTCGACTCTGTACCGGAAGAGCGTGATCTTTCTCGATTACTGGGACTGGGAGACGGGAAAGACCTACCGGGCCAGTCTATCCCTCACGTATCGACCCAGCGAGCTCTATCGCCGTCTGTCGGATGCGCAGCAGATCGCCTTCAAAGAAATTCCCTTTGGCGTGCTGGCGGTCATTCTCCTGCTCATCATCGCCGGGTTGTTTCTCATCATCGAGATGGTGGCGCTCAGCATGGGCCTGGCGCTCGCGCGATCGATCACGAGCGCCATTCACGAGCTGTTCATGGGAACCGAACGGGTCCGTCACGGCGACTTCGCGCATCGAATCAACGTGCAGTCGAACGATCAGCTCGGAGAACTCGCCGGTTCGTTCAATGAGATGACAGGGAGCATCGAAGGGCTCATGCAAACCGCCGCGGAGAAGAAGCGGCTCGAGGAAGAACTGCGCATCGCGCGGGCGATTCAGATGTCTCTGCTGCCGCGTGGTCCGCTCGATATTCCGGGCCTTGCGATTACGGCGCTGTGCGTGCCGGCGCGCGAGGTGGGAGGGGATTACTACGACTTCTTCCGGTTGTCCGAAGACCGGCTGGGCATCTTGATTGCGGACGTGTCCGGCAAGGGAACGTCGGCCGCTCTCTACATGGCCGAGCTGAAGGGTCTGGTGCTGGCGCTCAGTCAGCGGTACGAATCACCTCGCGATCTGCTCATCGAAGTGAACCGGATCATCTCAGAGCATCTCGACAGCCGCAGCTTCATCACCATCACGTATGCTGTGATCGACCTGCACGCCGGGACGATGACCTTCTGCCGCGCCGGCCACACGCCGCTGATTTTTCTCCCAGGCCCGTCGTCAAAGATGCCGTCGGCGCAGGTGCTCACGCCGAACGGGATGGTGCTTGGGCTGCGCATCGAGGGTGCCGCCGACAAGTTTGCGGAATTGCTCGAGCAGGAGCGGGTGGAGTTGTCGCCGGGCGACGTCATCGTTCTCTATACCGACGGGATCACGGAGGCGATGAATCCCAACAGCGACCTGTTCGGGGAGGGGCGGCTGAGCCGAATCGTGGAAGAACATGGTCACCTCGATTCCGACGAACTGCGGGAACGAATCATGCGCGAGATCGAGGCGTTCGTCGGGAGCGCCGATCAACATGACGACATGACCATGATTCTGCTCAAAGTCGAACGACCGTTCGAGGCGACCAATCGAATCGCGGTCTGACATGCGAACCTGCAGCTCATGACCGGTCTGACCGTCATCTTCCGCACGCCGTCGCAGATCGAGGCCGACGTCGTGCGCGGCCTGCTCGAAACCCACGGGATTCGAACCATCGTCTCATCCGACATGTCGCGGACTCCGTTTCCGCTCGCGGTCAATGAGCTTCGGATCGCCGTGCACGACGAGGAAGCGGACCGCGCCAGCCGGATTATCGCGAGCCATCGCGAAGAGAGCGGTCCCGGCCGGGTTGTCCCGTTCGGTTCGGAGCTGGAGCCGCTCGAACGTCAGATCGGCTATCGCTTCAAGGATCGCGGCCTGCTCGAGCATGCACTCACACACCGGTCGCGCGTGCATGAGGATGCCAGCGGCGGCGTCTTCGACAACGAATCGATGGAGTTCCTCGGCGACTCGGTGCTCGGGTTCGTGATCGCGGACATGCTGTTCCGACAATTCCCTCAGCACAACGAAGGGCAGAAGTCGAAGCTGAAAGCGTCCATCGTGTCCGCGGCATCGCTCGCCCGGCTCGGCGAACGGATCAATCTTGGCGAGTTCCTGATTCTGGGTCGAGGCGAGGAGAAGACCGGAGGGCGACGCAAACTGGCGCTGATTTCCGATTGCTACGAGGCCCTCATCGCGGCGATATATCTCGATGGCGGGATCGAACCGGCGAGAACGTTCATCGAGCGCCAGTTCGCCAGCCTCATCCAGGAAGCGCGACGCACTGGCGCGCACGCGACCTTTACTGAAGATTACAAGTCAGCGCTGCAGGAATGGCTGCAGTCACACGACCGCGGATTGCCGGCTTACCGGCTCGCCGGCGAAATCGGTCCGGCGCACAGACGGCTGTTCGATGTCGAGGTGGTCGTCAACGGAGTGCCCGTCGCGAGGGCGGAGGGAAAGAGTAAAAAGGAAGCTGCACAGGCAGCCGCGAAGTTAGCGCTGGATCGATTGAGTAGTGAAGGGTAAACGAGTTCGCATTCTCATTGCGCGTGGGGCCCCACCCCCACGCGCTCTCGCTCGGCGACTTCGCGCCTCGCTCGGGCCGCAGGCGCTCTAATCGATCTCAATAATGCCCCACGGCTTGTCCCGTTCGGCGTCGCGGGGCTGAGCGCCGGCCATTGCGAGCGCCGGTTCGTTGTGGGGCAGCCGGTTCATGACGTAGGCATGCACCTGGCGAGCGATGTCTTCCTCGGTCGGCGGCGCCGCGTCAGCGTTCAGCCGAACCCAGAGACGCATCATCGGATCCGCGAAGCTGTAGCGCTTCTGCCGGGAGACGATGAGGTCGACATCTTCCAGCCAGGACAAGTAATCCTTTGTCGAGCCCGGCGTCCGGCGCAGGCGCGACGCGATCTCGGTCAACGTCAACGGTTCTTCTTCAGCCAGGACGTCGAGAATGGCTTTGAGGGCGCCATACCCCCGCGCCCGATGCAGCCGCAACTCGTACGAGAAGCGGCAGGCTGTGGCGATTGTGCCCGGCGGCGACAGTAACGCGGTCAACGCGCTGACCGGATCGACAGCGCCGCGAGAGCCCAGACTGGTCGACGCTTCCGCGATCATGCGCGCGTAGGACGGACGGCCGTCCGAAATCGCGTGAACGAGCCGCGCCAGTTCGTCTCGTGCCCGGTCGTCTTCGTCGACGATCGCCCCCGACAACGTGCGGCTGGCAGGAACCGTGGGCAGGGTCGCGCGTACCTCGCTCGGAGTCAGTGGCGCGACGGGAATGATTTCGAACTGCGCCGGGGCGTCGCGCAGCAGCCGATGCGCGCGAGCCATGTACCTGGTCGTCAGCACGAAGCGATTGCCGCTCGTCGAGAGTGCGGCAAGCAGATCGCGGAGCACCGAGCGCAGGCCAGGGAAGCTTTCGAACGTTCGCAGCTCGAGGAATTCGTCGAGCAGGAACGTCGCCGGCACATCTCCCGGCGCCCGGACGGTGTCAAGAAACGCCAGCGTGGCATCGAACGCGGCGCGCGCGCCGGTGTCGGTTCCCTCGCTCTTTCCGAACGGACCGGGCGCAAACGGCGACGGGTCTCGCAGCGATTTAGAGAATCGTTCTGGTGTCGTCGCGATGCGCTCGACATCCACATACTGAGCCGAGGTTCGGCCGATCAGATCGCGCAAGCGCAGCAGGAGCGACGTGCGTCCTGTGCCACAGCCGCCGAGCACCACCGGGATGCGCGTTCCATTGCCTGCCGAACCATCGAGCGCTGCCAGGACCCGTCGCTCCAACGACGGACGCTCCGGAATCATCATCGCCCCGATCCCCCGTGACCCGAAAGTGAAGGCATCGTAATGCCGGTGCGGCGGACGGTGTCAACCGCCTCACTGTAGCCGGCATCGGCATGGCGCACGACCCCGAGACCGGGATCGCACGTCAACACCCGTTGAAGTTTTTCGTCCGCTTCTCGACTGCCGTCCGCGACGACAACCATTCCTGCATGTATCGAATAGCCAATCCCCACTCCACCGCCGTGGTGGACCGAGACCCACGTCGCCCCGGCAGAGGTGTTGAGTAACGCGTTCAGAATTGGCCAGTCCGCAATCGCATCGCTGCCGTCACGCATGTGTTCGGTCTCGCGGTAGGGCGACGCAACCGATCCGGCGTCGAGATGATCCCGGCCGATGACGATCGGGGCGCTCACCACGCCGCGCCGTACCAGATCATTGATCGCAAGACCGAAGCGAGCCCGTTCGCCGTAGCCGAGCCAGAAGATTCGCGCCGGAAGACCCTGGAACGCCACACGCTCCTGCGCCTTGCGGATCCACCGTACGAGTGACTCATTTTCCGAAAACATGTCAAGCGCGAGCGTGTCGGTCGCGGCAATATCCGCCGGATCGCCCGAGAGCGCCGCCCAGCGAAACGGTCCTCGTCCTTCGCAGAAGAGCGGTCGAATGTACTCCGGCACGAAGCCAGCGATCTCGAAGGCGTCGGTGACGCCACCTTTTTCGGCCTGCGCGCGGATATTGTTACCGTAATCGAAGGTGACGGCACCTGCGCGCTTGAGCGCGAGCATGGCGCGGACGTGGGTCGCCATCGAAGCAAGCGATCGCTCGATGTAGGTATCCGGCTGCGTGCGTCGAAGTGATTCGGCTTCGGCAAGCGGAAACCCTGCGGGCACGTAGCCGTTGAGCGCGTCGTGCGCCGACGTCTGGTCGGTCACGACATCGGCTGCGATGCCCCGACGCACGAGTTCCGGCAGCACGTCGGCGGCGTTCCCTTCGAGCGCGATCGATCGCGCGACCTGGTCGCGGCGGTATCGCTCGACACGAGCGAGCGCGTCGTCGAGGTTGGCCGCGCGCTCATCGACGTAGCCGGTCGACAGCCGGCGCTGAATTCGATGCGAATCCACTTCGATCACCAGGGCAATGCCGTCGTTCATCGTGACCGCAAGCGGTTGGGCGCCACCCATTCCGCCAAGCCCCGCGGTGACGACGACGCGGCCGGATAGACTACCACTGAAGTGACGTCGCGCGAGTTCGGCGAGCGTCTCGTAGGTGCCCTGGAGAATTCCCTGGGTTCCGATATAGATCCAACTGCCCGCCGTCATTTGACCGTACATGGTCAAGCCGCGGTCCTCGAGATCGCGGAACGTGTCCCAGTTTGCCCAGGCGGGAACGAGGAGCGCGTTGGCGATCAGCACGCGCGGCGCCCAGGGATGGGTGCGAAACACGGCGACCGGTTTTCCCGACTGGACGACGAGCGTCTCGTCGTGTTCGAGCTGACGAAGTGCTTCGACGATCGCTTCGAACGCCGGCCAGCTTCGTGCCGCGCGTCCGGATCCGCCATAGACCACGAGATCCTCCGGCCGTTCAGCAACCTCAGGATCGAGGTTGTTCATCAGCATCCGCATCGCGGCTTCCTGCGGCCATCCTTTGCAGGACAACGCAGGCCCGCGCGGGGCGCTGACATGTCGGCTGGCAATGTTCATCGTGGACGACGATCCGAATCTTCGCAGATTCACACGCGCGCGACTGAAACGCGCGGCGAAGCAAGCAATCTAGAAACGTACGAGCGCGTTGTCAATTTGAAATTGAAAAATTTCTTACTTGACTTCCATCTCGCACGCGGCTTCGAGTGATCCGTCGGCGATCATCTGAGCGATTGCTTCGATATCCGGAGCCGGCGGACGATCACCAACGAGTCGCGGGACGATCGATCGCACGCGCGCATGCACGCGATCGAGCGGCGCCGAGGTCTTGAGCGGCGCAAGCAGGTCGATCGCCTGGCAGGCGCAGAGAATTTCCACCGCGATCACGCGCGTCGCGAGTTGCAACGCGCGCTCAGCCTTGAGCGCCGCGCCCATGCTCATGCTGACATGGTCTTCGCGATTGGCGGATGTCGGGATGGTGTCGACGCTTGCCGGATGTGCGAGCGTCTTGATCTCGGACGCGAGCGCGGCGGCCGTCACCTGCGCCAGCATGTAGCCTGAATGCAGGCCGCTCTCGGCCGTCAGGAAGGCGGGCAAGTCGCTCAGCGAGGGATCGACGAGGCGATCCGAGCGTCGTTCGCTGATATTGGCGAACTGCGCCAGCGCAATCACCGCCAGGTCGGCGGCGATGGCCACCGGCGCTCCATGGAAATTGCCGCCGGACAGGATCTCGTCGTCACCGGCAAAGACCATCGGATTGTCGGTGGCGGCGTTCATCTCTGTCGTCACCGTTGCGCGCGCGAAAGTCAGGGCATCGCGGGCCGCGCCGTGTGTCTGCGCCGCGCACCGCAGCGAGTAGGCGTCTTGCACGCGCCCGCAGTGTTCGTGAGATTGGTTAATCGCGCTGCCGGCGAGCAATGCCGCGATGTTTTCCGCTGATGCGCGCTGCCCGGGGTGTGGCCGCGCAGCATGGATCCGCGCGTCGAAGGGACGAACCGATCCACGCAAGGCATCGATCGATAGTGCCGCGGCGATGTCGGTTGCTCGAGCGAGCCGCTCGGCGGCCAGGATCGCCAGCGCGGCGATCGCGGTTGACGGTTGCGTACCGTTGATGAGCGCCAGACCCTCTTTCGGAAAGAGCGTGACCGGCTGAAGGCCCGCGCGCCCAAGCGCCTCCCGTCCGGACAACAGTTCATTGCTGTTTCCGACGGTCGCTTCGCCTTCGCCGACGAGCACCAGGCAGAGATGCGCGAGCGGCGCAAGATCGCCGCTGGCACCAACCGATCCGCGACTCGGCACGCGCGGGTGCACACGACGGTTGAGCAGTTCAATCAGCAACTCGAGCGTGCCACGGCGAATCCCGGAGAACCCTTTGGCCAGCACATTGGCGCGCAGCGCCATGGCCGCCCGGACTGCCCGTTCCGGCAGCGGCTCACCAACTCCGGCTGCGTGGCTCCGCAGCAGATTCAGTTGCAGCGCGCCGAGCGCATCGCGTGGGATTCGAGTTTCCGCCAGCGCACCGAACCCGGTGTTGATACCGTACACAGCCTCGTCGGCCGCCGCTTTTCGATCGACGACTGCGCGCGCCGCATCAACACGGGCGGCAGCCTGGGACGACAGGGCGACGGGTTGGTACTCGTCGGCGATGGCGCGCAGCTCGCCAAGTGCGAGCGAGTCGCCGTCAAGGAAGACCATCAATATTTGAGTAGAATACTGCAGGTATGAATATCGCGGTCCTCGGCGCGCAGTGGGGTGACGAAGGCAAGGGGAAGATCGTCGATCTGCTGACGCCGCATTTCTCAATCGTCGCGCGGTATCAGGGCGGTCACAACGCCGGACACACCGTGTACGCCAACGGTCGCAAGTTCGTGTTGCGGTTGCTGCCCTCGGGCATCCTGCATGAAGGAATCGTGTGCGTCATCGGCAACGGCGTCGTCGTCGATCCGCGGGCGCTGTTTTCGGAAATCGATGAAATCGAGAGCGCCGGGGTTTCGATTGGGGCGCGACTGCGCATCAGCGACAAGGCGCACTTAATCCTTCCGTATCACCGCGACCTCGATCTGCTGAGCGAAGCGCGGCGCGGCGAGCGAAAAATTGGCACCACCTCACGCGGCATCGGGCCTGCCTACGAGGACAAGATCGCGCGCCGCGGTGTGCGTATCGGCGACCTGGCGAATCCGGCGGCGCTGGCAGAGGCGGTCACGCACAACGTCGAGGCGCGAAACAGGCTGATCGGCGAATCCACAATGGATGCGCGGCAGGTGCTCGACGATCTCGCGCAGGCCTGGGCGCGGATGAAGCCGTGGGTCACCGACGTGTCGGTGTTCCTGCATCAAGCACAGGCCGAGGGGAAAGCGATCATGTTCGAAGGGGCGCAAGGCACGCTCCTCGACATCGACCACGGCACCTACCCCTATGTGACGTCGTCGAACGCGACCATCGGCGGCGTGTGCACCGGTCTCGGGATCGGGCCTCGCGCCATCAATGGTGTACTCGGTGCGGCGAAGGCCTACACCACTCGCGTCGGCGAAGGACCACTGCCAACGGAGTTGACGGGAGACCTCGGAAATCGGCTTCGTGAAAGTGGACAGGAGTTTGGCGCCGTCACCGGCCGTCCTCGACGGTGCGGGTGGTTTGACGCGGTTGCGGTTCGCTATGCGGTTCGCGTCAACGGTCTCGACGCGCTCGCGTTGACGAAACTCGACGTGCTCGATGGCCTTCCCGAACTGCAGGTGTGCACGGCCTATCGCTGTCGCGGTGCGACGCTGACCGAGATGCCCGGTGATCTCGCGCAGCTGGCATCGTGCGAGCCGATTTATGAGAGCTTGACCGGGTGGAGCGCTCCCACCGCGGGGGTGCGCCGTTACGCGGATCTGCCGCGCGAAGCGCAGCGTTACGTCGTCCGACTCGAAGAGATCACCGGGGTCCCGGCAGCGATCATCTCAACCGGCTCCGCGCGCGAGGACACGATCATTCGTGACGACTCTGTTGCGGGGAAGTGGTTCGGGGGGACGGCGAATCGCTAATCGCTGATCACTTATCGTCAATCCGCGAATCACTAATCCTCGAATCCTCGGATCCTCGGATCCTCGAATCGTCGGATCCCTGAGTCCTCGGATCCCGGCACTAGATCTTTATTTTGAGACAGTACTCATCCAGCGCGGCGGCGTCGGCGTCGGCGAAATCAACCCCGGCGCGGTAGCGGGGTGGATCGTTCGGTTTTGGTAATTCGAACTTCGCCCAGGCGATGGCGCCGCGGAATCGCATCACGAATTCTTCATTCGGGATGCTGATGCGAACCTTCTGGTTCGGTCTGAGAATCGTCGCTGACAGCACCTGGACACCGACGACCGAGAGATCCACGACACTGGCGGGATTGCCATCGACCTGAATCTCGACACCGGAACGCACTCTGTAGCGTGTCGCGCGTCGCGTGCCGTGCCAGTCGAGCGGCCGTGTGGCCGCTTCGGTAGGTGCGACAACGACGCTCGTCGCCGTCGATTCCAGCCCACTCCCAGTTTCGATAGCGCTCTCGACTTTGCTTGGCTTGGCTACCTGGCGGGTGTAGTCGCCAGTATGCGACATGACGCGTACCTCAGCGTTCGCAAGTTGGGGATCGGTCTTGATGCGATTGATCAGCGCCGCGCCGCGTGGTGTTGCGGCAAACAGACGTTCGAGCACGATCAGTGATGGACGCTGTTCGAGAATCGCCTGCAGGGCCTGTATCGGCTCGGTGTCGGCAAACGTCAGCAACTCTCCTTCGCCGGCGAGACGCTCCTGAAGCGCGGGCATCAAATTGGTGGCGGCAATCACAACCGCAGGCATCAATTGAAGTTTATCATGCACGCTTGAGCTAATGGTCAGTGACGCACTCCTATAATTGATGCAGTGAGCCTGTCACTGCACCCGGAGCGGCTGAAACGATACAAGGATGTCGCGCGGCTGCTGTTCAAGTACGGCCGTAGCGATCTTGTTCGACGCGCAGGGCTCGACGAGGCATTGGCCGGCGAGACGTTGACGCCGGAGGCGGACGCGAAGCCGGAGGAACTCGCCACTGATCTGGAGCGTCTCGGCCCCGCATTCATCAAGCTCGGTCAACTGCTCTCGACGCGCGCCGATCTGCTGCCGTCGCCGTATCTGGATGCGCTCGGCCGACTGCAGGATCGAATCGAGCCATTCTCGTTCGCCGAGGTCGAGCGGGTCATTCACGAAGATCTCGGCGTTCGCATTTCGAAGGCATTTGCCGCGTTCGACGCTGAGCCGATGGCAGCGGCGTCGCTCGGCCAGGTCCATCGCGCCGCGCTTCGCGACGGTCGTCGCGTTGCCGTCAAGGTGCAGCGGCCGAATATCCGGGACGGGCTGGCCGCCGATCTGGCGACGATGGAGGACATCGCCGGGTTCCTCGATCAGCACACGACCGCGGGACAGCAGTTCGAGTTCGTGCAGATGGTTGCCGAGTTTCGGCGCACGCTCGCTCAGGAGCTGGATTATCAGCGAGAGGCGCACAACCTGGTCCGGATCGCGGCCAACCTTTCTTCCTTCCGGCGTATCGTCGTTCCGGCGCCCGTCGAGGACTACACGAGCGCGCGCGTCCTGACGATGGAGTTCATTCAGGGACAGAAGATCACCACGATCACTCCGCTGCTGCGCCAGGACTTCGATGCGATCGGACTGGCGCGTGAACTGTTTCGCGCATATCTGCATCAGATTATTGTCGACGGGTTCTTCCATGCCGACCCGCATCCCGGCAACGTCCTGCTGACCGAGGATCGCCGAATTGCGCTCATCGATCTGGGAATGGTCAGCCGGTTGTCGCCATCACGACAAGATCAGCTCCTCAAGCTGCTCCTCGCGGTGAGCGAGACCAATGGGGATCGCGCGGCAGCGCTCGCCATGCAGATTGGCGACGCGCGCCCGGATGTCGATCAGGCAGCGCTGCGGCGGGACGTCCAGGGACTGGTCTCGGGCTATGCCGAGATGTCGCTCAATCAACTCCAGGTCGGCCGCGTGGTCATGGAAATCTCGCGCGCGGCCGGCCGGCATGGCATCCGGCTGCCACCGGAGCTAACGCTGCTTGGAAAGACATTGCTGAACCTCGACGAAGTCGGCCGCACGCTGGCGCCCGATTTCGACGTCAACGCCGCGCTCAAAGAAGAAGGGCCGGCGCTGATGCAGCGCCGTATGCAGCACGGCGTTTCGGCAGCCAATGTGTTTTCGGCCGCGCTCGAGACGAAAGAGTTTCTCGAGCAGTTACCGGGGCGCGTCAACAAGTTTCTCGACGCGGCCACGAACAATCAATTGAAAGTGAATATCGAGGTCATCGACGAAGGATCGATCATCAACGGCCTTCAGAAGGTCGCCAATCGCATTACGCTCGGTCTCCTCCTCGCAGCACTCATCGTCGGCGCCGCCATGCTGATGCGGGTGGACACCGCGTTTCGTCTCTTTGGCTACCCGGGCTTTGCGATGCTCTTCTTTTTATTTGCTGCCGCAGGCGCCATTTGGCTGGCATTTACCATTCTCTCGACCGATCGGCCGGCGCGCCGATGATCCGAGCGGTGTTGTTTGATCTCGACGACACCCTGTTCGACCATCGGGGATGCGCGCGCGATGCGCTGACGGCGGTTCAGCAATCACAGCGGTGCTTTCAATCGATGCCGTTTGAGGCGCTCGAGCGTGCGCACGCCGAATTTCTCGAGGAACTCCACGCGGAGGTCATGCTGGGGCGCGTTCCGCTCGATGTCGCGCGCATCGAACGCTTCCGCAGGTTGCTCGAATCCGCCGGCGTTCGTGATGAGGGAGAGGTTGCTGGGACGCTGGCGGCGCTATACCGCGACACGTATAGAACCCGACGCCGGGCGGTCGCCGGAGCACGGGCGCTGATGGCGGCGGTCAAACGTCACGCGCGAATCGGGATCGTCTCGAACAACGTGCTCGACGAGCAGCAAGAGAAGCTCACCGTCTGCAGCCTCGACCAGTTCGTCGATCAACTCGTGGTCTCCGGCGAAGTCGGCGTCTCGAAGCCCGATCCGATCATTTTTCGAACGGCGATGCATCGTCTCGACGTCACCTCAGAGGAGACGGTGATGGTTGGCGATTCCTGGATCGCGGATATCGAGGGCGCTCGCGGGGTTGGGATTCGGGCGATCTGGTTCAATCCGCAAAGATCGGCACCGCCGCAATACGCACCTGGTGACGTCGAGCAGTTGCACTCGTTCGAACCGACAGATGCGGTGTTGAAGTTGATCCTGCGAGTGGCTGGAACTTATTCTTTATAGTTTCCGGCCTGTCGCCGGAAGTCAGGCCGACAATATGACGACTATCGATCACCGTAAGGCCGCTGACGATCACTTGCAGTTAGTTATCGCTGATGTGCAAGCACAGCCACAGAGTGCCTCCCGCGACGCATGCCTCGACGAATGCATGGCGCTGCGCCAGGCGATCCGCGCATTCCATATGGAGGGTATCCGGTTCCGGATGTTCAACGTCGATCGGTTCATCAACCGCAGCGGTTTTGCGATCAGCGACGATGCCCGGCGAGCCTTTGGCGATGCACGACGTGAGCTGGAAGCGGCAGGCTTCCATACGCGGTCGCATCAAGCGCCTTCATAGACCCGCTTTTCTTGAGCTCGATCGGCAGGCTGGTTGCAGGGTAAAATGGGGAGTTTCCTATGTCACCACTGAAGCCACTGTCACACGTCGACGAGCTCGAAGCGGCGATCGCCGAGTCAAGCGAGCGGCCCGTCCTTTTGTTCAAGCACAGCCGCTCGTGCGGCATCAGCTGCGAGGCGCTCGATGAGTTGCATGCGCACCTCGACGCGGCCGTTGCCGGTGCGGCCTACAAACTCATTACCGTACAGAGCCATCGTCACGTGTCCAATGAGGCGGCCGCTCGCCTTGGTATCCGCCACGAGACGCCGCAAGCCATCCTGATCCGCAATGGGCGCCCAGTGTGGAGTGCCTCCCACTTCCGCATCACCAAAGATCAGCTCGACGACGTCCTGCAAAGCTGCGCGTAGCGCCGATCCCGTGGTTTAATCCACTGGTGAGCACTCAAGCATCAGATTCACCAGCGCGTCCCACGGGCCGCGCGCGGATGGAACCTCCTGACATCAGCGAGAAGGGTGGGCTGAAAGAAGGGCAGCCGCAGCGCTCGGATCGCCGGCTCTTTATGCAGTTGCTGGCGTTTGGCGGCTGCTCGGATCCCGCAGCCGTCGCGCGTCATATGGCCGACGCCGCTGAAACCGTGGTTGTGTACGAGGACCTGCACGATCCGCGCGGCATTGCGGTGCTGACGGTCAGCGAAGACCCAAACGTCTTTTTGAATCGCGTCCGCCCCCGCCTGACCAGCGGCGCGATGGAAGAACTCTCGCTCAAGCCGCAGTTTACGATGTTCGGGCGCACGTATGCGCTTGGATACGAACCGGATCTCGACGAGGTCCTGGTTGAACGACCGCGTCGCACGGTCTTGAATCCGGACTGGCGATGGGCCATCTGGTATCCACTTCGCCGCAACGGTGCGTTTGCGCAGCTCGCGGCCGACGAGCAGCGCACGATTCTCGGCGAGCACGGTCAGCTTGGTATCACCTACGGGGCAGCCGATTACGCGCACGACATTCGCCTGGCGTGTCACGGGCTCGATCGCGACGACAACGACTTCGTGATCGGTTTGATCGGCAAACAGCTGTATCCGCTCTCGGCGCTCGTCCAGGCGATGCGCAAAACACAGCAGACAGCGCTCTACCTCGATCGCCTTGGGCCGTTCTTCATCGGACGCAAGGTGCTCTGACCGCCACTGGTCCCTTGCTTGCAGAGTTGCCGGGCATGACCAGCAGCGAGGAAATTCCCCGTCGTCAGTTTGGCAGGCATGCTGACATGGTGTCGGTGCTTGGACTGGGTGGTTTTCACATCGGCAAGTTGAAGACCGATGCGGAGGCGACAAAGCTCATCCACGAAGCCATCGATGCGGGCGTGACGTTTCTCGACAACGCGTGGGAATATCACGACGGGAAGAGCGAAACGCGCATGGGGAATGCGATCAAGGATCGCCGCCAACGCGTGTTTCTCATGACCAAGGTCTGCACGCACGGACGCGACGCGAAGACGGCCATGCGTCAGCTCGAGCAATCGTTGAAGCGGCTGAAGACGGACTATCTGGACCTCTGGCAAATTCACGAGTGCGCGTACTACAACGATCCCGAGCGTCACTTTGCGAAGGGCGGTGTGGTCGAAGCCCTCGAGCTGGCCCGTCGAGAGGGAAAAGTGCGATACGTGGGGTTCACGGGGCACAAAGATCCGCAAATTCATCTCGAGATGCTGTCCTACAAATTCCCGTTCGACAGCTGCCAGCTTCCATTGAACGGGTTTGACGCCACGTTCCGGAGCTTCGAGCAGCTGGTGCTACCGGAGCTGAAGAAGCAAGGCATTGCGCCGCTGGGCATGAAAAGCTTGGGGGCTGGCCAGGCAGTCAAGCACAAGGCGGTCGCTCCCACTGACGCGCTCCGATACGCGATGAGTCTGCCCGTGACCACGACGATCAGCGGAATGGATTCGACTCGCGTGCTGCGACAGAACCTCAGAGTTGCTCGTGGGTTCAAGCGGATGTCGCAGCAGGAAATGCAGGCGTACCGCACACGGCTCGCGGATCGGGCAGCAGACGGACGTTTCGAACTCTACAAGACAACCGCCCAGCACGACGGCGTCGAGGGTCGTGAACAGCACGGCTTTCCGTCGCAGGAGGAGTTGGGAGGATAGTCCCCGCTACGTGTGAATGGCCGCGAGCGCTGTCGTCGCTTTCCTTGAAAGCTGTTAGTCGATCAGAATCTTTCGCTCACGTCCAGACTTCGCGAACGCGGTCGTGTATTTGGCCGGGTCGTGGCGCTCGATCGCTTCTGCCAGCGCATGCGGCGAACCAGGCGCGCGCTTTCGACGGATCCGGATGACTGATACTGACGCCGGCGACGTCTACACGAGTCAGGAGTTCACCAGTTCCGGCTCGGCGCGTTCGTCCCAAACGTCTGCCTGGGTGATCTCCTTGACGTCGGGACGCTGACGCGCCTTCCGTATGAGCTCACCCCGGGGGCTGTTGAATCCCCATTCGGTGACGTCGATAGTGAAACTGAAACGCGAGATGAGCGGCCCTCGCGTGAGATCCTGATCGTCGTCGTTCACACCAATCTGCGCGCGTGCACGCTCGAGGAGCTGCTCGGTCACCCAGCTCGGAACCTTGGTGCGATAGCCAGGATAGACGTAAGCAAACATGAGCAATTGCGACAGCAGCAGCGGCCAGTGCTCCGCCACGCGTGTGACGAGCCGCTCCCAATCGAACGTGTCGCCGCAGCAGAGAATCAAGTGCACGATGTCGGACATGTCGTGACGGTGACGTTCGCTGATGAAGAGGCGGTGCCAGATCAGCTCTTCGGCCGGTGCGATGCGCACCGGGCAGGCGGCGAGAATGCCAGGACGGCTCTGTACCATCCATGTGTCGTCGATCACCGCAACGCCGTTACCCATTCCGTAAATCAGATCGACGAAGTAATCGCCCATGGTGGCTTTCGCAAGCCAGTGAGAGTCTTCGAGGCGCGTGACGAAACCGGCTGCTCTCAACGCTTGCGCTGCCGCTACGATGTACTGAGGTTCGAAGAACAGATCCAGGTCCTTCGTCTTGCGGTAAATGCCGGTGTGTTCGTAAATGGCGTACGCGCCGGCGACCACATACGGGACGTGGGCGGCGTTGACCGCTTCGAGGGCACGGCGATAGATCTCGCGCTCGTCGTCGGGGATCCAGAAGTCGCCGTGGGTAAGCGACTTGCGTTCTTCCGGCGTCAGCCGCGTCGGCCGTCCTCGCAGGTTGGGCATCCTCATCAATCTCCGGGCGACTCTGCAGTTCTGCAGACCGGTTGAGTGAGCAGCAACTTATGAGCCACCTTGTCCGTGCAAAGACAGGTGGATTTGGCTTGCTAAGCGTGTCCGGGTAACATTCATCAACTGATGTTTAAAGGTTTGTGGAACCGGCGTTGGCGGGAATCGAACGACCCGCTAAGGGCCGCACTCGGCAACCTCGAGCGTGAGGTGATGGACGTCGTGTGGGGCACCGACGAGACAACGGTGAAAGAAGTACAGGCGGCACTGGCCCGCCCCGTTGCCTATACGACCGTAATGACGACGCTGGATCGCCTGTTCAAGAAAGGGTTCGTTGCACGGACACGTTCCGGCCGCGCGTTCGTGTATGAGGCACTTCGGACGCGGGAGCAAACGGAAGCGGCGCTGGCCCAGGGGATCATGGCGGGTCTCTTTGCCGGACCGTCGGCAAAGCCGATCCTGTCGAATCTCGTTGATGCGGTTGGCAGCCAGGATGGCGGAGCGGACCTCCTCGATGCGTTGGAAGAAATGGTGCGCCAGAAGCGCCGGCGCATTGAGCAGGATCGCAGGCAGGCAGAAGAGGATCCGGCGTGAGTGTGGCCTTTCGCACGATCGTCCTGACGCTGGCATGGTTCGCATGCATGAACGCGATCAGCAGCGCGGCCGTAGCCTGGCTTGTCCATGCCTTTCGCCATCGACGACCACGATCGCGGCCATCAGTGCTTCTCGGAATTCGGCTCGTGCCGTCGGTCGTGTCGCTCCTGTTCGTCGGCGCGTTGTTTCTACCGGCCCAGTGGGCGTGGGAGCCACGCGACGCGGATGAAACGCTGGGGTTCGCATTGCGTGGAGTGGCGGCGCTCGGCGCTGCGGTGTTGCTCCGCGGCGTCTGGCGTGTTGTTGTGACCGCGTGGGCCACTCATCGCGTCAACGCAGGCATTCCTTCTTATCGCCGGGCCGCACCGAATACTTATCTGGTCGACGGGCTATCTGGCGTGTCGCTGGCGGGTATCGTCCGGCCACGGATTCTGATCGGACGGGACGTGAAGGCGCAATTGTCATGCGCGGAGCTTGAAGTCGCGGTTGCGCATGAAGTGGCTCATCGGGACGCCTTCGACAATCTGGCGCGCTGGTGCATGCGGTGTGCGCCAGATTTTCTGACCGGATCGCGCGTCGCCGCGCGCCTGGAACACGCGTGGCACGTCGCCGCCGAATCGCGCGCCGATGCGAGAGCCATCCGTGGGAACCGGGCGCGGGCGGTCGATCTCGCCTCGGCATTAATAAAGGTGGCGCGACTTTCTGCGGCAACAACCGGGCAGGTTTCAGTTCCGTTCTGGAGCACCCTGAACGACTGCGAACTCCTCGAGTGGCGGGTGCAGCGCCTTCTGAATGGGTCAGTTCCTCCGATACCTTCGCTTCCTCGCGTCGGGTTGGTCGCGGCCACATTGGTCCTTTCTGTGTTGATCGTTGTTCCCATTGTGGCCGGTCCTGTCCATCGCCTGACGGAAACGCTCATCGCGTTGCTGCCATAGGGCATGGCGCGGTCTGAAGACCGCGCCTACATCTTCGTAAGGTTCTACGACCACTGGTAGTAGATAACTCGACCGGTCAAGATCTTCCGGATTGACCACTGCACCCGCCTCGGCCTCGAGCGAGTGGATTCGTGTCGAGGGGTTGACCAAGAAATACGGGACCGTATCGGCGCTGTCCGACGTCGCGTTCTCGATTCAACCCGGCGAGATTCTCGGGCTCATCGGCCCGAACGGAGCGGGGAAGACGACCCTGTTCGAGTGCCTGGCCGGGGTGCTGCCGCCGACATCAGGCGTCATCTTTATTCATGGCCAGCCGCTGACCGTGCGAAGCCGAACCCGGACGCTGTTCTATCTGCCGGATGCGATTGCCCCCTGGCCATCACAGACCGTTCGCTGGGTTCTCGATTTCACGGTTGGATTCTTTGGCGGCCGTCGCGATCTCGTTGGCGACGTGATCGACGGTCTCGCATTGTCTCCGTTGTTGACCAATACCCTCGGGGCACTTTCGAAGGGGCAGCGCAAACGCGTATTGCTGGCCATTGGCCTGCTGACGTCACAGCCGGTGCTGCTGGCCGATGAACCGTTCGATGGCCTCGATCTTCGACAGACCCGCGAGGTCGCGGCAATCCTGCAATCACACGCGCGTGCCGGTCGGACGCTGTTTCTGTCAATTCACCAGATTACCGATGCGGCGCGTTTGTGCGATCGGTTTGTGCTCCTGAGCGCAGGAAAAGTCTGTGGCGCGGGCACGCTCGATGGTCTCTCGGCACTCGCGCGCTCGAAAGGCGGGGCCGCGTCCAACCTCGAAGAGGTCTTCCTTGCGCTCACCTAAAAGTGCCTGGATGTGGCTTCTTGAAAAGGAGTGGCGCGAGCTGCTTGCGTCGCGCGCCTGGTGGGTGCTGCTGCTCGTCATGGGACCGCTGGTCGGTTTCGCTTTCATCAGTTCCGTGCGCAGTTACGCAGAAGCGAGCGGTCTGGGGGGAACCGCGACTGGCGTCGGCGAGGCATTCTCGCCCTTGGTCGGCATCTGGGCGCCAACCTTCAGTGCCTGCGAACTCGCGGCGGTGTTTCTGTTGCCGTTCGTCGCGATTCGTGTTGTCGCCGGCGACCGTCAAAGCGGGGCGTTGAAATTGGAACTGCAGCACGCGATGCCCGCCCTCGCACGGATCGCGACGAAGGCGTTGATCCTGCTGGTCGGATGGGTAATCGCATCCGTGCCAGTCGTTGCCGCAATCATCCTGTGGCGCAGCTATGGTGGCAGCATCTACGCTCCCGAGCTGGCAACGGTCGCCGTCGGACATGTGATCAATGCCGGTCTCACCATCGCGATCGCCGCCGCGACCGCATCAATCGCGGAGCACCCGGCGACGGCCGCGATTCTGACGCTGACGGCAACCGTCGGCACGTGGATCCTGAACTTCATTGCCGCGGTCCAGGGCGGCACGTGGGAGCGGCTCGCGAGCTATACGCCGACGACGATGGTCTCTGATTTTCAGCACGGATTGATCAGGCTCGACGCGCTGATCGCCGCGGTAACGCTCACAGCGCTCGGCCTTGGCCTCGCCTCGTTGTGGCTGCGTCTCGGCGTTCCGGTCCGCCGCCGGGCTGCGGAGTCGATTGCGGCCACCGCGTTTGCTCTGCTGGTGATTACAGCTGGGACGGCCACGACACAAAGTTGGGACACGTCGGAGAGCCGTCTCAATTCGTTCTCGAAGCCTGACGAGAAAGCGCTTCGATCGATTGCCGGGTCCCTGACGATCGAGGTTCATCTCGCACCCGAGGATCCGCGCCGCGTCGATCTGGATCGCCGCGTCATTGCCAAACTTCGTCGGGTGCGGCCGGATGTGAATGTTCGATACCAGTCGGCGACTTCGATTGGTCTCTTCGAACAGACGAGCGCCGGCTACGGCGAGATTTGGTACGACATCGACGGCAAGAAGGCGATGAGTCGAGCGGTAACGGCCGAATCAGTGTTGGAGACCATTTATTCGCTCTCCGGCGTCGGTCCTGAGGCTGAGAGTGGCGATGTCTTCCGCGGTCACCCGCTGATGGCGCGACCGGCGAAGGCCGCGATGGTGTTCTATGTGCTATGGCCCGCGTTGATTGCCAGTGCCGCCGTTGCGATACGTAACTGACCTTGGAGAAAGGGCGCGAAGAATGTCAAGAATGCTGGTAGCGGTGGCGATGTCAGCGACCGCGATCGTGACCGCGATCGCGGCTGATGTGAAGGTCGACTTGAGCAAAGAAACGGTCGGCAAGCCGCCGGCGACGTTCGAGCCGATGGTCGGGACGTGGATTGTCCAGCAGGATGGCGCCGATAAAGTCATTGGCGTCGACGGCAGGCCGTGGGTTGCGAGCAAGGACAACCCGACCAAGCTGCTGATCGAGAGCGCGCGCCGGTTGTATGGGTCGGGGAATGAAGAACTGATGGATAACGCAAAGCAGTTCGCGTATTACCCCGTCGCCGTTCTGAGAAGCGTCAGCAGTTTGTCGAACGGCACCATCAGCGTCAAATTCAAGACGATCGCGGGTGATTCGGATCGCGCCTCGGGGATCTTGTTCAACGTGAAGCCGAATGGGGATTGGCTCGCGGTGCGCTACAACGATACCGAGAACAACGTCGCCCTCTGGGAGTTCCATAACGGCATCCGCCGTAACGTGAGCCGCAGCGATCGATCGAAGCCCTTCATGCTCGATCGTGCCGCCTGGCACGAACTGAAACTCGAAGTCGACAATGCCAGCCTCAAAACCTACCTCGATGGTGCGCTGGCCCTCGATTACACACTGGGCAGCCAGCCCGGGCCCGGTCGCAACAACGCCGCGCCTCACCCGGATCTCTTTCCGGAAAACAATGCGGTGCTTCGCCCGCCGGTTGCCGGCCGCATCGGCCTTTGGGCGAAAACCGACAGCACCAGCTACTTCAAAGACTACCTCGTCAGTTCCAAGTAGGAGCCAATGCTGAAAAGGATCGTCTATCTGTTGAGTGCGTTCTCGGTTCTTTCGGCGCAGGCGTTGGCGCAGTCGCCAAATACGTCGACGATCATCGTCTTCGTCGTCGATCAATCGGCCGCTGTGGTGAAGGACGCCAGCGTCTCGGTGACGAACAATCAGACTGGCGCGGTTCGCGAATCCACCTCTGGCGTCGACGGAGCCGCGACATTTCCTGCGCTGTCGTTGACCGGGACATACACGATTCGTGTGACCAAGCCGGGTTTTGTCGCCGACGATGTCACTGGACTGGCGTTGCGTGCGGGAGAGACCGCTTCCGTTCGCGTGAAGCTGGTGGCGAGCGGCGGCAAGAGTGAGGTGACCGTCTACGGGACGAACCAGGGCGTCCGCGCGGATCCGCAGATCGGCCAGCGCATGGACAGCCCGGCGATCGACGAAACGCCTATCCTCGGACGCAAGGTCGGCAATCTTCCGCTATTCAATTCAGCATTCCGGCAAGGCAAGGGAACTGGCGACCTGTTCGTCAATACACCGTACTTCATCACTGCATCCGGCAGTCGGCGCACGACGACATTCATGCTCGATGGAGCCAGCAACGACGAGGGCTGGGGACGTCAGACGAGTCTGGCAACCGTGCCCCTTGGCGCGGTCCAGGAAGTGTCGGTGCTGTCGAATGCATTTTCCGCGGAATTCGGTTGGACCGCGGGTCCCGCGCTGAACATCGTTACCAAGTCTGGCACCAACGCGCTGCGGGGCGAAGGGCTCTACATGGTGCGTCCCGGCAGCATGCAGGCAAAAACGTTTTCGACCGACGGCTTCTGCGCACCGTCGGTCTCGACGTGCACCACGCCGGGCACGCTCAAAGCAATCAACCCGGCGGACGTGCCGGACGCACTCGACCAAGTCTCGGGATCAGTCGGCGGGCCGATCATCAAAGACAAAACGTTCTTCTTTGCGACCGCGGACTACACCTGGCAGGACCGGACGACGTTTCTGTCAGATACGTTGCCGTCGTTCGTGCTTCCAGCGGACGGCAGCCTCACCTACGAAGGGCATTATCGGCAGGGACTCATGAACGCCCGCGTGGATCACAAACTCACCACGACGCAGAACCTGATGGTGCGGGGCAACTTCGATCACTTCTACGACACGAATCCGAACGACGCGGTCGTTGGGACGAATGCGCCGACGGTGGCCCGCAAGTACACGCGAGGGGCGTGGACGACGCAGGCCAATCACACGGCTGTCCTGAGTCCGAACCTGTTGAACGAGGCGCGAATCGCGTATCTGCACGGCGATCCGGTGACGCTATGGGAAGCCCAGGACCCGTCGACGACCTACACGCGAGGCGGATCGGTGCCGTTCACTATCGGCGAATCGCGATCCGCCGATCTCCACAGCTACCAGTTTCAGATCGCCGACACGTTGTCGTGGAATCGGGGCGCGCACAACGTGCGGTTCGGCGGCAGCATCATTCGTCATACAACAGGCGGCTTCGGCAGCGAGCCGGGGACTGCCGCGCTCGGCACGTTCACGTTCCTCAGCACGACGACGGCGCCATTCGAGCAGTTGACGCTCGCCGAAGTGCAGCAGTACTCGGAGCCGGTCAGCTACGGCATCACCAGCTATAACCTGAAGCAGTGGATGTCGGTGGCGTTCGTGCAGGACAGCATTCGGCTGAACGACCAGCTCACCCTGGATGCCGGTCTTCGCTACGATCGTCAGACGCTGACCGATGCGACGAAGAACTTCGCGCCGCGGCTCGGCTTCGCGTGGCATCCCGGCGGCGATCGACGCACCGTGATCCGCGGCGGCTACGCGATCTATTACACGCAGATTCGGGCCAACGCGCTTGCCAGTGCGTTGACGGGCGGTCTCGACGGTCTGGTTAACTACACGGCGACGCCAGGACAGACAGGCTTTCCGACCTGTCTGACCTGTGTCCCGCTGCGCCTCGATCCGCGCACCCTGCCGTTGTCCCAGCAGCCGGCCCGCAACATCACGATCCGCGCCGGTCAGCGGGACTTCTACAAGTCACAGTTCGCGTCGTACGGACTGAACTTCGATCTGCTGCCGAACTATCCTGACGAGTTCGTCAACCCGCGCAGCCAGGTGACCTCGATCGGCGCCGAACGCGAGGTCGTGACAGGGCTGTTCGTTGGAGCCGACTACGTGCATCAGCACTGGAGCAACCTCGATCGCAGCGTCGATCTGAATGCGCCAACGCCGTTCGATCGCACGGCGCCTGGCCAGACCAGGACCGTCGCGGCGGCGAATGCGACGCGACCGATCGTGCCGGTCAGCGGCGGGGTGCGGAACGTCAACGTCTTGATGAATCTTGGCGTTGCCGACTACGACGGATTACAGACGCTCGTCACCTATCGCGGTCATCCGAAGGTGTACGCGGCGCTCAGCTACACGCTGGCGAAGGCGACCAATACCGCGGAGCCCGATGGCAACGGGATCAACCCGAACGACAGCAATATTGCGCGCCTTGGTGAGGAGGAGCGCGGACCGAGCGTCGTCGATCAACGGCATCGCGCGGTCATCACCTTCTCCTACAATCTGCCATACAACCTCACGGCGGGAACCGTCGCGCAGCTGGCATCCTCGCGTCCTTTCAATGCAGTGACCGGGATCGACAACAATGGCGACGCCGCCAACAACGATCGTCCAGTCGTCGACGGAAAGGTCATCAGCAAGTCTGCGTACCGCGGCACGCCAACTTCGGAGGTCGCGCTTTTTGCCGAAGGGCGCATCAAGCACTCACGGCGTGCGATCGTTCTTCGCGCCGAGGTCTTTAATCTGTTCAATCACGGCAACATCCTCGGTCGCGCACAGACGACCTATGGCGACACGACGACGGTGAATCCAACATTCGGTCAGATTGTGAGCGCCGGTACGGCGAGCAACGCACTGCCAAGCCTGGCCAACATCGATCCGCCGCGGATGGTGCAGTTTCAGATTAGGTACCAATTCTGATCAGTTGCCAGTCGCCCGTTATTGATTGTCCTCGTGAGCACCATTGAGAACTGGTAACTGGCGACTGGTAACTGACATGCATCAGTTCCGCTATACAATCAAACGCTGTGCGGTTTCAAACCGTCAGCGCTGCGTTGCTGCTCGTTTGTCTCGGCGTTCCCGACTCCTTTGCGCAACAAGACTCACCGGCCAATCCTCTTACTCTTCAAGCGGCGCTCGCCGCGGCTGATGAACATAACCGGACGCTGATTGCAGCGCGGCTGGGACGCACTGCAGATCTCGCTGGCATCGACGTCGCGAAACAGCGCCCGAATCCTGAGGCATCGTTCGAGGCGGGCCGGGATACGCCGCACGAGGCGTTCAGTATCGGCATTCCGCTCGAATTCGGGGGTAAACGCGCCCGTCGCGTCGATCTCGCGAACGCGACGCTCGCTCGCACGACTGCGGATCTGATCGTTCAAGCACTCGACATCCGCCGATCTGTTCGAGTCGCCTATTTCGAACTCGTGGCGGCGGCGACCCGACTCCAGGTCATTACCGCGCTCAGAGGTTTCGCCGAGCGCACGCGGAACGCGGCTCGCGATCGATTCGAATCGGGAGCCGCGCCAAGGCTCGAGGCGCTGCAGGCAGAACTGGCGCTCGCGCAGGCCGACAACGAACAGGAAGCGGCCCGCGGTCGCATGGACGCGGCGCGTGCGGACTTGAATACCCTGATCGGCCGTCCGCCCGATGCGGCTGCCGATCCAACCGACTCGTTCGAGGGCGGGACGCTGCCGGCGGACCTCGCACGCGCGGTGGCGGCAAGCCCCGACATCATCGCGATGGATCGCGAGATCGACGAGGCGGTCGCGCGTGAGCGTCTCGCGCAGACCTTGCGCACGCCCGACACGACCGTCTCTGGCGGCGTCCTCTTCGATTCTCCACCGGAGTTCATGTACGGATGGAAGGCGGGCGTCGCCGTGACGCTGCCAATCTTCACACGGCACACCGCTGATGTCCGGGTTGAAAGCGCCCGTGTCGTACAGTTGCGCGCGCAGCGTGAGGCGAGGATTGTCGAACTGACCGGACAGGCCACTGCCGCGGCGGCGCGTGCTCGCGCCGCCCGTCAGCGTTTTCTCCGGTATCGCGACGAGATCATTCCTCAAGCACGAACGGTCGAGTCGATGGCTGAGGACTCCTATCGCTCAGGACAAACCGGATTAGCGGCGTTTCTTCAGGCTCTCCAGGCGGCACGCGAGATCGGCCTGCTCGCGACGGATGCGGGTCTCGAGTATCAATCCGCAATTGCTGATCTCGAACGCGCGCTCGGAGGATCGATTCGATGAAGTTCGTCCCGCTCGCGACATCGCTCGTGGCGGTCTCGCTTCTTTGCGCATGCCGGCACGAAGCGGCGGAGGAGACAGAGACCGAAACCCCCGTGGCCGTGCAGGTAGAGCCGGCGCGCCGCGGACCGATCCGAGAGGTAATCGCGGCGACCGGCCTCGTGACGGCTGCTCCCGGTGCGGAGCTCACCGTCACTGCACCGGAGGCCGCCCGAATCGCCGAGTTGCCGAAGGCCGAAGGGGATCGCGTTCGCGTCGGCGATCTGCTCGTCCGGTTCGACATTCCGTCGCTGGCCGCTGGCGCGGCTGCCAGCCGCGCGGCGATCGAGCAGGCGCGGGCACGGGTCGAAAATGCCAAGGCCGCGGCCACTCGCGTTCAGGGACTGTTCGAACGCGGTGTTGCCGCCCGCAAAGAAGTCGAAGACGCCGATCGCGAGCTGCTCGAGGCAAATGCCGCCCTCGAGCAGGCGCAGAGCGCGAGCGGCGCGGCAACTGCGCTCGCCGGACGCACGCTCGTCCGGGCGCAGTTTGACGGCGTCGTGGCGAAGCGATTTCACAATCCCGGAGACCTCGTCGAACCGGGGTCGAGCGATCCGATTCTGCGAGTCATCGATCCGTCCCGGCTCGAAGTGACTGCCGCCGCGCCGGTGGCCACCCTGGCGCGAATCACGGCGAATGCACCGGCGCGCCTCGTTGTTCCCGGAGGCGATGAGCCGATTGAAGCCACGGTCATCGCGCGCCCGGTTGCCGTGGATCCAGGCAGCGTGACGGCTCACGTTCGCGTTCGTCCCGCAGCCGTGAGCAAGTTGACTGCAGGTATGTCAGTCGAGGTCGAGATTCTTGGCCCGGAACACGCGGCTTCGGTGCTCGTTCCCAGCGCCGCGATCGTTCGCGACGGCGACGCAACCGTCGTCATGACCGTTGGTTCCGACTCGAAAGCGCACCGCAACGAGGTGGAAGTCGGCGTGACGTCGCGCGAGACGACGGAAATACTCAAAGGCGTCAAACCGGGTGAGCGCGTCATCGTGCGGGGCCAGAACGGCCTGCCGGACGGCGCCGCGGTCACCATCGGATCATGAGCCTCGCCGAAACCGTCGATCGGCACGGCCGCGCGATTGCGCTCACGGTCACCCTGCTCGCCGGCGCAGGTATCGTCTCCGGCATCAGCCTCCCGAGCAGCATCTATCCCCGCCTCGAGTTTCCGCGCGTCGTGATCATCGGTCACAGCGGAACGCTGCCCGCGCGCGCGATGATGATGTCGGTCACACGGCCGCTCGAGCAGGCGGTGATGGAAGTGCCGGGTATCCGGCGGGTGCGTTCGACGACCTTTCGTGGTGCGGCCGAAATCTCGGCCCAGTTCGAGCCCTCCTCGGACATGGTCGTGGCGCTGCAGCAGGTGCAGGGGAAGATCGACGACGCCCGGCCCGCGTTGCCCGAAGGAACCGATCTCATCGTCGAACGCCTGACGCCGGCGGCGTTCCCGATGTACATCCTCAATCTCACGGGGCCGCTCTCGTCAGCGGATCTGTACGATTACGCGTTCTATGTCATGCGCCCGCGGCTTGCGCGCGTTCCCGGGGCGGGGCAGGTAGCCGTCAGCGCAAGTGATACTCGCGAGATTGAAGTCGTCACCGATCCGGCACGGTTGCTCGCTGCGGGCCTGACCGTCCACGAGGTCGCCGGGAAGCTCAAGTCGGCGAACGAACTTGCGCCGGTCGGACGTTACTCGTCCGGCGGCGTCCAGCAACTGGTGCTGGCGTCGGGTTTGTGGACTTCGGTTGACCAGATTGCGGAGACGCCCGTCGCCATTCGTCCCGACGGTGTACTGCGTGTGAAAGACGTCGGCCAGGTGTTCCGCGGTGCCCCTGATCGCACCGGTCTCATCACTGGCAACGGTCGCGACGCGGCGAGCATCAGCGTGTCGCAGCAGGTCGGCGCGAATATTCTGGACATCGAAACCGGCGTGCAGGAGGCGGTCGACGAACTGGCGCGCGCCCTTCCGGCCGGATTACACATCACCAAAGTCTACGATCTCGCCGAGTTCGTTCGCGCGTCGATTGCCAATGTGCGAGACGCGATCGTTATCGGCGGAATTCTTGCCGTCATCATCCTGTTGGTGTTCCTGCGCGACTGGCGTTTGACGCTGATTGCGGCCATGACGCTGCCACTCGCCGTTCTCATCGCCAACCTCGTGATGGGCCTGTTCGGTGAATCGGTCAATCTCATGTCGATGGGCGGGCTTGCGGTCGCCATCGGCCTCGTGATCGACGACGCCGTTGTCGTGGTCGAAGGCATTCATCGGCGAGTGCAGGAAGGCTCGCCGACCGCGATCGCTGACGCGATCGCCGACTTGACCGGCCCGGTCGTGAGTTCGACGCTCACGACTGTGGTGGTGTTCGCTCCCCTTGGCCTTCTGTCCGGTGTGGTCGGGCAGTTCTTCCGCTCCTTGTCGTTGACGCTATCTGCGGCGGTGCTCGCCTCGCTCGTGCTCTCGCTGACCGTCATCCCGCTGCTCGCGCACTGGGGCATTCAACGCGATCGTGCCGATGTGCATCCAGGCGGACGTCTCGTGGATTGGTACGCCACAACCCTTCGGCCGATGCTTGCGCGGCCGATTGTGGCGCTGGTAATCGCCGTGGCCCTGGCCGTCGCGGGAGGCGTGCTCTACTTCTCTGTCGGCAGCGGGTTTTTGCCCCACGCCGACGAAGGGGGCTTTGTCGTCGATTACCTGACGCCGCCCGGCACGGCACTCGAAGAGACGGATCGTGTGCTGAAAAAGATTGAACGGGTGCTGCTCGAAACACCTGAAGTCGCAGCGATTCAGCGACGCACGGGGTCGGAACTCGGATTGTTCGCCACGCCGCAGAACAGCGGCGACGTCCTCGTCCGGCTCAAGGCTCGCAACCAGCGCGATCGATCGTCGGAGGAAATCATTTCGGCGCTGCGCGACAAACTCACTGAAGCTGCACCGGGGGTCGAAATTGAATTCGTGCAACTGCTTCAGGACATGCTCGGCGATCTCGAAGGCAACCCAACACCAATCGAAGTGAAGATCTTCGGCGACGATGCGAACGTGCTCGCAGAACTGGGCGAGCAGGTCGAGGAAGCGCTCGGCAAGGTTGAAGGCCTCGTCGACATCGTTGGTGTGCAGCGCGGCAATCCGGAGATCACGTGGCAAATCGATTCCACCGCGGCCGGACGACTCGGCTTGACGGTTTCGGAGGTCCAACAGCAAATCAGCGCGGCATGGCTCGGCGAAGTCGCCACCGATTATCTGGCGTTGGATCGGGATATTCCTGTCCGGGTGCGCTATCCGGATGCGGTGCGGTTCGATGCCGGCCGACTCGGTGAAACCGTGGTTCGCGGTGCGGACGGACGGACCGCACCAATATCGGCGCTGGCATCGGTGACTCCGGAGGCGGGACAAACGGTTCTCATGCGCGAGAATCTGCGTCAGATGGTGCTGGTCAGCGGCCGGCTCGAAGGGCGCGATCTTGGCTCGGCGGCGACCGAAATCAGGACCAAACTTCAGGGCATGAAACTGCCCGTCGGTTACACGTCGGAAGTCGGTGGACAGTATTTGGCCCAGCGTCAGGCGTTTCGCGAACTGCTCGAGGTGCTCGCGATTGCCTCGGCGCTTGTGTTTGTGATCCTTGTCGTCCATTTCCGCGCCTTCAGTCCGGCGCTGTTGATTCTCGGCGCGGCGCCGCTGTCGCTCGCGGGTGCATTGATTGCGCTCGTCCTCACGGGCACCGAGTTGAATGTCTCGTCGGCAATGGGGCTGGTCCTGCTGGTTGGGCTCGTGGTGAAGAACGGCATTGTGCTGCTCGACTACGCTGAACGCGAACGGCTTCGTGGCATTCGCGCGGAAGAGGCGGTGTATGACGCCGCTCGCGTCCGTCTTCGTCCGATCCTGATGACGACACTCTGTACCCTCTTCGGCCTGGTTCCGCTCGCGCTGGGCATTGGCGCAGGGGCCGAGCTGCAGCGGCCACTCGCGCTCGCCGTCATTGGCGGCCTTTCGCTGTCCACGGTCATCACCGTTTACCTGATTCCGGCGCTGTACGCCGGGCTGTACCCGAATCGCTAATCACTGATCCTGGATCGCTCATCCTCGAATCCGCGAATCACTCATCCCGATCGGCGAATCGTCCAATCCATCAATCGTTGAGGTGCCGAGGATAAGGAGTTCCAAGATTCAAACCGATTCAAGGATCCGAGGATTCGGGATCCGAGGATTCGCGATGAGTGATCAGTGATTAGCGATTCAAAGGCCTACCGTTTGCACCCCAACGCCGATGATGAGGGCCACAGCTCCGCGTTCGGATGAGCTACGCGATGAGCACCCGGCTCGCGCGGTGCACCTTCCAGTCGCGACCATCGTCAAGGTTCTGCTTGCGCTCGTCGCCCTCTGGGCGATCTACAAACTCGCATCCCTGATTGCCGTCGTTCTCGTCGCCGTTGTTCTCGCGATCACTCTCGAACCGGTCGTCGCGTGGTTGGAGGACCGGCGGGTGCCACGATGGGTGGGGTCGACGATCGTCGTGTTTACGATCGTCGCCCTTTTGATCGTGTTCTTCGCCATTTGTGGCTCATCGCTGGTCACACAGGGGCGGCAGGTTGCGGCACGAGTGACGTCGACTCAGCAGGACCTCGCGACGCATCTGCCCCCACCATTCGATCGAATCGTTCGCGAAGGCATCGGGAAGGCGCCAGACACCTCCGCGCTGGCAGGCTATGCGGTCCGGATAGGCAGGATGGTGACGGCCGCGATCATCGGCACAGCGATTGTGTTCATCCTCACAATCTACTTGCTCATCGAAGGACGCCGCACGTGGGCGTGGCTCGTCGCGTACGTGCCGCACCGCAATCGTGCACGGGTACAGGAGACGGCCGATGCGGGCTGCAAAGCCATCCTGCATTACGTCGCAGGCAACGTGGCGACGTCGGTCTTCGCAGGAACGACGGTGCTGATCGTGCTCACGATCCTCGACGTGCCCGCCGCATTGCTGCTCGCGCTCCTCGCAGGTGTTTGCGACTTCGTGCCCGTCCTTGGCTTCATCGTGTCGGCCGTGCCGGCCGTTCTCCTTGCGTTGACCGTCTCGACGACGACGGCGGTCATTGTTGCGGCGGCGTACGGCGGCTATCACATCGCCGAGAACTACTTCATTGGGCCAAAGGTTTACGGTGGGCAGCTGCGACTCTCGAATCTCGCCGTGCTCCTCGCGTTCGCGATCGGCGCCGAGCTGTTTGGCATCATCGGCGGATTGAGAGGCAAAAAGACTAACGCTGAAATTGGCGCGGGCCACCAACTGATGCAGCCAGCGCTCGGGCTGCGACCCGAGCCGAGGCCCACGCCCATTGAAAGTTGAAGCCCCCAATCCGGCCATCGACGTCCAGCATCTCGCCCACCAGATAAAGACCCCGGCAACGGCGTGATTCCATCGTCGAGGGATCGATTTCATCGAGCGCGACGCCACCCGCGGTCGCTTCCGCGAAGTTGTACCCGCGACTATCAGTGATGGTCACCGGCCACTCGACCATCGCGTGAATCAACCGGCGGCGATCGAGTCGGGGCAGATTCGCGACCTGAAGGGCAGGGTCGAGGCGAGTCCGCTGGAGGATCGCGGCGGCAACGGCAGCGGGGATTGTGTCCGCGAGCAGCCCGTGGAGTGAGGTTCGCGGTCGTGCGGCAATCCGGGTCATCCACTCGGTTTCCAGAGTGTCGAACGACTTGTCGCCAGCCAGATTAATGGTTAAGCGCACCTCGCGCCCTTCGAGCCGAGCCCTGAGCCAATGGCGCGACATGTCGAGCACCACCGGACCACTCAGGCCGAAGTGAGTCCAGAGCAGGGAACCGCGAAGCCGGTGTGCCACCGATCCATCAATCCATAATGTGAGCTCCGAGTCGTGCGAAATCCCTGACAAGGCCTGATACGTCGACCCATCGGCGGGCGCCAGGAGTGGGACGAGCGCCGGGGTGGTTGGAACGATCGTGTGGCCCAGGGATTCTGCGATGGAGAGTCCGTGGCCGTCGCTGCCGCTCTTCGGAAGCGACAGTCCCCCAGTTGCCATCACGACCGCTTGTGCGTGAAGCTGGCCGCCGGTTGTGTGAAGCGTAAATGGTGAATGGCCCGTACCGGGATCCGGAGCGCGGGATCCGGTGTCAGGCAGTGAAAGTTTCCCGACTCGCCTACCCGTCAGCAGGTCAACTCCCGAAGCTCTGCATTCTTCGAGAAGGGCGTTGAGCACGTCTCGTGACCGATTGGAGTCAGGGAAGAGCTTGCCGTGCGCCTCTTCGTGGAGCGCAACGCCAAGCGAGCGAAACCAGTCGACGACTTCGTTTGGCGGAAATGCTTTGAGAATTCTGCGGATGACCGCCGGGTTGCCGCCATTGAAATCGCGTTCGCTGACCGCAACGTTCGTCACATTACAACGTGATCCGCCGCTGACCAGGATTTTCGCACCTGGCTTTGCCGCTGAATCGATCAACACAATCGAGTGCGAGGGATTCAGGCGGCGCGCGAAGATCGCCGTCGCAAGACCTGCGGCGCCCGCGCCGACGATCGCAATCTCGTGCGTGAGCTGGTTCAGACGAGAGTCCGAATCGCGGAACTCATCCGCGACCGTCCTGAGCGGCCGGTCCCCACCATCCTTCGCGCTCAAACCGGTGATGGATCTCCATCCAGCGGTCGTGGACTTGGTCGGATGTGGGAAAGCGTTCTACGCGAACGGTACCGCCCGGATCAGTAATGACGATCTCGTAACCCGGGCCATCGGCCTCAGATCGGACCTCGCACTGAACGGTCTCGTTGCCGCGCTTGAAGAAGTAGAACACGCGGCAGATTATTGCACGGGTTGCGCCACCTGACGGATGAGCTTAGTACACACAGGCCAACAAGTTGCGGCGTCTTTGCTTAGCTTCTTTAGGTCACTTGCCGAAGTCCTGTCGCAATGGCAGACGCACTCGTCCATTTTTCTGTCACTTGGGGTCTACACGACTCGGCCGCTGTTGGTTCGCGATATATTCTGATTCCTGTTCTATTTGCATCTTTCCTGGGAGACATACCGATGAGAGTCCTCTTGCGCAGTCGGTTGCTGGCTGCAGGGCTTGCCGCTGTACTCGCGACGTTGCCGCTCGGCGCGGCCGGCGAAAAGATCGATTACGAGGCCATCAATAAAATCAAAGAGCAAGGTCTGCAGCCGCAGAACTCGAAAGTGATGGAGATCTCGAGCTGGTTGACCGACGTGTACGGTCCGCGCCTCACCGGATCCCCGAATACGCAGAAGGCCGGCGACTGGGCCGTCGCAAAAATGAAAGAGTGGGGGCTGCAGAACGTTTCGCTCGAGAAGTGGCCAGACCAGACGATGTTTGCGCGTGGATGGGCCAATGAGAAGTTCTACATGGCCGCCGTCTCGCCGCAGGCGTTTCCGATTCCGGGAACGCCCAACGCCTGGACGCCGGGAACGAACGGCCTGGTTCGTGGCGAAGTCATTCTCGTCAGTGAAACCACCCAGGAAGATGTTCAGAAGTACGCGGGGAAGTTGAAAGGGAAGTGGGTGCTGACGCAAGCAGCGCCTGACGTCGCCGCGTACTGGACCCCGCCAGCGTCGAGAACGTCGATCGAAGAACTCGAACGGATGCAACTCGCGACGCCGCCTGGCCCCGAGTTTGGCATCGCCGCGCCGCAAACTGGCCGGTTTGGAGGAGCGTTTGGCGGCGGCCGCGGACAGGGCGGCGCGCCCCCGTTCAACCGCAATGAATTTTTCCGAACGGAAGGAGCGCTTGGAATCCTTTCAACAGCGGCGCGAGGGCACGGCGTTTACACGATCAGCGGCAGCCGTACGACCGATCCGGCGCAATCGCTGCCCGGCATCGTGATCCCCGCCGAGCAATATGGCCGCATGGCTCGGATGCTCCAGAAAAACCTGCCGGTGACGATCGAGGCCGATATCCAGAACACGTATTATCCCAACCCGGTCATGTTCAATGTCGTCGGAGAAATCCCTGGCACCGATAAGACCGACGAAGTCGTGATGCTTGGAGCGCACTTCGACTCGTGGCACGCATCAACCGGCGCAACCGACAACGCCGCTGGTTCCGCCGCCATGATGGAGGCGATGCGCATCCTCAAACAGAGCGGTGTGCGATTGCGGCGAACGGTGCGAATTGGACTGTGGACCGGCGAGGAGCAGGGCCTTCTCGGGTCCGCGCAGTACGTGGCGGCGCACTTCGGATCGAGAGCGACGCTGCCCAACACGACGACGAACGCGGCGGCGCCTCCATCAGCCGCGAGTTCGTCGTCGGCAACTCCACCGGCTGCCAATGCGCCGGCGGCGAATCCCCCAGGCATCGCCGCGCAACAGCCCGGCGGTCGAGGCGGCGGCCGCGGCGCCCTGGGTCCACTGCAGTTGAAACCGGGCCACGCGAAACTCGCCGGTTACTTCAACATCGATAACGGCACCGGCGCGATTCGTGGCGTTTATCTCCAGGGCAACGATGCCGTGGCGCCGATTTTCCGTGAATGGATGGAACCGTTCCACAGCCTTGGCATGACGCACCTGACGATTCGCAATACGGGTGGAACGGATCACCAGTCGTACGATCGCATCGGTCTTCCTGGCTTCCAGTTCATCCAGGACGAGATCGAATACAACTCGATGACGCACCACACGAATCTTGACAGCTACGAGCGGCTGCAGCCGAGCGACATGATGAAGAACGCGACCATTGCTGCTGCGTTCGCCTATCTTGCCGCGAACCGCGATGAGATGTTGCCGCGTAAACCGCTTCCGGCGCCGGTGGCCGGACGCGGCAGTCAGTAGTATGACTTCCGCCTGAAGGCGGAAGCGACAACCTCAGACGAAGGAGACAAGCATGATGCGTATGGTGGTGGCGGCGGTCGTGGCTCTGACTTTCGCGGCGCAGGGTGGCACCACGGGGGTGCACGTCTGGAAAATGGCGGACATCACCGCAAAGGGAAAGGCGCTCGCGCAGAAGCTCGATGCTCAGAAAGTAGCCAGTGAGGTCATCGCGACTGAAGGCAACCGCAAGTTCATGGTCGCGCACCGCGAAGGATCAGGCCAGGCCGAGTGGCACGAGAAGGAGGCCGACGTCATGTTCATTTCCGCCGGCAACGTCACCATGATCTACGGCGGAACGATCGTTGACGAGAAGACCACGGCCGCCGGCGAAAAACGTGGTTCGTCGATCAAAGGCGGCACTGAGGCGAAACTCGGTGCCGGTGACGTGCTGCACATTCCGGCGAAGGTGCCGCACCAGATGATCCTCGCGCCGGGCGCGCAGGTCACCTACTTCGTCACCAAGGTCGTTGAATAAGTAATGCTCAATGTCCAATGTTCAATGTGCACCTTCAACATTGAACATTGAACATTCAACATTGAACATTCATATTAGCGTCGCGTCACCCAGGCGAGGCCGTCCGGCTGGCGGCCGGCCTCGATCCGGCCTGTCACCTCGAGCGTCTTCAGATCGACGACGGCGACGAAGTCGTCGGGTGTGCATGCCACGTAGGCGCGCGCGCCGTCGGGTTGCATCTGAATCCCCGCGGCTCCTCGTCCACCGGTCTTCAATCGTTTGACATCGCGTTTGGTTGCGGCGTCGAAGATTGCGACGTCCGGTCCACCGAGCGAGGAAACGAACACCTGTTTGCCATCGGGCGTGAACTTCAGGCGATTCGCCCCGTTCACGTTAGCCGCGAGCGTGTCGGTCACTTTCTTCGACTCGACGTCGACGATCGAGATGGTCCCGTCCTGCGCGTTCGCGGCCCAGAGCACTTTGCGATCGGGCGAGACGTCGAACCCTTCGGCGCCGCGTCCGACGGCGACGACCGTTGCATTCCAGTCTGTCTGAGGACCGCCGCGGCCGCGTCCTGCTCCGGTTGTCTTCTCGAGAATGGTCAATGACGCGGAACTCACGTTCGACGTCACGATTCGTGACACATCAGGCCAGACGTAAAGCATGTGCGTCCGATTCTGGCCGGTGCCGAGCACCCAATCCACCTTTTGCGTAGCGGGATCGTAACTGCCGATCACTTTGGCGGCCTCGGCGGTGAACCATAGCTTGTTGGCCACGAAGTCGAGCCCGTGTGGCGCACGTAAGGGGCCGAGATCGATCGGCGTCAACGCTTTCATCGCGGCGAGATCGACCGGCGTAATGATGTTGCCGCCACCGTTGTAGTTGGCGATATACGCCATTCGTCCGTCGGACGAAGCGACGATCTCGTGCGGGTCGGGGCCTGACGGCACTTTGCCGAGCACCTTGAGCGTCGCGGGGTCCACCACCGACATCGTCAGGTCGCCTTTTGACAGCACAATCAGCGCACCTGCACCGGTCGGCTGAGCCTGAAACGCATGCATCGACAGTGTGGCGATAGCGACGGTAACGCTCAGGGCGAGCGAAAGTTTTTTTAACATGAGGTCGCATTATAGTCGGGTAGCCGGTACCGGGTTTGTTAACAGATGCTGTGAACCTCTCGTCTTTGCATCCATGGGGCGGGGAACTGACCGCGCACCAAGTAACCGACCGCGCCCGGTGTGGGGCGGGTGACGGTACGAACGAAAGGCGGGTTTGTAAGATGACGAAACGCACAGTTGGGCTGGCGGTCGTGGCGGTCGCGTTCGCATTCTGCGCCGTGCTTCAGGCGAGCGACAGGATCGGCGTCTATGCCGTCGTTGAAAAAGTCACGCTCGAGCCGTCCGATACTGCGCCGCAACGGGCCCAGGTGTGGGGCGCGTTCTCGTTCGCAGACACCAAAGACGGATCCGCCTATGGTCCGGCGCAGCGCGGCTACCTTTATTACACCTGCCCCGCCGGCCAGGAGTCGATCTGCCGCAAGGAGTGGTCCGACCTGAAGTCGGTGGCGGGAAAGGGAACGGGAGTCGGCTTCGGTTTCAGGTACGCCGACAAGGGCCGGGTGCGGAAAGCTGACGAAAAGGCGTCCTCGCCCGATCCGTATCCGATTGAAAGAGGCCTCGTGAAAGTCGAGAACGCGTCCGATCGCGGGTCGGAAACGATGCAGGTCATTGATAGCCTCCGAGCGGCGATGAAACAACGCTAGGGCGTCGAGGGGAGTTGGATCAATGTCCGCCACGCTGACGGCGCGATCACACGGCGTCCTCCGCTACCCGAGCGACGCCGTGCTGATTGGTCTATCGCTCGTCTATGCGGGTCTGCTGCTGTCAGTCCCGTCGATTCCGCTTTTGGCGCTCGGGTTGTGGTGGACCGCAAACACTGTCGCGCACAATTTCATTCACACGCCGTTCTTCCGGTCGCCGGTGCTCAACCGCATCTACTCGATTTATCTGAGCGCGGTGATGGGGTTTCCGCAGGCGCTTTGGCGCGCGCGTCACCTGCGCCATCACCGCGGCGACGAGCGGCAGATTCTCCTGACCTCAGGGCTGATCATCGACGCATCCGTCGTCCTGGGCGTGTGGGTGGCAGTCGCAATCTCGGCGCCTTGGCTCTTCGCGACCGTCTACATGCCAGGTTACCTCGCCGGCCTGGGACTCTGCTTGCTCCAGGGGCATTTCGAACACGCAGGCGGGACGACGAGCCATTACGGTTGGCTGTACAACCGCCTGTTCTTCAACGACGGTTATCACGTCGAGCATCACCGCCGGCCGGGTATTCACTGGACGCAATTGCCGTTTGAAACCAGTCGCGAAACGCGCAGCAGCCGGTGGCCCCCGGTTCTGAGATGGCTGGACGCCCTCACATTGGAGTTCCTGGAACGGATCGCGCTGAAATCGTCATGGATTCAGCGCTACGTTCTCCGCGCGCACGAGCGCGCGTTTCGGGCGATGCTGCCCGATGTGCCCGACATCCGTCATGTCACGATTGTTGGTGGAGGCCTGTTCCCGCGGACGGCGCTGGTCTTTCGCAAACTTCAACCGGACGCACGCCTCACGATCGTGGACGCCAACCGCGATCATCTCGATGTCGCGCGGCCGTTTCTCGCCGATCCCGTCGAATACCGGGAACAGTTTTTCGACCCACGGTTGGATGATGGTGGAGATCTTGTCGTCATTCCGTTGTCGTTCATCGGCAATCGCGACGATGTCTACCGGCAACCGCCGGCGCGAGCGGCCCTGGTACACGACTGGCTCTGGAATGTGCGAGGCAAAGGCGTGCGAGTCTCGTGGCTTCTCCTCAAACGCTTGAATCTGGTCACGCGCTGAGAGGCGTCTGCCTCTTCGCTGTCCTGCTGGTGGCACGCGCGGCCACGTTGGTCGACCATTCACTTCCGCTGTCATTCTGGTCGCCATTCGCTTACCTCTGGCAGGACGTTCTCGTCGCGCTGCTCTTTACCGCTGTTGACACACGACTGAAACGACCGCGCGTCGGCTGGGCGCTGTACGGGGTCCTCGTTCTCTATATCGCCCTGAACGTCCCCGTCACCCGAGTCCTGTCGTCGCCGCTTACATGGACAATGATTCGCGCCGCGCGAGGTCCATTGGCGGATGCCGTGCTGCATTACGTGACGTTCTCAAATCTGATCGCGCTCGCGGTACCGCTTGTCGCTGCTCTGTGCCTGCCGCGGCTCCTGGCCGGACGCGCCATACGGCTCAACCCGACCAGCGTCAGCGCTGCGATCATGTTTGTTGCGGTTGGTCTCTTCGCGACGGGCCGGCTCGACACCGGTGGTCTTCACCGCAACGCGTTCGGTGCGCTCGTGGAGACCAGCGTCACGCGTGTGGCGGCGAAGGACGCATTTGACGACTGGCGGTCCAGCCCTATGGCGAGCACCAGGACGACGGTTGAACACGGGACTAAACAGGCCACGGATGAACACGGGAGTAAACAGGCCACGGATGAACACGGAATAACACGGATGGGTTCCGAGGCAGACCTGACGGCGTTCGGTGGCTCGATGCGCGGACGCAATGTTGTGCTTGTCGCACTCGAATCGACGGGCGCCAGCCACCTGGGTTTGTATGGCAGCGCGCCGGATCCGGCACCCAACCTGACGAAGCTGGCAGGGCAGTCGATCGTCGTCGAGCGCGCGTACGCGGTGTATCCGGAGAGCATCAAAGGACTCTTCGCAACGCTGTGTTCTCGATACCCGGCCTTCGACACGGCGCCAGAGATCTACGCGGAAGTTCCGTGCGAATCGATCTCCGGCGCGTTGAAAAGCGCGGGCTATCGCACAGCGCTCTTTCACTCCGGGCGGTTCATGTATCTCGGCATGATGTCGGTGATCGATCACCGCGGTTTCGACGTCATGGAAGATGCGGGGGCGATCGGTGGCCTCGTGGACTCCAGTTTTGGTGTCGATGACGCCTCGACCGTCTCGCGCGTGCTTCAGTGGATCGACACCGGCGATCGCCGTGCGCCGTTTTTTGTGACCTACCTTCCGACCTCAGGACACAACCCGTACGTGACCAGTGCTCCGGGTCCATTCAGGAAGGATCAGGATTTCTGGCGATACATGAATGCGCTGCATGAGAGCGATGCCGCATTTGGCGCGCTCGTCGACGGACTGCGTCAACGACACCAATTAGAGAACACGCTATTCGTTGTGTTTGGCGATCATGGTGAGGCGTTCGGCGAACATCCGGGCAACTTCGCGCATACGTTGTTCATCCATGAAGAGAACGTGCGAATTCCACTGGTGATTGCAGCACCCGGTGCGATTGAGCAAACGGTTCGGCTCTCGACGATCGCCAGCGTCATCGACATCGCGCCCACCGTGCTCGATCTCCTGGGTATGCCGTCACAATCGCTCCACCAAGGCGCCTCGCTGCTGCCTGCTGATTCGCGGATGGCGCTGTTCTATACCGACTATTCAATCGGCTGGCTCGGCCTGGCAGATGGATGCTGGAAATATCTCTACGAGATCGATTCCCGCCGCTCGAGGCTGTTCGATGTCTGCGCGGATCCAGGAGAGACGATTGATCGGGCCGCGGAACATAACAATCGCGTCGCTGCCTATCGCGAGCGGGTCATTGCCTGGGCGGGAGCACAGAAGGACTTAGTGGCGCGACGAGCCACATCCGAACGTCAAGCGCTGTCACGCTGAAACGTACCCACGGTTTATTACGAAGAGTCGAAGAAACGAAGGTACGAAGCTGTCCGTACCGTCCGCCGCCGCCGGCCTGCGGCCGGCCTACAAGGAGCTCGAGAATCACAGAGACAAGCAGCACTTGCTCACGAGCTGTTTGTCTCTGCGATTCTCGAACTCCTTGACGCGCGAAGCGCGTGGCGGCGGGCGCGTGTCTCTGTCCGGCTGGCGCACTGGGCGCCAGCCGGTTTGCTTGTCTTCGTTTCTCCTTCGATTCTTCGCTTCTTCGCTTCTTCGCGCTTAACCGTGGGTACGTTTCAGGGTGAGTGTGCCAGCTGTTGAATACGAGGTTAGCTGCTTTGATTTCAATCATTTGGGCGCGATGCCCTATAATGTTGCCAATCAGATGCAACCAACCAACGTCGGGCATCCGGACTACTACCACCGCGTCGTCGATTGCCAATGGGCCTGTCCGGCGCACACCAACGTTCCCGAATACATCCGCCTCATCGCGCAGAACCGTTTCACTGAAGCCTATCTGCTGAATCGGCAATCCAACGTTTTCCCCGGAATTCTCGGCCGCACCTGCGACCGCCCATGCGAACCAGCGTGCCGCCGCACTCGCGTCGATGGAAAGCCCGTGGCGATCTGTCGTCTGAAGCGCGTCGCGGCCGATCACCGCGACGAAGTGAAGCATCTGCTGCCGACCGCACCGCTCGAAAAGAACGGAAAAAAGATTGCGCTCATCGGTGCCGGACCTGCGTCGCTCACGGTCGCCAACGATCTCATGCCGCTGGGGTATCAGTGCACGATCTTCGAACGTCAGCCGCGCCCCGGCGGGTTGATGCGCATCAACATTCCTGCATTCCGATTACCCGAGCAGGTCCTCGACGAAGAAATCGCCTACATCGTCGACATGGGCGTCGAGGTCAAATACAACGCGCCGGTTGACAGTCTGAAGGAACTGCTCGACGCCGGTGGCTACGACGCCGTGTTTGTCGGGACCGGCGCGCCGAAGGGAAAGGAACTCGACGTCCCGGGCCGTCACGACACGGATCAGATTTTCATCGGCATCGAATGGCTCGAGGCGATTCATTTCGGCCACGTCGAGTCGATCGGCCAGCGTGTGTTGATCATCGGGGTCGGGAACACGGCGATGGACTGCTGCCGGTCGTCGAAGCGGCTCGGCGCGACCGACGTAAAAGTCATCGCAAGAAAGACACGCCGGTATTTCAAGGCATCGCCGTGGGAACTCGAGGACGCGGAGGAGGAAGGCGTCGAGATTGTCGAGAACCTGCAGCCGGTGCGGTTCGTGATTGAAAACGGAAAACTGACCGGCATGGAGTTCGACCGGTTCAAGTCCATGGAAACTCCCACAGGTCTGAAGCAGGAAGTGATTGGGCGGGAGATTCTGCCGTGCGATTCGGTCGTGCTCGCGGTCGGCCAGGACAACGCGTTCCCCTGGATCGAGCGGAACATCGGCCTGGAATTCGGCAAGTGGGATATGCCGGTCGTCGACAAGACCACCTTCATGTCCACGCGTCCAGGCGTGTTCTTTGGCGGAGATGCCGCGTTTGGACCAGCCAACATCATCTGGGCAGTCGAGCACGGACACCAGGCCGCGATCTCGATTCACAACTATTGCCAGGGCGTTCCGCTGACTGATCGTCCGCCACAGGGGATGACGCTCACCAGCACCAAGATGGGCCTGCACGAATGGGCCTACAGCAACAACTACAGCGCGGTCGAGCGGCAGAAAATGGCGCACGTCGAGCTGCCGGTGCGTTTTGCCAGCATGGCGACGGAAGTGGAGAAGGGCTTCACCGCAGAGCAGGCGCAGGCAGAAGTTCAGCGTTGCCTGAATTGCGACATGGAAACCCACTTCATCCCGTCGCTCTGTATCGAATGCGATGCGTGCATCGACATTTGTCCCGTCGACTGTCTCGCGATCAGCGTCAATGGCGACGAACCGTTCCTGCGGGAGCGTTTCAATGCCCCGGCGTTGAACACCGAGCAACCGATCTATGTATCCGAGGCGCTGAAGCAGACAGCCCGCGTGATGCTCAAGGATGAAAACATCTGCCTGCACTGCGGGCTATGCGCGGAACGCTGTCCTACCTACGCGTGGGACATGCGCCAGTTCGTGCTGCAGATTCCGTACGCGGGTGCGCAAGCAGCAAAGGTGATACCGCTTGCGGCGGTGTGAATGTCGGCTCCCGGCTTCCAGCTTCCGGCTTCCAGCTTCAGGTTGCTGGTTTGAGAAAACGAGCAAGAGCTGGTAGCTGGCTGCTGGAAGCTTTCAATTTCAATGGACAGAGTCAACAACTTCGCTTTCAAAATCGCGACCGCCAACGGAACCGGATCCGCATCGGCCAACGGTCTGATCATGCAGGCCATCTTTCGCATGGGTGTGCCGGTCACGGGGAAGAACGTGTTCCCGTCGAACATCCAGGGCCTGCCCACGTGGTACGAGATCCGCGTGAACCAGCATGGCTACACCGCGCGGACGCCCGTGTTCGATCTCATGGTCGCGATGAACCCGGCGACGTATCAGAAGGATGTCAGCGAACTACGGACCGGTGGCTGGCTGCTCTATGACTCGACCTGGCCGCTGGACCCGCGCCTGATTCGGCCCGACGTCACGTATCTCGGCATTCCCCTCGCGGAAATGTGCAACGAGCAATTTTCTGGCGTGCGCGAACGTATTCTCATGAAGAACATCGCGTATGCCGGCGCGCTCAGTGCGTTGCTCGACATGGACACGGCGATCATCCGCGAGCTGCTGAAGGAAAAGTTCTCGCGCAAGCCGGCGCTGATGGACTCAAACCAGAAGGCGATCGATATCGGCTTCGATTACGCCAAGAAGAGTTTCTCCTGTCCCTTGCCGATTCATCTCCAGTCGATGGACAAGACCGCCGATTCCATTCTGATCGACGGCAACACCGCCGCGGCGCTCGGTTGCCTCTACGCGGGAGCGACCGTTGGCGCCTGGTATCCGATTACGCCGGCGACGTCCTTGATGGAGGCGTTCAAAGGATTCTGCCAGAAATACCGTCGTGAGCCGGATACCAATCGAAATCGCTTCGCAATCCTCCAGGCGGAGGACGAACTGGCCGCGGTCGGGATGGTGATCGGTGCGTCGTGGGCCGGAGCACGCGCTTTTACGCCGACAGCGGGTCCGGGCATTTCCTTGATGACCGAGTTCATCGGCCTTGCCTATTATGCTGAGGTCCCGGCGGTGATCTTCGACGTGCAGCGCACCGGACCGTCCACAGGAATGCCGACGCGCACGCAGCAGGGCGATTTGATGCTCTGCGCCTACGCATCGCACGGCGACACGCGTCACATTTGCTTGTATCCCAGCGATCCGCGCGAGGCATTCGAGTTCGCCGTCGCGTCCTTCGATCTCGCTGAACGGTATCAGACGCCGGTGTTCGTGCTGAGCGATCTCGATATCGGGATGAACGACTGGATGATTCCCAAACTGTCGTGGGACGACGGGTATCGGCCGGATCGCGGCAAGGTGCTGTCCGCTGAGGAACTCGACACGGTGAAGACGTTCCATCGATATCTTGACGTCGATGGCGACGGCATCCCGTATCGAACGCTCCCCGGTGTGCATCCGAACGGCTCCTATTTCACCCGAGGGTCCGGGCACAACCGCTTCGGTATTTACACTGAAGACGGCGAGGAATATGTCGAGGTGCTGGATCGGATCGACAGAAAGATCCAGCACGCGTCGCGGGCGGTGCCGGCGCCCATTGTCAAGACGACGAGTGGGGCGAAGCTCGGCCTCGTGACCGTCGGCGGTTGCCATGCGGCGTGTGTAGAAGCCCTCGACCTGCTCGCGGCAGAGGGATTCGCGATTGATTACATGCGCGTTCGTGGATTTCCGTTCGGCGACGACGTGCGATCGTTTCTCGAGTCGCACCAGGTCAACTTCGTCGTCGAACAGAATCGGGATGCGCAGCTGCGCACGTTGCTGACGCTCGAGACCGGCGTCGCGCTCGAAAGGCTCGAGTCGGTTCGCTACTACGGCGGCTTCCCGATGAGTGCGCATCACGTGATCGCCGGGGTAAAGGCGAAGCTGGAGAAGGCGGCATGACCTACATCGCGAAACCGAAGGTGCACCATCCCGCGCTCCAGCGGAACGAGATCGGGCTCACCCGGCGCGACTATGAAGGGTCGATCACGACGCTGTGCGCCGGCTGCGGCCACGACTCGATTACCGCCGGGATCATCCAGGCGTTCTGGGAACTGTCCATCGAACCGCACAAGGTGGCAAAGCTCTCCGGCATTGGCTGTTCGTCGAAGACGCCGGCCTACTTCCTGCGCGAGGCGCATGGTTTCAACGGCGTTCACGGACGCATGCCCGCCCTGGTCGCGGGTGCCAACGCCGCCAATCGCGACATCACCTACATCGGCGTCTCCGGGGACGGCGACTCCCTGTCGATCGGGCTCGGGCAACTCTGCCATGCCATCCGGCGCAACGTGAACGTTCTCTACATTCTCGAGAACAACGGCGTCTATGGATTGACCAAAGGGCAGTTTTCCGCCTCGGCAGATCCCGGCTCTCTCAGCAAGAAGGGAGAGGAGAACACGATGGAGGCGATCGATGGATGCCTCCTGGCGTTGTCGCTGGGCGCAACCTTCGTCGGGCGCGGCTTCTCAGGCGACAAGGCTCAGCTGGTCCCAATGCTCAAGGCGGGTCTCAAGCACAAGGGCTTTGCGTTCATCGATGTCATTTCTCCTTGCGTCACGTTCAACGATCACGAAGGCTCAACAAAGAGCTACGCCTACACGCGTGAGAAGAATGTCGAAGTCGTTCACGCCGACTTCGTCGCGCCGGCCGTCGCCATCACCGCGCAGTACGATCCCGGCGCCGTCCGCACTGTCATGCTTCACGACGGCACCTGGGTCCGCCTGCGCAAGATTGCCGACGACTTCGATCCGACCGATCGCGACACCACCTACACCTACATCCGAGAGCGGCAAAAAGCAGGCGAAGTTGCCACCGGATTGCTCTATCTCTCACCCGACTCGATCGACATGCACGAGCAAAGCAACACCGTCGACACTCCGCTCGTTCAATTGCCTTACGACCAGCTCTGCCCTGGTAGCGCTGAGTTGGAGAAGCTGCAAAAGCGATTTAGATAGTTGCCAGTTTCCAGTCTGCAGTTTCCAATTCGCATCACCCGTCCGGCGCTCGTCGTCCCCATACACTGGGAACTGGTAACTGGGAACTGCAAACTACCCGTAGAACTTGACTTCCCCCCCATTGCGGGCGTAGCGTGCGCGTCTGGAAGTCACTGATTTGCCTCAGGAGGAGGTCAATTGATGAGAGTGTTCCTTCGGTACTGCGCAGCCGCGCTTGGCTGCGTGCTGCTGACGGCATTGCCGGCCGCAGCGCAGTTCGACCGAGGCCAGGTTTCCGGCACCGTGAAAGATTCCCAGGGCGGGGTGGTCCCCGGCGTGACGGTCACGGTCACCAACCTGGACACACAGTTGACACGCACGACGGTCACCGATTCGTCGGGATTTTTCACGATCCCGAATTTACCTGGCGGAAAGTACGACGTCTCTGCCGAGCTCCAGGGATTCAAGAAAGCGCTTCGGCAGGGCGTCACACTCGACGCCGGGGCAGCGCAGACGATCAACTTCGCGCTCGAGACGGGCGCAATCACCGAAGCCGTAACGGTCACGGCCGAGGCTACGCCGCTTCAAACCGACGTCGCCGTTAGGAAGACGGTTGAGGCGAAGGACATCGAGCTTCTCTCATTTTCAGGCCGCAACCCACTGGGTGTGCCGGCCCTCAAGGCAGGTGTGATCGGCGGGAACTTTAACAATGTTGGCTTCGCGTCGTTCTCTAATGGCGGTTTCAGCATCAACGGCGGCCGGCCCGAAGAGAACGCCATCTATATCGACGGCGCCATCGGCGTCCGCACGCGATCGGCGGGAGCGATCATCGGGACGCAGAACGTTGATGCGGTCCAGGAGGTTCAAGTCCTGACCGCCAATTACATGCCCGAATACGGCCGCGCGAGCGGCGGCCAGATTCGATTTATCTCGAAGGCGGGTAGCTCGCGGTATTCCGGAAGCGCGTCGTTGTTCATGCGCGACGACAAGCTGCAGGCGAACACGTGGGCGCGTAATCGCAGTCCGAACGCGCTCGAGAACTCCGGTCCCGCCCCGTTCAACCAGAAGCAGTATGGCTACTCGATTGGCGGCCCGATTCCCGGCGAGATGTTCAGAGACAAGGCGTTCTTTTTCGCCGCGCAGGAGTGGGTTGACTTCTTCGCGATCCAGACCAACACCGCGACGGTGCCGACCGAAGCGATGCGAAGAGGTGATTTCAGCGAGTTGCTGACTCCAAGCAGCGGCTTCTACAGCAGTGCACAAATCATCCGCGATCCGCAGACGGGTCAGCCGTTCCAGGGAAATATCATCCCGACCAGTCGGCTCTCGCCCAATGGGGTCGCGCTGATGAATCTGTACCCGCTACCGACACCCGGTTATCGGTCGGGCACGGCTAACGCCATTTTCAACAGCGAGAACCCGCAGGATCAGCGGAAGGATAACATCCGGATCGACTACCGGTTGAACGACAAGAACCAGTTCACCTACCGGTATTCCAAGTACAACTGGGTCGCGGTCGATGCATTCCGCGGCACGTTCCCATTCGCACGCACCGACTGGGATCGTCCAAATGGAACGCAGAATTTCAACTGGACCAGCACCTTCACCCCAACGCTGATCAACGAGTTCAGCTACTCACACTCGCTCGATCAGGTGTTCATCAACGTGTTCACCGAGACCGGGCTGTACAAGCGGAGCCGGACGGGGATCAACTATCCGTACATCTTCCCGGCCAATAAGGAAATCGAGGACAAGATCCCAACGACAACGATGGCGGCGCCGTGGACCCCTATCGATGGCGGACCATATCCGTCATCGTCGCAGGGACCGATCCACCTGGTTTCGAACGCAACGACGTGGGTCAACGGACGGCACACGGTCAAGGGTGGCGTGGCGATTGAATATTCCGGCGAGGATGACTTCGATCAGATCAACGTGAACTCCATTCCCGGAGGAACGAATAATCAGAATGGATTGTTCGACTTCCAGAACAGCACGTCGGCGAGAAGCGGTCTGGCCATTTCAGACATGGCGCTCGGTTTGTTCAATAATTACGCCGAGCTGGGGCAGCGTGCGTTTACGAAATGGCGCGCACTGGCGACTGACGTCTTCGTCCAGGATTCGTGGAAGCCGCAGACGAATCTGACGGTGGAAGGCGGAGTGCGCTGGGCGCTGTGGCCGCCGTGGTACTCGCAGACGAATAACATCGCGAACTTCGATCCGCGTTTCTACAACAAGGCGACCGAAGCGGTCATTGATCCAGCAACGGGACGTCTTACCGGTGGAGACCGCTTTAACGGCATCGTTCTGCCTGGGGATGGATTCAAGGGGGACGCCAACAGTCTGGTGGTGGCTCAGGATCCCAGGGTGCAGGCGCTCTTCCGGGGCGAGCCGCGCGGCTTCTCCCAGACCCATTACAACGCGTTCGAGCCGCGACTCGGCATGTCGTACTCGCTGAATAAAGCCACAATCGTTCGCGCGAGCACCGGTGTGTTCCATACCCGCGTGACGCTGAACGACTCGACGCTGCTCGGCGGCAACCCGCCGTTCCAGCCGATGGTCACAGTGGCGAACGGCAGCGTGGATAATCCCGGCGGCGGCGGCAGCCCGAACAATCTGCCGTTCGGAATGCAGGGCCAGGACGTGGTGTTCAAGCACCCAACGTCCTACATGTGGTCTGCCGGTGTGCAGCGTGAAATCCCCTTCGGGTTGGTTGTCGATGCGACCTACGTGGGGCGTCGTGGACTGTACCTTCCGCGAGAACGCAACATCAACCAGTTGCAGGCCGGCACGAGGCAAGCAAACCCCGGCGTTGATGTGGCTGCCCTGCGTCCGTACAAAGGTTACGGAGCCCTTCGCGTCAGCGAGAACGCTGGGTATTCGAAGTACAACAGCTTCCAGTTGAGCGTCGACCGTCGCTACACCAACGGCCTGAAAATCGGCGTCGCGTATACGCTGGGCCATTCCGAGGACAACGGAAGCGACAAACGCAACGTTCTTTGGAACAGTTACAACGACACCAACTATTGGGGACCGTCCAGCTTTGATCGCAAGCATGTGGCGTCGATCTACTACATCTACGATCTGCCGTTTTGGCGGGACGGCGGATCCGTGATGAAGAGCGCCCTGGGTGGCTGGCAGATTTCAGGAGCGACGTTCCTGCGATCGGGGACGCCGTTCTCGATTACTCGAACGGACGACATCGCTGGCGTCGGCGAAGGTTCGAACGGACAGCCTGTCGACGTCGTCGGCGACATCAACGCCAACTCCAATGGAAAGTTCTCCGGTGGCGTCGTCAGCGGTGTTGCCACCGATCAGAACTTCGTTTTCAACCCGGCGGCGTTCGCGAGTCCGAAAGTGGGGACGTTTGGGAATGAAACGCGAAACCTGCTGCGCAATCCCGGGGATATGCAATGGGACCTCGCGTTGTTCAAGAACTTCGCGCTGCCTGGAAGGGCGAAGGTCCAGTTCCGCGCGGAGATTTTCAATTTCCCGAACCACCCGAACCTGAGCGGTCCGAATACCGATCCGACCAATGCGAACTTTGGTCGGAGCATTAGCAAGGACGGAAACCGGCGCGATACGCAGCTCGCGCTGAGATTCCTGTTCTAAGCCACGGATGAACACCGACCACGGGTGAATACGGAAGGATATGGACCACGGATGAACACGGAAAAACACGGATAGGCTCGTAACCGTTCATTCGACGGTGTAAATTGAAGCCCGGCGTGGATGCGTCTACGCCGGGCTTTCTTGTCTGGAGGCATCATGTTTCGCGACGTTATCTCGCACAGCGCTCGACTATCGATGGCGGCCACCCTCGTCCTCGCTTCAACGGGTATCGGCGCTGCGCCTCAACAGCCGTCCGCTCGCGCCCGCGCGTCGGAGCAGACTGCCCTGGATCGATATGTGGCAGCCCCCGATCCGAACTTCGCATGGAAACCCGTCCGCGATCTGCAAGCGCCCGAGGGTGTCAAGGCAACGCTGCTCGAGATGACGTCTCAGAAGTGGCTGACCGAGCAGGAGGTCGAGCGCCCTCTGTGGACGCACTGGCTGACCGTGATCCGGCCGACGAAAGTGACGAGCGACGTCGCGCTGCTCTTTATCACTGGTGGAAGCCTCGAACGTCCGGCGCCGACGCAACCGCCGGCCTGGCTGCTCGAGGCGGCGCAAACGACAGGAACGGTCACGGCTGAACTACGGATGGTCCCCAACCAGCCCGTCGTGTTCAAGGACGATCCGGAGCACAAGCCACGCAGTGAGGACGACTTCATCGCCTACACGTGGAACAAGTATCTCCGGACGGGCGACGAGAAATGGCCGGCGCGCCTGCCGATGACCAAGAGCGCCGTGCGGGCGATGGATGCGGTGACGGCGTTTGCGGCAACGCCTGACGGTGGCGGCAGTCGTGTCGCACGTTTTGTCGTGACCGGCGCATCGAAGCGCGGCTGGACCACGTGGACGACTGCGGCGGTCGATCAACGCGTCATTGCGATTGCGCCCGCAGTGATCGACATGCTGAACGTGGAACCCTCGTTCGTCCATCACTATCGCGCCTACGGCGACTGGTCGGACGCGGTAAAGGACTACACGCAGCAGGGGATCATGAACTGGATGGGCACGCCTCAGTTTCGCGCACTCATGAAGATCGAAGAGCCCTACGAGTACCGGGACCGTCTGACGATGCCGAAGTATCTGCTGAATGCGTCTGGCGATCAGTTCTTTCTGCCGGATTCGTCGCGTTTTTACTTTGATGACCTGAAGGGCGAAAAGCATCTCCGATACGAGCCAAACGCATCGCATTCGATGGAGAAGACCGATGCGCAGGACAATCTGCAGGCGTTTTACGGGATGGTCGTCAAAGACATGCCGCGTCCGCAGATCAAGTGGACGTTCGAGCGTGATGGTTCGATCAAGATCGTCGCCAAGGATCGACCCGACAGCGTCCTGATGTGGCAGGCAACGAATCCCGACGCGCGCAGTTTCAGGCAGGACAAGATCGGCAACGCGTACACCAGCACGCCACTCACACCGAGTGGACCGAACACCTGGGTCGCAAAGGTTGCCGCGCCGGCGAAAGGGTGGACGGCATTCTTTGTTGAACTGACGTTCCCCGGAGATGGGAAGCATCCGTTCAAGGAGACCACGGGCATCCGTGTGTTGCCGGATACGCTGCCGTACCCCGCGTTTAAACCGCAGCGGCCGACGCTGAATGTTCAATGATCAATGTTCAATG
>DATJKH010000114.1:0-16572 GCA_035491715.1 Vicinamibacterales bacterium | reverse complement strand
ATCGTCGTCTTCGAGAATCGATCCGGCGTTGACGACGAGCCGGAGCTCGGCACGCCCAAGCGGCTGCTTGTTGGCGCGCAGGTAATAGCGAAGACCGTTCGGCAGCGTTCCGACGATGATTCGCGGATCGACCGGGACCTTGGCGGTCAGCGGAACGTTCTGCGGGCCCGTACTGGCGGCACGCTGGGCAGTGGCGGCCAGGCTGGTTAGTGCGGTGATCGCCAGCGTAAGAAACACGAACGTCGAGCGGTTGCGAGAAGTCATAGGTGTACTATTCCACAGCCTTGAAGGCGGCGAGTGCGCTTTTTTAGCCCCGCCCGCGCCCGAGAGCGTCGGGATCGCCGGTGGGAGGAGGTGCGTGATCAGTGGCAGCGGGTGGACCGAGCAATTCCGTAAAGACGGGTTTGAGCGCGTCGGCCCAGACCTCATACCCCTTTAATGTCGGGTGCAGCTTGTCGCGCTCGTTCATCATGCCGTCAAACAGTCGCCCGTCGTTGTCTGCGAGTCGATCGTTCACGTTCAGAAACAGGGTTTTCTTTCCATCGGCGAGGCGCGCAAGATTGTCGTTGATACGATCGGTCTGGGAGTTCTGGCCTCAGCCATTTGTTTTCCGTACTTAGCCGTTTCCTGCCACAGCTTTCCCCAGCCATTGCCGGTCCTCTGCTGTTATCGTGGCCCCTCGAATTGGCAACCCCTCTGCCTCGCTCGGTTTCCCTAGAAATTTCGCGGATCTCGCTGTCGCCGAGAACAAGGGGAAATTGGCAGCGGTCTTTCATTGCATGCGGCCAGCAGAGGAGGAAGGAATGTTCATACGGTACAGATTGCCGTCGTTCATTGGCGCGCTCGTCGCAACGGCGGCGCTGTTCCCGGCTATCGCGTCCGCGGAACCCGTCTCACTCACGGTCAACACGGAGACGAGCCTTCAGCAGATCCTCAATCGCCCGTGCGTTATCGGCGATCCCTCGTGTCACAACAAGGATGTGTTGCCGTATACGCTGATCGGGCCGCGCATGGGATCGGGCACTCTCGAGTCCCCAACCTATACGGTTCAGCAGCTTCGAGACCTGATTGGCGGCGATACTTTTTCGATCGGTGTCGATCTGAATCAGGCTATGGGGCACGACAACGGGGCCTACGATCTGCTCCGCTTTACGATGTCGGTAAACGGCACAATCGTTTCCAGCACGACCAAGAGCTGGACACTGATACCGACGAATCCGGGGAATGGCTTCTCGGATGCCGCGATTCTCGGCTTCGACCTCTCCGGCTTTGCGCCGACCGACAAGGTGGTGTTTGCCACGACGTTTTCGGGCGCAAGAGCGGGACGCGAGCAGTATTTCCTGCAGACTGCTCTCGGCACTGGTGGCAGCGGCCCCGCCTCACCTGTTCCGGAACCGGCGTCAATCATTCTGTTGGGAAGCGGCCTTGCGGGCATCGCGGCAGCCTATCGCCGCAAGCGGACGAGGAACGAATAGCCGCGAGCCGGCGCGCTCCCCAGCGACTGTCGGTGCACCACCAGAGCGACGTGGTATGCCCGCCCTTTCCTTTCCGTACATTGGTTTTGTAAGGGCACAAGTTCCCAGACGATTCCAGTGTCGTCAATCATGTACGTGCCTGTAAGCCTCCTATCCACGCGAAAATGGGTAATCGCGAGGTTAGCGGTCGACTCAGAGAACCGTTCGGCAGGCATTCGCCTTGCACGCTGGCTCAGCTTGTTGCTACGTGTCTTCTCTTCAGCACCGCCTTTGAACCACAGGGCCGCGCGTCCCTCATTTCTGGCAGGTCTCGATTCGCCCACACCGCTGCCACGGCACGTCATCACGAAAAAACCGATGGTGCCGTCGTTGGTGACTATCGTCATCCCGTGTTTCAACTACCGGCACTATCTGGCCAAAGCGATTGATAGTGCCCAAGCGCAGCAGTACCGTCCCTTCGAAGTCATCGTCGTGGATGATGGTTCGACGGATGATTCGGCTACAGTGGCTGAGCATTCCGGCGTCAGGCTCATCCGGCAACCCAATGCGGGCCTCGGGGCGGCACGAAACGCCGGGCTGGCTGAGGCGGCCGGAGAATTCGTCATCTTTCTCGACGCGGACGACGAACTCTTGCCCGATGCGGTGGCCACCGGCGTGACGGTGCTCCGGGCGCGGCCTGCAGTCTCGTGTGTCGTTCGGCTCTGTCAACTGATGAATGCCCAAGGGCGAGAGCTCCCGGCGCATCATCGGGACGTCGACACGGAAGAGCTTTACCGCGAGTGGCTCCACGCCAATTTCGTCTGGACGCCTGGCGCGGCGATGTTCCGCAGAGACCGTATCGCCGAAATCGGCGGGTTTCCCGCCGAGCTTGGGCCGGCCTCAGACTATGCTGTGTACCTCGCGCTGGCGCGCGCCGGTGAGGTCGCGCTTGACCCGCGCGAAGTGATTCGGTATCGGCAACACGACCGCAATATGTCGCTCGACCCCGTGTTGATGCTGCGCGCCGTACTCGGCGTCCTGCGCCGCGAGCGGACCATGGCGCCAGACGTGTACCACAGCGATCTCCGTGTGTCGCGCCGCTCGTGGCGCCAGTATTACAGCGAGCAGATCATCCAGCGGCTGCGGCGCGACTGGCGCACGGGTGGACTCGGGTGGTGGCACACGAGCGCCGTGTGGACCCTGGCGCGGCATACGCCCACTCTGATGTTCCGCCAGATCAGAATCAAGCTCTCGCGCGTTATTCGCGGGAACGCGCCAGCGGCATTGGAGCGCGGCCGGTTCAACTCCGACGTGTCGGAGCCTGCCGCAAAGTCGATGCGCGGCTGATCCTCTCGCGCTCATGGCGACCGCCATCCGCGATGTCGAGTTGTGCTCACCGTTGGCCGCGATCGCCGATCTCGGAGCTTACTCGCGATGTCTGCTGGTGTTCCGATGGCGTCGACGCGTGGTCGGCCGCCAATTCGTTTCCGTCTTCAGCGACCGGCTGGACACCGGGGCGATCATCCAAGCCGCGAATCAGTGTGCCGTCGACGCCTCTTATCGCTGGCTCGCCGACACCATCGGCTACGACGAGCGTGACTTTGTCGGCGCACGGGCGCTCACCGCAACAGTAGCGATTTGCACTCGTGAGCGGCCCGAGGATCTGTCGCGTACGCTCGGCGCGGTCACACCATATATCGATGCCGGACACCAGATCGTCGTCGTCGACAACGCGCCGCGCACGAGCCGGACGCGCGAAGTGGTGGAGCGGTTTCGCGGCGTTCGCTACGTCTGCGAACCGACAGTCGGTCTGAATGTCGCCCGCAATCGTGCGATGCGCGAGGCGTCGACCGACCTCGTCGCATTCACCGACGACGACGCCATACCCGAGGCGGAGTGGCTGGATGCGTTGATCGCCAACTTCGGCGATCCCCGCGTACTGTGCGCGACCGGATTGACGCTGCCGATCGAACTCGAAACCGACGCCCAGGAGCTCTTCGAGGACCTCTCACCCTTCGGACGCGGCTTTCGCCGTCGAATCTTCGACGGACAGCACGACAATCCGGTGGAAGTGGGGCGCGTCGGCGCCGGTGCGAACATGGCCCTCCGGCGCGTGACCATCGATCTGGTGGGTCCCTTCGATGAGCGACTCGATGCTGGCACGCCGACGCGATCGGGAGGGGACCATGAGATGTTCGTACGCATCTTGGCGGCCGGATACCAGATCGCCTACGACCCGGCGGCAGTGAGCCGGCATCGTCATCGCCGGACACATGACGAGCTACGGGATACGCTGCACGGCTACGGCGTCGGTGTGTACGCCATGTTCACCGGCCTGTTGCTCGAACGTCGCGAATTGGGGGTAGTGCGCCTCGCTTGGGCGTGGTTTCGTTCGGCGCATCTGCCGGAACTGCGCCGCTGGTTGTTGCGCCGCCCGCCGACGCCAACCTCACCATTCATACTCGCGGAGCTCCGCGGGTGTCTGCACGGACCCGCCGCGTGGTTCGCTGCTCGCCGCCTGCGGCGCAACGCTGACTGCAGATGATCGCGCCGCGAGTCTCTGTCGTGATTCCGACGCATGATCGCCGCGGCCCCGTGATGCGCCTGCTCCGCGCGCTTCGGCGGCTGGATCCGGTGCCTGGAGGATTTGAGGTCGTCATCGTCGCCGACGGATGCGCGGACGGAACGGTGGAAGCCGTCCGCAAACTGGACACCGCATTCCCCTGCGCAGTCCTTGAACAATCGGCATCCGGACCCGCCGCCGCGCGCAACCGGGGCGCTGCGCACGCGACCGGGGACATCCTGCTGTTTCTGGATGACGACGTGGAGCCGCGGCCCGGTGTGTTACGCGCGCACGCCGAGTTCCACGCGCAGGTCACCGACGGGATTGCCATCGGCTATCTAGAACCCTTGGTCACTGCGCGCGGATTTTTCGGCGTGGTCTTGCGCGGATGGTGGGAATCGATGTTCGAGGAGTGTCGCCGGCCGGGACACCGATATCTGTACAGTGACCTGCTGACGGGTCATTGCTCACTCGAACGGCACGCCTTCGAGCGGCTGGGAGGATTCGACGCAACGCTGCGCAGCCACGAAGATTACGAGCTGGGGTACAGGGCGATCGCTGCCGGAATGAATCTCCGGTTTGTTCCCGACGCGACGGCCGTTCACCATGAGACCAGCGAGCTCCGCAAGACATTGAGGCGCAAAATAGACGATGGTGTCGCCGACGTGTCGCTGCTTCGGCGGCATCCGGCGCTTGGAGTGTCGCTGCCGCTCGCGCGAAGGAGCCCGCCGGGCCTGATCGGCAGAGTGGCGGCGCACCTTGCCGCGATAAGCCCGCGCGTCGGTGACTGGTTTGCGACCTTCGCGCAATGGCTGCTGCCCGCGTACGAGCGCGTCGGGTTGCGATTCCGCTGGCGCGCGCTGCTGGAGGATCTGCTCGACTACTGGTATTGGCGCGGCATAGTCCAGGCGAGCGGCGGCACGGAAGAACTGGCTGCCATGCTCCGAAAGGCGCCAGTCCCGGCGGAGCCCGAGCTCGAACTGGACCTTGCTCGCGGTATCGCGGAAGCAGAACACCGGCTCGATGAACTGCGGCCACGTAGTGTGCGGTTTGTCTACGGTGAACACTTGATCGGCACGTTACCGGAACGGGACGGCGCCGAGCGTCTCCGAGGCATTCACCTCCGCCAGATGATCGTGCGACACTTCGCACACGAGTATCTGCACGCGGCCGCTCGTGCCGGCGCCATTCCACGTGCGCTGCCGGAGTTGCCGGCCGAGATCCTGAACGAGTCTGCAACCCGCCCAACCATTCCCCCGCACGCTCGACCTGGCCTGGTGGTGTGATGACGCCGCGCATGCGATCCGCGGCACTCTGCACAGTCTGGGTGACGTGGACTGCAGTTGTGGTCACGCACTACTTCACGCTCCCAGACGACCGCTTTCTCCCCCTCGAAGGACCGATCGGCGTTCCGCAATTCTGGCGCGAAGCGGCCGGGCGCGGCGTTCTTGCGATCGCGGCGGCCGCTGGCAGCGTGCTCGCAGCGTGGACCTTGGGTCAACGATTGTCGAAATGGTTCCTGAACGGCCTGTTCACGGAGTCGCGAGAAGCCCTCGTGTTTCAGTTGGCGATTGGGTTTACGTCGCTGTCGTACGCGCTCTTCGCGTTGGCCTGCGTCGGGCTTTACCGGCGTCCAGTGGTGGGCGGTATTGTCATGCTGCTCGCCGCGGTGGGATGCGTTTCCGCGCCGCGACCGTTAATGCGGGCCCTCAGATCGTTCTCTATCCCTCAGCGCGCCGACGTGGCATTCGTCGTCTGTGTGAGCGCCGCGGTCGCTTGCGGATTGATCGCAGTGCTCGCCCCCGAAACCGAATACGACGCGCTGTGGTATCACCTGTACCTGCCCGTTCGATGGCTGGCCGCCGGAAGACCTGTCGATCTGATCGAGGACTACATCTCGCTGTACCCGCTTGCATGGGAAATGCTGTATGGGGGGGCGATGGCGCTCGGCGGCCCCGTCGCCGCGAAGGCGCTTCACTTCGTCTGCCTGCCGCTCGTGGCAGTGACGACGTCGCTGCTGACGACGCAGCTTTTCCCGCGCGCCAGTCCGTGGGTTGCCGCTGCGTTAGTGGTGACGGCGCCGACCATCCTGTGGGAGTCCACGACCGCGTACGTCGATCTCGCATTAGCGTGGTACCTCGCGCTGGCTGTGTATGCGCTCGTCCGGTACGACACGTCACAGGACCGCCGCTGGATAGTCGTCGGCGCGGTGGTGATGGGCATGGCGCTCGGTATCAAACACCTCGGCCTCGTCGCGCTTGCGATTACCTCGATCATTCTTGCGTTCCGTGAAACCCGAATTGCGACCAGCCGCGACGCGGCGCGGACGGTCATCGTGTTCGCAGCGATCGCCCTCGCAATCGCTTCGCCGTGGTACGTTCGCGCGTACGTGGCCTCGGGTAATCCGGTGTTTCCCGAAATGTACTCGGTGTTTGGCGCGACGCCAGAAACGCGATGGAGTCCGGATGCGGAGCGGTCCCTTCGGCGTTTCAAGGATCACTTCGGGCGTTCGAGGACGGCGGCGCATCTCGCGACATTGCCGTGGCACGTCACGATACATGGTGCCAGCTATGGCGGAACGTTCGGCCCGCTGTTCTTGATTTTGGTCCCCGCAGCAGCGTCGTGGCGTCGCCGAACGCGGGCACCAGCAGGCTGGGTTCTCCTCGCCGGCGCCGCGGCGTACATCGCAGTGTGGGCATCCCCGATCAGCAGCTTTCAGCTGCGCTTTCTCGTGCCGGTCGTCCCGCTGCTCGCGGTGGCCGGCGCGCAAGGCGCGGCCCGGATCGGAGAGGTCGCCGACGCCACGTTGAGACACGGCGGAGCGGCCGTCGGCGCGGTGATCGTCGTGCTGCTGGTGATGAATCTGCCGCCTGCCATCGAATGGCACGAACGCGACCGCGTCGGGTGGTCCGGGTGGTTGACCCATGTCGTTCGCGGACTGCCAGTCGCTGTCGTCGTCGGCGTCGAGAAAGAGGATGCCTATCTCGCGCGGGTCGTTCCGTCGTACCGCGCGTGGCGCTTCATCGACACGATGCTGCCGCGGTCGAGCCGCGTTCTGTCGTTTTCAGGAGGCGACAATCTCTACAGCGACCGCTCTCGCATTTCCAGCGACGCCATCGTCGCGCACGAGGCAACGTGGGGCACGGAGGCAGGCGAAGAGCGCGTGGCAGTCCGCGCCTTGACCCAGCTTGGCATTACGCATGTCCTGTTCGACAAGCGGCAATTCGAGACCGGTAGCGTGCGAACGATCGCCGTTGGCACAGCGCAGATGCAGCGCTGTTGCTTGGCCCTCGTGTACGAAGACGATCGGTTCTCCTTGTACGAAATACGGACGGGCCGGCGCTAGCAAGTCATTCCGCGTTCGGGATCACGCGCGGCCGGGAGGGTGTCGTCTCGCCAGCGTGAGTCACGCGCCAGGTGTGGGGCATGTAAAACTGTCCATTGACCTCGGTTCCGGCTTCCACGAACAAGTTCGTACCGCCGTCCCACCAGTCGATGACATGGCGCGTCACCGCCTCGCGTACCACGACCCCCACGTAGTACGCGCCTCGCTTCAACAGAAAGGGATCGCAGACAAACTCGATGATACCGCCCGGCGGCAAGACGCGAACTCCGCCACCTTGATCGGTCCGTGCCGTTGCAATCGTCGTCTTGCCGTCGCTCGAGTAGTACGTGATCTCGAACACCACGGGATCGAGCTGTCGCGCCGCTGCGTAGCGGACCGAGACGACGAGCGGGTCGCCGGTGCGCGCCGACAGCGCTTGCAATCCCGACGGGTCGCCGCCGAAAGTGAGACCCGTGATTTTCAGCGCGCCCTCGCGCGCGATGCTCGCAAACTCTGCTGTCTCCGTCGCCGCGGTGGTCATCCGCCGGTGGTATTCGCTGACGACGTGGGCCGGCTCGCCGATCATCATCACTTCACCTTTGTCGAGCAGAACCGCCGTATCACACAGCTGCTCGACGGCGGTCAGGTCGTGCGAGATGAAGATCGTGGTGATGCCCTGGCGCTTCAGATCGCGAATCCGGGTGAGGCACTTCACCTGAAACTCGGCATCGCCCACGGCGAGAACTTCGTCGACGAGCAGCACGTCGGGCTCGAGGTGCGCTGCAATCGAAAATCCAAGACGCACGTACATGCCGGAGGAATACCACTTAACCGGCGTGTCGATGAACCGTTCGACGCCGGCGAATTCGACGATGGTGGGGAGCTTGGCCGCAATCTCATCGCGTCGCATGCCAAGGATCGAGGCGCTCAGGAAGACGTTCTCGCGACCGGTCAACTCCGGATGAAAGCCAGAGCCGACCTCGATGAGCGCCGCGAGCCGGCCATCGATGGTGACACTGCCGCTGGTCGGCGCGGTGATGCCCGCCAGGACCTTGAGCAGCGTGCTCTTGCCAGCGCCGTTCCGACCGATGACGCCGACCGATGTGCCACGCGGCACATCGAAGGTGACCTCTTTCAATGCCCAGAAGCTGCCCGCGTTGCGCCGCACGCCGAGTCGATACTGCTTTCCGAGCCGGTCGATTCTGACATCAATTGGCGTCATACCACGTCCGCCATCGTCCGCTCGGCGTGCTTGAAATAGATGTAGGACGCAGGCAGCAGGACGAGGATCCCGAGGGCACTGACAGCCAGTGCTGCCGAGTCGGGATGTTGATGTAAGACCACAGACCGCCGGAACGCGTCGACGATACCGGCCATCGGGTTCGCGATGTAGAGTCCGTATAGCGCCGCCGGTAGCCCCCGCCGCGCCGCCGAAAGCGGGTACAGAACGGGCGTCGCAAACATCCACATTTGCAGAACGACCGGCATGGCTAGTCCGACGTCGCGGTGACGGACCTGGACCGCCGACACGATCAGTCCGGCGGCCACGAGAAACAGAGCGAGCAATGCTACGGCGACCACCGACCAGAGTGTCAGGATAGTTAGCGGCACATGAAACCAGAACATCATCCCGACGAGCGCCGTCGAGGCAATCGCGAGATCGGTCAACGCGGCGACGACGTACGTGACCGGAAGGATCTCTCTGGGGAACGCGACTTTGGTAACCAGTGCGGCATGGCTTGTAAGCGCGGTGGCCGCGCTCGACAGACCCGACGAAAAGGCGGACCAGAGAAGAAGACCCGCATAAGCGAACACGGCGTACGGCACTTCCTGGGCGGGTGCGCCGCGGATGAACGAAAACATCAACGCGAACACGAGCATCATGGAGAGTGGATGGAGCAGCGCCCAGAGGATTCCCAGCCGCGACCTCTTGTACCGGACTTTGACCCGATGAATGCTGAGCGTCTTCAGCAGATCGAAGAACTGCGTGAGGCGGGCGAGCTCGCGCAGTGGCCGAATGTTACGTAGCGACGGCGGCTCGAAGCGGGTGACAGGGCGCGTGCGGAGCCCGGGTGTCGGGGAAACGATGCTCATCGCGGTTCCGCAACAGTACCGCAAATGCTATACCAAACGTTTCCGGAGGCGCGTCAATGCTTTGACTGCAAGGAGATTGCGTGCCTGGCCGCCGCGATACGGCTTCGCAGGGTGTCACTTGTTCCCCCGACGGGCAGCCGCTCGAGACTGTCGAGCGCCTCTTCGTACCATTTAATCCAGGCAGCTCTAACCCGTTGTTCCGTAGCGCCTGCGGCAGCGGCGTCCGCGGCCTGAGCAACGAGCGCAGCTCCCTGCGTACGTTCGACAGCGAGCCGGCGAGCCGCGGCGCCGGCAATGATGTTCAACACTACAGTCGCGTCGCCATCATCCGCTGAGGCCAGAAGCCACGCGGACGTGGCAACTGCAACCGCGACGTTCTTCATTTCGGCCGCGCTGACCTTGTCCACGCGATCCTGATTCGTGTGGTAATAGCGATCGGTAAAATGCCAATTCAGAAGGGATGGGATGCCCACCGCCGCGAAGGCGGTGTGGTCACTCCCCCCTTCGTACGGATTCGTGCGCACCTCCCACTTCACGTCGCGCGCGCGGCGAAGGCAGACAGCGAGATGAAGATCGTTGAGCAGGCTTCCCTTCAGCGACTTCTCGTCGACGTCGCCGCCACCCCACTCGGTGTGCGGATCTGATGGACGCTGCCACACGGCCGAGGGATCGGCCTGCTTCTCAATCAGGAATGTCCCGCCAGTCTTTCCCGTATCCTCGCCCGTCATGTCCAGCGCGAACATGTACTGAACGCCGCGTGCATCTGACGGATGCGACGTTATCCACTGTCGGCTTCCCCGCACTTCGTCCACCCACATGAACGTCAACGTACGCTCGGGCCTTGGCAATTCGCCCGCGGCGATCGCCGACAGGAGCGCATGTGCGACTCCGTACAGCGTGGCGCAGCCACTCCCGTCGTCGTTCGCGCCAGGCTCCTGGACGTGCCCGACGAGGACAATGCGTTCATTGGGACGCGATCGACCGGGAATCTCAGCGATGAGCGTGCGGTTCGGTCCGTCGTAAAACGAGGACTCAACCGCCACGCGCACGCGAACCGGTCCTCGTTTCATCCGTTCGCGGATGCGGTTCGCCGCGCGCCAGGAGGATTTGAAGCCAAACGCTTTCGCAGTCGCGTCGTAGGGGACGGTTCCCCATTGCAACACGTCCTTCTGTTCCTCCGTCATCACTGAGGAATCAGCGGGCCGGATGTAGGGTGCGATCTCAGTTGAAATGACACCAGCCGCTCCGCCTCGCTTGACAGCATCCTGCCAGAGGCGCCCAAGAGGAGCGTCGCCCAGGACAATGGCCCCCTTCAAAGCTTGGTAATCAGTCGGCGGGCCACGACCGATATCGATGAGCGGCGCAACGATTCCGCCCGGCGGCGTCGAGAACGAATGAATCGCCAGCGAGACCCGATCGCGTTCACGCGAAAGCAGCGGCGGTTCAGCTACCCCGTCGAATTCCACGGTTCCGACGCGATAGTCCCAGCCGCGTCCGGAATTCGCGAATTCCTCGACGCGTACGCGACCGGCCGCGGCGCTGGAATCAGCCCTGTAGCCGGCGGCCACCAGCCGATCGCGGATGTGATCGATCGAGGCATTGAAACCGGGATTGCCCGCAACACGCCAATATTGATCCATGAACGACACGACCGACATGGCGTCGCGTTCGTCGAATCGCGCGGATACAGCCTCGTAGGCGCGCTCCGCGGTACGCGGCAGCCTTTCCGCAGACGCTTGACTGAGAACCGCCGCGGCCGAAAACGCCGCGAGCGATACGTGCACCAGGGATCGGCCGATCATCTCACTCAGGCGGGACAACAGGCACGCCGCTCATGTCGAGGAGCACCTCGACACCCGACGTTTCATGGTCGAACACTGATGCGCGACGGGCCACGCAGGTGATCGGTGATGTCGAGGCCTTGATCGACTCGTAATAAATCGGAGCGACTTCAGGAGCAACGTAGCCGATCTTACCGGGGCCGGCCAGGACGGCGATCGCATGCCTGAAGTATCGGTTGCCGGTCTCGGCGGACAAGGCGACGGTAAAGGACTGCGGAAGCGTTCGCAGATTCTCGACATACGCCAGGCCGGCGACGACTGGAACGCGCTCGCTAAGTGGCACAGCTATCGATGAGTATGACTGAGTGTTCGGGACTTGCGATCCGATCCGTGTTACTCCGTGTTACTCCGTGTTTTTCCGTGGCCCGTGTTTTTTCGTGGCTCGTGTTTTTTCGTGGCTCGTGTTTTTCCGTGGCTTAGACCTTCGGCAACGTCACTTCGGTCTGCTTCAGATACTTGCCTTTTTTGTCGGCATACGAGATCTCGCAGGGCTCGTCGCTCTGGAAGAACAGGACCTGCGCGATTCCTTCATTTGCGTAAATTCGAGCTGGCAGCGGCGTCGTGTTGGAGATCTCCAGCGTGACGGTGCCTTCCCACTCCGGTTCGAACGGCGTCACATTGACGATGATCCCGCAGCGCGCGTAGGTGGATTTTCCGAGACATACCGTCAGGACATCGCGTGGGATGCGGAAATATTCAATCGTCCGCGCCAGCGCAAAAGAATTTGGCGGGACGATGCAGACGTCGGTTTTGACATCGACAAACGATCGCGGATCGAAGTTCTTCGGATCGATCACCGTGTTGTTGATATTGGTGAAGACCTTGAATTCATCGGCGACGCGAATGTCGTAGCCGTACGAAGACAAGCCAAACGAGACAACGCCGGCACGAACCTGGCGATCCTCGAACGGCTCGATCATGCCGTGTTCGAGGGCCATTTTCTTGATCCACCGATCAGACTTGATTGCCATCTAATTCCTTTGATGGCGCGGTCTTTAGACCCCGCCAGATCACCGACGCAAGAACGACAGCACTAGCGTCAGGATGATACTCAGGACGATGCACGTAACGAGGGGAAAATAGAAGGTGCCACTGCCCTTGCGAATCACGATATCGCCGGGCAACCGGCCGAACGGTATCCCGGCCATCATGAGCAGGCCGAGGCCGGCGATGATCAGCCCCACAATCAGGAGCAGCTTGCCCACGATTACCGCGCAAATTCGACGCCGGGGAAAAAGTATCCGAGCTCGAAAGCAGCCGTCTCCGGCGCATCGGAGCCGTGTGTCGCGTTGTTCTCAATCGAGCTTCCGAATTGCTTACGCAGCGTTCCCGCATCCGCCTTGGCAGGGTCGGTTGCGCCCATGAGTGTGCGCCATTTCTTGATCGCGTCGGGCGCTTCCAGGGCGAGCACGATTGCAGGCCCAGACGACATAAACGTGGTCAAGCTGGAGAAAAATGGCCGTTCACGGTGAACGGCGTAGAACCCTTCCGCTTCGCGCTTGCTGAGGCTGACGAGCCGCATGGCACGAATCTGGAATCCCTCGCTCTCGATGCGCTGAATGATCTGCCCGGCGACGCGCGCGCGAACCGCGTCCGGCTTGATGATGGCAAACGTCATTGGCATATCTCACCATTATAGGCACAGACCTAGAGGAACTTCATGAAGAGCGCTCCTGACACACCGCCACACAACTCGGAAGACCATATCGGCGCAGTCGAGGGGGATCGACCGACCGACGCGCCGAACCAGGGAAACCCTCACGGTTCGGGCATTGATGAGGATGGGCTGCCGAATGATCCGATCGCGCGTTGTGAAGACGCGATCGGGGCTAACGTCGACGAAACGGAAGGCGGCTAACGATTAGCGAGTCGGTAGAGTCGTTGACGGCGCGGTTCGCAGGTACTTGTCGTACCACGCCACGTAGCGCTCCAAACGGTCCTTCTTGTAGCTGGGGATCGTGATGCCGTGGTACTGGTTCGGATAAATCACAAGCTGGCTGTCGACGCCAAGACTGCGGAGCGCCTGATACATCTGCTCACCGCCGAGGAGCGGCACGTTGAAGTCCTTTTCGCCGCCCATGAAGAGCGTCGGTGTATGAATGCGGTCGGCGTGGAAGAACGGGTACGACAGCTTGATCCAGAGGTCCTGACTTTTCCAGGGTGGCCCAAGCTCGTTCTCGTATTGATTGATGTACATGTCGGTTCCGTACATCGAAATCTGGTTCGAGCTTCCGGCACCACTGATCGCCGCCTTGAATCGACCATCAGTCGCAATCGTGTAGTTGGTGAGAATCCCACCGTAGCTCCAACCGCCGATTCCCAGTCGCGATGGGTCCACGTAGTCGAGCGTCTGGACGTAGTCCATCGCCGCCAGCAGATCGACCACCTCTTTGTTTCCCCAGTCAGCAAAGATGGCCTTCTGATACGCGCTGCCGCGTCCGTTACTGCCGCGGTAATTCACCGCCACGACGACGTAGCCGTTGGCGGCAAACAGCTCCCGCTCGAAGTTCCACGAGAATGAATCCTGGCCGTTCGGACCGCCATGAATGCGCAGCAACACGGGATACCGACGCCCGGGAAGAAATGTATTGGGCTTGACGATCACCCCATGCACTTCGGTGCCGTCTTTCGCCTTCGCGCTGAAGCCTTCCGTCGTCGACGGCTGCAAGGCTTTGACCCACTCGTCGTTCTGGTGAGACAGACGGCGTAGCTTTCCCGCTTCAAGCGCGTAAATCTCGGGAACTTCGCTCGGAGTCGACGCGATGACAGCCAGTCCGTCGGCGCCACCGGTGAACCCGTTGACGACACGCTGACCGGTGATCAGCCGTTCAACACGACCGTCGGTCGAATTCACTTTCGCGATGTGCTCAGCGCGATCGTCGACGATCGTAACGAGGATCGAACCGTCCGCCGTCCACAGCGGCGAGCGAACCGGGCGATCGAGTGCGTCAGTCAGCGTTCGTGACTGGCCGCCCGCCGCGGGGATGACGGCCAGGCGGTTCTGATCGTAGGCGGAATATTTCAGTTCGTCGCCAAGCAGATACGCGATGCTGCGGCCATCCGGACTCCAGCTCAGACGGCCGCCCTCGTCGGCGGTCGTTGTCGTCAAGCGCCGTTCTTTCCCACCCGCGCGCGCCTCGACGACAAAGAGGTCATGATTCGGAGCCTTGTCGACATCACCTTCGCCATGCCGCCGAATGAACGCGATCTGGGTCCCGTCCGGGGACCAGGCAGGCGACTCCTCGTTGAACGCGCCGGGTGTCAGCGGCTCAGCCTTCTTCGCCGCAATGTCGAACAGCTGCAGGTGCGTCCGCTCGCCGCGCAGATAACCCGACACATCGGCCTTGAAGTGATAGCGATCGATCACGATCGGCTTGGGCGTCTTCGGCTCGCCTTCCTTCTTTTCAGCGTCCGGATCAGATGGATCGCTCGGATCCGGATCCTGAACGACGAGAACGAAACGCTTGCTGTCAGGCGACCACGCGTAATCGGAAACGCCGCCTTTGATGTCGGTCAGTTTGTACGCTTCACCACCGGCGCGGTTCATCAGCCAGAGTTGCGACTTCTTCGCTCCCTGCCGCGACGAGAGAAATGCGAGGTACTTGCCGTCCGGACTCCATCGCGGCGACGACTCGCCTTCGGCCGATGAGGTTACCTGGATCTGCTGCTGACCGTCCCAGCTCGCCATCCAGACGTCGGTGTCGTTCTTGTCTGTCTCCTTAATCGCGCGTGCGACGGTATAGGCGACCCATTTGCCGTCCGGCGAACGCTGCGGATCGCGCACTTCCTTCAGGTTGTACAGGTCATCGACGCTCAGCGGCCGGCGGCCTTGGGCGACGCCGGTCGCGCCCAGTGAAAGGAGAAGAAGGATCACGAGGGTCGACGTGGTTCGCATGGCGTCAATTCACCAATTCACGAATTCACCAACTCACCAATTTACCGAAGGCTGTCCATGAGCTCGGTCAGCACCTCACGACCGGGACGTACTCGCTCGGTCGGAAGCAGCGCGAGCGGTTCGTCGACAATGTTGAGTAGCTTCAGGAAGTCTGGCTTCTCGGGTTCGACATAGAGAATTCCCGTCGCGAACTCACCGCGTTGCGCGGTTTCGTGAATCGTGCGGACGGCGTTCCGCTTGTCGGTCGGATCGTAGTCGTCGGAGACCTTCTTCAAGTACAGCCTCGACCCGTCGTGCATCTGTACTTCCTTGGTCGTCCCTGGATCGTACTCGATCGAGATGTCCTCAAAAAACGGCACGAAGCTGACCTCACCCACCGGCTCGTCGTGATCCTTCACGTAGGCGTAGCTCTTGGTCGAGCCCTCGTGATCGTTGAAGGTCACGCAGGGCGACAGCACGTCGATGATCGCGAATCCGCTGTGCGCGAGGCCGGCCTGGATCAGCGGAACGAGCTGTTCCTTGTCGCCGGAGAAGCTTCTCGCGACGAACGAGGCGCCCAGCGCAAGCGCGAGCAGCACCGGATCGATCGGCTGCTGCTCGTTGGCCTCGCCCTTTTTCGACTTCGAGCCGATGTCCGCGGATGCCGAGAACTGGCCCTTTGTCAGCCCGTAGACGCCGTTGTTCTCGAGGATGTACACCATGTTCAGGTTCCGCCGGATCGCGTGCGCGAGCTGGCCCAGGCCGATCGACAGCGAGTCGCCGTCGCCCGACACGCCGATGTAGCGCAGGTGGCGGTTCGCCGCGTTGGCCCCGGTCGCGATCGACGGCATGCGGCCGTGCACGGCATTGAAGCCGTGGGCGCCGGCAACGAAGTAGGCGGTCGTCTTGGAGGAGCAGCCGATGCCGGAGAGCTTCACGACGCTTTGCGGCGGCAACGCGAGCTCGAAGCAGGCTTGCACGATGGCGGCCGTGACCGAGTCGTGGCCGCAACCGGCGCAGAGCGTCGACATGCTGCCTTCGTAGTCGCGGCGGTTGAGCCCGAGCTCGTTCCGCTGCAATCCCGGATTCGCGACCTTCGGCTTGGCGATGAAGCTCATGCGGCGACTTCCTTGTCGAGCGCCTTGTTGACGCCTTCGACGATGGTGGCCGCCGACATCGGCAGGCCGTTGTAATGCAGGATCGAGCGCAGCTTCTTCTTGTCCACCGCGGTCTCCATCGTCAGGAGCGCGCGCAGCTGCGCATCGCGATTCTGCTCGACGACGAAGATCGTCTGGTGCGTCGCGAGGAACTCCTCGACTTCCGCTCCGAACGGAAACCCGCGCACGCGCAGGTAGTCGATCGAGATTCCGGACTTGCGAAGCCCGGCGAGCGCCTCGCGAACCGGGGCGTCGCAGGACCCG
>DATJKH010000113.1:0-8817 GCA_035491715.1 Vicinamibacterales bacterium | reverse complement strand
GGCGACGGCACGGCGCAACGTTGCGCTCCGCGCGATGTTCGACGCGGAGATGATCGACAAGGCTGCGTATCAGCAGGCGCTGAAGGAGCCGGTGAAGCTCGACGACGCTCTCAGACGTGGTGAGGCGTACGGGCAGTACTTCAAAGAAGAAGTCCGGCGGTTTCTTGTCGATCGTTTCGGCTGGGAACGTGTCTACCAGGGCGGCCTGAAGGTGTACACGACCGTTGACCTCGACATGCAGAAGGTTGCCGAGGCGGAAGTCGCGCGCGGCATTGCTGAAATCGAGAAGCGTCAGAAGCGCAAGAACGACGACGAAGCGAATCCACTGCAGGGGGCGCTGATTGCCATGGACCCGCGCACCGGCGAAGTGCGCGCGATGGTCGGCGGTCGTGACTTCGAGCAGAGCAACTTCAACCGGGCGACGCAGGCGAAGCGACAGCCCGGGTCCGCGTTCAAGCCGTTCGTCTATGCCGCGGCGCTCGAGTCGGGCTATTCACCGGCGTCGGTCATCGAGAATCTCGACGCGCCGATCGCCACGCCGCAAGGTGGTTGGGTCCCGGAAGACGAGCATTCGTCGGCCACTTCGATGACGTTGCGGACGGCGTTGCGGACATCGAGCAACCGCGCGGCCGTTCAACTCCTCAACACCATCGGCATCAAGAACGCCGTCGGCTACGCGGAGCGCCTCGATGTTGGCACGCCTCCGAGTGTGCCGTCGCTTGCGCTCGGTGCAAGCGACGTGACCTTGCTGTCGCTGACGGCCGCATACGGCGCGTTCGCAGATGGTGGAACCGTGCGGCAGCCGGTGCTCATCCGACGCGTCGAGGACAGCGATGGCCACGTGCTCTATCAGGATGCGGCAAAGTCGCATCGTGCGGTCAGTGAATCGACGGCATTTCTGATGTCCAGCATGCTCGCCGACGTCATCAATGCGGGCACCGCGTATCGGGCCAGGCAAACAGGGTTCATGTTGCCGGCGGCGGGAAAGACCGGGACCACCAACGATTACAACGACGCATGGTTTATCGGATTCACCCCACATCTGGTGACTGGCGTGTGGCTCGGATTCGATCAGCCGACCACGATTATCTCGAACGGGTATGCGGGCGAACTGGCCGTTCCCATCTGGGGCAGCTTCATGAAGGTTGCGACCAAGGCGGACAAGCCCGAGTGGTTCGATCGCCCCGCGAACGTGGTTGGCGCAAACGTCTGTCGCGTGTCGGGCAAGCTGCCCAACGGCGGGTGCGATCACGTCGAGGTCGTCAATCGCGAGGGTGGCGTCGAAATCCGGTCGATGATTTACACCGAGTACTTCGTCAAGGGCACGCAACCGACGGATCTTTGCCCGCTGCATCCGTCGACAACGTTCATGGACCGCGTGGCCGGTATGTTTGGTGGAGGCGACTCGAGCAAGCCGTCTCACGCGGATGAAGCCGCTCTTCCTCCTACACAAACCGGAACCGCGGGAGCGCATCCGGCTTCGCCACCGCCTCAGGCGCAGCCGGAGGGAACGCCGAAAGACGCCCAGGCAGAGGCGCCGCAGAAAAAACGGGGCTTCTGGTCGCGGGTTTTCGGTCGAGGCGACAAGAAACCGGATCAGAAGGATCAGCAAGAAGAGAAAGATCAGAAGAAGAAAAAGGGTGGGTAGGGGCGGTTAGAATACGATCGCACCCCATGGCCTTCCGCGACATTACCGGCCATCGTCATCTCCTGGAACTCATCGCGCGTGCTGCGATGCGCGCCACGTTGCCGCCGAGCGTCATCTTTGCCGGGCCGGAGGGTGTGGGCAAACGGCTCGCGGCGGTGTCACTCGCACAGGTCATGAACTGCCTGGCGTGGCACGGGACAGACACAGCCGACGCGTGTGGAAAATGCGCGGCCTGCAAGCGCATTGCGCGAGGTGTTCACGCCGATGTGCTTCTGGTCGAGCCCGGCGACTCCCCCACGATCAAGATCGATCAGGTGCGCGACGCCATTGAGCGCTCCGCATACCGGCCGTTCGAAGGGCGGCGGCGGGTCGTCATTATCGACAATGCCGAGTCGCTGAATGCCGAGGCGCAGAATGCGCTGCTGAAAACACTCGAGGAGCCGCCGCCAGCTTCGACATTCGTTCTCGTCACGTCCCGACCGGACATGCTGCTGCCGACGGTCGTGTCCCGTTGTCAGCGTCTGCGGTTTGGCCGGCTGTCACCGGCAGAGATTGCTGACGTTCTGATGCGCGATCACGAGTATGCTGAGGCCGATGCGCACGCGGCGGCGGCGCTGTCGGACGGCAGCATCGGACGCGCACTCGAGGGTGGGACCGACGAGTTCGTGGATGCGCGGCAAGCCGCGGCATCGTTGTTGGAGTCGGTCGCCGCAGGCTCCGATCCGCGGCGACGGCTGAACGGCGCGAAGGCGCTGACGGGATCGGCGGCCGCGACCGACCGTGAAGAACTGGCGCGCCGGCTGTGCGCGCTTTCATCGATAATTCGAGATCTGGGTACCCTTCTTTCCCGTGCGGACGAACGATTTCTGGCGAATGGTGACCTGCGACCGCTTCTCGAGCGGTTGCAGAGGTCGTTCGACTCAGATCGTGTCCTTCGCGCGTTTTCGGCGGTTGATCGTGCGTTAGCGGCGCTCGACCGGAACGCCAGCCCGAAGATCGTCGCTGATTGGGTTGCGTTTCAGATCTAGCGAGCCCCACGACATCCGCTCATAGAGGCAGACACATGAGTGCCGGGCCGCACCGCCCGTTTGTCAGCGTCAAGTTCTCGCCGGTTGGCCGCACGTATACATTTCTGATCCCCGAGCTCGCACTCGACAACGAGGGATCCGCCGCCACTGCCGAGCGAGACGCCCCAACCATTCCTCTTACACCTGTTCCCTATCATCCGGGCGATGCGGTGATCGTGCAGACCTCCGAGGGACGCGCGCTGGGAACAGTGACGCGGGCGGTGAGCGAGTTAGGGGCGCGTAAATGCCCGCCAAGCGGATCGGAATTGCAGGTCGTGCGACGCGCAACCCGCGAGGACGTCATCACCCGGCTGAAGCATCAGCAGCGCGAGCAGGAAGCACATCGCATCTGCCTGATGAAAATCCGCGAGCGAGGCCTCGCGATGAAACTCGCGCGAGTCGAGCAGTTGTTCGACGGTTCGCGGCTGATCTTCTATTACACGGCGGAAGGCCGCGTCGACTTCCGTGAGCTCGTGCGCGATCTGGCGGCGCACTTCCGCGTGCGCATCGAGATGCGGCAAATTGGCGTGCGCGATGAAGCACGCATGCTCGGCGGATATGGATCCTGCGGCCGACCTCTCTGCTGCACCACATTTCTTCAGAGCTTCGAGCCCATCTCCATCAAGATGGCGAAGCAGCAGAACCTGAGCCTGAACCCTTCCAAGCTCTCCGGCATGTGCGGCCGCTTGAAGTGCTGCCTTCGCTACGAACTGCCGAACGGGAAGGGAGTGAAGCACGGCGGCTGCGCCGACGAAGGCGGATGCGGGTCCTGCAGCAACCCGACAGGTCCCGGCGTCAGCGGCGGCTGCGGCACCTGTGGCTCCGGCGGCTGCGGGAAGTGCGGGTGAGCGAACGTCCGCGCGTCGGTGTCACCGTCGGCGATCCTGCCGGCATTGGTCCCGAAATCGCGCTGAAGGCCGCCGCCGACGAGCGGGTGTCCTCGATCTGCGACGTCATTCTCTACGGTCCATCGTCCGACGAAGAGATCGCACGATTTCCGCGAGGTCGCGTGTCGGCGGCAGCTGGCCGGGCCGCGTACGACGCGATCGTCGCGGCAACGTCTGACGCAAAGGCCGGCCGGATCGACGCCATCGCCACAGCGCCAATCAATAAGGAAGCGTTTGCCGCGGCAGGACTTCCGTGGCGCGGTCACACCGAGCTCCTCGCGCATCTCACAGATTCCTCTCGTGTGGCGATGATGTTCTACGCCGAGACGCTGCGCGTCGTCCTCGCCACGGTTCACATTCCGATCGCCGATGTGCCTCGTGCGCTGACTCGAGAGGTCGTCGAAGGGACGGTCGAATTGGCCGCGCGCGAACTACCACGCTTTGGGATCACGAATCCCCGGCTCGCTGTGGCGGGTCTGAATCCCCACGCGGGGGAGCACGGTGTGATCGGAAAGGAAGACGACGACGTCATTGCGCCCGCTATTGCGGCGCTGTGCGCCAAGGGAATCCACGTGGTTGGGCCATTTCCTGCCGATACGATCTTCGTGCGCGCGATGCGCGGCGAGTTTGACGCGGTGATCGCCTGCTATCACGATCAAGGCTTGATCCCGATCAAGCTGGTGGCATTTGGCCAGGCGGTGAACGTCACGCTCGGTTTGCCGATCGTGCGGACTTCAGTCGATCATGGGACGGCGTTCGATATCGCCGGAAAGAATGTCGCGGATCCCTCGAGCATGATCGAGGCGATACGACTGGCGGCTCGACTGGCATGAAGTCTGAACGAGAACAGGCGCAGAAAAGCATTGCGGAAAATCGCAAGGCATTTCACGACTACCACATCCTCGAGACGTTCGAAGCCGGGGTTCAGCTGGTCGGAACCGAGGTCAAGGCGATCCGTGAAGGCAACGTCAACCTCCGCGATAGCTTTGCCCGTGTCGACGATGGGGAGGTGTGGGTTTATAACATCCACATCAATCCCTACAGTCATCGCGGTTATTCCGATCACGAGCCGACACGCAAGCGCAAACTGCTCCTGCATCGCCAGGAGATCCGCAAGCTCATTGGCCGCACGGTCGAACGCGGCATGACCCTCGTGCCGACGCGGATGTATTTCAAGAACGGGCACGTCAAGATTGCGCTCGGTCTGGCCAAAGGCAAGCAGGCTCACGACAAGCGGGAAACGATCAAACGGCGGGAAGCCGATCGCGAAACCCGGGCCGCAGTGAAAGAACGGCGTCGATAGTGATAGATTTACGCTTTCTGAGTTGAGGGAAATATATGAAAGGTAATCGCGCGGTATTGACCGCGATCGTCGTCGTCGTTCTCATTATTACCGGATGGTGGCTTTTCAAACGCAGCAATCGCGGGCCCGCGATCGATCTCATCTCCACTTTCGAATCGGCAACGAAGAAGCCGACGGGAGCCGTGTTCCAGGTCGTCGATGCCGACTTGAATGGCGAGCGAAAGCGCGCGATTCTGACCGAAGCGCCTACCCGAATGATCTGGAAAGTGAAGATTCCTGACGACGGGTGGATCAAAGCGTCGCTCGGATTGAAGCCGGAGACATGGGAGAAGGAAGGCGACGGCGTGCTGTTCCGGATCGGCGTGTCCGATGGCCGCACATTCGAAGATCTGCTGACGCTGCACGTCGATCCATTTCACAGCAAATCCGATCGGCGCTGGATACCGGTTTTCGTGGATGTTTCTCAGTATGCCGGAGAAGAAGTGGAAGTGATCTTCAACACGAACAACAGCATGCCGGGGAAACCGGACGACCGGAATAACGATTCGGCGCTCTTCGGCGAGCCTCAAATCGTGGTTCGATGACCTCTGGGATCCGGACGCCGGTCAAGCTGCTGGATCTCGAGGCTCAGTACCAACCGCTGCGCACCGAGATCCTCGCCGCCATCACCCGCGTCTGTGACAGTCAGCGATTCATTCTCGGACCTGAAGTCGAAGCACTCGAGCGCGAGTTGGCCGCGCACTTCGGCGTCTCGCATGCGATCACGGTCTCGTCGGGAACCGATGCGCTCCTTGCCGCTCTGATGGCGCTCGGTATCGGGCCTGGCGACGACGTCATCACCACCACGTTTTCATTCTTTGCAACTGCCGGGGCCATCTCGCGGGCTGGCGCCAGACCGGTGTTCGTCGACATCGATCCGATCACCTACAATCTGGATCCCGCTGGCGTGCGCGCGGCCATCACGTCGCGAACGCGCGCAATCATGCCCGTTCATCTGTATGGTCTCTGCGCCGACATGGACCCGATCATGGACGTCGCGCACGGCGCGAACGTCGCCGTCATCGAGGACGCCGCGCAGGCCATCGGTGCGACGTACAAGTCAAAACCGGCAGGCACCATCGGCACCATCGGCTGCTTTTCTTTTTTTCCCAGCAAGAATCTTGGTGCCTTTGGCGAAGGCGGCCTGATGACGACCAACGATCAGGCACTGGCGACCGAGATTCGCCTATTGAGAAACCATGGCGCGGAGCCGAAGTATTTCCACAAACGGATCGGGGGGAACTTTCGTCTCGACGCGCTTCAGGCGGCCGTGTTGCGCGTGAAGCTGCCGCATCTCGATCGCTGGACGTCGATGCGCCAGCGAAATGCTGAACGCTATCAACAGCTGTTCGAATCTACTGGTTTGACCGATGTGATCACACTGCCGACTGTGCCACCGGATCGAAGTCACATCTTCAATCAATATGTCATTCGTCTCGCCGAGCGTGGTCACGTGCGACGCCTCCTCGACGATCGCGGCATCGGCACAGAGATCTACTATCCGGTCCCGTTCCACCTGCAGGAGTGTTTCGCTTCGCTGGGACATCGGCGCGGCGATTTTCCGCACGCAGAGGCTGCTGCCGACTCCGTTCTCGCACTACCTATCTATCCCGAACTTACCGCGGAGCAACAGAGTACCGTCGTGGCAGCGCTGGCAGACGCTCTCAAGAACTGACGCGGGTCGACTCCGCACTTAGCTGAGTCGCTCCCGAACGAGCGTGCCGAGCCGATTTGCGATGGCAAGACATGCAGTCAAACCAGGTGATTCGATCCCGGCCGCATGGATCAGTGCCGGCTGCTGCCGATCCGGACGTATGAGAAAATCCGCGAACGGGACATCAGGCGGGGCGAGTTTCGGACGAATGCCGCTGCCGCCGTACGTGAGATCGTCCAGCGTGGTGTCCGGCAGCAGCTGGCGCGTCGGTTCGACAAACTCGGTGAGTGGAAAGCGTTCCCCTTCGTAGTTGTCTTTGTCCTGCTGATACGTGGCCGTCGGTCCGAGCAGGACCGAACCACCGAGCGTTCGCGTGAGATGCACACCGAGACTGTGTCCTGCGGCATGCGGCAGCGGGTACACCAGTCCGTTCACCCAGTTTCGCCGGGAGGGCCGGAGCTCAGCGTACTCGCCCCGGCATGGATAGATCTGAAATGACTCGCCGCCGAGCAACTGCGACACGTCGTCGGCAAACAGGCCGGCAGCATTGATGACGGTTCGGGCGGCGATGACTTCCCGCTCGAAGCGCACTTCGATTCGATCCGCGTGGACCGTTCCATCCAGTGCTCGCGCGCCGCGCAGGAGGATGGCTCCCGCTGCCTCGGCCTGTCGCGCAAGTTCACGGACGAGCGCTTCGGCTTCAACACGCCCGGAGGCCGGAGACCACAGTGCCGCGACCGCGGCCACGTGCGGTTCGCGCGATCGGAGAAAGTCGAGGGTGACAATCTCGAGCCCGCGCACACCGTTGGCCTGACCCCGTCGCGCCAAGGCTTCAAGCTGTCCGATCTCGTCCTGATTCGAAGCGACGATGAATTTGCCGCAGCGATCGTGCGCAACGTTGTAGTCTCGACAGAAGGCGTAGAGTCGCTCTGCACCCTCAATGCACAACTCGGCTTTCAAGGAATCCTTCGGATAGTAGATGCCCGCGTGAATTACGCCACTGTTGTGCGTGCTCGTTTCCTGACCAAATCGCGGATGCCGTTCGGCAATCACCACTGACGTGCCGGCCGTTGCGAGCTCGAACCCGGCGGCCAGCCCGGTCACGCCACCACCAATAATCAGTGTGTCAACTGTTTCCATTCGCGATCACACTCCCTGTGCGTCATGTCGTATCGCAATGGTATCGTAGTGCGCAGGCGAGCGATCCGTATGACGAGGTGTGATGCGTTTCTTAGTGACAGGGGCTGCTGGACAGCTAGGCTCCGCGATGGTCGAACGGTTGTCATCTGCCGGCTCGGTCACCCCTCTGACACGCGCTGCCCTCGACATCACACGCGACGCTGACGTGTTGCAGGCCGTTCGCGCGATGCGGCCAGACGTCATTGTCAACTGTTCCGCATACAACCACGTCGACGATGCGGAAGACCAGGCGACGCAGGCACTGGATGTCAATGCATTTGGTGTCCTCGCGCTTGCCCGCGCTGCCCGCGAAAGCGGTGCGGTTTTCGTGCACTACAGCACCGATTTCGTGTTCGATGGACAAACGTCGCGCCACTACACCGAGAACGACCCGCCCGCGCCGCAAAGTAATTATGGACTCTCGAAGTTATTAGGTGAGTGGTTCGCGGCGGATGCGCCTTCTCACTATGTCCTCAGGGTGGAGAGTCTTTTCGGCGGACGGCCGGCGAAAAGCAGCGTCGATCGGATTCTCGATGCGATTCGACACGATATTCCTGTGCGCGTCTTCGTCGATCGAACCGTGACGCCAAGCTTTGTGGCAGATGTCGCCGATGCCACAGTGCGCCTGCTCGAGCGGCGGCCTCCCTTCGGCATCTACCACTGCGTCAACAGCGGCACGACGACCTGGCTCGGGATCGCGGAGGAAGCCGCACGACTTCTTGGCTGCCATCCAACGATCGTCCAAACGACGATGGCGTCAGTTTCTTTGCGGGCGCAACGGCCGTTGTATTGCGCGCTGTCAAACGACAAGCTCAGACAGGTCGGAATTGAGATGCCGGATTGGCGCGATGCTCTGGCGCGGCATGTCGCCGGTCGCGAATGAAGCAGCCCGTACGTGACACGGGCCCCCGAACGTCGCCGTCCGGGAGCCCAATGCCGCTAACGCTGGTCAGTGGATCCGACCGCTGACTAGCGCTGTGACTGGCGCCGCATTCACGTACGTCCACGGACTGGCGGCTATCGCCGAGTATCGCCACACG
>DATJKH010000112.1:0-2098 GCA_035491715.1 Vicinamibacterales bacterium | reverse complement strand
TTCCCGGGTCAGCTTCGTTTCTGTCTGTTCGATCGTCACGGTCGCGCCCGGCATCGCGGCGCCGCTGGCGTCGGTCACGGACCCGACGATCGATCCATAAAGAACTTGTGCGTAAAGGGGACGCGCGGCGAGAGCGCACGCGACGAGGAAGATGGAGCAGACGGCACGGGCGCGACACAAACCTGTCAGCGGCATAGCTCACTCCTGGAGAACGGTTTGAACGTACAGTCGATCAGTGGTTCCTGTCTCTGGCGGTCGCTACCGTAGACCCTGCATAGGGTGTTGTCAAGGGCCGAGCCACGACTGTTGTTAAAAGCAGAGTCAGGCGGGATCCGGCACGTTGACAGAGGCGCCGATTGCCTGTATCAACCCGCATGGCCGCGATCCGAAGACGTGAGTTTCTTGCGACGGCTGTGGCATTCCCGGCCATCGCCGCCGGCGCACAGCGTTCCGAAAAGGCCGGTCCAGGGCATCCGATCCGATTGGGTGGGCCGATCTTCCTCAAGTCCGCGGACCCGGTGGAACTGGCGCGAGAGCATCGACGTCTCGGCTACAGCGCGGCGTACATCCCGGCCGCGACATTGGACGATGGGGACCGCATCCGCGCGATACGTTCCGCTTTTGCGGCCGAGCGAGTGGTGATAGCCGAGGTTGGTGCGTGGCGCAACATGCTCGATCCCGATCCGCAGAAGCGGGCCGACAATCTGAAGTACGTCACCGATCGAATGGCTCTTGCCGAAGCGGTCGAGGCACGATGTTGTGTGGACATCGCCGGGTCCTACAACCCGACGGTCTGGTACGGCGCGGACCCGAGAAACCTCTCACAGGAATTCTTCGACGCGACCGTGGAGAACTGCCGCAAAGTGATCGATGCGGTCAGGCCACGGGCAACAAAGTTTTCAATCGAGATGATGGGATGGAGCCTGCCCGACGGTCCTGATTCATATCTGAAGCTCATTCGCGCGGTGGATCGGCCCGCGTTTGCCGTTCACATGGACGTCTGCAACGGCATCAATTCCCCGGCGCGGTTCTACCGGAACGCGGAATTCATTGCCGACTGCTTTGCCAAGCTTGGCAAGTGGATCGTATCGTGCCACGCGAAGGATTTGGCCTGGATACCTGAGTACAACGTGCATTTCCGTGAGGTCGTGCCCGGGAAAGGACAGATTGACTATGCGGAGTATCTGCAGCAGCTGTCTCGCCTCCCCGTCGATGCGCCATTGATGCTCGAGCACCTGCAGACGCCCGAGGAGTACACCGAGGGGCGTGACTACATCCGGTCGGTGGGTGAACGGATCGGGATTCAGTTCGCCTAGGAGGGAGAAATGAGTGGATCGTCGTTACGTGCAGCAGCGGTGTTGTCGCTGAGCGCTGCGGTCGGAGCATCGTCGTTCACGACGCGTGACGCCATCGCGCGGCAACAACCAGTGTCGCCACCGCAGGTGCGCCCGGCGACCGGGGTCTACCCGGAGACGCAGCCAGACGACAACACGGGCTTCGTTTCAATCTTCGACGGCAAGACGCTCAACGGCTGGGACGGCGACACGCAGTTCTGGCGCGTCGAGAACGGCGAGATCATCGGCGAGACCACTCCCGAGAACGTGATGAAGCAGAACAGCTTCCTGATCTGGCGCGGCGGCACGATCAAGGATTTCGAGCTCAAAGTCGAGTTCCGGATGAACGGCACCAACAGCGGGATTCAGTATCGAAGCTCGGAGCTGCCCAATGTTGGAAAGTGGGTGCTGAAGGGATATCAGGCGGATATCGATTTTACGGAAGGGTATCTCGGCAACGTGCATGACGAGCGTGGCCGCGCGCCAAGCGGCGAGGGACACGCCGTCCTCTCGCGGCGCGGTGAGATCACGCGGGCGGTCGACGGCCCGAAGTACAAGGTGATTGGCACGATCGGCGATCCGACATACCTCCGGGGCGTCATGAACGTCAACGGCTGGAACCGGTACCACATCATTGCCCGCGGTCGTGTCCTGATTCAGTTGATCAATGGTCAGCTGATGGCGGTTGCGATCGACGAAGACGCGAAGCATTTCGCGCCTGAAGGGCTCCTCGGTTTCCAGATGCACACCGGGCCGCCGTTCAA
>DATJKH010000111.1:0-32567 GCA_035491715.1 Vicinamibacterales bacterium | reverse complement strand
GACATCGGTCGTCGTGCCGATTTCGTTCTCGTGTCGCGCGATCAGGACTCCATCCTTCGTCGACACGAGATCCGGCTCGATGAAATCGGCGCCCATCTCGATGGCGAGGCGGTACCCTTCGAGCGTGTGCTCGGGCCGGTGCCCGCTCGCGCCGCGATGCGCGATCACGAGCGGCCCCGAAGAAGCGGCTACCGATGCCATCAGCATCAGCAGCAGTGTCGCACAGCGGCTTACCACAGGACCTTGAACCCGAATTGTAGCTGGCGCGGATCGAACGTCGAGGTAATGGTCCCGAAGGCTGCCGCGCTCTTGTTTCCGTTTGGCGCGCGGAAGTTCGTATGGTTCAGGAGGTTGAACGCTTCGAACCGGAACTCGAAACGCGCACGGCCGCCCAATGCGAACAGCTTCGACGCCGCAAAGTCGAACTGCCAGAAGTTCGGTCCGCGGACGGAATTGCGCGCAGCATCCCCGAACGGCTGGCTTGGATCGGTCGGCGCAAGGACGCAGGCCTTGTTGAACCAGTTGTTGATGGTGCGATCGGCGCCCGATGCCATCGGCTCGCAGACGACATTGGGACGATAGTTGTTGGCACCGCGAAAATCCTGGGCAATGCCAGACACGATGGACGTCGCACCAGGCGTGTAGGTAAAGGTCACCGGCTCACCGGCATAGACCGAATTGATCCCGGACACTTCCCACCCGCCAATCAGCGCCTCCATCAGTGGCGACGCATCCGACACCCATCGCCGATCTTTGCCGAAGGGCAGGGCCCAGACGAAACTCGTCGTGTTGTTGTACGGCTGGTCGTAGTTGGACACGCCGAAGTCTGCACCAAGATTGCGGAAGTCCTGCGGCGACGGGTTGTTCCCGTTCGAGTTCTCGAGCGATTGCGAGCCGTTGTCCTTCGCCTTTGACAATGTCAGCGAGTTGAGGAGCGTCAGGGCCGCTCCCATTCGCCACTCGAGTTTCGTCTGCAACCCCTTGTACCGAGACTTGCCGCCGTTGAATGGATAGGTGATGTCGGCATAGCTCGGGATCGGCCGCCGATCCTGTAACGCGATCGTGCCGGCAGCGTTGTTCGGAAGCGCCTGGTTGTAGTTGGCAAAGAGCAGCAGGTCGTCGCCGCGATTTCCGACATAGGCGACGTCGAGCAGCATGTTGTGCACCAGCTCGCGCTGCACCGAGATGTACCAGCTCTGCACCGGGCTCGAATGAAAGTCCTTCGGCATGTAGGTGATGTTGGCGGTCAACGGGTTGAACTGGGATGGATCCGCCAGACCGGCAGGATAGCCCTGCTCGGCGGGCACGAAGCCGGCGGCGGTCGGATTGGCCTGATTCACAACCGCATTGATCACCTGAGGGCCATTGATCGGCAGGAGGTCGCCGCCACCGGCACGGCTGAAGTGAATGTAACTGACGCCGTAACCGCCGCGAATTACTGTCGTCGGCGTCACCGTGTAGGCAAAGCCAAGACGCGGTCCGAAGTTGTTGCGATCCGGTTGAATCAGCGTCCTGTCGTACAGCGAGCCCTCTTTCGCGATCACCATGGAATTGGTGGCCGGATCGAAATTCGACAACACATTGTCTGTTTCCCAGTACGGCGTCGAGTACTCGTATCGCAGCCCCAGGTTCAACGTCAGGCGGCGCGACGCGCGCCAGTCGTCCTGCGCATATGCGAAATGCATGTTGCGCCGAAGATTCGCGACCAGCACGCTGCTCAACGCGTATTGCGCGCGCAATCCGAGCATGAAGTCCGCGAGGTTGTAGAGATTGTTCGCCGCCGCGCCCGTCGGCCTCGTGAACTGCCCGTTATACGTGTCGCGGCCGTAAAGCGGATTCACGTCCTGCACTTCCGTGTTGATCCACTGCAGCTCGTAACCGGACTTGAACGAGTGCGCACGGCGCGTCCAGGTGTAATTGACCTTCGGGTTGTAGACGGTCGGATACTGCCACTGCGGGTTAGTGGATTGCCGCCCGAGATCTGAATACCCGGTGATCAATTGCGTGGGCAGTCCGCCCTCGATGCGCGGATCGGCGGGCAACCCCGGAAGACCGAACTGGTCCATCGCGCTATCGGTGCCGAGCGCCGGAGGATTCTTCCCCGCTTGCGTCCACGAATACCCGAAACGCGCTTCGAGCAGCGACTGTCCGGTCGGAATCCAGGTCGCGCCGAGCACCAGCTGGCGATTGCGCGCGTAGATGTGTCCATTGCCTGCGCCTCCCGAGGGGAGGGGAATATTGGGTTGATCGTCGGTTGTAAGATTTCGATAGCCGTACCGTCCGAAGAACGAGAGGTCAGGCGTGGCCTGAAGGTCAATCTTCGCTCCCGCCTTGTTCGAGTCGGCGGTGAACTCCTGCAGGACGGCGTAGTTGTTCGTATTACCTGGACGATTGGCGTCGGGCAACCCGGACAGAACCTTGCGCGCAAAATCGGTCATCGGGATCGTTGTCCCGGCCGGATAGACCACGCCGCTTCGCGGATCGCGCACGTCGACCGAGAGCGTGCCCTGCCTCTGCGCCGGCGTCGCAATACTCGAGAACCCGGCGACCTTGCGTGTCTGCCGCAGCCCCTCGTAATCGCCGAAGAAGAACGCTTTGTTGCGCAGGATCGGCCCACCAATCACGCCACCGAACTGGTTGCGATCGAGAGAGGGTTTTCCGGTGGCGGGCTGAAAGAACCCGACGGCATTCAGCGACGTGTCCCGCACGAATTCCCAACCGCTGCCGTGAACTGTATTTGTCCCGCTGCGATAGTTGACGTTGATCGTCGCGCCGGCGGCCCGGCCGTACTCGGCGCTCATGTTGTTGGTTACCACCTTGAACTCGCCGATCGCGTCAGGCGGTGGCTGCATCACCTGATTGGAGAAGCCCTGATTACTGGTGCCGTACGCATTGTTGTCGACGCCGTCGATCAGGAAGTTATTGGTCGTGCTGCGGAGCCCATTGACGTTGAATGCGCCCTCGCGTGGCGTATTACCTGTCGTCAGCGACGAGCCACCGAGCTTCACCCCCGTCGTGAGGAGCGCCAGCGACGAGTACTCGCGCGAGATCAGTGGCAACGCGCGCGTCTGTTCGCCGGTGATGACCTGTCCGCGTTGACTCGAGTCGGTCTCGACCAGCGATCGCGCCGATACTTCCACCTTCTCCGATAATTGTCCGACCGGCATCTGCAGGTCGACGCGCAGCCGCGCCCCAACCTGCACCTGCACATCGTCCATCATCGCGACCGCGAAGCCAGGCTTCTCAGCGGTCACCACGTAACGCCCGGGCTTGACCGCGGCAAACTCGAAATTTCCATCGCCGCCTGAGGTGCGTACGACGGAAATACCGGTCTCGACCGCCGTCAGTGTCACCTTCGCCGCCGGCACCACGGCTCCGGAGCCGTCACGTACCGTTCCGACCACGGCGGCAGTATCAAACTGCGCGAAGGCCGTGGATGCAGTGAGGAGTATCGAACACAGCCAGAAACCCACCAGTCGCATTGGTCACCTCGACACGTACACGAACACCAATTCAGATCCTTGCGCCGTCAAAGGCTAGCGGGTGGTTGTAACACTCATGTGAAGGTGACGCAAGGCGTGCGCGACGCAACAAGCCACGGATCGACACGGACTCAAGCCACGGATGGACACGGGCTGACACGGATAACAAACCACGGATGGACACGGATTCACACGGATCAACAAACCACGCCACCCGCGGGCTTTGAGATAGTGGAGAATGCGGAACACCCCCTCAGTATGGGCGCCGATTCAAGGAATCGGCGCGGCATTTCTTATTGCGCGGTCTCCCCCAACGCGCGCACGACCGGTCGAGTTGCAATACTATTGAAATCTCCACGGACATGATCCGGCCGGACGCACAGTCGTGGGCGAACGTCCCGGTTCGCCTCGCGATCATTGTCGTGCGGTCCTGGTGCCGGTATGCCTGAGGACCGAGGGCATCGTGCGATTCTTCCCACTTCTCCTCACACCGTCGTCGGCTTCGCGTCCGTCGTGCTCATTCACATCAATCGCGGCGTCTTTTTTTATCGCATTGGTAATACTTACCCACGTCACCGTTTCAGCGGCAGGCGGCGGCTCGTTCCACGGCACTCTCTCCGGCGACTCACAGGCACAACAACCGGCGGCCTCCGGACCCGCACGTGTCATCGTGACAATCGTCGTCGAAGGGCTGCGGATACCTGCGGTCACCGTCGAACTGCGGAGGGTCGATGGCAACATCGTCGTTGGGAAAACCACGAGCGATGGGGTCGGCCAGGTCACATTCCCCGATGTGGCACCTGGCCGATACGTCGTCCACGCCGTTCGCGAGGGATTTGCCGACACCGACTCGGCTCCGTTCGGCGTGAGTCCAGGCGAGACCGAGCAGGTGCTCGTCGAAATGCGGCTCACGTTCGTCCGAGAGAGCGTCGATGTCGTGGTGCCGGCGAATTCACCGACTGAAAGTCTCCAACCGGTCGCCGTCAGTGACGTTCTCACCGGAGCGAAGATGGACATCCAGCCGCTGACCGGCGACGACTTTCAGTCGCTGCTGACGGTGTTACCGAGCATCATTCGAGGGCCGGAAGGACGGTTGCGAATCAAAGGCGGCGCGCCGACGACGGGCGCGCTGCAGATGAGCAGCGCCAGCCTCAACGATCCATCAACTGGCGATTTCGATCTTGAATTGCCCAGCGGCGCGGTCGAATCGGTGGAAGTCCTGTCCAACCCCTTCGCCGCCGAGTTTGGCCGGTTCTCGACCAGCGTGACTCAGGTTCGAACCAAACGCGGGACAAACGATTGGGTGGTCAAACCGGACAACCTCGTCCCCGGGTTTGGCAAGGGCTTCGCTTTTGTCAACAAGTTCGAACCGCGTCTGTCGATCTCGGGGCCGCTCCGCAAAGACAAACTTCTGTTCGGCGAGTACCTGCAATACCGATTCGTCCGAACGCCGGTCAAGAGCCTGCCCGGCGAGCCGCAGCTCGGCCTCGACAGCTTTGATTCCTTCACACGGCTCGACGCTGTTCTCTCCTCACGGCACGCCCTCACCGGCGGCGTCATCTATTTCCCGCGGAAAATCTCGAACCCGACGATGTCGACGTTTCGTCCGGAAGAAACGACGCCGAAGTTTACCCAGGAAGGATTCTCGTCCGGCGCCGCCGATCGGATCATTCTTTCAAGCAACGCCGTGCTCGAATCCACGCTTGCGATCCGCTGGTTCGAAGTGGATCAACAGACCAAGGGCGACCGGCCAATGGTCTACTCGCCACAAACCCAGAGTGGCAACTTCTTCAATTCTCAGGAACGCAACGTTCGCAGTTTCCAATTCGTCGAAGCACTGACCTATTCGAAAGAGAAGTGGGGCGGCGATCACATGTTCAAGGTTGGGATCGACCTTCAGAACTCGACGTTCGACGGCGACAACTTCAGCCATGAGGTCAACGCCGTGCGTCTCGACGGCTCGCTGGCCGAGCGGACGAGCTATACCCCGGGAGTAGGCTCACCGAAGGTCAGCGGTACCGAGTTCGCCATGTTCGTGCAGGATCGCTGGCGGGTGAACGATCGACTCGCATTCGAGCTCGGCTTCCGTGCCGACCGTGACGACATTGTCGAAAAAGTGAATTACTCGCCTCGCATCGGCATGTCGGCCAGTCTGCTGCCGAACGGGCGCGGCATCCTGAGAGGCGGGTTCGGAAAATTCTCGGAGCGCACGCCGCTCAACGTCGGCGCATTCACACAGTACGATGTTCAGACGGTCACCCGGTTTGCACCAAATGGAGCAGTCCTCGGATCGCCAATGACCTTCGTCCACACCATTGAGGAGACCTTTCAAACGCCGGAGAGCTTCGTCCTCACGACTGCATGGGATCAGCGCTTCGGCCGCGTGTTCTTTTTCAAGGCCGCCTACTTACATCGTGAAGGCTCGCACGCGTATATCGTGGATCCCGACCCGACCCGTGGCGTGCTCACGCTGGGCTCGACCGGTGCATCCAAGTACTGGGAATTCGAAACGACCGGTCGATTCCTGGCCAATGAACACCGCGACCTGTCGGTCTCTTACGTGAGATCGAAGAGCACGCGCGATCTCAATGATTACGATCAGTTCTATGGCAACTTCAGGAACCCGATTATCAGGTACAACGAGAACTCCCTGAGTCCGACAGATGTACCGAATCGACTGATTGTGCGCGGCACGCTCGGCGTCGGCGGCGGCTGGGTCTTCGCACCGTTGTACGAGTGGCGAACGGGATTTCCGTATTCGAGCGTGAATGAGTACCAGGACTTCGTCGGCGAACGCAACCGTGCGGGACGGCTGCCGAAGGTGTCTACCCTCGACTTCACGCTCGCCCGTGAACTGCGCTTTCGCAAATATCATTTCACCGGTGGCCTGAAGATCTACAACGCGTTCAATACCGGCAACGAACGCGACGTGCAAAACAACCTCACGTCGCCAGACTACGGCAAGTTCTACAACCCGATCGAACGTTCGATCGGATTCGTGTTCTCGTCAGGTAAGCCGTAAACCGCTCGGTGGCACAGTTGTTACCACAGGTGAACACGGATTCTCACTTCCGTGTTGATCTGTGTTTTTCCGTGGCCGTGTTTTTCCGTGGCTGTGTTTTTCCGTGGCCGTGTTCCACGACTGCATCACCGACATCTACCTCGCCGCCAGTCACGATGGCACGACGGCGGGAATCGTTCGGTCGAGGGGTGTCACCACGCCGTCATCGCATCCTCGAACATCACAGCGAGATCGTCAGGACTCGCAGCTCGCGGCGATAGCTTGGTCACGCGGTGCTGAGGCAATGTGCCTTCGACCAGTTGTGGAATGTCGCTCGATGAGTAGCCCACCGCTTTCAATCCATTCGGAACGCCAAGCTGCTGCATGAACCAGGTAATGCGGTCGGCGAGAATGCGTCCGGCATCGGCATCCCTGGCGCCGGTCACGTTGGCGCCAAGGGCTTCGGCCGCCAGCAGATGCCGGGATGGATTGGCCGACGCGGTAAAGCGAAACACCGCCGGCGCGTTGAGGATCACGGAGACGCCGTGCGGGACGAGCGCGTGGTCGTTGGGATAGCCGGGCGCGCGGTACGATTTCACGTGTCCCGACACCGGGTACGACATACCGTGCGGGAGGTGGACGCCGGCGTTGCCGAAGCCAACGCCGGCGTACGACGCGGCGAGGATCATCTGCGCGCGCGCATTGTCGTTGCCGGGATCTTCGACCGCCGCGATCAGATATTGCGCGACCATTCGCAGCGCCTGCAGCGCCCAGATGTCGCTGATCGGGTTCGAGCCCTGATACGCGGGCCGCAGCGTTGGACTGGAAGGTCGAGGACGCGATGTATAGGGGATCGCGGTGAACGATTCGACGGCATGACTGAGGATGTCGAGTCCGCTGGACGCGGCGACTTCCTTCGGCATGGTTCGAGTGTTTTCCGGATCGAGAACGCCGAGCGTCGGCTTGAGACGCCGATTCGCGATACCGGTCTTCGCGTGCAGCGCCGTCAGATCGAAGATGCTGACACCGGTAGTTTCGCTGCCCGTCCCGGCCGTGGTCGGAACTGCGATAAGCGGCTTGAGCGAACCCGGCACCGGGAACGCTTTGCCAATCGGCGCGTTGACGTAATCAAGGAAATCCGCCGGAGGATAGGTCGTATAAAGATTGACCGCCTTGGCGGTGTCGATCACCGATCCTCCTCCGACCGCGACGATCCCATCTACTGGATTCGCTTCAGCAAACTGAATCGCCGCGCGAAACGACTCGTCGGTCGGTTCCACGCGCACGCGATCGAAGAGGACCGCCTTCACACCAGACGCTGCCAACGACTCGAGCACGGTCAGCACAGGAGGCAGTCGCGACAGTTTCGGGTCGGTGACGACCAGAGCGGTTCGAACACCAAGATCGACGAGGTCGGTTCCGACTTCACGGGTGACGCCTGCACCGAACCGCAGGTTCGAGGTCGCCATCTCGAAGGCGATTTCATGGTCCATCACATCTCCAGCATTCATTCGCTGCACCGATCCTAATCATCAGCTTCCACAGTCACGCTGCGATCAGATCTAGTAAGAACAGGACAACCGAGAAAGGAGGATCTCGTTTTTGAGGAAGCTCAAAAACGTTCCTCCCTTCTCCATTCTCCTGTTGATCTCTGATCATGAGCGGTGCTGATTGTGGCACGGTCGACGACGCAGCTCCAGCGAGGCCAGCCGAAGTCTCGCAGAAGCGCGGTCCGACCATGGCGCGCGAAGGCGGATAATACATCCGTGGATCCGGTCGCTCACGTCCTTCTCGCCCTTACCATCATCCTTGCCGCGGCGAAGATCGCTGGACATGTGAGTGTGCGGCTTGGACAGCCCGCGGTCCTCGGTGAACTCCTCGCCGGGGTGGTGCTCGCGAATCTGAGGCTGGCCGGCGTCGATGCTTTTCACCGCATCGCGGACGATCCGACGGTCGACATCCTGGCGCGACTGGGCGTCGTCATCCTGCTGTTCGAAGTAGGCCTCGAGTCGACCGTTCGCGACATGTTCAAGGTTGGGTGGCCGTCACTGTTCGTCGCGGTCCTCGGGGTCGTCGCTCCATTCGCGCTCGGCTGGGGAGTCAGCGCCTGGCTTCTTCCAGACCGAGGACCGTACGTGCACGCGTTTCTCGGTGCGACTCTCACTGCGACGAGCGTCGGCATCACGGCGCGAGTGCTCAAGGATCTCGACCGGTCGCGCTCGCCCGAAGCGCGCGTAATCCTGGGCGCGGCCGTCATCGACGATGTGCTGGGACTTGTGATTCTTGCGGTCGTGAGTGGCGTCATCACGAGCGCCGACCGCGGCGAGCCGATGTCGTACCTGGCCATCGGAACCGTCCTCGGTACCGCGTTCACCTGTTTGTTCGCCGCGTTGGTGCTTGGCGTCGCGCTCTCGCGGCGAATCTTCGGTCTGGCCGCGCGACTCCATGGCAGCGGCGTCCTGCTCGCGACGGCGCTGATCTTCTGTTTCGGACTCGCCTATCTCGCGTCGATCGTCGGTCTCGCACCAATCGTCGGCGCCTACGCCGCCGGCTTGATCCTCGAAGAAGCGCATTTCCGGCCGTTCGTCAATCGCGGAGAGCAGCAGATCGAACATCTGCTGCATCCGATCTCCGCCTTTCTGGTGCCGGTGTTCTTCGTCTTCATGGGCATGCATGTGGATCTCACCGCGTTTGCGCGGGTCGACGTCCTCGGACTCTCGGCGCTTCTCACGGTGGCTGCGATTCTGGGCAAGCAGGCGTGTTCGCTCGGAGCGCTCGGGCAGAAGCTCGACCGGCTGTCAATCGGTATCGGCATGATTCCACGTGGCGAGGTCGGACTGATCTTCGCGAACATCGGCCTCGGCCTTCACGTCGCCGGGCAGCGAGTCGTCGATGAAGGGGTGTTCTCGGCCGTCGTGATCATGGTGATCGTCACGACGATCGTGACGCCGCCGGCGCTCAAATGGAGTCTCGCCCGCCATCCAAGCGATCTCGCGGCTCGTCAGCCTCGGTGAAGGTCACGCGCCCTTGATCGATGCCACGAGAATCGACAGCAGTCGACTGTAGTCGTGCTCGGCGCTCTCGACCTTCTTGGTATATGCGGCTTCGGTAAGGCCTTGCGGCTTCCATCGTCCATCGAACAACGTTTGCTGCGTTCCCTTTTCGTACATGATGTCGACCGCGTCGCCGCCGGAGCGCAGCCCGTCGCACCCGGCGTCGATGAAAAAGATCCGCGTCTGTTGCGCCACCGGCTGTTGCAGAGCGGCATACACGTCGCGATAGTTCTTCTGCGCAAGTTGTGCCTGCAGTTCGCCCGGATTCGGATACGTGGCCGAGACCACGAGCAGCTGGGAATTCGGGATGAGCAGCGCCGCGACGAAACGATCGGGCTGTTCAGGATCCTGCGCCGCGATCGCATCAAGATGTCGGTCGCCCATTAAAGTGGTCACGTCGCCGGCGATCGCGCTTGATGCGCGCTCGGGCGGCGATCCTTGCACGCGAGCCGCCAATACGACCACGAGTCCAATCGCGAGACCAATCGCCCACAGCGGAGAAACGCGCAGTGCAGATTTCATAACCCTCACCTCCAGCAAGATTGCCGAGGAGAGACAACGAGAGCACGCGCTCTGCTCCTTTCTGCGATTTTTCTCCTCATGGCGTTGATTCTCGTTGTCCCTGCCCCTAAGGTCGCGCCAACAAGAGCGCGGTCCCTGGCCAGAGTAGACAACGGCAATCCCATTCGTTCCATCGGGTGGAGGCTGGAGAACGCCGTCTTTTTTCATGGTCAACCTCAGCCGTCGTCAGCGCATTGGCGGCGCACTCCCCCATTTGCCCGATGACAGCGGACCTCCCCGATGCACTACCCTAAAGACATGGACTCGGAGGTCACATGCGCCTGAAAACATGGCTGGTCGCGGCGCTCGGACTTGGAAGTCTGGTCGTGCTGCTGGCGTTCTCGATGGTCGCGTCGTCGCGAAAGGTCCAGGAGATTTACCCGCAGCTCGATCAACTCAACGAGCACTACCGGCAGGTGGACGTGAACCTGCGTCGCCTCCGTTCCGACGTCAACCTGTCGGGAATTTTCGTCCGCGATTACCTGCTCGACGTCGCCCGCGAACATGCACCTGAATATCGCGAACAGATCGCCGATTTTCGCCGGACCAACATGACGACGCTGGCGGAACTGAAGACGCTGATCGATCGCGACGACCAGATTCAGAGCCTCCAGTCAAAACTGGATGATTACTGGCAGGCCTTCGATCCGCTCTTCGATTGGACGCCGGCCGAGAAGGTCATCCGCAGCGCCGGGTTTCTGAGACGCGAAGTCGTTCCTCGCCGCGAAGCGGCCCTGGCCATTGCGCAGCAGATCGAGGAACTGAACAACACAAATCTGGCGACGCAGCGCGCCAAAGTCGCCGAGCGATACGCCGCGTTGCGTGGCGATCTCCAATGGCTACTCCGGCAGACGGTTCTCCTTGGCCTCGGCGTGGCGATCGTCGTCGTGCTCCGGTTGCGCGTCCTGGAACGTCGATCGGATCAGGCTGAGAACCAGATGCGCGAGTTGTCGCAGCGGCTGGTCGATGCGCAGGAAGAGGAACGCCGCAACCTGTCGCGGGAGCTGCACGACCACGTCGCGCAGGTTCTCACCGGCCTGCGCATGGAACTCGGGCGCGTCGAACGAATGAGCGCCGCCGTGAGCCCGGCGATCGTCGAGTGCAAGAAGCTCGTCGACGACATGTTCCGCACCGTCCGCGATCTGTCACTCGGTCTCCGCCCGAGCATGCTCGATGACTTTGGCCTGGAAGCGGCGCTGGAGTGGCACGTGCGCGATTTCATGCGGCGCTATGCGATCGATGTCGACCTGCAAATGGACGGCGATTTCGACACGCTGCCCGACAAGCATCGCACGTGCGTCTACCGCGTGATCCAGGAAGCGATGACCAACTGCGCGCGGCATGCAAACGCGACCCACATCCAGATCGCCGTGGCCGCAGATAACGGCCAGCTGCGCGTCTCGGTCAGCGACGATGGCGTCGGGTTCGCGCCGGCGCATCGCCATCGAGGGCTCGGGCTTCGCGGGATCGACGAACGAGTCAGAGAGCTCGAGGGAACCTTGACGATTTCCCGCAGTGGGCGAGCCGGGACGATGCTGCTCGTCCGATTGCCGCTGCCGGTTCCGATGATGGAGGCACCACTTGCGCGTGTTGCTGGCTGACGATCACGGCATCGTCCGGCGCGGGCTGCGGGGACTCCTCGAGGCCGAGGGGCTGACGATTGTCGGCGAGGCCGCGGACGGTCTCGAGGCCGTGCATCTTTGCGAAGAGCAACATCCGGATCTGCTGATTCTCGATATCGGCATGCCGAAACTGAGCGGCATCGAGGTGGCGGCGCGCGCGCAGAAAATGAACCATCCTCCCGGTGTCATCATTCTCAGTGTTCACGGCGACGAGTCGTACATCATGCGGGCGCTGGCCGCAGGCGCCCGCGCGTATCTTCTCAAGAGCGCAACCGATGAGGATTTGATTCCGGCGGTTCGCGCCGTTGCGGCGGGGAAACCGTTCTTCAGCCCTGGCGTCACTGCTGTCCTTGTCGAGGATTACGTGAGACGACTACAGCAGCGCGGCCTGACCGACTCGTATCACCTGTTGACTGATCGGGAGAAAGAAGTGCTCCAGCTTCTAGCTGAAGGGCGGTCGAACAAGGAGGTGGCATCGCTCCTCAATCTCGGCCTTTCGACCGTGGAGACCCACCGCGCCAACCTGATGCAGAAACTCAACCTCCACAATACGGCGGAAATCGTCCTCTACGCAGTACGAAAAGGGTTGATCGTGTAATTGTTCTAGCTCAGCGAGCCCAACAATTTCCCCCCTCGACAGGATGGACACGGCGCTCAAAGTGGCGTCAACTAGCTGTATGAGAACGATCGCCGCTGATTACGCACAAGCCGCCACTGCGAACATCCAGGCACGCGCCCAGGGCGCAAACCTGCAGACCGCACTCGTCGTCGTGCAACGCGCGTGGAGCGAGTGGCGTACCGCTCTGGTACGTGTCAGCGATCTCGAGGATGTTCACTGGTTCCGTCCGGCGGGCGCGGTGCGGCCCTTGATACACGCCTACGTAATGTGCAACAGGGTTGTCTCCGGACGATTGACACACGACTGCACCAAATCCGCATGTCCGCATCGCGTCCTGGTCTGTCTTCTGAAGTCCCATACGACCGGAGGGGTTTTTGAGGAACTCGCGCGGCGCGCGAATTCTGCTGAGGTCCGTCCAATCCGGTTCTAGACCGTCTTGCCCGGCGTGATCGCGCCTGAGCTACGCCGCTATCGTCTCCGCTGCCGGCAGCTGGAATTCCACCAGCGCTCCGCCGTCTGCGACGTTGGTCGCGTGAATCATTCCGCCGTGTGCCTCGACGATCGAGCGAACGATCGAAAGACCCATCCCCATGCCGCCCTGCTTCGTCGTGTAGAAGGGCTCGAAGACCAGGTGCTCGGTTCCGGCGCTGAGACCGGGACCGGAGTCGCGCACGCTTACCACGATCGCATGATGATAGCGATGACACCCGATCAGGATGGATCGCGGCGCTTGCTGCTGCTCCGCCATCGCTTCCATCGCGTTGTGCAGAAGGTTCAGGATCACCTGCTGCAATTGCACGCGATCGCCATTGGCAAGCACCGGACCGTGGTCAAAATCGAACGAAAGAATGATATTACGCAGCGCCGCTTCGGTGCTGACCAGTTCAACCACTTCGCGAATCGCAGCGGTCAGATCGATCGACGTGATCTCGAACTCCCCTTTTCGCAGCAGTTGCCGCAACCGTTGAATGACTTCGCTGGCACGGCGGTCGTCGCGGACGATGTCGTGCAGGATCGCGCGCACCTCGTCGATGTCCGGTCGGGCCGCGCTCAGCATTCGTCCGGCGGCCTGTGCATTCGTCATGATGGCGGCGAGTGGCTGATTCAGCTGATGCGCGAGCGAGGCGGTCATTTCGCCGACCGTCGAGACGCGGCCGACATGCGCCAGTTCCTGACGGCTTCGCTGCGCTTCCATTTCTGCGCGCCGAAGCTCCGTGATGTCGGCGCACGTGACCACCGCGCCACCTTCTGGACGATTCAACGGGACTCCGGCCAGCGACCACCACGTCGCATCGGTACCTGAGCCGATCATCTGTTCGAGGACGAACCGATCGCGCGTGCGATCGAGCACGCTGGCGAGGCCATCCGCAATCTCGCATGCGAGCTGGTGCCCGGTTTCGCTGGCGCGGCGGCAGGCATAAATCAAATTGTCTCCCATCGCCGCACCCATCCACTGACAGCCGCGCGCACTCAGCCAGCGTGCGTTCAATTGCAGTACGTACCCCGCCCGATCGATAACCGCGACGCCGCTGGTCAGAGACTGCAGAATTGCAGACTTCATCAGTTCGGTCTTGACGAGAGCGTCCTCGGAACGCTTCCGGCGCAACGCACCGGCGAGAACTTCGCCCACCAGCCAGAGATTGGCCGACAACATCGGACCGCGCGGTTGTTCACGAAGCGAGCTGAACGCGAATGCACCGAGCGGCTGTCCCTCGCCGACGAGCGGGATGGCGCCGCCGGCTTTGACATCCAGCGTCTGTGATGACGCGCGCAGCTGACGCGAATTCGGTAAGTTGCCGGAGTCCCCTACCAGGACCGCATCCTGAAGTGCGAGCGTGCGCTCGGCCCAGGCGAGATGCTGCTTCGCAACATCCGTCGCATCGGCGCGCACCGGCGCATCGAACCAGGAATAGATCGCGGAGAGCCCATGGGATTCTCCTGATGTCAGGAAAATCGTGAGGCCGTCGATCCCCAGCACGCGACTCAACCGGCCGAGCCAGGTTTCGAAGGCGCGTGTCATCTGATCGCTTGGTTGCTGCACCAGAGCGGCGGACAGCCGTGACAGAAGGCTCTCGAATTCCAGCCGAAGTTTCAGCGCCTGCTGCGTCTGACGGCGTTCATCGATCAGCGTCGCCAGGTAAAGCAACGTTGTCGCCACGACAATCATCGACATCGTGAGTGCACGCACGGTCGTCGATGCCGGAATCTCGGCGAACGGACCAATGCCATTCACGACGGCCCAGGCGCTCGTGATACTGGTAAACAGCACCGCGACGCCCGTGCCGGTTGGGCCAAATCGCATCGCGGCCCACAGAAGGAACGGCAATTGAACGGTTAACGGCATCTGGCTCGAAACGGCATTCAGGCTCGGGATCGTGTCGAGTACACCGCTGAACCTCGCGGTTGCGATTCCCACGAGACCCAGGACAAGGACGACAGCTTCCATGCGTGGCAGCGGCCGGCCACGGCGCCACCATCGGGCGGCAGCCAACGCACCGCCCACCACGGCAGGGACGACGATTAACTCTGCGAGCGCATTGCTGGTGGTCCGGTTTCCCCACACCAGCCAGAACGGTTCGCCGCGGAACCAGTGCACTGCCGCCGCATCGGCGAAGGACGACAGCACAGGGGCTACGATAACGGCCGAAACATAAAAAGAAGTCAGTCCTCGCAGGCTGTCGAGCCGCCAGGGTGTGTCGCTCGAAAGGTGCAAGCCGCCGGCGGCGATCATCGCTTCGAGGCAGTTGGTCACAAACAGCGCGAGGATCATCGAGAAGGGCCATCCCGTTCCGTACTGGATCACGACGTGAACCGGGAGGACCGGCAACAGGACGAATGCCCAGCGCCTGGGCCGCGTCAGGAGAAGCGCGGCCGTGAGGACTGCGTTCGGCGGCCATAACATCGACGTGGTTGCCGGCGGCATCGTCAGGGCGAGACCGATCAGCGACGCGAGGTAATAGCCGCCGCACGTCGCGAGCGCGACGGCAGGCAGAGTGATCCGGCGTTGGCGCAGCCCAATCGCTCTAGCAATCATGCGAGTACACAGCAGAAACAGCAGACGCACCGTTGTGCGCCAGTGCCACCCTGGCAGGTTTGTGTCGCGTCACCGCCACGCGGCGAGAGGTACCATCTCAGCCGAACTGCTCGGTGGTTGGCCGTCGATCGAAGGCGAGGCGTTCAGCGGCGCGCAGTTGATCGAATACCGGCGCATGGCCGGCAAGGACCTGCGCGTGCAGGGGATGAATGAAACGATAGACTTCCATAGCGGATGGAACCCTCCGGGCACTGCGGCTTCGCCGCGTAATGAAGCCGCGCTCACAAAGCGTTTCGATCCGGCGCAGGATTGGCATCGGCGATTCGGCGCCAGCCGCCCTCGACACATCGACCGGACAGAACTCGGGGCCAACTGCAGCCGCACACTCCAACACGACGCGATCGTCGGCATCGAGCTGATCGAACCGCCACAGGAGGGCGTCGAAGACCGTCGCCGGCAGCGATCGTTCGATCGTGCGTGCCGAATGGCGCACGCGCCAGCCCTCACTCTCGAATACGACTGATCCGGCCGCAATAAGGGCATCCATCATCGACACCATGACCAGAGGATTACCGAACGACACGCGGTGGACCACCCGCGCGAGCTCGCCAACCGAGTCGCTCGCGAAACGTTCGATCAGGTAGGTGCGGACCTGGTCTTCTGTCAGTGGAACAATTGGCATCGAAGACGAACGGGTGGTGGCACGAAGCTCGGCGCTCAGGTTGCGCAGCGCGGCTGCCGCCAGTGTCGTCGCAAACGGCGTATAGGTGGCGAGGATGAGCGTGCGCAGCGGCGCATGACGCCGTGAAAGCGCACGGAGCAGTTCGACCGTTTCCAGATCTGCCCACTGCAGATCGTCGAGAACGATGACTGTGGGGCCTTCTTCCGCCAGCCCCTCGAGGAGATCCCCGAACTCGCGAATCATTCGGAACGGATCGGGCGGTGCGACCGCTCCTTTGATCGGAGCGACGTCGGTCACCCACGCCGGCAGCCGGGCGAGCCACGTTGGTGCTTGCTGCGCCAGGAGGGCCGGCACACTCCTTGGCGACTGACGCGCAAGATGGTGCAACGCATCGACAAACGGCAGGTATGTCTCCGACATCCCTGAGTGCGCAACCGCCTGTCCGTAACAGACGCGCGCGGATGCGACCTCGCGAGCACGCCTCATGAACTCGCCGGACAGCGCGCTCTTACCCATGCCGCGTTCACCATCGACGAGAAACACTCGACACTCAGACTGCGCGGGATCGGCAAGCGCGACGGCGAGCCTGAACAGAATATGCGGGTCCGCCGCGATCGCCGGTGTCGTGCTGGCGCGGTTCGCGGCTGCCGGCAGCACGCCGTCATGTAAAGGAGCAATGAAGGTGTAGCCGCCACCCGGCTCGCTGCGAATGAAATCTGGTTCGCGAGGATCATCCTCGAGTGCAGCACGGATCTCGTGGACGAGCACCTTCACGTTGTCGGCGTGCACATGAGTCCCGCACCAGACGGTGGACAGGATGGTGTCGCGAGTCACGGTGCGCCCGGCGCGGTCGATGAGACACAGCAATACGGCAGCTGCTTTACGCGTCAGCCGGATCTCTTTCGTGCCGCGCCATAGTGTCCGCCGGTGTTCGTCGAAACGATGCCCTGAGAAATGTTTCATAGCAACCCAGCGCTCTTATAGCTGCCTCCACCCGCTCTATCTATGGGACCTAAGGCCATCGCACCTCCGACTTTGGTCTAGGCCACAGGCAGTTCGAGTTCGAACGTCGCTCCATTACTGGAATTACTGGCTAAATCGAGCCTGCCGCCGTGAGCCTCCACAATTGAGCGGCTGATGGAAAGGCCAACACCCATTCCCTCCGGCTTGGTCGAAAAAAACGGCGTGAAGATGCGCCGCACGGCAGATTCGGGAAGGCCAGGCCCCGAATCATGGATGCGGACGTTCACGTAGCTGTCGCGCTGCCAGGTTCGAATCTCCAGCACCCGCGGCCGATCGTCGATCGCTTTCATCGCGTCGGTCGCATTAATGACCAGGTTCAGCAGGACTTGTTGAAGCTGAATTCGATCCCCGGTCACCGGCGGCAGAGTCCCCTTCCGCTCGACGTCGAGCCTGATTTGATGCTGACGCAACATTGGTCCGCTGAGTCCGACGACGTCTTCGATCACATCGTTGACGTCGAGGCGCGCGAGCCGCAGGGGCGTGTGCTTGACGAGCCCCCGGATGCGGTTGATCACCCCCGCCGCGCGTTGCCCGTCGGCGACAATATCCTGAAGCACGGCCCGCATCTCCTGGACACCGCACGAATCGTCGAGCCTGCGGATTCCCGCGCGCGCGTTTGTAATCATCGCCGCGAGCGGCTGGCTGACTTCGTGCGCAATGCCTGTAGCAATTTCGCCAAGCGACCGCACACGCGTCGCATGAGCGAGCTCCGCCTGCGCCTGATGCAGTTGCTCGGTCGCCTGATGGCGGTCGGTCACCTCGCGAACGATGCAGACAATCGTGTCGTTGTCGCAACGCACGAGACGCGCCTCGAAGTAGTGATCGGACCCACCCATCGCCAGCGCGTAGTCGAGCGAGACAGGCTGACCGGTTGTCATGACCCTTTCAAACAGCGGCTCAATCGACTGCGCCAGGTTCTTCGGCAACACATCGCGTATATGTTTGCCGAGAAACTCTTGCGGCGGTACGAAGAGCGCCGCCGGACTTGGAGCGTTGTAATCGAGATAGATGCCGTCGCGACTGAACACGAACATCAGATCGGGAATCGCACAGAGAATGGCACTGTTTCGGGCTTCGGTTCGGCGCAGGGCGCGTTCGGCACGTTGTCGCCGCCGCCGTTGAGCCAAAAGGCCTGTGATGAGCGCGAGCTGACCAACGAAGACAGCCAGCGCAATCAGGACAAATTCCTTGTGCTCCGACCAGAGAACCGACGCTCCGCTACCCGCGACCTGCGCCGCGAAAACATGTTGCTGCAAATTTCCCCACGCTATTCCGTGGTGGAAAGGACGATCTATAGGACCTAGGTCGTAGATTGGTGGGGCTTTAGTCCAACGGTACCATTGGACTCTCAGATCACCGTCGGGCCGGCATTCTGCCGATCACATCAGCCATGCGCACGAGCGCGGCGACTGAGTCCGCCTCCATCTTGCGCATCACTTGGGAGCGGTGGACCTTGACGGTCTTTTCGGTCGTGCCCAATTCCCCGGCAATCTGTTTATTCAGCATGCCGGTCACGACAAGCGCCATGACCTCCCGCTCCCGCGGGGTCAAGGTCTCAAAGCGCGATCGGAGGCTTTCGAGTTTGATTCGCTGTTGATACCGTTCCCCGGCCGTCTTCAGGGCCGAATTGACCAAGTCGAGGAAGGCCTGGTCGTCGAATGGCTTCGTGAGGACTTCGATCGCCCCTTCCTTCATCGCTCGAACCGTCAGTGGAACATCCGCGTGAGCGGTTACAAAAATGATCGGAATATCGTTGCCAGAGTTGACGAGCATTCGCTGGAGATCAAGGCCACTGGGCCCGGGCATCCGGACGTCGAGCACCAGGCATCCGTTCAAGCCCATCTCGGCGCGTTGCAGAAACTCCGGCGCGCTCGCGAAGGTCTCGCACGGCAGTCCCACCGACATGAGCAGGCGCTCCACCGCCGTGCGCACCGAAGGGTCATCGTCGACAACAAAAACGGTGGGGGTGTTCAGCATAAGGTCGAGGCGGCCAGGCATCCAGGGCGAGACAAGACAGCTGACGTCTTGAGTTTGGAAGGAGTTCCTCACCCTTGGAATTTGCGCGATTCTAGCACACTGGGATGTATCGACGGCGTGAACGCCCTCATCCCGCCGTGGCGGTGCGTCCGTGGGGGCTCATCGGGCAGTCACCCGAGCTTCAATCGGCGGTTTCGCTTGTCTGCTCAAAGCGTGTTTTCGCCATAACGTATAAGGAACCGCGATGACTGCCGAGCACACAACAACCACGATAATCGCTGGGAGAAAGGCCGCCTGCGGTGCGCTCGTCGAGGCGATCAGGATCGCGAGGCCCGGATGCCGGGTGACGGCTGCGACCGCTAGCGCGGTCCGCTCTCCTGGATCAGGGCCACCGATTACATGACCAACCAGAAGTGACCCGCAGGCGTAGAGAATCAGAACCGGCAGCGATCGCCACACGAGAGGGAAAATCGTGTCTCGTTGCGCAATACACACCAGCACCATGACGATGGTCAGCAGCGCCGTGCCGGCCATGCCTGCCAGCTCCCCCACGCGGATGGATCGACTTCCTAACACCGCCTTCAGCGCCATCCCAACCACGAGCGGCACGAGAAACGTCTGTGCGAGCGTATTGGCGACCGCCGAGGGCGGGACCACAACGGTGCGACCGAACAGCATTCCCAGCGCAGTAGCAGTGATCGGCACAAGGGGAATGGCGAGCAGCATGGTGACGGCTGCAAGACTTTCCGCGAATCCGGCGTCGACGCCAATCTTCAACAGCTTTCTCGGGAGAAGAGGGGCGACGGCCGCGACCGCCATGATCAGCATCGCGCCCTTCATACGGTCGGCCGCGCCCGAGGTCTTGGCGAGCACAATGGCGAGCAACGGCACCGCTACGTACATCGCGACGACGATTCTCAAAAGCCATGACGGCCGGCGAATGCAGGTGAGGAGATTCGACGGCTTCGTTTGAATGCCGATCGCAACGACCTGCAGGACGATGGACGCAGCGACGACATATTTCATGGCGCACTGAAAGAGACCCGCCGTCGGTCCAGTCCGAAGCGGCTATCCAAAGTCGGCGGATGTCTTCAAACGACGCGCCGTCTCCGAGCCGATGCGTGCCGCCAATAGGCCGCCACCAGGCACTTCCGCCGCCACGTTCTGCGGAATACCGTAGCGCTCCCGCGACCGCTCGTGGCGGTCCCAGCAGCACTGTAACGAATCCGACACGCTTCGGCCTAGTTGCGCGACTCATCAATGCGGCAGAGCGGTTGCACAGGAGAACCGCAGGATCGTTTCGAGCTCTTCAAGTCGGGATACTTTCGGGAGGACTGCAATGATGCTTCCGCCGGGCGGTCCGGGACGCGGGATGTTGTTGGCGACCATTGGGTTTCGAGTGCAGCCGCACAAACGCGCCGAGGTGCTCAGCGCGGTCGACGAAACAGTGCGACGGATGCGCACCACTTCGGGCTGTGCCCGCAGCCGCCTGCTCGAGGACGCCGACGATCCCAACGCGTTCACCCTGCTGTCGGAGTGGCATTCTGCGGCGACCGCGGATATCTTCTTCAATTCTCGAGATTTTCAAATCTTCAAGGGGATTCGAATCCTGCTTCGCGACGAACCGGTGATCGTGTTCGATGAAGTTCAGTCCCGAATGGTTCGATTGCTGAGGGCGCCCTGAGGTGATCGGAGGCAGGGCCTAAAGGCCCTGCCCTACGAGCGTAACCAACCGATCCCTGAACCAGGAACGTGTCGGGCGGCGGTGCCGCGCCAACATCACCGCGGTCTTGCGATGCCGAGCTTCATCATGCGGCTGCGCAGCGTGCTGGGCTTGAGACCCAACACCTGGGCGGCCCCACCGGTGCCTTCAATCCGCCACCGTGCGCCGCTCAATACACGCACAATGTGACGGCGTTCGACTTCGGTGAGCGTGGCGTTATCCGGCGCCGGCATCCCGTCGAGCGCAGGCACGCCGAGATCGACCGAGGTCAGCGTCGTGCCGCGCGACAGAATGATGGCGCGCTGGAGCACGTTCTCCAACTCGCGCACGTTGCCCGGCCATTCGTAAGCCGCCAGCATCGTCATGACATCCTCGGGAACGTTCTCGATCGGCTTGCGAAGACTGACGCACAGGCGCTGCACCAGATGATTCACGAGCGCAGGGATGTCTTCGCGATGCTGACGCAGCGACGGCAGCGTGATCGGAAACACGTTGAGGCGGTAATACAAATCGCGCCGGAATCGTCCTTCTCTCACTTCTTCGGAGAGATCGCGATTGGTCGCAGCGATGACGCGCACGTCGACGTCAACGGTTCGCGGGCTGCCGAGACGTTCAACCTGTCCTTCCTGCAACACGCGCAGGAGCTTCGGCTGCACTTCGAGCGGCAGTTCTCCGATCTCGTCGAGGAAAATCGTACCCCGATTGGCCAGCTCGAATCGCCCGATCTGAGTGGTGTGGGCGCCGGTGAACGCGCCACGCTCGCGGCCGAACAGCTCACTCTCAATCAGCGCCGCGGGCATCGCGGCACAATTCACGACGACGAATGGATACGTGCGCCGCGGGCTCTGTCGATGGATCGCGCGAGCGAGCAGTTCCTTGCCGGTGCCTGTCTCTCCATAAAGGAGGACCGTCGCGTCGGTCGTGGCCACCTGCTCAACGCGAAACATCACGTAGCGCATCGCGTCGCTGACGCCGATGACCAGCTCGTCATCTTCCTGCCCGTGTGTCGCAGGCACCGGGCGAAGCCTGGTTGGCGCCGAGTCAAACGCCGCCGTGTGAACTACTGAGTGAGACATGGCCCACCTCCCGCTGAGGGGTATCGCAGTTTTCTGTCAAGAATGAGGCATTCAATCACGGCACAGCCGTGGCGCGGGTTGGATTTCGGTAGGAAACCGATTGGACCTTGGTCGTAGTACCTAAAAAGTATGGGAATTTGTGACGGTTTTGTGACGAAGTGCCGGAACTGAGCACCGCGCGGGGTGCCGGGAACCTCCTGGAACCGTTAGGCGACGCCGCCATTGCATCCGCGCATAAGCCACATTGTGTCAACATCTTGTGAAAATCAACGAAGTGCCGTGGGCTGACGCCAGTGTTTAGCGTTCGCTGCCTGCCATCAGAATTTATAGACCACCGCCGCCAGGAGAGCGACGTCGTTGTTCTTGATCTCCGGCGTCGGTGGCCGGGTTGCATAGGTGTCCAGCAACTCCAGTTTCAACTGGCTTCGCGTGGTCAGGGCGGCGGCCGCACCTGCGGCGAACGTATACAGCGCATCTCCCCAGTCGTCGGCATCCCAGACCGCTGCGAATGACTGTGTGATCGCCGAGGTCGGCGACAGTTTGAATTCGAACCGATCGCCCGAGGTCACCACGGCGGAGGTCTTGACGTCAAAGCCCGGATTCTTCTGCCACTTCACGCCAAAACCGCCATCAGCCGTAAGCGTCGTCTGAGGAGTCGCGATCAGTTTGTAGCCGATGCCGGCGTTGGGCGCGATGTGATAGTCGATACTCTTGAAGTGATCGCGGAGATAAGGGAGCTGGCCAAACGCAAACAGCCGTGTCGTCAGGTTTCGCTCGTAACGGACTTGAGCGAAGACGCGATTGGCGCTCAACTCGCCATTTGTATCCCCGCGCAGGTACAACAACTCCATCTTCCAGACATCTTTCGCCTTCGGATCGCGGGTCGCATCGAAGGACAGGTTGATGTTCGTCGTGTCGGTATTGCCGCGGTTGAGCGTCAGGCCGAAGCCGGCGCTGCCGGTCCAGATTGGCGGCGGACCAGCCGGAGGGCATGGACAGGGAACACCGGTTTGCGGCTGAGCAAAGAGCGGCGAAACAAACAGAAGCGACGCGACCGTGAAAAGTTGACTGAGTCGAATGGGGCACATGATGCGCATAATAGCGCGGCCCCGCCGGCAGGTTACGTTCCACTCAAAGGCAACATCACGGTAATCGATGTGCCGCGGCCCTCTTCGCTCTCGACTGACATTGTGCCGTGGAGTTGCCGAATCGTGAAGGCGACGGAACTCAAACCGAGGCCTGTCCCGGCTTCTTTGGTGGTGAAGAACGGCTCGAACATCCGTGACCGCACTTCCGGTGGCACGCCGCGTCCATTGTCAGTCACCGTCAGGCGCGCGTACGGCGCGTCCTGCATGCCTTCGACGCGGCTCGACGACGGACTTCGGACGGCCTCCGTCTCGATCGTGATTCCCCCTGTACCGTCGATCGCGTCAAACGAATTGAGCACCAGGTTGACGACGATGCGTTCGAGTTCGATGAATTCGGCAACCACCAGAACCGGGACGGGAGAGAGCTGGGTGTTGATCTTGATATCTTCGCCAGCGACACGAGACATGACCTCTACGGCCGGCGTGACGACGTGATTGAGGTCCAACGGACGGCGCGCCGTAAATCTCGGACGCGCCGCCAACAAAATTTCGCGAGTCAGAACGGATGCACGCGCCGCACACCGTCGCAACTGCACAAGTGCCGCATTCGAGGAGCCGGCCGGCGCGACACCCGCGAGATCGTCGACGCAACTGACGATCACCGTGAGTTGATTGCGTAGATCGTGGACGAGCTGCGCAACGGCAAGATCACCGAGATCAACTCGCGACGGATCACCGTTTCGGCGCCGCGCGTCCTCTTTCGCGGAGCGCCGATTGAACCGGATCAGCTGTTCAAGAGAGGAAACGAGCGAACGAAACCTCGACGTCCCGGGATCGGCTGCGGGCATGAAGCTGGCCAAACCCGCAATATACCTAGCGCCGCGCCAATGGCGGTTTGATTCAGATCAACATGGTGGCGGGACCTAACGACCGCGCCCTACACGGCAGCAACCAGCCGCGCGAAACCGTCCGCCTCGACAATGCGAACACGATGGCGGTTTTCGAATTTGACCAGGCCGCGCTGCTCGAGTTCGGCGGCGGCGCGGCTGACGCTTTCGAGTGACAGGCCGAGAAAGCCGGCAATGTCGGAGCGTGTCATCGGAAGCGCGACCGCGTGCAGCTGACCCGACGGGCACTCACGCATCGCCATCTGCGAAATGAACATCGCGAGACGTCCGGCGGCGTCACGACGGCCGATGAGGATGGCGCGCCGCTGTGACTCGCGCAGTTCGTGGGTGACTTTCAACAGGAACTTGAACTGCATGTCGGCGTCGTGTTTGAGCAGCGCGGCCAGCTCGCCGATGGGAAGCCGATACATGGTGGTAACAGTGAGCGTCTGCGCGCAATTCAGATAGAGTCCATTCTCGGCCAGGCCGAACAGGTCACGCGCAAAGAGAAATGCTCCAACGACCCGCCTGCCGCTCGGGAGATCGCGATAGCACTTCACGGCCCCGTCGGTGATGGCGAAGACCCAGTGAGCCGGCGCGTCTTCGCGGTACACCATCATGCGCGCCGGCAGTCGCACGCGCATGCCGATACGGATCAGATCCTGCCGTTGACGATCGGTGAGTGGGCGTTCGCCGTCGGCGGAGTAGTGGTATGAGATCGCCCGCAGCGACGACAATTGGTCGGTCTCGGGCGCGATCGGTTTTTTCATTTAACCAATCCGGGGGGCGTCGCCCCCGCGGATCCCCCACGCCTTCGCTCGCGGGGACCCCATCGCCCCGCTCCGCTCCGGCGGGCGCGCCCGTGGCGCGCCTCGAGTGTTGCCAAAAACAGTTCTCACACTCACGAAATACCGTGAGTGTCGCGCGACAGATCGAACGAATTTGCGCGTGAAACCTTTGTGACGAATCTCGACGCATACAGCGTGCCGCCAGTAGGACTCTGAAGAACCCTACGGCAACCCGAGCAACGCCGCCGCGTTTTCGCCGAAGATTTTGCGACGAACCCCTTCGTCGATGTCGAGACGGGCAATGGTGTCGACCATCAGCGGGATACTGCCAATCTGGTGTGGATAGTCGCTGCCCGCGAGAATCCGATTATGCCCGGCGAAGTCAATCGCAAGGCGGATGGCTGACACATCGAAGTTCACGGTGTCGTAATAGAACTGCTGCAAGTACTCGCTGGGCGGCCGGTCGATATTGCGGCGACAGTCGGCAAACGCGCGATGGCCGCGATCGAGCCGCTCGGCGAGATACGGAATGGCCCCGCCCATATGCGTCAGCACCCACCGAATCCGCGGGTGCCGTGCCACGACGCCACTGAACACCAGCTTCGACGCTGCAAGCGTGGTGTCCAGGAGGAAACCGACGAGCGGCATGAGCCAGTAGTCGAGCATCGCCTCGACGCCGAGTGGATCGGTCGGATGAATGTAAATGACGGCGCCGAGTTCGTCCGCCTTCTTCCACAACGGCGCGAATTGTTCGTCCGCAAGCGCGACGTGATTGACGTTGCTGAAAACCATCGCCCCCGGAAGCCCGAGCTCCTTCATTGCGCGTTCGAGTTCATCAATTGATGCGGCCGGATCGTTGAGCGGCAGGGTCGCGAGCGCAGTGAATCGGCCTGGCCGTTCGCGGATCACCTGCGCAAACGCGTCATTGATCTCACCCGCCAGACGGATCGCCACCTCACGTGGCTCGACGTGGACACCAGGCGTCGTAAAACTGAGCACCTGCGTCGTCACGCCATGTTCGTCGAGGACGTGCTGACGGTATTCGATATCGCGATGCCCAGGGACCAGGATGTTGTAGTCACCAGGATAGTGGACGCATGGATTCCCGTCCGCATCGTAGGTGACCTTGACGCGTGAGGCGGATGACTCGAGAGCCTTGATGTACGCGGGCGGGTAATAGTGATTGTGGAAATCGATGATGCGCATCTATCCGAACGCTTCCATCTTGACTCTTTCGCGAGGAATACCCAGCTCCGAGAGATATGCCTGCATGGTTTCGAGGAAGCGAGGCGTGGGCGTCGTGCCCTTCGCGGCATGGGCGCGGCGCTCCCACACGCTGACCGCCGGCCCGCAGGTGTAGACGACAGTATTGGGCTCGCGCTCGAAAATTTCCCGCAGCAGTTCGAGCGTCACCCGTCCGCTGCGAAGGTCTTCGTTCGGTGTTGCGACGCACGCTTCTCGTGTGATCGAGTGGATGACCTTCAATCGATCACGGTGTTCGGCCTGCAATTGCGCGAGCGCGGCACGAAAGATGACGTCCTGCAGTGTCTTGTTCGAATAAACGAAGGTGTGGCGGAGATTTGGATGCCGAACGAGCGAGTCCTTGATGATCGACACATTGGGCACGCTGCCGGATCCGGCGCACAGGTGAAGGATGTGATCCGTTTTCACGTTGTCCGGCAAAACGTATGCGCCCGCGAACCCGGTCACCACAATCCGATCACCCGTTCGCAGCTGGTGCACGAGGAACCCGGAAATGAGCGGCGGATATGCCATCACGCCGTCGTACACTTCCTCTTTAATCGTGATCGCCACGTACGGTTCATGGGGAGCAGAGCTCATCGAGTACGCTCGCGGTGGCTCGTGACGTCCCTTCAGCTGCTCGAGGTACCGCGTCATGCTGCCGAGTGAGGGAAATTGATGCGGATCGATCGAAACGTACTGCCCCGCGCGGTAGGTGACGGGTTGGCCCAGGTCGAGAAACGCGGTGATCGTGTCGGGCGTCTCGACGACGACGTCGGCGATGACGGCGTCGAACCTGGTGATCCCGGGCGCGCGCGTCGGTGTCGCTCCAGCCACAATTCCCAAGTGTAGGCCAACTCGGCGCTGAAACGTCGCCTAAGCGGGCGTTTTCGGTGCCGCCAGTGTGTTGTCTGGATTCAACAAGAGGATGTCGCGCACGAAACGCTCGAGATCGTGGCACGCGTCCGAGAATTGACGGAGCGTCCGGACGGTGGGCCCGAAGCTGTCGAATTCAGCCGGCGTGAGGCCGTTCGGTTCGTAGGCGCGGCGGAAGTCCACGAACCTGCGATGAAGCTCCTCGACAATGTGAGCGGCCACGGGCGTGTCGATCCGGGACTTCACTTCGACGTCGCAGCAATTGAAGCGCTTCTGCCAGACGTGCGGCGGCGAGATGACGACGTCGCCGCCAATCAGTTCGCTCCAATGCATGTGATTGCGGAACGCGGCCGAGAGCAGGCGCAGCCGATAACCGCGTGAGTGATAAAGCCTGTAGGCGTGCTTGAACACCGCGACGCCGGCCCATTCGAGGTATCCGGGATCGACGGTGATGACCTGCTTGTCGGCCACGACCTTGAGCCAATCGTCGAGACGGCCAACCATGATCGTGCAGACCGGCCCCATCGTCGACGTGTCGCCGCCGTCGCGTTCGCGACGGCGCAAGCCCCGTTCGACCGCTTCCGCAACCGCAAGCGCCTGCGGCACGCTGAACGAGACGGTCGCGTTAATGCTGATTCCCCGCGCGGTGGCTTCTTCAATCGCCCAGATCCCGGCAAACGTCGCCGGGATCTTGACGATCATGTTTGGCGCAAGCGAGTCGAAGTGAAGCGCCTGTTCCAGGATGGCAGGACCGTTTCGAAACAGACGCGGATCGGTCTGAATCGACAATCGTCCATTCTTGCCGTGGTGGGCGTCGAAGATCGGTCGCAGCATCGCGGCGCGCCCGGCCGACATCTCTTCGATGACGCGCCAGGCCAGTTCCCCTTCCGTCGCCGTCGAGTGTTCCGTCGCAAGCGCTTTGATCCTTCCGGTCCAGTGCGCCAGTTCTTTCTTGACGACCTCGACGGCAATGACCGGATTACAGGTGGCGCCAACCGCTCCGTTCTCGATGGCGTAGGCCAGCTCGGCCTCCGCCGCGGAGTCGTTCCACAGGCACGTGCAGGTCGTCTGCGTCATTTGGTGTAACGGGCTTTTGAACGACACGCCGTGCAACATGGCGGCTCCCCCCGGGAAATGCTGAACTACGCCTTAATATTCGCCGCGATTGCCGCCATCATCTTCTTGGCGGCGGCCACGGGATCGGGTGGCGGATTCTTAACGGTGTAGAACTCGATCGAGTATACGCCGCGATAGCCCGATGCTTCGGTCGCTTTGATCAGCGGAATGACGTCGTAGCTCGTGTGGTTGTTGTTGGCGTCGAAATCCAGCTCTTTGGCCGAAACGAGCGACAGATACGGCATCAGCTTCTGCATGTCCGCAACGCGCTGTTCGATGTCTGTCGCCGACGAATTGCCCCAGTCGGTAATGGCGCCGCAGTTCGGATCGTTCACCGCTTTGAGCAAGGTGACAACCTTGTCGACGTCCGCGCTGAACCCGGTATGGTTCTCGATGAGAACCTTGACGCCAATCGTCTTTCCGTAGGCGGCCAGCTGTTTGAAGGAATCAGCAATCGTGGCCGGCTCGAACGCGGCTCCCCGTGTTTCCGGCCCGGTGTTGGCGCGCAACATCGTCGCTCCAACCGCCTTCGCACGATCCATCCATCCTTTGACGAACTTGATCGAATCGGCCCGCTTCGCCGCATCGGGCGCCGACAAATCGTACGACGCGTCGAGCTGAATGTTCGTGATCCGCGAGCCCACTTTCGCCGCCGCATCCTTCACCTGGGCGCAGTACTCGGGCGACTCGCTCTCGAAGTGGGCGTTCCAGACTTCGACGTTGTGAATCCCGAGTGAGTCGGCGATGAACTTCGGCGCCGCCAGGAGCGTCAGGTCGGCCTTGTCGACGGCGTCTTTCGGCGCCGTCTGCTTGAATCGATTGCGGAAGCACACCGTCGTGATGCCGATGCGCTGCATCACGGACGGCGCAATCGACGTGGCGCCGGTTCCCTGTAGAGCCCGCAAGCCAGTCGACGACAGCACGGGAGCCACTCCGACCGCTGCGGACAATTGCGCCAGGAACACTCGACGATTCATCGATACCTCCTCAATTAAGGTCCGTTGTCCGGGATCCGTTGTGCGGGATCCGGGATGTCGCACATCTTAGATCATCCCGGATGGGTTGTCCGGGGTCCGGGATCCGGGATCCGCGGTCCGATCCGTGTTCATCCGTGTTTTTCCGTGGCCAACCGTTTCCGTGTTTTATCCGTGTTCGTCCGTGGCCAACCGTTTCCGTGTTTATCCGTGTTTTTCCGTGGCCAGGGTCCGTGGCCAGGGTTGATCCGTGTTCGTCAGTGGCTTAGCATCCCTCGGGATGACTATGCAAAGGCGAGAGTTTCTTTCGGCCGCCGGTGGCGTGGTAACCGCGGCCATTGGAGCACGAATGCAGGCACCGGGTTACACGCTTGTTCCTGAAGCAGACGGGCAGACGTTACGCGGGCCAGATGGACGTGTGGCCTTCACCTATCTCACGAAAAAGCCTGCCGGCTCGAATCTCAAAGCGAACAGCGCGTGCTGCTTTCATCCACTGAATACTCCGTCCGGCGAACGGATCACCGACCTCGCGCCGGGCGATCACGTTCATCATCGCGGCGTGTTCCTCGCCTGGCACTCGATGGAGTTCCGGCGAAAGGCTGATTTTTCGAAGCTCGGTCCTCTGGGTCCGACGCACGGCTTTGATATCAATCGCGGCGATTTCTGGGGATGGGGGCAGTTCGCGCCAACTGATCAACGTGTCATCACCAACCAGCGGGTGCAGCTCCAGCAGTCGGACACAAAAACCGCGACCCTCGAGCTCCAGAACGACTGGATGATCGCCACGCGCAAGGTGATGGAGGAGCAGACGACAGCGTCGTGGCGCGCGGCGGATGGCGCCAACGTTCTCGATCTGACCTATCGCCTGACGCCAGACGGCACTCTCGTCCTGAATCAGACTCCGTTCGGCGGCTTCTGTGTGCGCGCGAGGAACGACGGACAGTCCTGGTACGCTGACGCGAAGGGACGTGTTACGCGACCGGATCCACACTATTCGGTCGCCGACCTGAACTGGCCGGCGGCGGATTGGTACGCGTATTTGATTACCCTTGCGAATGGGAAGGCGATCGGATGCGCCGTGATCGATCATCCATCGAATCCCCCCTCTACCTGGCACAACCCGCGTTATGTCTGGATGATCAACCCCTGCATCGTCGCCAACCAGCCGTTCGAAGTGCCCCAGGGGCAGTCGCTCACCCTGCGCTATCGCGTGATCACGTTCGACGGCGCGTTACCAGATCGAGTGATCGGCGATCTCTCACGGCAGTTCCGCGCGAGCTGATTGAATCGCGCGCCAGATACGCTCCGGCGTCAGCGGCAGATCACGAATCTGTACGCCCACCGCCTGATTCACCGCCGCACCGATCGCTCCGGCGATGCCGAGGATGCCCCCTTCGCCGGCTCCCTTCGCGCCGTACGGGCCGGGACCGTCTTCGTTTTCGATCAGCACGGAATGGACGTCGCGTGGAATGTCCTGAATCGTCGGAATGCGGTAGTCCATCGCTCCGAGGTTGACGATTCGCCCGCTGCTATCGAGTATCAGTTCCTCCATCAGCGAGTGCCCGACACCCATGACCGCGGCACCTTCGTCCTGGGCCTCGACCTGCGTTGGGTTGAGCGCTTTACCGACATCGCTGGCCAGCACCAATCGAGTGACGTCGACCATTCCAGTTTGCGGATCAACTTCGACTTCCACCGCCGTGCACATGAATTCCCAGAACTCCGGACGTCCACCCAGGGGGTGCTCGGGTCGATAACCGCCGCCGCGTTCTTCCCCAATACCGATGACTTCTCCTCGCGGCGGACCAAGACCTGCCTGCATCACTTCCGCGTACGACATCGTCCCCTTGGGAGTCTTCACCTCGCCGGGGAGCACCTCGATCGCTGATTCGTCGACACCGAGTCCTTTCGCGGCGATCGACTGAAGCCTGCGGCGGATCTCGGCGCACGCCTTGATGACCGCGTTTCCCATGAACACGGTCGATCGGCTTGCTGATGTTGAGGAGTCGTAAGGGACGATCGACGTGTCACCCATCGTGAGGACGACGCGATCGGGCGGGACGCCAAGCTCCTTACCTGCGATCTGGGCCAGGACCGTGCGCGCACCTTGCCCCATGTCGGACGTCGCCGACAGCACCGACACACTCGCATCGTAGTGAAGCCGCACGATCGCGAGCGACGCTGATGCAGTTGATGAACTTTTCAAACCAAGCGCGACGCCTCGACCTCGGTTGTTCGGCAGAGGCGCGTGCCAGTCGATCGCTCGTTCGGCGGATGCAAGTGCGGCTGCCCAATCACCGTCGGCCGGCGTGTCGTTCGGAATGAACGCTTCACCCTTTCGCGGCAGGTTGCGCCGACGAATCTCGACGGCATCGATGCCGAGAATGCCGGCCGCTTCAGTCAATTGACTCTCGACCGCCCAGGACGCCTGCGGCGTGCCAAACCCCCGGAACGCCGTGCTCGGCGTCGTGTGCGACAGCAGCGCGCGGGCGGTGACCTTCGCGTTTTGCGTTCGATATGGACCGCACGCTGCATAGCTGGCTTTGCTGACCACGCGAACGCCGATGTCTGCGTACGCGCCAATCAGGAAATCCGTGTTCAGCTCCTGCGAGACGATGTGTCCGTCGCGGTCGAAACCGGTCTTCGCATGAATGCGTGCCGACGTCCGGCGCGCTTGCTGGAAGGTCTCCTCGAGGGTGAGCACTAATCGCACGGGGCGACCCAGTCGAAGCGCCAGCACCGCGAGCAGCGGTTCGAACTTCGGCCACCCCTTTCCGCCAAAGCCGCCGCCAGGATCCGGGGCGACGATGCGCACTCTAGCGATCGGCCATTTCAGAGCGGCGGCAACAACACGCTGGAGGACGAACGGATGCTGTGTCGGCGTCCAGAGTGTCACACCGTCTCCATCCGCGGCCGCGATGAAGACGTGCGGCTCGATGGCGAAGTGCGTCACCATCGGAAACCGGTATTCGTGTTCGACGATCAAATGGGGCGCAACGCCGTCAGTGTTGCCCCAGCCAAATGTCCACTCGCGCAGCACGTTGGTATTCGCGAGCGGATCCTTGGGCCGCAGCGACGGGTCCTGGACCAGGGCCGCAGCGGGGTCGAGGGCGTCCTCGACTGACAACACGGCTGCAAGTGGTTCCGCCTCGACCTGCACGAGCGTCGCGGCAGCTTCGGCCGCATCTTTCGTGTCCGCGACCACGGCTGCGACAGGCTCGCCAAAGAACTTCGTCTCTCCAGTCGCGAGAATCGGCCGATCGGAAAACGCCGGACCAAAACGCGCAATCGGCTGCGGCAGATCATCGGCAATGAGGACACACGCGACACCGGGAACTTTCAGCGCTGCCGACCGATCGATCCGGTTGATCTTCGATCGCGCCCCGCCGACGTAAACCAGCTTCACGTGCAACGCATCGTCGAAGGACAGATCCGCGGTGTAGCGAAGCGCACCGGTGACCCGATCGCGCGCGCCGACACGCTCGTGCGAGCGGCCGATCCAGTCCGTGTTCATCCGTGTTCTTCCGCGGCCATCAATGGGTCGGTGTTCATCCGTGTTCTTCCGCGGCCATCAATGGTCAGCGTTCTTCCGTGTTCTTCCGCGGCCATCAATGGGTCCGTGTTCATCCGTGTTCTTCCGTGGCCATCAATGGTCCGTGTTCATCCGTGTTCTTCCGCGGCCATCAATGGGTCCGTGTTCATCCGTGTTCTTCCGCGGCCATCAATGGGTCCATGTTCATCCG
>DATJKH010000110.1:0-41011 GCA_035491715.1 Vicinamibacterales bacterium | reverse complement strand
TTCAAGTGGGTCTTGATTCCCCTCCGCGCTGAAGGCATCAGCATGGAGCCGACCTACCAATCCGGCTCGCTGCATCTTGTGAATCGCCTTGCGTATCGGTATCGTAAGCCCGCGCGCGGCGACATCGTCGGGATCAAACTTGCCGGTCCTCATGTGCTGTACGTGAAGCGAATCATCGGCTTGCCGGGAGAACACCTGGCCATCGAGCGCGGCCAGGTTTACGTCAATGGCGCTCCGCTCAGCGAACCCTACGTCAAGAACCGTCGGGACTGGGACGTGGCGGAGGTGACACTGACCGCGCGGGAGTACTACGTCATCGGCGACAATCGCGGAATGCGCGCCGCGGATCACGATTTCGGGCGCGTCGACGTCTCACGCATTCTCGGCAGGGTGATTTTTTGACGCGACGGTTCGCCGTCTCCGCCGCCATCCTCGTCGTCCTCGTGGCGGCCGGCGTCTTTGCCTGGCGGACCCGCGAGACTCCCAACGAACGTGAGATTCGAAGCCGGCTCGACGCGCTTCGTAACGAGGTAAACACCAGCACGAAGGACGGGATCGGCGTCGCGCTGCACGCGGCGCAGATCGGCGGTTATTTCACTGAGGATGCCATCGTCGAGCTTGGGGAAGGGGCAGCGCCAATCACCGGTCGCGAGACCATTATGGGCATGGTGGCGCGGCTGCAGCCGCGTACTGCGGCCTTTCGTATGGATCTCGACGACATCACCATGGAAATGACACCTGGCGCTACCACCGCGGACGTCTTACTGACGGCCAGCTTCGCGCGCCGGAGCATCTCGACTGGCGAAGAATCTTTGGATGCGCGGGAGTACGCCCTTGTCATGACCAGGACCGACGGCACATGGCGGATTGCCCGCATCACCGCCATCGATACCTTGCGATAAAGGGAAAAGAGAAAAGGCAAAAGGGAAAAGGAAAGGGTTGAAGGATGCTGACCGTTGGTCAAGAGGCGCCTGACTTCGAGCTTCGCAGTCACAAAGGCGGCACGGTGAAGCTTTCAGATTTTCGCGGCAAGAAGAACGTCGTCCTCGCGTTTCATCCGCTCGCTTTTACCCCGGTTTGCGCGAACCAGATGCGTAGCTACGAATCCGATCTGGCGGACTTCGAAAAGGCTGGAGCAGTGGTGCTTGGGATCAGCATCGACGCGCAGCCGGCGAAGGCGGCATGGGCCAAGACACTCGACACGATTTCCTACGATCTGCTCAGCGACTTTCATCCGCACGGAGACGTGGCGAAGAAGTACGGCGTATTCAGGGAGAAGGAAGGATTTTCGGAGCGGGCAATCTTCGTGGTCGACAAGAACGGCCGCATTGCCTGGTCAAAGGTCTACGCGATTCCCGAATTACCAAAGAACGAGGAAGTCTTTACTGCGCTGGGTGACCTGCCCTGATGTGATGTCGAAGGCTGGGGGCCGAAACCCTCAACCTTCGACAAACCTGGCCGCGGGCGACAGCCGCCCGGGAGCGAGGATACGAGCCGGCATCTTCGGCTGACGAGGCAGGTAGTCAGCCACTGCCGGCAGCGGTGGGTGCAACTCAGGCCACGGCCAGCTTCTGACCGTGACGAACATTTGGAATAGGACCGGGTCTAGCTCCTTCCAATCGAACGTAAGCGCCGTCGCGCGTCTGCGCGAGGAACTTCGCGTCCACGAGCGCGCCAAGCAACGCATCGCAAACATCGCGTTCCAGACCCCAAAGTCGCTGGGCTTGCGCGGGTGTCAGTCGAAGTCCAGGCATTTCTACGTATTCCCCCTGAATCCGCTGCAGCACGTCGTCGATGCGCATGGGCCCCCCAGAAGACTAGAAACGACTTTCTATTGCCAGTGTGGGATACAGGAGCAACACGTGTACCGATCAGTCATGCGGCCCGATCTCTGGTGTGAAGCACATGGCTGACTTGGTCCTAAAGCTTGGAAAACAGGGGTGTTAGATCACAGCCAGCGGAAACGGGGTTCGTCGAAGCGACGAGGTTGGCTGATGAGCTGTGACTTGGAAGCGTACTTCGCGACGTCGCTGGTTGTCGGGATTCACTACGGACGAAAAAAACGGCCCGGCAGAAGCGCCGGGCCGGCCTGATCAGAGTTCCCGAAGTGCTGTGACAACGGGTAGAGATGCGGCCCGAATCGCGGGAAGAAGACCACCGGCCGTTCCCATGACGAGAGAAATTACGAGGGCCGTGAGGAGCAGCTGCGGTGTCACCGCGAATGAAAATGCGATTTGGCTGAACGACTGAAAATTCATGGTCGCAGTTTGATAGCCATCGAACGCGAGCCACGCAATCGCGCCGCCGATCACGCCGCCGACGATGCCGAGCAGAATCGCCTCGGCAAGCACCGAGACGACGACCGGGATACTGCCAAATCCAAGGGCCCGGAGGGTTGCGATTTCGCGAGTCCGGCTCGCGACGGCGGTGTACATGGTGATTACCGCCCCAAATACAGCACCGATCCCCATCAGAACGGCGATGATTCCTCCGATCGTCCGGATGATTCCCTGCAGGACTTCCGTCTGGCTTCCGTAATATTCAGAGGCCCGCATCGGCGTCACGGTGAGCTGTGGATTTGATGTGAGCGAGTCCTTCAATTGCTGATAGGAGTCCGGTGACGTGATGCGCGCATACACCGATTGATAGCTGTTGCCCCGCCGATACGCGGGCTGCAGGACCTTGACGTCGCACCACAACTCGGATTCCGACACCGAGCCCCCGTCGTCGAAGATTCCAACCAGCGTCCATGTGCTTTCGCCCCACTTCAGCGTCGTCCCGACATTCAGATTGACGAACTGGCTCGCCGCCGCCCGGCCGGCGATGATCTCGTTCTTGCCGAATTCGAGGTTGCGTCCGTCGACAATCTTGAGCCGGTTGTGCACTTTGAAAGCTTCCGGCGAAACGCCGCGAAGCGGCACGTTCGCAGCGCTGCCCGATCGCTTCAACGGATGGTCGACGACCACGAAGAGTTCGGGGGAGGTGAGTGGCGTGCCGGATTCGTCGCGGGCGATGCCTGGCGCGTCCTGAATGACGCGCACGGAGTCGCCGCCGAATCCGCTCGTCATTTCGGTATCGCTCCCGGCGCGCAGAATCAGCACGAGATTGGGATCACCGGATGCCTTCATCGTCGCGTTGACGCCTTCAGCGATCGACAGAACGGCAACGAAAACGAGGACGACCCCGGCGATGCCGATGACCGCAACGGTTGACGAGCCGAGCCGTGCGGGAATGGATCGGATGTTGACGCCAGTGACCGCGATGATTTGGGAGAGCACTAGTTCCTCCTGAGTGCGTCCACGATGCGTAACCGGCTGGCCTGCCACGCAGGCAGGAAGCCGGACGCGAGGCCAAGCACGAGGACGAGGAGCGCCCCGACGATGACCTGGGCGGTGGGGAAGTAGAACTGCGGCAACAGCCCGTGCGTCGGATCGCCAACGACGGTGATCATGATGTAGGAGAGCGCCAGGCCTAGTCCGCCGCCCGCCAGTGCGATGAAAACTGATTCCAGCAGGACGAGGCTGAGGATGCGTCCCTCTCCAAATCCAAGTGTCTTGAGGACAGCAAGTTCGTTGGTCCGCTCGCGGATCGCCTGCGCCATCGTGTTGCCTGCGACGAGCAGGATGGTGAACATCGCCATCGCGACGATCCACATCATGATCTTGCCGATGTCGCCGACCTGGTTGGCCCAGTCAGAGACGAACGCTTTCTCGGTATTCGTTTTTGTCTCGTTGGGCGAGTTTGCGAACATGGCGTCGATTTTCGCCGCGATTTCCGGAGCACGATCCGGATTCGCTATGGTGAAAACGTACCAGTTATACCGATCGCGGAAGCCGCTGTTCTCAGGAATCGTTTCCCTGAGGTACTGATAGTTGAAGAGTACCTGCGTCTTGTCGGCACCCTTGAGTTTCGAGTCGTAGATGCCGTCAATCGTGAACTCCCAGGGCCCACCATCGGGCCGGCGGTAAATCGTGCCCTGAATCGGTATGCGCTGTCCGACGCTCCACCCGTATTTCCTGGCGGTATCCGCTCCGACGATCACGCCTGTCCGATCGGCAATCCACGCCTTCTTTTGTTCGTCAGGCAGTTCGTACTCCTTCGAATACACGCGCAGCCAGCTTTCCGGATCCGTCGCGAACGTCGCGAACTGATTGCGGACGTCCTGGTAGTACCCGCCGAACCAGTTGGCGTGCGCCGTGTCGGTGACGCCCTCCACTTGCTTGATCCGTTGTTCGTATGACGCCGGCAATGGATTGATGATCGAGACTTTATCGATCACCATCAGACGCCCCTGTCCGGCCATCTCGATACCCATGCCGAAGGCGGACTTGATGGCCATCAGCACGCCAAAGAGCAGGAACGCAAAGAAGATTGCGCCCATCGTGAAGAACGTGCGGAACTTCCTTCGCAGCAGATTGCGCCAGACGATTGGTAGAAACCTCATGCGACCGCCTCCGCGCGCGCCACCAGAACACCCTTGTCGAGATGCAGCGTCCGCTTTGCGCGAGCCGCTGCGTGCGGATCGTGGGTGACCATGACAATCGTCTTTCCCTGCTCACGATTGAGCGCCTGGAGCAGATCCAGGATTTCGTCTCCTGACTTGCGATCGAGGTCGCCGGTCGGCTCGTCACAGAGCAGCAGCGTCGGGTCGGTCACAATTGCGCGCGCAATGCCGACGCGCTGTTCCTGGCCGCCCGACAGCTGTCGCGGATAGTGATGCATCCGTTCCGCGAGTCCGACCACCGACAGGGCAACCTGCACACGCTTGCGCCGGTCGGCTTTCGACAACTTGGTCAACAGCAGCGGCAGCTCGACATTGCGGGCGGCGGTCAGCACCGGCAGCAGGTTGTACAGCTGAAAGACGAACCCGATGTGCCGTGCTCGCCACGCTGAGAGCCGCGCGCCCGACAGCTTGTCGATGCGATCACTGCCAACCGTGATTGACCCTTCGGACGGCGTATCAAGGCCCCCGATGAGATTGAGGAGCGTGGTCTTGCCCGAGCCTGATGGACCCATCAAGGCGAGAAAGTCTCCCTCGGGAATATCGAGATTCACACCCTGCAGGACATCGATACGCTGACCGCCGCGCTGAAACACCTTGTGAAGATCGCGAACCGTCACCAGAGAATTCGTCATCATTGCACCTTGACCTTGTCGCCGTCTTTCAGTGTTTGCGGGCCGTCCACGACCACGCGATCGCCCGCGTTGACACCCGAGAGCACTTCTGTCGAATCGCCAATCGTCGAGCCGACGCTCACCGCGCGGCGTTCGACACGATCGTCGTGCATCACAAACACGATCGACCGGCCGTCGGCCGAACGGATCGCCGCTTTTGGCAACGTCAGCCGCGGTCGCGCCGCGGCTGCGTCCGATGCCGGGCGCTCGTTGAGAAACGAAACCTTGACCCCCATGTCCGGGAGGATGCGCGGGTCGAGCTGCTCGAACCCAATCCGCACCTTGACTGTCGCTTTCTGGCGATCGGCTGACGGAATCGTGGCGATCACGTGCGCCGGAATTCGCCAGTCCGGATACGCGTCCAGCACCGCTTCGACCGGCATTGCCGCGTGCACACGATTGATGTAGCTCTCGTTCACGTCCACTTCGATCTCGAGCGACGACATATCGACAATCGTCGCCACACCAGTACGCGTGAAGCCACCGCCGGCCGATACCGGCGAGATCATTTCTCCGGGCTGCGCGTCCTTCGAGATCGCGACGCCATCGAACGGTGCGCGTACTTCCATGTCGGCAAGATCGGTCCGCCGCTGGCTGACGATGCTTTCCGCGACACGAATTTGTTGTTGCGCGACGGCGATGCGAGCCCGCAGCGAATCGACTTCAGCGCGCGCGGTATCGAGCTCCGCCTTGCTGATCACCTGCTCCTTGACCAGCTGCTCACGCCGTCCGAATGTCAGTTCCGCCTCGCGCAGCCTCGCCTCGTCCTCGGCCGCACCGCGGCGGGCGGTCTCGAGCTGTGCCTCGCCGACGCTCAGCGAGGCGCGCACCTGTGAGTCGTCGAGCCTCGCGAGCACCTGCCCCCTGCGAACCGCCTTTCCTTCTTCGACGAAAACTTCAAGGACTTTTCCCGTCACTTTCGACGACACCGTCGCCCGCCGACGCGCGGTCACGTACCCCGACGCGTTCAGTACTGCGCCGGCGGCTGGGCCACCCGACTCCGCTTTCACCACCGTCGTCTTAACGGCAACGGCATCAACGCGGGTCGACCAGGCCCAACCGGCCGCGGCGACGACAATGAACGCTATCAGCGCGATGATCCAGAAACCGCGCCGGCTGCTGCCGGCGCGCGCCGTCTGATCGATACGTAATGACGCCAGGTCATCCTTAAGGTTCGCCAAAGGTCACCAGCACACAATGAGTAGTCGAGGACAGATGGGGAAAATCGACTTTCGCGGATTCATTAGTATATCCGCACCCCCTACTTTACGGTGCCGGTCAGCCCGCGCTCGCCCGGTTCGGTGAATGGCGGAGCTGATCCGGTCAGTCGCGCCTGCCTTCGCGCGTTTTTTCCACGTGAAGACTCGACGCCGGGGCTTGACGAAGGCGGGCAAGGGGTTGCGCGAATGGCGTGTCAGGTAGTAGAGTCGGCCCGTCTGAAGTCAGTTGGATGAGTCGACGGTGTGGAGACGAGTTTGCGATAACTAAACGTTGATCAAGGAGCCGAGGATGCGCTGGACAGGGAACACCTTGGGGTTCGTGGCTGGACTGCTTGCGTTGTCGATATCGCCAGGCGTTGCGTTTGCCGCTTCCACCGTCACTGGCACTGTCACTTTCGATGGGAAACCTCCCGCGATGAAGCCGCTCGCGATGGATGCCGACCCCGCGTGTGCGAAGAAGCACACATCACCTGTCCTGAACGAAGCCCTGGTGCTCGGCAGCGGCAACACGATGGGGAACATCATCGTCTGGGTGTCGAAGGGAGTTCCCGCCGGCAAGACATATCCCGCTCCGACAACTCCGGTGGTCCTCGACCAGAATGGCTGCATCTACAAGCCACACACGATGGGGATCATGGTTGGTCAGCCGTACAAGATCCTCAACTCTGACGGGATCCTCCACAACATTCACACCCTTCCGAAGGTCAACCCGGCATTCAATCAGGCGTTTCCTGCGACCCGTAAGGAAGCCACCACCAAGTTCGACAAGCCGGAAGCGATTTTCCGCATCAAGTGCGACGTCCACCCTTGGATGGAGGCCTATATCGGTGTCTTCACCCATCCTTTCTACTCGGTGACCGCCGCCGACGGAAAGTTCACGATCTCTGGCCTCGACCCGGGGACCTACGAGATCACCGCCTACCACGAGCGGCTCGGGACGCAGACGGCCTCGGTCACGGTTGCCGCCAACGAGACCAAGACACAGAACCTCAAGTTCGCCCTCGCCGCGAAGTAACGATCCGGAGGATCGGAGGATAGCCGCATCATGAGTGAGCCGACAGGCGCTGTCGCCACACCCGGGGCACACGTCTCGCACGACGTGCATCACGAGGAACTCGGGTTCTGGCGCAAGTACGTCTTCTCCACGGACCATAAGGTCATCGGTATCCAGTACGGCGTAACAGGTCTCCTGTTCCTCTTCTTCGGCTTCTGCTTGATGATGCTCATGCGGTGGCAGCTCGCCTATCCGGGTGCTCCGCTTCCGCTCATCGGCGCGTTGTTCGGCGAGTCGCGCATGCCGGGCGGGTCGATGCTCCCTGAGTTCTACAACGAGCTCGGCGCGATGCACGGAACGATCATGGTCTTCCTCGGCGTCGTGCCCCTCGCCGTCGGAGGCTTCGGAAACTTCGTGCTTCCACTCCAGATCGGCGCTCCCGACATGGCGTTTCCCAAGCTCAATATGTTGAGCTATTGGAGCTTCTTCCTCGGCGGCGTGACGATGTTGGTGAGTTTCTTCGTCCCCGGGGGAGCGGCTCAGTCGGGATGGACGTCCTACGCGCCGCTGGCGGTCATTGCGGGGACCGGCCAGACGATGTGGCTGATCGGAATGATCTTCCTGATCACGTCATCCTTGCTTGGCGCGATCAACTTCATCGCCACGACGATTCAGCTCCGCGCAAAGGGGCTGACGTTCATGCGATTCCCGTTCTTCGTGTGGGCGCAGTTCGTCACTGCGTTCCTTCTGCTCCTGGCGTTCCCCCCGCTCGAGGCCGCCGGCGTCATGCAGCTGATGGATCGCGTCGCCGGCACGAGCTTCTTCCTTCCGAGCGGGCTCGTCGTCAGCGGTCAGGTCCTCGATCATGCCGGCGGCGGCAACCCTCTGCTGTGGCAGCACCTGTTCTGGTTCCTGGCGCATCCGGAAGTGTACGTCCTGATTCTTCCGGCGATGGGGATCGTCGCCGAGGTGATCTCGAATAACACGCGCAAGCCGCTCTGGGGCTACCGGTCGATGGTGTATTCGCTGGTCTTCCTGGGGTTCATGTCCTTCGTCGTGTGGGCGCACCACATGTTCATGACCGGCATGGGCACGGCGATGGCGGCGTTCTTCCAGACGACAACGATGATCATTTCGATCCCGTCCGTCGTCATCCTGACATCTTTGATCATTTCGCTCTGGGGCGGCTCGATTCGCTTCAACACCCCGATGCTCTTCGCACTCGGTTTTCTCCCGATGTTCGGCATCGGTGGGTTGACCGGGCTGCCGCTTGGCTTGAATGTCGCCGATATACCACTGCACGACACCTACTACGTCATCGCTCACTTTCACTACGTCGTCGCTCCGGGAACGATCTTCGCGCTGTTTGCCGGGATCTATTACTGGTTTCCCAAGGCGACCGGGCGGAGGATGAGCGAGACCCTCGGGAAGATCCATTTTGTCGGCTCATTCGTCTGCATGAACGTCGTCTTCATGCCGATGTTCTGGGTTGGGTTGGCGGGCGTTTCGCGGCGGCTGTTTGACGGCGGTCAGAGCTATCAGTTCGCGCAACCGGTACTGCACCTGAACGTTGTTTCATCCTGGGGCGCCTGGATGCTTGCGGTCTTCCAGCTTCCGTTCATCTTCAATTTCTTTTGGAGCATCAGGAACGGGGAGAAGACCGACGACAATCCATGGCAGGCGACGACCATCGAATGGTCGGCTCCATCCCCGCCGCCGCATGGAAATTTCGTCCATGCTCCGCAGGCGTATCGGGGGCCCTACGAATACAGCGTTCCGGGCGCGGCCAAGGACTTTTCACCGCAGTGTGAGGCGTAATGGAGATTCCGTACACCGTAGAGGTACGGCGCGACACCGGTCTGAACAATGGAAAGATCGGCATCTGGCTCTTCCTCGCGTCGGAAGTGATGCTGTTTGGTGCCCTGTTTGCGAGCTACATCCTGATCCGCACCGGTGCGCCGCAGTGGCCGAAAGGGGACACGATCCTCAACGTTCCGCTGGCCACGTTCAACACGATCGTCCTGATCACGTCGTCGGTCACGATGGTGATGGCGTGGGCATCGCTGATGCGGCACCGCTTCGGAACCTTCCGGCTCTACATGGGGGCGACGATCCTGCTCGGCGGGGTCTTTCTCGTCGTCAAGTATTTCGAGTACAGCCACAAGTTCCACGACCATCTTTTCCCGAGCACCAACAACTTCCTCGCCATTTACTTCACGTTGACGGGGCTGCACATGCTCCATGTGATGGGTGGAATGGCAGTGAACGCGTATTTCTGGGGTCCTGGCGCGAAGCTGTGGAAGACCAACCCGCAATGGTTTACCAATCGGGTCGAGTACTCGGGTCTCTTCTGGCATTTCGTGGATCTGGTCTGGATCTTCCTGTTCCCGACCCTTTATCTTCTGTAGGCTTATGCAGGCATCGACGACAACCGATCACGCAGCTGATATCGACAGACACGTCAGGATCTACATCACCGTTTTCGTCGTGCTGATGGTCTTGACCATCGTCACGGTGGCGGTGTCCCGGTATCACCTTCCGGTGCCGGTTGCCGTGAGCGTGGCGCTGCTTGTTGCCACGATCAAAGGATCGCTGGTGGCGTGCTACTTCATGCACCTGATCTCCGAAAAGAAGCTGATTTACGCGGTGCTCGCGTTAACTGCCTTCTTCTTTATCGTGCTTCTGGCGCTTCCCGTTCTCACGCACAGCGACGGCTTCTATATTCACACGCAATGAACCTCAGGTCGGTCCATGCCGCGTTGATCATGCTGTCCGCCCTGCTCGCGGTGATCTTCGGAGTGTGGTGTCTGGGCCAATACGGGCGTGGGGGTGGGGTTCCGACCCTGTTCGCGGCGGTTGCATCGTTTGTCGTTTCAGCCGGGCTTGTCGTCTACGACTCGTGGTTTTTGCGTAAGACCAGGTCGCTGCGATGAACATCATTAGACGCACCGTCGCAACGTTGGCGGCCGTCTTCATGGTCGGCGGCACCAGCCTGTTCGCGTGTCCGATGTGCTTCGGGGCGCAGGAATCGTCATTGATCGACGGCGCGAAGCTTGGCGTCCTGGTAATGCTGGGTGTTTTACTCGTGGTGCAGGGGGCCTTCGCGTACTTCTTTTTCTATCTCCGCAAACGCGCAAGGGAAAACGCTGATATCGAGCTCGACCTCGAATGGTCGGAGCTCCAAAGAGGGTCGCGACCATCATGACTGAGTGGATGGGACTGCCGGCGCTTGCCGCGGCGAACGGCTCGCAGATCGATAATCTGATTGGCTGGATTCACATTTTCATGCTCGTCCTCTTCGTCGGGTGGGGCGGGTTTTTCGTCTACTGCCTGATCCGTTTCCGGCGGTCACGGCAACCGGTTGCGAATTACACCGGTGTGCGATCGCATGCATCGAATTATGCCGAGATCGCGATCGCGGTGATCGAAGCGATTCTGCTCGTCGGCTTCTCGATTCCTCTCTGGGCCGCGAGAGTCGATCACCTTCCGTCCGAGAGTGAGGCGCTGGTCGTTGAAGTCACCGGCGAGCAGTTCGCCTGGAACATTCACTATGCCGGCCCGGACGGGAAATTCGGCAAGAGCGACATCAAGCTGCTCGATCTCCAGTCGAACCCCCTCGCAATTGATCGCGACGATCCGGCAGCGAAAGACGACGTCACGACGCTCAATCAGCTCTATCTGCCAGTCAACAAGCCGGTGATCGTGCGGCTCAGGAGCAAGGACGTCATCCATAGCTTCGGGGTGCCGGAGTTCCGTGTGAAACAGGATGCCGTGCCGGGCCTTACCATTCCCATCTGGTTCACCCCCAATCTCACGACCGCGGAGATGCGCACGCGGACGGCGAACGCGGAATTTCAGTACGAGATCGCGTGCGCGCAGCTCTGCGGTTTAGGTCATGCCAAGATGCGCGGATTTGTCACCGTTGTGAGCGCGGAAGAGTTCCAGAAGTGGATCGCCGACAAGGTCCAAGAGCAAAGCGCACCTGATCCTTTCCGTTAAGCCCGAAGGTCCATGGCTTGCATCCTGATATCCATTTCAGGAGGAGCTGAGCTATGGATTTTTGGACCGCCGTGGTTGTCGCGATCGCGCTGTTTGTGGCGCTGTGGGTTCCGTTCTTCATCTGGCAACAACGTCGGGGAAAGGCGCACGGCCACACATGGTTCACCTCGTGGAAGCCGCGTGGTCACTCCGACATTGGCCCTGACACAGGGTTCAGACAAACTCGTCCCGGCGCTGATGATGCCCGCGGAGCGAGGTATTAGCCGCCGGGACGTCGCGGCCTCGTCGAACGGAACAGCGGCACGAGCAATCCGCTGCGCGCGCGACCAGTCGCTGGCAAACCCTCACGCGTCACGTCGGACCGTTTCCGGTGAGAAGGCGGGCAGACAAACGGCGACGTACTCAGCGCCGTCCGGTTCTGGGGTGCTGTAGCGAACCCACTCGCCTGGATGTGTCACGACCGCTTCGCCGGCGCGCACCATCAGGGCTCCGCCTTCGTGTTCCACTCGTAACGCTCCGCGCAGGACGACAGTAATCTCCTCAAAATCCGGCCGCTGTCCTGGTTCTTCCCAGCCGGCGGGTGAAACCATGCGCGCCACACTGACCGCCGCATGACCGGAGTTGACTCGGCCGGCAAATTCCTCGATTCGCTTCGGCAGATTTCCAGCAGCCTCGATCACGGTTGGCGTAGGAATATGTGTTGGCACTCTGGTTCCTGTACCGCGTGCAGTCGCTGACGGCATTGCCACTGAGTTTTCGGTGACGCTTGGCGCTGAGCACGTCACTCGACGACGGTGGAGAATCCCTCCTGCTCAAAATGCGGATCGAACGCGAAAGCCTCGTCGAGGTCGGCCTGCCGCATGGCGACGAACGAAACTGCATCGACGAGACTCAGGCTCCGCTTGCGCCGTTCGAGCAACAGGTCGAGTCCGGCGTTGTGCAGCGCCTCGTCGACCCAGACGATATCAACGAGAGGCGCGAACTCGGTGCGGAAACTCCGGAGCGCATCGAGACCTAGACGCCGACCGATCAGCGCATACGTCTCAACCAGGACGAACGACGTCGTCAGGAGCGACGCCTTCCGGGCGCGAAGATTACCGAAGGCGCGCCCCGCCCGGTCGTGATTCTCATCCTTCGCGTTAAGCAGCGCGAGCAGTCCAGAGGTGTCGGCAAAGACCGTATTCACTCGAATGCTTCGTCGAGATATCGATCGTGTCTGGTCGACACGTCGCGCGCGTCTCGAGTATCACGGAAGCGTCCGACGAGATGCGATGCCCGCTCGTACAGCGCTGAGCGATCGGAGGCTTCGTCGGCAAGGCCTTTCTCGACGTAGCGCCGGATCACTTCGGCAAGCGACAGCCCACGTTCGCGGGCCTGCGCCCGCAGTTGCCGCGCCTGCCGATCGGTCAGCTGAATCTGTGTGCGGACCATACCGGCTAGTGTAAGCACATCATGATGTAATGTCAAAGAACAGGAGGTCTAATCGGACTTTCATCAGCGCTTCCCGGCGTAACTTCCTAGCCCGGCGACCTCCCAAAGAACTTTGGCGTCGGCATCCGCGCGCGGATTTTTTCGAGCTCCTCAACGGTGACGCGCGCGATGCCGTTCTTGCGGCACGAGTCCTCGACCGCCTTGACGACCATCCCCCGAACGAACGCGGGAATCTTCTTCATTCGGTCGGCGGCGGCATCATCCCAAGCGATCGTCGCGGACGCGTCAATTCCGTATTGAATCGTCGAAGTCGCAGCGGTCGGCTTTTGCCCACCGAGTAAAGGAGAAGCGACGAACTTTCCTGGCACGTGAGTGCACAGCGGATCCTCCGCCATCAAATCGCCGGTCATTCCGTACGCGCGCGCGCGGCACCCGCCGCAGTGAGCATTCATCTCGCATTCGCCGCATCGCCCTCCGAGCGATGTTCGAAGGCGAATACCGCGAAACAGCTCCGACGATGTCCACAGGTCGGCGAGAGTCGATTTGCGGAGCGTCCCTGCGAACACCGGGAGATACGGGCATGGTGTGACATCACCGTTCGGACGGATCCCCATGTAGTGCGTTCCCGCCGGACAGCCGCCCGCGCCGCCGGCGTAGGTCCTGATCGCCGATTGACCTGGCCACCCGGCGGATTCGCCATCTGTCGACACCGGCTCGGTCTGGTTCTCCAACACGGTCTTGATGTAATGGGGAGCGCACTTTGCGTTCACCAGCATCCGGCGGTTGTACTTCTGCTGAATTCGGTAGAGCGAGGCGAGAACGTGATCGTACTGCGCGGGGGTGATGTCGGAAACGAACTGGCCGCGTCCGGTTGGCACAAGGAAATAGAGATTCCAGACTTTTGCGGCGAGGCGCTCATACGCGAAATCCGCGATCGCTTCGAGCTCGCCGAGATTGTGCGAGCCCGCCGTCGTCTGCACGATGAAGGGAAGTCCTGCGCGATTGAGGATCTCCGCCCCCTGCACCGTGTTTGTCCACGCGCCCCGCACTTTCCTGAAGTGATCATGACGATCGGGATCAAGGGCATCGAGAGAGAGCGACAGGCCGCGTGCGCCGGCCTCGGCAAGCCGTCGGGCGACGTTCTCCGTGATCTTTACGCCGTTGGTGCCGACGACGACCCAGAGTCCGCGCTCGGCCGCGCGCTTCACGATCTCGAGAATGTCGCGTCGTAAGAGCGGCTCGCCTCCCGTCAGGATGGTGACGCATTCAGGCGCGAACTCGGCAATCTCGTCGATGACCCCGAAGCATTCCTCAGTCCCGAGCTCGCTGCGATCCGCAAAGTTTTCCGTGCCGACGAGCGGCGCGCCGCCGGCGTCGAGATAGCAATGCTCGCATGCGAGATTGCAGCGGTAGGTGAGGTTCCAGGAGATGACGTAGGGGCGCGCGAACCCGTTAGTTTCCACCGTTACATCCCGAAGAACTCGCGCGCGGCGTCGAGGATCTGTTCGTCGATTTCCTGCGCCCCCCGCTCGCGGGCAAATCTCTCGATCCCGGTCTTTGCCATCGGTCGCACGAACTCCGGAATGTTCGCCAGTCGCGCCTCTGCGTCGGCAGTCCAGCGGACTGGAGCCGGCTCGTCAGGTCGCGGTCGCGCTTCGTCGCCGGGAATCATCCCGGAGAATGGGCAGCCACCCGCCTTCGCTGAAGCGTCGGCGGGGCCGATTCGAACGCCGAGAGACTGGACGACCTGCGTTTCGTACGCATTCGTGAGCATCGCCATTTCGTAGCCGCACTCAGGACACGAATAGACGACCGACAGCGAGCCCTTCTCGGGCGGCCCGACAGTTTGCAGCTTCATCGGGCTATCGCAGGGGACGCAAAGGAACTTCATCGTGGAGACTCCGGAGTCAGTTCAAGCGTGTCGAGAAGTTGCTGCGCCACATCGTCCAGGGCGCGGCCCGCGGGTGTCGCGGGCAGATCTGTGAGAGGGATTCCTCGATCGCAGTGGCGCGCGAGCTCGGGATCGAATGGAACCACCCCGAGGCAGGGGATGTCCAAGCTGGACGATCCGGTCGAGAAAAACAGCGGCTTGATCGCGTTACAGTCGCGACAGTAGTAGCCGCTCATGTTCTCGACGAAACCGAGCACGCGATTGCGACGATTCGAAAGCGCCGCGATTGAGCGCGCGACAACGCCACGTGAGACTTCAGAGGGAATTGTCACGAGGAGGAACGAAGCGTTAGGCCCGAGAAAGTCGGCGTACTGGACCGTGCGCTCAGCTCCCGGCGGCAGATCGAACATCAAGACATCGAGCGTTCCCCACTCGAACGATCCGAGGATTTCGCCCAGGAGTGCGAATTCTCTGGTGGCGCGCCACGTATGGCTCTCGCCAGCCGTCGTGCTGGTGAAGTCGAGCGCCTGCGGCTCGGGGATCACCGATCCCATTGAAAAGATGCCGATTCCGTTGCTTGTTCGCGGGAGCGCAGCCTTGTTGAGGCCGGGAACGAACGTGGCATTCTGGACCCCCGCCATGCGGGCCTGTGACGGACCATTGAAGTCGGCGTCGAGGATCGCGATGCGCAGTCCTCGAGTCCGCAGCGCAGTCGCGAGGTGAAAGGTCAACGTGCTCTTGCCGACCCCTCCCTTGCCGGAACCGACCGCCAACAGATGGCGCACCCCGGCGAGTCCGTCTGCAATACGGCCCCGTTGTTCGGCAACTTGCTCCAGAACGCGGGACCCGCCGTCACCGACGATGTCGTGGTACCGCTTCATTGTGCTGTCATTCTCAAGGCTGCCTAGCTTACACCGTTCCGCGGGCACATTGCCGTGGTGTAATCTGATGCGGCGCCGGGCGGAGAGCAGGCGTCGGAGCATGAGAGACATTCACCCACGGTCTCCCGTGGCATCACTGCGGCGCGATTACCGCGAGTCGGACCTCGCGCTTTCTTTCGACATCGATCTCGTCGCGCCGCTCGTCGGGATGAGCGAATCATTTGTGCGACAGGTGATTCCGAAGTGGGCCGGCGGTCGAGTGACATTGGAGCAGGTGCTCCTCTTGCTCGATCAAGACGCATTCGCCGAGACGTTCGTACCGCGGAGCCAGATTCCCCCGTACCTGATCGCGCAGGCCACCACGAAGCCGAAGCCCAATCGGTCCGGACAGTGCTCGACGGTTGGCGATCACGAGCTGATTCAGGGTAACGCTGCTGACCTGATTCCGACATTCCCCGACGCCTCCGTTCAATGCATTGTGACGTCGACCCCGTATTGGGGAACCCGCCTCTACGAGGAACACTTCGCCCACACGTGGGCTGACGGTGAAGAATGTCCTCTTGGTCATGAACAAACGCCGGAAGGGTTCATTCGACATACAGTCGAGATCCTGTACTTGCTGAAACGCGTCCTGCGAAATCAAGGGTCCATCTTCTGGAACCTGATGGATGTGTTCAACACACGAACGCAGATTCGCAGTAACGCTTCAGAGACGCTCAACGCCATGCGCGGCAATGAAACCCGGGGGTGGGGAGACTACGCGTGTCGTCGTTACAGCGCGGGGCACGCATATCTGAAAGACGGCGAGCAGTGTGGGATTCCCGGCCGGGTCGCGACTCGACTGTCGAGAATCGGGTACTACGTGAAGAGTGTCATCTCCTGGAAGAAGAATGGGTCGTTGCCGGAAACGGTCGAAACACGCGCCACGCGCGAGGTCGAGTACGTCATCCACGTATCGAAGCAACGGAGCCCGACGTTCAACAAGAAAGCATTCCTCGATTTGCCCGAATCGCTGGGTGGGCGCAATCCTCGCTACGAGGCCGAGAAACTCACCGACGTCTGGCACTTCTCGACGGCGACGGGAATGGACGGTCACGGAGCGCAGTTCCCAACAATGTTACCAGCGCGCTGCATCGCGTTATCCACGGTCGAGGGCGATCGCGTGCTTGATCCATTTGTCGGATCGGGTACGACATTAGTTGCCGCGCAACTTCTTGGACGTCGCTCCGTCGGCGTAGATGTATCAAACTTCTACCTCGCAGTCGCCAAACGCCGATTGTTGAGTGCCGCCAGCGGTCCGACGCCGGCGCCTTTGCGTTCGACCCGCGCGCGCCGAACGTCTTGACGGCCGTGCCGGAGGATCTCTCGATGAAAACTATCCTCGTCGTGCTCGCGCTGGCCGTCGTCACGCCAACTGCGCGGGCAACGCACCCCGTAACGGCCGGCCAGTTCGTCATCGAGCCAGCGACGTTGATCTGCCTCGGATTCGAGTGGGACATCACCGGCGACGAGAATCGCAACGCGACCGTGGAGGTCAGCTATCGGCCCTCAGGCCAGACAGCGTGGAAGAACGCCATGCCGCTGCTTCGGATGGGCGGCGAGCGGATCATGCGCGCGCCGTACACGGTCCCCGACCGTTTTGCCGGAAGCATCCTCGACCTTCAGCCCGATACCGAATACGAGGTTCGTTTGACGATGAAGGATCCGGACGGCGTGTCGGGAACGGCGGTCCAGAACGCGAGGGTGCGCACGCGCGCGGAGCCGAAGGGCGCGACCGGTGGGCGCACGTTCCACGTCTATCCCTTGACCTGGCCGGCGAATCGACCCAAGGAGACTCCGAACTTCACCGGCCTGATGGCTGCCTACAACGGCTATGTCGGCACCGGCGACTGGAACGTTGTCGCGCTCCACAAGGCGGAGCCTGGCGATACGTTTCTCGTTCATGCCGGTCTGTACAAGGGCGATCGGCACAACTACGTCGATCCGTACGGCCTGACGTTCGACGGTACCTATCTGCTGACCGCGAAGGGCACCGCGGAGAAACCGATCGCGATCAAATCGGCCGGGGACGGCGAGGTGATCTTCGACGGCGACGGCGCGTTCCGATTGTTCGACGTGATGGGATCGGCGTACCACATCTTTGAAGGCATCACCTTTCGCAACACCGAAGTGGCCTTCTGGGCCGGCGTCAAAGATGTCGCAGGCGCGGTCGGGCTCGCGGTCAGGAACTGCCGCTTCGAGAGTGTCGGGATCGGCATCGAGACTCAGTTCGCGGGATCGACGGGCTTCTATCTCGTCGACAACGTCTTCATCGGCCGCGACGATCACTATCGCACGCTAGGCTGGGCGAGTCCCGGTATCTATGGCGCGCATCCGATTAACAGTTACTACGCGATCAAGGTGTACGGCTCGGGCCACACGATCGCACACAACGCCGTCGCATTCTTTCATGACGGCATCACGATTTCGACACACGGTGTACCCGATCCCAATCGCAAGGACTGGGCGGTCGCGATCGACATCTACAACAATGACATTTATGTCACCGGCGACGACTTCATCGAAGGGGACGGCGGGGTGCACAACATCCGCATCATGCGCAATCGCGGCCTCAACGCCGCGCATACGGGCCTGAGCGCGCAGCCGATTTTCGGTGGACCCGCGTACTACATCCGCAACGTCGTCTACAACACGCCTGTCGCATTGAAGTTCAGCAATCCGGCCGGCGTGATCGTCTACCACAACACGATCATCGCGGAAGACAGCACGAACCAGCAGGTGTCGAACGCCCATTTCGCGAACAACCTGTTTCTCGGCACCGATCGGCAGAGCGGCATCGCATCACTCGGTGGGCCGACGACCTACTCGACCTACGACTACGACGGATTTCGACCGAACAAAGGGGTCGAGCAGAACTACACCTGGATCGGTGCGAAACCTCCGGTGCTTACCGACTACGCACAGGCGCAGCCGCAGCGGTTCAAGACGCTCGCGGAACTGGCAGCCACCACTGGCCACGAGACGCACGGCATCGAAATCGACTATGACATCTTCGAAAGCCTTCAACCGCCGAACCCGCCGCCGGCGGCCGGCAACTACGGCAAGCCTTACGCAGCTCCCGATCTGAATTTCAAATTGAAGGCCGGCAGCAAGGCTGTCGATGCGGGAGTGAGGATTCCCAACGTGAACGACGGGTTTGCCGGCCGGGCCCCGGATCTCGGAGCCTACGAAGTTGGTCAGCCGCTGCCGGAGTACGGACCCCGCGGAGGGGCCGGGACGAAACCAGCCTGGATCCCATGATGCCGACCAACGCGAGCTGGCAGCGGCAGCTTCGAAAGATCGTCCCCGCCTGGGCGCGTCGAGCCATCGCGCCGAGATTTCGCCCGGGCGTGGACTCGCTCTCTCCAGCCTTGATCGCGACAGCGAACCAGACGAGTGGCGAGGTGTTCGAGCGGGCACAGAAAGAAGTGCTGTTCTGGTTTCACTCCATCCCGTTTCCGGGTGGCGGCATCACCCCCGGCAACAAAGCGATGGCGCAGCAGCAGCAGGAACTGGTCAAGTGGAAGTTCCCCGTCGACCTCACCGGCAAGACGATGCTTGATATCGGCTGCGCCGACGGGTTCTACAGCATTGTCGGCCGGCAGCGGGGCGCCCAGCGTGTGCTCTCGACCGACGATCAGCAGACGCCGGGCCTCCGGTTCTTGCTGGACAACAGGGTCTATCCGATCGAGTATCGAAAGCTCGATCTGATGTCGCCTGAATTCCTGGAGCTTGAACCGTTCGACTTCGTCCACTTCGCAGGCGTCTTCTACCATCTGCAGAACCCGCTCGAGGGGCTAAAACGCGTGCGACGTGTCACCCGCGAGGTAGCCCTGATCGAAGGACACATCAACGAGACCTTCGGCCGCGGGTTGCCCTATGCGGTTTATTACGAAGGGTCCGAGTTGAATAACGACCCGACGAACTGGTGGGGGCCGAACCTGCCGTGTCTCGAAGCGATGATTCGCACCGCCGGATTCTCGCGTTACAGCCTGACTGATACCTACGGAGAGCACGCCGGCAACAAACGAGCGAGCTTCCTCGCATACCCGTAGGTGAGTGCCCAGCGGTGAAAGGTCAGCGCCTCGGTCGACTGTCCGGGACAAAAAGAGTGTCCGAATTCGACCAGCCTCGTCTCGACATCGGCCAGATTTGCGGGTCGTCGCTTCATAAAGCCACAGATTTCACGCGGCCCTGACGGCACCTCCGTTGCTCCTGTCGAGCGTCTACAGAAACGAGGTCCGCATGACCAACGACATCCGTCTTGCCCTGCGCAGCCTGCGCCGGACGCCCGGCTACGCGCTCGCCTTCATCCTGACGCTGGGTCTTGGCATCGGCGCAAACACGGCGATTTTTAGCGTCATCAACGGCGTGTTGCTGCGGCCGCTGCCGTATCCCGATGCCGACCGCATCATGCACCTCCGGCAGCCCCAGACGTCGGCTGGAATCGAGGACACAGGATTCTCGTTCGTTGAGGTCGGCGAGTATCGCGCGGCGGCGACGACAATCGACCAGTTCGTCGAGTTCGGCGACTGGACGTTCAACGTACTCGGGCGCGGTGATCCCCATCGCGCGACCGGCGGACTGGTGACGGCGAATTTCTTTCCGATGCTGGGCGCGCATGCACAGCTTGGGCGGCTGCTCCTGCAATCCGACGAAGGCAAGACGGCGGCCCCGGTCGTGGTGCTCACCTACGCGTACTGGCAGCGGGTGTTCGGCGCCGATCCAAGTGTCGTCGGCCAGATGCTCGATCTCACCGTGAAGAAGGCGCAGATCGTCGGCGTCCTCGCACCCGGATCGCATTACGCGACGCAGCGGAAGCAGGACTTTTACGTCAACTACGCGGCCAACGACCACTACGTCGGCGCGTCGATGCAGAACGAGCGGGAGCATCGGATGACGGACGTTTACGCGCGCCTGGCTCCGGGACAGACGGCTGCTGCCGCGCAGGCCGAGCTCCGGGAAGTCGCCAGACGGCTGCACGCCAGCTATTCCGGCGCGTATCCGGCCGCACAGGGGTTCGACACGGTTGTGACCCCATGGAAAGACGAGCTGACCGCCAAGGCCTGGCCGACGCTCATGATATTGATGGTGACGACCGTGTTCGTGCTGGTTATCGCCTGCGCCAACGTCGCGAATTTAACGCTCACGCGCCTGGTGCAGCGCGAGCGGGAGATGGCAATCCGCGCCGCACTCGGTGCCGGCGGCTCAGTGTTGCGCCGTCTGCTTCTCGCCGAGAACCTGGTGCTCTCCGTACTCGGCGGTGCGCTCGGTCTTGTACTTGCGGTGTCAGGGCTCGATCTGCTCATCGCTTACGCCGGGCGGTTCACGACGCGGACCGGCGAGATTGAGCTCGATGGCTGGGTGCTCGGCTTCACGCTCGTCGTGTCGATCGCGATGGCCCTCGTTTTTGCCTGGGCGCCACGGCTGACATTTGTGAGTGACCCGGTCCGCGCGATGGCCGGGGCCGGAGGACGCGCCACCGGGAGCACAGGTCGCCGACGCGCACAGCGCATCCTCGTCGTCAGTCAGTTGGCCGCGTCCTTCATGCTGCTCATTGGCGCCGGGCTGCTTACCCGCACGCTCCTTCGTCTCTACGCCATCGATCCGGGATTCAACCTGGCGAACGTGCTCAGCCTCCAGGCCCCGGACTTCAGCGTGCCGAATCGCGACCGGCGCGTGCAGTTCAGCCGCGACGTGCTCGAGCGGCTGAGAACCGAACCCGCGGTCCAGGGCGCGGCCCTGGCATCGGCCGCGCCACTGGTCGGATCGTTCCCGTTCCAGCAGCAGATCCGCGTCGATGGCGGCGACCCTGACGCCGCTGGCTCGACTCCACGCACAACCACCCGCATCGTCAGCACGGGGTACTTCGAGACGATCGGGGCACGGATCAAAGAGGGACGATCGTTTCAGGCGACAGATGGCGCGAATTCCGCGCGGGTCGTGATCCTGAGCGAGTCGATGGCGCGGTTCTACTTCAAGAACCATGAGGCCGTCGGTCGACACATCAGCTGGAAGCAGTTCAACGGTAACTGGACGCAGCCGGCTGAAATCGTCGGCGTTGCCGCCGACAACCGGTCCGACGGCATCACCGAGACCCCGTTGCACACGTTGTATCAGCTCGACACGCAATCGACCCCGGTATCAACTCTGCTCCTGCGAACGGCCGGCTCGCCCGGCAGCCTGACGCCGCACGTCATCGAAACGATCCGGCAGCTCGATCCGAACCGGCCGATCGACCACGTGCAGACGCTCGAGGAGATCCGAGACGAGTCGATCGCGCCGCAGCGGCTCAATGCGACACTGATCGGCCTGTTTGCGCTGCTTGCGCTCGCGATTGCAACCGTTGGCGTTGCCGGCGTCCTCGCGTTTTCAGTCAGTCAGCGCACGAACGAGCTCGGCATTCGCCTCGCCCTCGGCGCCAAGCGGGCCACGATTCTGCGCATGATCCTCGGGGAAGGCGCAACCATGGCGGTGATCGGCCTCACGATCGGTGGTCTCGCGGCTCTACCTCTCTCCCGACTGCTGACCGGCCTGCTCGTCGGCGTCGAGCCACTGGATCCGGCGACGATCGCACTTTCCGCGGTGCTCCTGGTCGGCGTGGCGCTCGTCGCGTCGTGGATTCCAGCCAGGACGGCGACGGCCGTCGATCCGATGACCGCGCTCAGGGGCGAATGAGCGACGTGCGATCACTCGGACCGCGCCGTCCCTGCGTACCGGAGATACCGCCGTGACTGACCGAACCCAGACGTCTCCAGTGCCAGGCTCGAGATCTCCGCTGGCTCGACTTTCGGAAACCGGAACGTCGTGTAGCCGAGCGAGCGTAAGCGGAAGAGCAGCTGCCTCACGCGCGTTCCGGTGTCTGCGATGGTCGAGTGGAGCGCGACAATCTGCGCTTCGTCTTCCCGCTTGATGTAAAGAAGGTAGGCTTCGATCCGTTCGTCGGATGCCAGCGCGATTCCCTCGATGTCGTCCTTCCTTGCGGTGAGCGTCTCGACCGAGCGTTCCCAGCAATGTTGCCTCTGGTCCGCTCCCAGCAGACCATTGGCGGCAAGGTCATCGACGGTAATCGGAATAAACAGGGGACCATCGTGTTCGCTTGCGGTGGCCGATCGCGGGTCGTCGCTGCGAGTCAGATCCTCACTCTGTGACACGCAGTCCGCAAGGTGCGTTTCGCGGACGTATCCGCACGACTCGAACAGTCCGATCGCCGGTGCAAGAGTTTCCGGAATTTCAGCGACCATGCGCGGCGGGCCGAGGATCGCGAGCTTTGATCCAAGTGAGGTGAGCAAATGCCGGCCATGACCCTGTCGCACGTGACCCGGATGGACAGCGATCTTGTGGATCAGGGTCGCGTACGGTCGCTTTGCGCCAATCAGCACGCCGATCGGCTCGGGGCCTGAGAAGGCGACCATGCAGCTGCTGCACCAGATCTGCAGATCGCGAATCGATCGCTTGAACGACGCCGCCGTCATCGGCGGGTCGTCGGGAAAATAGGGCGACCAGCAGTGGTTCAGCGCGTCGACCAGGAGCCCGATGTCGTCAGTGCGGCAGAAGCGATAACTACTCATCCGCCGCGGTCAGCGGACTCACCTCGTTGAGATAGCCTTTGCCGTTGCCGTTCGCCGGGGCTGCCGCGGCGTCCGGCTTGGCACCGGTCGATGGAGGACCCGAGTAGGTGGAGATCATCTCGGCCATCATCTTCTTGCCGATCTCGATCCCGTCTTCGACCAGCGTCAAATCGATCGTGGTTGCCGCGCGTTCCCGCGCAAGCTCCTCGATCCGCTCCTGCGTCTTGTTCCGCATGAAGCCGGCCGGGACCCGCAGGATCCGCTGCGCGGCGTCGTCGGTCCACGCGAACGTCGAGATTAAAGGATTCTTCTTGTCGTCGCGAGCGACGAGCTTCGCCTCCATCGCCGCGATAACAGGGCTGCTCTGAATGTCGAGAGGACTTCCCGTCTCCTCCTCGATCACCTGCCGCGCGAAGTCGAGCGTGATCGCATCGAGCTTCATCATTCGCGCGCGCTTTTCCACGCGCGCCTTCACGCGACGACGCTGATAGGCGTTCTTCATGGTCCAGAGGCCCTTGCGCGCGTCCTCGGACCATCGAAGCTTACGGCCGTCGTAGGTGGTTTCCTCCTGCAGACCGCCTTCGACCTCTGCGATTTTCTCGATCATCTCGCGCGAGATGACTTCGAAATCCGCGGCACCGCAGACGATGCACTTCACAGGATCACTCTGCGTCGCGGTGACGCCGCAGGACCGGCACATCGAAACTGGGCCCGACTTCGCGCGTTCCAGGGCCACCGCTTCGGCCAATGCCTGGGTTGCCACCGACGCGCTCTTCGGCATGAAGCGATCCATGGCGTCGTCGATCACCGCGCTGGTGATCACCGAGTGACCCTTTTCGAGCGCCAGCCGAAGAACTCCGGTGCGCGCAATGCCCTTGACCTGTTCGGGCACGTGCTGCATCCGCGCTTCGGCCTCTGGCGTCCATCGGACGGTCTCTTCTGCGCGCACGTCGAGGCGCGGCACTTCGAGGCGCGTCGAAAGAAGCACATCGCACGGTGCCGCGCGCAGAATGTTCTCGGCGTTGCTGCCCAGGCCGGTCTCGTCCTTCGGGCTGTGAACGCCAATGCGTCCGAGGACGATCAGCCATGGATTGGTCTTGCGCGCGTGGTCGATGATTTTCTGGAAGGGCTTGCCGTCGAGAAGCGTTTTCTTGATCGCAACGCCTGCTTCGGTTCCCATGCGCTCGCCGACTTCGAGATGCGACTGATAGATCTGCGCCAGGCCGGTGTCGATGATCTCCTCGTGGAGTTGATTCTGTTCCTCGAAGCGGAAAACCTTCGCCGCCTGCTCAGTCAGGACATTGACGATGCCGTTGAAGACCGAGTAATGCAAATAGGGATCGTAGACGGCGATGGCTTCAACTTTCTTGCCGAATGTGCGGGCCAGGTCAGTCGCCGTCATCAGCGCGCCGAAAGATTGCGGACTGCCATCGACGCCGACGAGGATCGTGTCCCGATCTGGCTCGCCGGGTTCAGGAACGTGCTTGACGACCCACACGTCGCGGTCGGACTGACGGGCCACGCGCTCGCAGACCGATCCAATTACGCTATCGCGCGCGCGTCCGATCCCCAGGGCACCGATGACGACGAGATCGTGGTGTGAACCGGCGAGATCCTTCAGGATCTCCGTGTGATGTTTTCCGTCCATCATCCGCGGCTCGAACGCAATGCCGGAGTCTCCGCACAGCCGCGACATGCCGTCGAGATAGCTGTCGGAGATGAGCTTGAGGCCCATCGTGATCAAGCTGTCGTGGATCTTTCGCTGCCGCTCGAGTTCGACCTCGTCGATGTATTCCTCGGGCAGCGTGTATTCCATCTGGCGGAAGCGATAGTCGTGCAGCTTCGCCGCGTACACATGGCAGCCGACCAGTTTCGCCGAATATGCCTTTCCCAACCCGACGGCGCACGCCACAGCCCGGTTCGAGTGGTCTGAGTTGTCGACGGGGACGTAAATGCTTTTATACATTTGCTTCTCCAAAATGCTGCGCGTGCTTACACACTCGTAGCCGGCTGTTGTCTGGGCAAATCATCGCGCCCTGGATGTTTTTGGCGCCAACGTACGAATCCAATCAGGGCCAGCTCGATGATGAGAATCACGAGTGCAGTCTTGATCATCGGACCGGCGGCTGATGGGACGTTTTCGGGTTCGACGTAGATGGAGTACCACAGCGACAGGCCTCTCCGGTTGCCACGCTCACGCGAGAAGCCGTCCCAGACGGAGAAAGCAACCGGCAGAAACTCCCCGGGAGTGAATGTGGCAGCTGACTCCGGTCGAAGTGGCCGCTTGAAGATGACCGACCACTCGCCCTGGTCGTAGGTGGCGACTCCGGTTACGTTGCCGTTGTCTTTGGCACTGATATCCGCGCTTCCCTTACCGGTGAATTGGGCAGGAGCGTTTCCAGCCAAATCGAAAAACCAGAGATCCACCGAATTCTGGGAGTCTCCGAAAATGAAGTAGGGCTTGCGCGCGCTACTGGGTGTTTGTGACGGAATCTGAATCGCGACAGCGTCGGAAAACTCTGAAGCGGCCGCTGCCGGTGCGGTCGTGTCCTCGGCAAACGGGTCTTTGGGCGGCTGAGCCTGACCGGCCGGAGCCGGCGCAGCTTCCATATCGCCGAACGGATTCGAGCTCGAACCACCGGCGCTGCCGCCTGCAGGTGCCGCGGCCGCGGGTTCCTCTTCCTCCTCTGCCGGCACCGGAAGCGACGGTCCGTTCTTGCCAGTTTTCTGCGCACTCATGTCGTGCCATCGCACGAGGAGCGCAACCGAATCGGCATCGTAAATGGCCTGAACCAGGACGCTGGTCGCAGGCGGATGGAACGAGCGACCTGGTTCCATGATTTGACCGACGAGTGCAAGACGCGCAACGGGTGCGGAGGCGAAGCTCGCAGCGCCTTTGGCGACATCAATCGGTTCCTTGACGTGCTTCGCGATGACGAGGTTCGTATACCCGGGGCCCTTGTCGCCCGAGAGAGAGGCGATGAAGTCGGTGATCGCCCATCGTTGCTCGGTTGTCAGGCCGTCCTGGAACGACGGCATGGGTGTACCGTTCATCCCCGTGGTCATCGTCCGGAAGATGTCTTCGCGCGATGATCCCGCGCGGAACGTCCAACTCTGCGTCAGGTCGGCCGGTCGTATCGGGTGTCCCCAGTCGTCCATGAGAGTTGGGGCCGATGGTCCGTCACCTCGACCGAGCGACCCGTGGCAGCGCGGGCAGCCCGTCTCTTCGTAAAGCTTCTTCCCCGCTTCGATTGTTTCCTTGGTCGACCTCGGCGCACCCGGCAACTCAACTGCCTTTGGCGCGTTGTCCTTATTCGAGAACTCGGGAGAGAACGTCGTGAGGAAGTACGCGAGGTCCGACGCTTGCTGATCCGAGAAGTCAGGCCACGCCGGCATGGACGTGTAGGGCATGCCGCGGCGGATGATGTTGACGAGATCCTGGTGTGTTGGCAGGGCTCCGTTTGGCGTTGTGCGAACCTTGAACTTGCCCATCGTGAAGTTACGCGGCCGCGGACGGAGATGGACCGCGGCGTACCCTTCTCCGTCGCCTTTCTCTCCGTGGCACTGCGAACAGTATTTCAGGTAGAGCTGCTTGCCCGACTCGCGTTGCGATTCAGTGCCGACATCTTGAGCCGACACCTGCCCCCATCCCGCGGGTGCGGCCGTTAAGACGCCGACGAGCACTGCGAGGCAGCCGCGCGATACCACGCGAGAGGTCATTGGTGTGCGGCCTCCTCTTTCGCGCGAGGTTTCTGCCCGGTGAAGTCGTAGAGAAAGAGGACCACGTCCCAGATGTCGTCTTCCTTCAGGAATTTTTCCCACGCTGGCATCGCCGTGTCCCAGGGTCCCCCTTCCTCGGGAAGCCCGGGGCCTCCCTTGGAAATCCGCCAGAAGAGAAACGTATCGCGGAGCATCGCGATCGTGCCCTTGTCGGCGAAGTTGGTGGGGATCGGATCGAGCGCATGCACGAACATGCCGTTCCCCGACAGGTTGTCGCCGTGACAAAAGACGCAATTCCGGTAGAAGACCTCGCGTCCGTGCTCGACGTGCTTGCGAAACTCTGCCGGATTTGACGTCTCGAGCGGCCGGAACGGATTCTCTCCGGCATCAAGGTCAATCTTCTTGTCGTGAACCGTAATCTCCGACGGAGACGCCGGATGCACCGTGCGCGAGAAAAGCGGTGGCTGCAGCGGCACGCTCATCTTGACGTAGACGTTCGCGGCTGCGAGCGCCGGGATCGCGATCACCGCCGCTGCGAGAAACGCGGTGTATCGCTTCTCGGTCATGAACCGCACGAGCGGGCGGGAGATCTCTTCTCGGCGCTGCTGGCTGGAAGACATGTACGCCAAAACAGCGAGGGAAACGATTCCCATGTAGATCGAAACGACCGAGGAGGGAATCGGCGCCGTGAATCCGAACCGAAGAAGCACGTAGAGTCCGATCCACCACGCCGCCGCCCACACCAACAGAGGCGTACGGCGGAAGCGAAGGACCGCGAGGACCGCTACCACCACGAGGAGGACGATGAGGTTCATTACGGAGTCCCCTTCGGTGGCGCACCGGGTGCAGGCGCAGGTGCAGCCGCGCCACTGTTGTAGTGGTGCTTGGTCTGCAAGGTAACCGTCGGCGTTCCGCCGAGTGTCTGCAGGTAGGCGATGACGCAGAGGATTTCCTGATCGGTCAGACCAATCGGAGGCTTGTTGATCGGCGGCATCGCGGGCGGAAATCCGGGCACGACGTAAGCGGTTGGTTCGTACATTGACTGAGCCAAGTACTCGACGTCATTCAGTCCGGCAACGCGGGTTTTGGCGCGGGTATCGACTCCCGCGAGGTCGGGGAACCGCAGCGCTCCGCTCTTGCCGATGGTGTGACAGGTCAGGCAGAGGCCTTTGCCCTCCATGATCGTGCGGCCGATCTGGATCATGTCCGCCGTGCTCACGTTGCCTGACAGATCGGTCTCCTTCGGAGCCTGCACCTCCTTCTGCGGGACCATCTGCCCGACATAGGTGTAGAACCCGGTCGTCGCGACAATGAGGGCGCCGATGCGAAGAATGAGCGGCACTCTCATGACTTCGTTGGCCTCGGTGCGTGCGCATGGGGCACTGGGTACTCCGGCGAGGGCTCTTCTCCGATGCGAGTTCGTCGCTTGAAGTCGGGCCGGTCGTGAAGGCTCGAGATCCAGAACACGACGCCGATGAGCAGGAAGAACAAAAGGACCGTGACCGAAACCACCTTGGTCGCGAAGCCAAGCGTCGGGGTAAACGCGTCCACCGATCGATCGCGAATGACACCGTAGACGTGCCAGTGCTGGCGCAGTCCGGAACGGACATAGCCCATCAGTCCCATGAGCCAGGTAAATGTGACGGCGATGAAGATCAGCACATACTGCGAGATCGCCGGCATCCTGCCCCAGCGCACTTCACCCGTCCTCCGCGCTCCGCGGAACAGAAAAACGTCGATTGCGGTGATGGCGATCATCGCGAAAAGGACCGACAGCACCTGCGGCACCGACAGCTTGATCCGGACCGTCGCCTCGACGAAGTAACCGTAGACGCCGAGGAAGATCACGAATAGCGCCACCAGCGCGAAGATCGCGAGCTGCGCCGTGTGCCCCTTCTTCGCCCACGGCACCGTGGCAACTTTCCCGGTGCGGCGATAGAGCAGGAAGCTCATGAACGTCGTCAGGATCAGAATGTTGACGGCCGTGTTCTTTGCCGACATCACACCCAGATAGCCGAGGATCGGGTGCGACGATCCGCCCATCGCGCGGATCTCAGAGACCGTCGCAATGATCGAGCGCGGCGTTGCCCAGACCATGAAGCAGAGCGTGATTCCGATCAGCAGATACTTGATGAACTTCTGAAGCGGCTGCGGCCCCTCGACGCGACCCATGCCGAGCCACAGATAGTAATTGGCGGCGAGGAACAGGTTGCCGATCAAGACCGCCTGGATGATGAACAGCCACGAGAAGGCCCCGCCCATCATCGTCAAACCGAGGGTTTGCGAGAATGCGTAGATTTCCTTCGCGAGCCAGTACCCGGCGAACGGGAGCGGCAAGAACGCGCTGATCGCGACGAAATTCCCGATGTAACCCATCCAGTCGTAGTGCGCGCGCTCCTCGTCGGTTTCCGCCTGGAGGAACTTGAACGCGGCGTAGGCTCCCGCCACCGATCCGCCGAACGCGACGTTGGCGATCACACGGTGGACGTTAATCGGCATCCACGTGTAGTTGAAGATCGCCTCGCGCACCGATAGCACCGCCCCGGCGTCGGAAATCCCGCGCGGCGACATCATGAACGTGAGCCAGGCATTGGCGATGAACATAATCGCCGTGCCGACGACGTTGAGACCGAGGCCGAGGCCGAGATGCGTGAGCGGATGGAACTTTCCCCACCCGTAGTAGTAGGTGTAAAGGAAAAATGCCTCAGCAAAGAAGAGCAGGACGTAGGGAAGAAACGTCGGCGAGAACACGCTCATCAGATAGTTCGTGAACTTCGGATACAGGACGATGAGCATGAACGTGAGTGCCGCGCCGAAGGTCGCCGTCAGCGAGAACGACACTGAGAGAAGCTTGGTGAACTCATAGGCGAGACGGTCGTAGCGGAGATCCCCGGTCTTGTAGCCGATGACCTCGATGATGAACGCAAACAGCGGAACGGCAAGAACGAAGGCAGCAAACAGAAGATGGAGCTGCGCAACTGCCCAGATGGCGACACGACTGCCAATCTTTGGAAATTGCCGATACTCCGCTTCTTCGTAGGGCTTCGCCTTGGCCTGCGCCGCCGCGTCTGCCTGTGGAGCTGGTGTCTGTGCGTGCACGGCTCTCCTGGTCCCCGCGATTGTCACGAGAACAGCAACGAGAGCGAGCAGGATGATCAGTTTGCGCGGAATACTTTGAGTCAATGCTTAGGACTCCGGGACGTTGGAGGAAAGTTCCCCAAGCCGCGAGTCCACGCTCAAACTGTGACGCCGCATCTTCGACTCCACGAATCCGCCGAACGGGGGGAACGCCGAAATCCGGTCGATGAGTGCGGCAATCTTATTCACGAACCGGGACGAGGGTCAAGCCAGCCGAAGGCTGGTCGCGCCGCAACCGCGAAGCGGCGAAGGCGGAGGCGCGGGCTAACGCAGTGTGCCCGGAACCCATCCTCTGCTCATGTAATCGCCGACGATGGCGAAGAGCAGCAGGAGCCAGAAGAATCCGGCCATCGCGACCACCCAGGTCAGTCGCGAGGCCCATCGAACGTGCATGAAAAAGAGGATGACCAGCGTCGCCTTCGTGCATGCGATCAAGAGCATGACGACGTTGTTGAGGACGCCCATATCGACCTTGGCGGCGGCGACTGTGAGCACGGTTCCGACGATTAACGCCGCGAACACGGCGTAATACATGCTCGGGGGCGCGATGTGCGCGTGACCAAAGTGTCCCTGACCGTCTGCCATTATGCGAGCCTCACTCCGTGAAGTGACCGCCGATGAGATAGAGCAGCGGGAAAAGGAAGATCCAGACGATGTCGACGAAGTGCCAGTAGAGCCCGGCGATTTCGACCGGCGTGTAGTAGTCGGCGTCGAACTGCCGCCGCCACGCCATGATGCCGATGACCGTCATGATTCCCAACCCGATAATCATGTGCAGGGCGTGCAAACCGGTCATGCAGAAATACAGCGAATAGAAAATCTGTGCTGGCGCCGGATGCTTGCCTTCCCAATGGAAATTGGGTCCGGGCACGAGATGGTGCGTGAACTTGTCGGTGTACTCGATCGCCTTGACGCCCAGGAATGCGGCGCCGAGCACCATCGTCGCGGCGATCCACGCGACCTGGGTCCTCGCCGGCGCACTAATCTGTGCCGACCTGACCGCCAGCGCCATCGTCAGCGAGCTCACGATCAGGACGATCGTATTGACCGCCCCCCACGTGACGTTCAGGTGATGGCTGGCCTCGGCGAACCCTTCAGAATACGCGTGGCGGTAGACGAGGTACGCGGTAAACAGACCGCCGAAGAACATGATCTCCGTAACCAGAAACACCCACATCCCGAGCGTCGACGCATCAATCTGCTGCGCCATGTCGTCGAAGTGGTGCTGCAGCTTCGGATGATGCGGAAGATGCACGAACTCGTGCGGCTGGATCGCCTCCAGGTTCGCCACGAGCGGCGGCTGGTGAATCGGGCCGGGAAAATGTTCCCCGTGGTGAGAGTCAGGCAAGACCGACCTCCTGGCTCGGGTGCACGTACTGATGCGTGCCCTCGGTGACGACCGGACTCACCGTGAAGTTCTCGGTTGGCGGCGGCGACGGGATTTCCCACTCCAGTCCCCTCGCGCCCCACGGATCGTTCACGGATTTTTCCCCCGCCACCATCGAGTAGGCGAAATAGACGAGCGGGATGACGTAGCCGACGGCGAGGATCGACGCGCCAAGCGTGCTCGCCACGTTGAGAACCTGAAACTCAGGGGGATACGCATGATAACGACGCGGCATCCCGAGATAGCCGGCAATGAACTGCGGGAAGAACGTCAGGTTGAATCCGCAGAAAACCATCAGCGCGGAGAACTTGGCCCAGCCCTCCGGATAGAGCCGCCCGGTAATCTTGGGCCACCAGTAATGCAATCCGCCAAGGTAGCCCATGATCGCGCCGCCGACCATGATGTAGTGGAAATGGGCGACGACGAAATACGTGTCATGCACGTGGATGTCGAGTCCCATCGCCGCCAGGAACAGCCCGGTCAGGCCGCCGATCGTGAACAGCCCGATGAAACCGAATGCATACAGCATCGGTGAATCGAAGCTGACCGACCCCTTGTAGATGGTGGCCGTCCAGTTGAAGACCTTGATCGCCGACGGAATCGCGACACAGAAGCTCAAAAACGAGAAGATCATCCCGGAGTAGACCGACTGCCCGGCGACGAACAGATGGTGTCCCCACACCAGGAAGCCAATGATCGCGATGGCGAGTGAGGAAAACGCAACGAACGAATACCCAAAGATGTTCTTGCGCGTGAACGCCTGGACGATTTCGCTGATCACACCCATGGCCGGCAGGATCATGATGTAGACGGCCGGGTGCGAGTAGAACCAGAAGAGATGCTGGAAGAGCACCGGATCGCCACCGAGTGCCGGGTCGAAGATCCCGAGATGCAGCGCGCGTTCGGCGCCGACCAGCAGCACGGTGATGGCGATGACCGGCGTGCCCAGAATCATGATCAGGCTCGTCGCGTAATGCGACCACACGAACAGCGGCAGACGGAACCACGTCAGTCCAGGCGCCCGCATTCGGTGCACGGTGACGATGAAGTTGAGGCCGGTCAGGATCGACGAGAAGCCGGTGATGAACACGCCAAGGGCGGCGGTGATCACGTGTCCGTTCGCTGCCGCCGTGCTGTACGGCGTGTAGAACGTCCAGCCGGTGTCGATGCCGCCGCTCAGCGCCGCGACGAGGGTGAAGATGCCGCCGACGACGTAAATGTACCAGGACAGCAGGTTGATTCGCGGGAACGCGAGGTCCTTCGCTCCCACCATTATCGGGATCAGGAAATTGCCGAGGACGGCCGGAATCGAGGGAATCAGGAAGAAGAAGACCATCACCACGCCGTGCATGGTGAACATCTTGTTGTAGGTCTCGGCCGTGAGCAGGTCACCGGCCGGCGTCAGCAGCTCGAGACGCACGAGCATCGCGAAGAAGCCGCCGATCACGAAGAACAACGTGATCGAGACGAGATAGAGCAGCGCAATGCGCTTATGGTCTTTGGTCAACAGCCACGACTTCAGGCCATGGCCGTTGTTCAGATAATTCACCGTTTCCATGATTAGTCCTTGCCCGGAACCTGCGGCGCCGCACCGGGGGATGCCGGCGGCGGCGGGGCAAGCGCCCCTAGCGATCGTATGTAGGCGATGAGCTGCAACACCTGCTCTTCAGTGACCATGCCCTGGAACGTCGGCATGATCGGCGCGAAGCCCTCGACGATCTTCGCCTGCGGATTGACGATCGACTCGCGAATGTAGGACTCGTCGGCGGTCACCGTTCCGCCCCCCTGCAGGCGCACCGTGTGCCCGAACAGCCCCTTGAGCTGTGGCCCGCGCGCCTGCGCGTCGTCCCGATGGCAACTGACGCAGACAAGATCGGTGAACAGCTTTTCACCCGCGGCCGCTGGTGAATCCGACGTCGGACCACCGTTGAGCCAGGTCTGAAATTCGGTGGGTTCCATCGCGTAGATCCAGCCAATCATTCCCGAGTGTTTGGTGCCGCAATACTCGGCGCAGAACAGGTGGTATTTGCCCGGCTTGGTCGCGGTGAACCACAGCGCGTTGTATCGCCCCGGAATGACATCCGCCTTCACGCGAAACGCCGGAATGTAGAAGCTGTGGAGTACATCTTCCGATCCCATCGTCAGCTTGACGGGTCGTCCCACCGGAACATGGAGCTCGTTGATTTCGCGCATCCCGTCCATGTGCTGGGCCTTCCACATCCACTGCTTGCCGACGATGGTGATTTCCATCGCGCCCGCGGGCGGGCGATATGCGTCGAAGAAGACCTTTGCTCCCCACGTAAACATCACCATCGTGATGCAGAAGGGGATCACCGTCCACAGCAATTCGAGCGCCAGCGACCCGTGGATCTGGACGCCCACCTCGTCCTCGTGACGGCGACGATGGTAGATGGCCGTGATCACCAGCACTGTCGCGATGAGCAGCGAGAAGAAGGCGGTGACCGCCACCATGAAGAAGTACAGGCCGTCGACCTGCGCCGCCTGCGCTGATGCCTGCTCGGGGAAGAACGGAAAATTCGTGAACATCGTTAGTGGCCTGCCCGCTCCTTACGCAGGCTGACGAAGAGGAACGTTCCGAGGCCGAGCATGGTCGCGACCGCGCCGATGCGAATCGCCCCCAGTGCGGCCGCGCCGTACTTGCCGGTCGACGGATCGTAGTGGTAGCAGAGCAGCAGCACGTCGTCGATTGGCGTTCCGATGCGCTCGTCTGATGCCTCGATCACGCCAAAACGAATGTCGCGAGCCGAGAATTCGATGCCGTAAAAGTACTTCGAGAGAACACCTTTGGGCGTGAGGAGCTCCACGCCCGCGCCATGCGCGTACTGCTGAATCGCAGGATCGAACGCATAGCGGAACCCGATGGCCGCGGCGAGCTGCTTGATGTTCTCCTCTTTGCCGGTCAGGAAGTGCCAGCCGGACGCACTCTGCGGCCGCTTGTAGCGATCGACGTACACCTGCTTTTTCTGAGCAGCGAGCGCGGGCGTTTCCTTCGGGTTGATGCTGACGGCGACGACATCGAATTGACGACCGACGTCGAAGTTGATCACGCCGAGCGCACTTACCAGGCCGTTGAGCACCTGCGTGCAGAGCATCGGGCATTCGTAGTACACCATCGCCAGAATCACGGGCCGCTTGCCGAAGAACTCGCCAAGCTGCACTTCGCGTCCGCTCTCGTCATTGAAAACGAGGTGAAGCGGAATCTGCTGGTTCAGATGCTGATCAATCCCGATCTGGCTCAGCACACCCGGCTTTGCTTTGGCCGGATCTCCCGCATCATCGGGCGCGAGGCCCTGCGCGCGCACCGGCTGGGCGAGCGCGAGCAGCGCCAGCAAGAGGAGGAGCTTCTTCATTTCTTGATCTCCTGCCCGGGCGCCTGTGGTTCCTTCGCAGTGGGCTGGGGCTCAGTTCCCGGCGCAGGCGTTGCTGCGGGCGCGGCGCGCTTCACCGAAATGCCGCGGCCACCAGACGACTCACCGAATGCCGGTGCGTTTGTGCCAAGCGTCTTGTCGTCCGGCGCATCCGCGCGTACCGGAAGACCGTGCTGGACAACGAGCTTCTTGGCGGCATCGATCGGAACCTGCGCGATTCCCTGGCTCTGGTTGACCCACCCATAGGTGGAAAGTTTGCCTTGCTCCTCGCGCAGGAACTGCTGCAGGTGTTGCGGCTCATTGGTGAGCAGTCCCGGGCCGCGCGGCACATTATTGGTCGCGGGGAATGGCGACGCCTGTGGATCGCGCGAGACGGCTTGTTTCTCGAACACGACGAACAATCCGTACATCAGTGCCGCTGAAAGCCCGATAACAACGAGGATGGCAATACCGAAGACGATGACGGTGCGGATGTTGACGTCGCCATGCTCGTGCGCGACGTCCTCGTTGTGCATCTCCTCATCGGTGTAATGATGCCCGCTGCCGAGCGGCGGATCAGTGGCCGTCATGCGCGAGGGCCTCCTTGAAGAACGGATCGTTGAGTGGCAGGAGTGCGCGGCTGCGCAGGTTTCGGGCGAACAGGAACGTCCAGACGCCGGCCAGACCGATCGGCAGCGCCAGGTCCATCCAGTGAATCGGGAATCCTTCGTGCGGCTTGAACATCGGTTCGACGAGCCACACGAGGTCGACGACGCGCATCAACAGAACAAAGATCGCGACCTTCGCCAGCAGGTTCGGATGCCGCTTCAAATCGCGCGAGAGCAACAGCACGAATGGCAGCGCGAAATGGCCGAGCAGAATGATCAGCGACACGTACTGCCAGCCACCGCGGAACCGGTTGTAGAAGAACGGAATCTCTTCGGGAAGGTTCCCCGCCCAGATGATCAGCAGCTGCGAGAACGAGAAGTACGCCCACAACATCACGAACGCCAGGAGCAGCTTTCCAAGATCGAGGAAATGCAGTCGTGGATTGAGATAGGTGGCGAGCGGTTCGACGTTGCTGAGCGCCGCGAGGACAGCGATGGCAAGCGCGAGCCCGGCAAGTCCCTGGCCGGCAACGAGAATGAAGCCAAAGATGGTCGAATACCAGGTCGGGTCGAGCGACATGATCCAGTCGACCGAGGCGAACGTCATCGTGATGACGTAGATGAGAATCCCCGGCGCGCTGACCACTCGGAAACGTCTCGTGTCGGCGGGATGGACTGCCACTTCGCCGCGATCCTGACCGACCGACCACCCGTTCAGCAGCCACGACGCGAGCGCCCACAAGGCGAAGAACAACACGGCTCGCGTGAGGAAAAACGGCACGTTCAAATACGGGGCTTTGGCGTGGACGAAGTGTGCGAGGTGTGGATCGACCTCCGGCGCTGCCCACGTATACAGCCGCGGTAACCCGATGGCGAGCGGCACGAACAAGAGTGCGACGAACGGAATATTACGGCTGGCTGCCTCGAACACACGGCGCGCGACCAGTCCCCACTGTCCGCCGGACATGTACTGCACCATCAGCAGCGCCAGCGATCCCATCGTCAACCCGAGACAGAAGAGGAAGCCAATCAGCCACGATCGAAGGAACTGGTCGACATTGAGGAAGGCGCCGATGGCGCCCGCCAGCAATCCCCAGAAACCGGCCACGAGTCCCCAACGCTGCAGTCGCGCCAGCGCCGGTACGTCGGTGGTCACTGCGTGTGTATCCATGCGATCAGTTTTTCCCCGGCGCGTGTTCACCGCCGGCAGCCGGCTGTTGTGGAACCTTCGTCGGATCCCCTCCCGGCACGTCGGACGATGGTGCGTGCTGGCTGTACTGCAGCGCGCGAATGTAGGCGACGATCGCCCATCGATCGCGCGGCGCAATCTGCGCCCGGTAATCCGGCATCACGCCGAAGCCATTGGTGATGACGTCGTAGAAGTAGCCGACGTCGGCCTGCCGCAGCCGATCGATGTGGTACGACGGCGGCTGCCGGGCAAACCCGCGCTGAATCACCATCCCGTTGCCGCCGCCGGTTTTATCGTGGCAGGGGCTGCAATAAATGTTGTAGCGCTCCTCGCCGCGATTCACCAGCGCCTCATCGACCGCGATCGGGAACTCCTTCACGGTCGCTTTGTCGATCTTTCCGGTAAAGAACGCTTCGTCTTCCTGAAGCGTCCCGCGTGCCACGGTGCCTTCAACCAGCGGCCGCGCGCTCGATCCATCAGCGAAGAACGTGCTCGCTCTCAGCCCGCGGTACTTCGGCTGGTTGTGCATGTCCTGTCTGCACGCGCCGAGGAGCGCGCACATTGCCAGGACGAGCGCGACTCGCGGGCTACTCTTCAACATCGCTCACGTCCTTGGCCCCGAGGCTCTGCAGAAACGAACGCGTCGCCGCGCGATCGAACTTCGGGTCGTTGGCCTCGATCGCCAAATAGAACCGATCCTGGCTGGCGTGCATCGCGAACCGCTCGACGTTGAACACCGGGTGATACGGCATCGGCAGTCCGTTGAGGGCGAACATGCCAAACACCGCGGCGAAGGCGGCAAAGAGGATCGTCAGTTCGAACGTCACGGGGATGAACATCGGCCAGCTGATGTAGGGCCGGCCGGCAATATTGAGTGGGTAGGCAACGGCCGACACCCAGATCTGCAGTCCCAGCCCGGTCAGCATTCCCGTCAGGCCGCCGAGAAGCACCAACAGCGACACGCGCTTGTCGCGAATGTGCATCGCTTCGAAGAGGTCATGAATCGGAAACGGCGAGTAGGCTTCGAACTTGCGGTAACCCTCGGCGTAGGTCCGCCGCGCCGCGTCGACGAGCGCAGTCGTGTCGTCGAACTCGGCCATCACACCGTAAAGGGCCGCAACCGGACGTTTGTGCTCCATGGCGTGGAAGCGCTCAGTGCGCCTTCGCTCCCTTCACCTTTGCCGCCGGCACGATGGTTCGCATCTCGAAGATGGAAATCATCGGCAGGACACGGATGAACAGGAAGAACAACATGATGAAGAGCCCGATCGTGCCGAAGAACGTCATGATGTCCCATCGGGTCGGCCAGTACCAGCCCCAGGAAGACGGCAGGAAGTCACGGTGCAGGCTGGTCACGACGATTTCGAATCGCTCGAGCCACATGCCGACGTTGACAAACATCGAGATGAAGAAAAGCATCGCCGGACTCGTGCGGATGCTCTTCTTCCACAGGAACTGCGGCATCACGATGTTGCAGAGGATCAACGACCAGTAGAACGCCCAGTACGGGCCGAACATGCGGTTGTACACCATGTACTGCTCGTAGGTATTCGAGCTGTACCAGGCGAAGAACGCCTCGAACACATAGCCGTAGCCGACGATCAGGCCCGTGACGAGCATGACCTTGCCCATGTTCTCGAGGTGCCGCATCGTCAGGAAGTCTTCGAGGTGGTAAAGCACACGCAGTGGAATCGCGAGTGTGAGCACCATTGCGAACCCGGCATAGATTGCGCCGGCAACGAAATACGGCGGAAAGATCGTCGAGTGCCATCCGGGAATGATCCCGATCGTGAAGTCGAAGCTCACGACCGTGTGCACAGAGAGAACCAGCGGCGTCGAGAGCCCGGCGAGCAGCAGATACGCTTCCTCGTACCGCTCCCAGTGGCGCGCGGCGCCACGCCATCCGAGCGACAAGGCGCCGAAGAGGCGACGAATGGGCAGGCTCTTGGCGCGATCGCGGAGCGTCGCGAGGTCCGGTACCAGACCGACATACCAGAACAGCAGCGACACGGTCAGGTAGGTCGACACCGCGAAGACGTCCCAGATCAGCGGGCTGCGGAACTGCGGCCAAATGCCCATCGTGTTTGGATAGGGGAGCAGCCAATAGGCAGCGAGCCACGGCCGGCCGGTGTGAATCAGCGGAAAGATTCCCGCGCAGACGACGGCGAACAGCGTCATCGCTTCCGCGAAGCGGTTGATAGACGTCCGCCAGTCCTGCTTCAGCAGCAGAAGAATCGCGGAAATGAGCGTGCCGGCGTGGCCGATACCGATCCACCACACGAAGTTGATGATCGCGAAGCCCCAGCCGATGGGGATGTTGACGCCCCAGATTCCGGTGCCTTTGATCAGCAGCCACGTGATGGCCATCAACAGCATCATCGACCCCATGAAGCCGACGAAGAGGCCGAAGAACCAGCTGTAGGGATGGCGTCGCGTCAGAACGATTCCGGCGATCTGCTCGGTGACCGTCTGAAACGTGTGTCCCGGCTCGATGACCGGCGGCGGCGCGTAAACGGGTTCTGCTTTCATCAGTGTTCAGTCGTCGAGCGCGAAGCCTGTGGCTCGAGCTCCGGATTCGGATTGCGCAGCACCGCGAGGTAGGTCGTGCGCGGGCGCGTGTTCAGGCTCTCCAGCACGCCGTAATTACGCTCCTGAAGCTTCAGCTTGGAGACCTGGCTATTGGGGTCGTTGAGATTGCCGAACACGATGGCGTCCGACGGGCACACCTGCTGACACGCCGTCAGCACCTCGCCGTCGCGGATATCGCGATCCTCCCGCTTGGCGTCGATGCGCGCCTGATTGATGCGCTGCACGCAATAGGTGCACTTTTCCATGACGCCGCGGCTTCGCACCGAGACATCCGGATTTCGCATCGGATACAGACTCTGCGTATCCCAATCCTGATACAGCAGGAAATTGAACCGGCGAACCTTGTACGGGCAGTTGTTCGAGCAATAGCGCGTGCCCACACATCGGTTGTAGACCATATCGTTCAGGCCTTCCGAACTGTGTGTGGTTGCGGCGACGGGGCAGACGAGTTCGCAGGGCGCGTTCTCGCACTGCATACATGGAACCGGCTGGTGATACGCCTCGACGGCGTTGTCGTCTTCGTTCCCGGCAAAGTAGTGGTCGACGCGAATCCAGTGCATTTCGCGTCCGCTGGCGACCTCTTCTTTGCCGACGATCGGAATATTGTTTTCGGCGACGCAGGCAATCGTGCACGCGCTGCAGCCGGTGCACGAACCGATATCGATCGCCATTCCCCACTTGTATCCTTCGTACTTGTACTCGGGATACATCGTGAGCGTTCGTGGCGGCGTCTCTCCCTGCTTGGCGATGATTTTGGGTTCCTTCTTGTACTCCTCGATAGTGGCGACACGAACCGGCGCGCGCCCTTCCATCACGTGGTGTTCCTGCGTGACGGCGAGGGGATGGCGTTCGCCGGTCTTCGCGATCTCGAGGCCGCTGCCGAACCAGGGGGCATCGGATGTGCGCAGGAGAAACGCATTGAACGCTTGCGCGCTTGTCGTCGCGTTCCCGACGTTCCCGGCCTTCTGGCGGCCGTAACCGAAGAACACGGTGACCGATTGTTGAGGATGACCCGGCACGCGGAAAATCGGCATTCGTGCCGCGTTGCCGCGATATCTCAGTTCAATCACGTCGCCGTCTTCGAGGCCGCGTTCACGGGCGAGTTGCGGGCTCACCCAGGCGGTTGCGTCCCACGTGACTTTCGTCAGTGGCTTTGGCAGTTCCTGGAGCCAACCGTTATTCGAGAAGCGACCGTCCCAGACCGTCGGATCTGGCCGGAAGATCAGTTCGAGTCCACCCTGTGCGCCGGTCGCCGCCTGCGGCGGCGCAGTCGTTGTCGCCGGCGGTGGTGTCGCAGGAGCCGCAGGCGGGGGTTGTGGGGCCGGTGCGGCGCCGGCTGCCGCTTGATCGGCACGCATCCCGGCAACCGCTGTTGTGATTGGAACGGCCGCAGGCACGGCCATCACGCCGAACGGGGTCGCGGGTCCGCCGTCCGCGACCGCCGTGCCGTTGATGAACCCATCGTGTAAGGTCCGACGCCAGAACGCATCGAAGTTCTTGAACGGCTGGCCATCGCCGGAACGGATCGTCCACGGTCCAACAGCGAACGCTCGCGTCCAGTAGTCTTTGAGGATGACGTGACCGCGTCGATCGGGCTGCGACGTGAGGGTCGCCAGAACTTCAACTGCCGAGTGCCCGTCGTAAAGCGGTGCGATCAGTGGTTGCGTGATGGTGACGGTGCCGTCGAACGATCGCGAATCGCCCCAGCTTTCGAGTGGGTGCGCGTCGGGAACGTTCCATTGGCAGAGAGAAGCCGTCTCGTCGACGTAGAGGCCGTGGTAAACGGAGAGATTGACCTTCTTCAGCTTCTC
>DATJKH010000109.1:0-5488 GCA_035491715.1 Vicinamibacterales bacterium | reverse complement strand
ACCTGTCATTCTCTACGGCCCTGTACCGTCTCGACCGGACGAATACACGATCGACCGATCCGAGCGATCCGACACGCATCGTTCAGACTGGAAGCCAGCGCACCAGTGGATACGAGTTCGGCGTCAGTGGACGCGTCACTCCCTTGTGGCGAATGGCGGGCGGATATGCGTATCAGGATGCGTTGGTGACGAGCGCGACGACCGCGGCCAGGGCAGGTGCGCAGGTTGCCCAGGTGCCGCACCACACATTTTCGCTGTGGAGCAACTATCAGGTGCACCCACGGGTGGGGGCCGCACTGGGCATCGTTTATCGGTCGGACATGTTCGCCGCCATCGACAACACCGTGGTATTGTCCGGTTACACGCGCATCGACGCAGCCGCCTTCGTGCCGCTTAGCAAACGCGCACGACTACAGCTGAACGTCGAAAATCTGTTCGACAAGAAATACTTCGCGAACGCAGACAACAATACGAACATCTCACCGGGCTATCCGCGGGTCATTCGCGTCGCATTGACTACGTCATTCTAGAGATGTCTACTGGCTGCCGGGCGATTTCACAACCAGGTCGAGCCGCTGGTCTTCTCCCTCTTTCACCGTCACGCGCTGCGCGTCCTGCCGCAGGGAATCGAGGTATTCGGGATCGTTCCACTGATTGTTGCTGACGCCGACGGCAGCGATGCCGTAATACGTGCCGGGCCGGACACCTTTGATGGTGAACACACCAGACTGATCGACCCGAGCGGTCCGAATGCTTCGAAGATCCTCCACCCAGAGCGACGACTCGTCTGGAAACAGGATCGCCGTGCCTTGCGGGACAACGTTCCCTTTCGAGTCGCGCAAGGTTCCTGAAATCGCGGCAAAGCGATTCGTCAGGACAATCGTGAAACCATCCATCGTTTGCCCCGCCGTTTCGAAGGGCTGCGTCGTGTAATCGCGACCGTTCTGATCGATTTGACGGATGGCCCACCCGTCAGCGAGTGGACTGACGGTGAGGCGCACCGAACCCGCGACTGACTTGAGTTCGAACGTGCCGTCGTCCTTGACGCGACCGTTGTCGGGGATACTGCCGAAATTGACGGCTGTGTCGCGTTCGACAGGCAAAGAACGCACGGTCATTTTCGAAAGCGGCGAAGGCAGCGGTGCATTGCCTTCGACGACGACACGGCCGGTGACGACACCAGCCGCCGACGTCGCGACATTGAGGCCCTCCACGTCGCCGCCGACCACCGACACGATGACGTTCGCAGACTCCATCGGGCGATCACCAGTGGCAGCCGTTCTGACGTTGAGGTGATATTCGGCAGGAGCGACGTTGCGAAAGATGAACGTGCCGTCCGGATTCACCTTGGTCGATGGTCCGCCGGACATCATCATGAAATTCTCGCCGCGGACCTCGAACGAGAGATTCACTGTTTCACCGCCGAGCGGGAGGCCTTGCGAGTTGACGACAGTGCCGGAAACGTTGCCGACCTTGCCGGGTATAAGACTGATGTCGATGGACGAGACTTCCTGCCCGGCACGCACGCGAACGCGCTGCCCGTCGGACGCACCGCCGCCCGCCGGATAATAGGTTGGCAGAAAACCCATCATCTGCTTTGCCGGCGGCTCTCCTTCCCAGGTCTCGCGCGAGGATGCCTGCACGTAGTACTCCCCAGGCTCGAGTCCACTGAGACGATACTGACCGGTGTCGTCGGTAAACGTATTGCCGCGCACCGGGGTCAAACGCCGACGGCCATTGAAGAACCGCATCTGCAGCGTCAAAACATTTGCGCCAGCAAGCGGTTCGCCGGCTTCGTCGAACACGTGACCGGTGATGAGCGACGTGCGCTGGAGCACGAAGTCGCCGTTGGCAAACGCCTGCGCGTCGGCGAGCTCAATTGGGCGCGCGACCTCACCGGGGCGCGCCTGCCCGAACGAGACGCCCAGGTAACCCGCCCGCGACGCATTGAGCGTGTATCGTCCCGATGGCAGCTCCGCAATCTCGAACCGCCCCTCTCCGTTCGTGCTCGCAGTTCGTCCTTCCGGTATCGCGTCACCGCTCAAGCGCAGCTGCACGCGACGAAGAGGACGTCCTTCGGCGTTGACGATCTTGCCGCGAATGATCCCCGTGCCTTTCTTCTCCGGGGTCGCGTCGCGCGGCGGCGTCCGCTGCTGTGCACCGAAGGTTCCCGGCGCACCCGGCGAAGCGGTATTGACCTGCAGCGTGAGAACGGCCGCGCCGACAAGCAGCGAGAACATCATCACAATCGTGCTCCTCGAAAGTTCTATTCGTGCCTGAGCGCAACCATCGGCTCAACTCGCACCGCGCGCCGCGCCGGCACCCAGCAGGCAAGAACGGCAATCAATAATACTGCCGCTATCGCCGACGCGAACGTCGTCGGATCGTTCGGCGAAACGTTCCACAGCTGGCTTTGAAGGAGTCGGTTCGTGGCAAGGCTGGCGGCCACGCCGATGAGCACTCCGACTCCGACCAGCTGCAACCCCAAACGAAGCACCATTCGAACGACGTCGCCGCGCTCGCCGCCGAGGGCCATGCGAATCGCAATCTCACGCGTCTGCTGCGAGATCGTATACGCGAGAACGCCGTAGACGCCGAACGCGACCAGGAGAATTCCAGTGCCGGCAAAGATCCCGAGGACGAGCAAGCTGAATCGCGGGCGGGCAAAGAACACACGTTGCATCCAGTCGTCGAGCACGTTGGGTTCGACCAGAGCGACCTGACGATCCACCGCCGCAATTTCCCGACGAACGGACTGAATCATCAGCCCCGCGTCCGACGATGTGCGGACAACGATTCCAAGTCCAGCCGGCCCGCGCAGCGGAAACGGCAGCCACACCTGCGGCGCCGGCAAATCGCGAGGACCGGCATTGGCGAAGTCGCGAATGACACCAACGATCTCGAAGGTGGGATCCGGCACCGGCACCGGCAGCGTCGCCAGCCGGGGCAATCTGATCGACGCGCCAAGCGGTTCAGTTGCGCTGAAGTACTTCTTCGCCAGTGTTTCATTGATCACAACCACGTGATGCGCGCCCTCGACGTCGGCGGCCGAGAGCACCCGTCCTTTCATCAACGCCAGACCCACGGTGGCGAAGAATTGTTCACTACAGAATGTGACGCCCGTGCCGTCCTGAGGACCGGTTTCTCGTCCAGGAATCTGGAGCGCGCTTCCCATCGCGGCGAACGGTGCGGGAACGTTCGCGATCGCAACCGAACGCACACCCGGCAGCGCACCCAGGCGGTCGATGCCTTCGCGATAGAAACGACGCCGGGATTCGACGGAGAGGTCCTGACGGGGCGGAAATCCGATGCCGGCGATGATGAGATTCCGTGAATCAAATCCCCAGTTGACGTTCACCAGTTTGACGAACGTTCGCATGAGGAGCCCGGCACCGAGAAGAAGGACGATCGAGAGCGCGACTTGAGCGATGACCAGCGCCTTGCGCATGCGTGTCTGCTGACGGCCCGCGGTACCGCGTGCACCAAGGGCAGCTCCCGCAAGCAAGTCGCGTCGCGCACTCTGCACCGCCGGAAAGAGACCGAACGCGAGTGTCGCGACCGCGGCGGCCAACAGCGCGAAGATCAGGACCGGTGTGTCAAGTCTGATCTGGGTTTCCCACGGAACACCCTGGCGCGGCATGAACCCGGCGAGCGCGGCGATGCCTCCATACGCAAGCAGGCACCCACCGGCGAGGCCGCCGATGGCCAACAACACGCTTTCAACGATCAATTGCCGCACGATGCGCCCGCGACTGGCACCGATCGCTGCGCGAATGCTGATCTCTCGCTCGCGCGTCGTGGCGCGCGCGAGCAGCATGTTCGCCACGTTGCAGCAGGCAATGACCATCAACAGGCTGACCGCACCAAAGAGCGTGTAGAGCACCCCGCGAAACTCGCGAACGACCCAGTTGATCACTGTGATCAGCGCCAGGCGCGATCCCGGAGGATAGTCATCAGGGTGCTCGGCCGCGCGGCGTGCAGCGATGACTTTGAGCTGGGCCTCCGCCTGCTCGACGGAAATCCCGGGACGGAGGTGGGCCTGAAACGCTCGTCTGCCGCGAACGGATTGAGGGTCGTCGGATCGGTTGAGCGCCGACGGGATCCATAGATCCGCGATGTTTCACTCGAACCGCGGCGGCATCACTCCAATGATGATGCGAGCCTCACCATTCAGCACGATTGGGCGCCCCACCACCGTGGGATCGCCGTTGAACAACCGCATCCAGGCGCGGTGATTCATCACCGCGACAGGTGGCGCGCCGGCCTCGGCGTCGGCATCACCGAACGCGCGGCCAAGCAGGGGCTGTACTCCGAGGAAACTGAATCCGTTGGGCGTCATCCAGCCAATTTGCAACCGCTCAGCGCCCGCATCCGTGACCCAGTGCATCGACTCGACACTCGTGCCAACGACATCCTCGAACACGTCGGCCTGCTCCTGGTAATCGAGGAATTCCTGAGCCGAATAGTACGGGCCCCGAAGCAGACGCCCGGACCCATCATTCAAGACAAGGTTGACCATCCGATCCGAACGCGAATACGGAAACGGATCGAGCACGACGTTCCTGAGGACGCTGTAGATGATGGTGACCGCCCCGATACCCAGGGCCAGTGTGAGCACGGCGACGACGGTGAATCCCGCCGTCCTGCGCAGCGTGCGCAACCCGTAGACGACGTCGCGACGAAGATCGTCGAGCCACACAAACGATCCTGAATCGTACTGCGCGTCCATTCGTTGGAGTTAAGGCCGGTCACACCGGGTTGTCAAGAAAATTGGTACGATATTCAGATTCACTTCTATGGCCACACAATCTGAGAAAGCCGCCCGGTTTCGTGCTCTGCACGAGCAACCCGGCGCATTCATCATTCCTAACCCCTGGGACGTCGGATCCTCTCGAATCCTCGCGGGACTCGGCTTCCAGGCACTGGCAACCTCGAGCGCGGCGTCGGCTTGCGCGATCGGGCTTCGCGACGGTGCACTCTCGCAAGATCAGGCGCTCCAGCACGCCCGGATGATTGTCGAAGCCACGGACCTGCCAGTATCCGCGGACCTGGAAAAAGGATTCGGCGATGCACCAGATGATGTCGCCGAGACGGTTCGTTTAGCGGCCCGTGTCGGCCTCGTCGGCTGCACGATCGAGGACACAACGGGCAATCCGGATCGGCCGTTGTACGACGACCACTTTGCGGTCGAGCGCATCGCCGCGGGTGTGGAAGCGGCGCGGCGCTTACCCTTCCCCTTCATGCTGACCGCGCGAGCGCACAATCTCATGTTTGCCAACCCAAGTCTCGATGCGACAATCCGTCGGCTCCAGGCGTTCGAAAGGGCCGGCGCCGACGTGCTGTTTGCGCCGGGACTTGCGGATCTTCAAGCGGTCAAGACGGTCTGCACGTCGGTGAGCAGGCCGTTCAATTTCATGGCTGGAATCAAAGGCAAGTCGTTTTCCGTTGCAGAACTTGCCGAGGCGGGAGTGCGCCGAATCAGTCTGGC
>DATJKH010000108.1:0-109791 GCA_035491715.1 Vicinamibacterales bacterium | reverse complement strand
CACCGGCCCGAGCACACGCTCGAAGGGTACCGCCTCGCCATCGAGATGGGCGCCGATTTCATCGAGCCGGATCTCGTGTCGACGAAGGATGGAGTCCTGATCGCGCGACACGAGAACGAAATCGGCACGACGACCGATGTCGCGGAACGATTTGCCGATCGCAAACGGACGAAGACGATCGACGGGACGGCGTTGACCGGGTGGTTCACCGAGGACCTGACCCTGGCGGAGATCAAGACACTCCGCGCCCGCGAACGGCTGGCATTCCGCTCTCACGCGTACGACGGAAAGTTTGCGATTCCAACGTTTGACGAAGTGCTCGATCTCGCGCAGGCGATGGGGAAGGCACGCGGCCGGCCGGTCGGCGTCTATCCAGAAACGAAGCACCCGACGTATTTCCGCGGACTGTCGCTGCCGCTCGAGGAAAAGCTGCTCGACTCGCTGCAACGGCACGGATGGAACGACCGCGCCGCGCCCGTGTTCATCCAGTCATTCGAACAGGAGAATCTGCGGCAGCTGCGCAAGAAGACGACGGTGCGTTTGATTCAACTCGTCAGCTCGCCTGGAATGATCGAGGGGGACGGTCTCAAGTCGATTGCCGCGTATGCCGACGGCATCGGGCCAGAGAAACGTCTGCTGATTCCGGTCAATCCGGATGGCTCGCTTGCCCCGCCCACCGATCTCGTCTCGCGCGCGCACGCGCTCAATCTGCTCGTGCACGTCTGGACCGTTCGCACCGAACAGGAGTTCCTGCCTGCCGGATACCACGGCAACGTCGCCGCGGAGTTCGAGGCGCTGCGCCACCTCGGTGTCGACGGGGTGTTCACCGATTTCCCGGACCTGGGCGTCAAGGCGTACGCGGCCACGGAGTCGCGCTAGACCACGGGAGAACACGGAACGGGGACGGACCACGGATGAACACGGATGAACACGGCTCAAAACAGCCACGGATGAACACGGATGAACACGGCTCAAAACAGCCACGGATGAACACGGATGAACACGGATGAAGAACGGACCACGGATGAACACGGATGAACACGGATAAAGAACGGACCACGCATGAACACGGATGAACGCGGATAAGAAACGGACACGGAAAACACGAATGGACACGGAGCTCAAGTGTTCAACCGTTGGAATCGTTCCGGTGACGACGATCAATGATCCGACTTTTCCTCCGGGTCGTGCGCCATCTCCATCCAATCGAATTCGCGCTCGAGTTGGTGGAACGCATCATCGCCAATCTCATCGTTCGAACGCATGTCCAGGATGGTGCGTCGCGCCGCGTCCAGCGCCGCTCGATGTAGCTGCTCGTGATCGCCATCCAGATCACCGTCCGCGCCGCGCGTCGCTCGCAGGTGTGACGCGAATTCCTGACGAACCGTCCTGGCCACGTCCGAGTCCAGGCCGTCGACCGTGGTCAGCGCAGCCTGCAATGCGCGGTCACGTGCCGCGTTGACCTCTCGTTCGACTGGATCATCGTCGCGCAGCCTGAAGGTGCGGAGCAGCGGCCCCAACGTGAGGCCCTGGAGCACCAGGGTTCCCAACACTACGGCAAACGCCGTGAATACGATGAGGTCGCGGTAAGGAAAAGTGGCTCCGTTGATCTGGTGGGGTAGGGCCAGCGCGGCGGCGAGCGTGACAATCCCGCGCATACCCGACCACCCGACGACCAGCGCGCCGCGCAAGGTCGGTGGCGGGCGAGACGGCGCGCGCCGCCGAACACGCTTTGCGACCGATCGATACACCGCGTAATAAATCAACACCCAAACGATCCGCACAACCATCACGGTCAGGAGCACGGTGATGGCGACCCAGAAGTAGCGTTCCCGTGCCTCTGGTGCGAGACCCATGAAGATGGGCCGAATCTGCAGGCCAATGAACACAAAGGCCAGCACGTTGAGCACAAACACCGCCGTTTCCCATACCGCGAACGACGGAATGCGCATACGCGCCGGCGTCAGCTCCGCGGCCGGGCGCGCAACCGACACCGCAAAGCACACCATCGTCAGCACGGCGGACAACCCGAGTTCGTCAGCGACGATCCAGAGGCCAAACGTCATGATGAACTGAAGAATGATCGCCGTCGGCACATCGCGAATCCGCATCGTCAGTCGAATCATGAGCCAGGCGGCGGCGCGCCCGCCGACGATGCTGCCGCCAACGGCGAGAAGGAACGCCGGAGCGGCGCTGACAAACGAGAACGTGCTCGTCGCCAGCGCCACGAGCGAGAGGCGGTAAATCATCAGGGCGCTGGCGTCGTTCAGCAGGCTCTCTCCTTCGAGAATCGTCAGGATGCGGCGCGGTGGTTTCACGTGACGCAGGATTGCGGTGGCTGCCGTTGCATCGGGGGGAGCAACGATCGCGCCGAGCGCGATCGCAAGAGGCCACGGAATGCTCGGCATCAACGCGCGCACCACGACGGCGACGGCAACGGTGGTCACCGCCACGCCAACCACCACCAGATTGACAAGTGGGACCCAGTTCTGCCGCATGTCGCGCGGGGAAGAGTCGAAGGCTGCGTCGAGCAGGACCGGCGCGACGAAGAGTGCCAGGGCAAGGCGAGGTTCGATCGCGAGTGCCGGCGCACCCGGCACAAACGCGAGGCACGCGCCGCCGATGGCGAGAAATACCGGATACGGGACGCCGACGCGGCGCGCTAGGGCCGCGAGGATCACAGCGGCCAACAACAGGCCAAGCAGCGCGACGAATTCGATCACGGATTGCGGCTCGTGGCTACCTAGTCGTCGTCAGGCCACTCGAGCTTCGGTTTGAAGTTGTAGCGCAGGAAGTGTTGATTGATCGTCGCGCTATTCCACCGGGACACCAGGACCATGCGACGTGACTTCAGCAGCGCGAGTGCATCAACACTGCGTGAGAAGGTCGAGAAGTCAGTCCAGGCACCGGTAAACCGCGCCGGCCAGCCGCCGCGACGCGCGAGCGGATGATCGGCATGACGCGCGCCCGCCTTGCTGAGTTTGTCGAACGCGGCGCGATTGAAGCGCTCCAATGTGATCGGACCATCAGACGGAAGAAACTCGGCCTCGGCGTCTCCTTCGTCGCGCTCGATCTCCTGGCGTTGCCAGCCCGCCGGCATCGACCCGTGTTTGCCCCATTGCACGTACACGGCCGGCCGCTGTCCGTTCGCCGCCGCATCGTCCAGCGCCGGCTGCCCCCCATTCATCACGCGTCCATGAAAATAGGTTTGCAACGCCGCGAGCCGACCATCCTTGGTGTATCGCACCCAGACGAGCTCGTGATCGCACGGCTCGTTATCGTCAGGGAAATCGATGTCGTCGTCCCAGAACAGGTGATAGGCGATCACTGGCGCATCAGGATGAATGATGGCGGCAAAATCACGCAGCGCGAATGGTTCTGACGCGGTGGCGAACACGCGCGGCGCCAGGGCCTCTGCGAGCTTTCGCTGCTCCGCCGTCGGTTCGCGCGGCGGATCGAGCGCAAGCGTTTTCGCATATTCGGTGCTGGCCTCGTCGAGCCAGTGCCGCAGATGAAAGTCCACGGCTTTCTCGTGGTGCTCAGCGGCGGACTGCGGAGTGAGGACGAGTGCAACAGCCAGTGTGGTCGTGAGGGTGACCGCCGACAGGGTCATCCCGCATTCTCCGCCGGCGGCGCAGCGCAAACCTGTGCGTCGGGACCGGCTGTTCCGGACTCCTCCGGAACCGACTCGCCATTGATCGACAGATATTGATAGGTCATGGCAAACGTCGACGTGCCGACGACCAGCACCTTTGCCGTGGATTCCATTGACATCGGGACGCGCACGCCCGCCGTCCGCGCGTAGCGGCGTACGACATTCACCTGCCGCGTCCAGAACGAAGGCGGTTTGACGAGGCGCCCCTCGAGACGCACGAGGTCGGCATCCTCAGCAGAGAGGAACATCGCGCCTTCGATCAACATCGTCTCTTTGCGCCGGGGCGTCAGGCCAACGCGCAATAATCCGCCCTCTGAGATCTCCGGCGCGAATTCATAGTTCGAGGGGTCGAGGGCTGCGCCCGTGGCGTTCTCTTTGCGCGCCTTCACCTCGCCATCGAGCGCCGCGATGAGGGCGCGTTTTCGCACTGCGCCCGACCCGCCTTCGCCGACGATCCAATACCGCAGTTCTCCGGCATCGAGCGCCGTGCACGCATCGACCCACCCGCTCATCGAGCCCCCGCGCGTCGTTGCCACGAGATGACGCAGGGCGATCGCCTGTGTAACCGGGGGTTCGGTGCGGGCCAGAAAACGAGTGGCTGCGTCGCGGGGCGCGGGGTCGACTGCCGGGTCCTGGCACATGGGCGCGGCCAGCAACGCGGCAGTGAGACTCCAGGTGAACAGCTTCACGAGACCTCCTCATGAGTAGCAACGTCAGCTCGGAGCCAGCGCTGGGGATGCGTCGCGTCGCAGAGTACACCGGGGAGGGTCGTGAAGCAATGCCGTTGTCGGCCCTTGTCGAGGTCGAACAACATTGGAAATCCGCTCTGCGCACGACCCGGAATGCGGCATGATGTGGTCAGCGTTGTTCCGGCCGGTCCCCGAGGGAGCAATGGCACTCATCCGACACGTGCGGCGGCTCAAACGGCGCGTTCGTCAGGCGCGGTTCTTCGTCGGTGTCCTCAAGACTCCGTACCGGCCTATCCTGGCCCATCTCATTCCAACACGCCGCTGCAATCTCGCGTGCACGTACTGCAACGAGTTCGACGACCACTCGGCGCCCGTGCCGGCCGCAGATCTCTTTCGACGAATCGACCGCCTCGCCGGACTGGGCACGGGTATCGTCACGCTCAGCGGCGGCGAACCGCTGTTGCATCCTGATGCCGATGCGATCATCAGTCACATCCGCGCGCACGGGATGATCGCGACGCTCATCACGAATGGCTACCTGCTGACGGAAGATCGCATCAGACGCTTGAATCGTGCCGGGCTCGATCATCTCCAGATCAGCATCGACAACGTTCTGCCAGATGCCGTATCGAAGAAGAGCCTCAAGGTGCTCGATCGCAAACTGCAGTGGCTTGCCGCGATCGCCGAGTTCGACGTGACCGTGAACTCAGTTGTCGGTGGCGGAACTCGTCAGTCGGATGACGCAGTGACGATTGCCAGACGTGCCCGCTCGCTGGGGTTTTCGACGACCGCAGGCATCATCCACGACACTCGCGGTGAACTTCGCTCGCTCGACGACACCCAGCGCCGCATTCTGGATGGTCTGATCGAGTTGGGCGGATCGACGTTCGATCTCGCCACCTACAACCGGTTTCAGAAGAACCTGGCGAACGGCCGGCCGAACGAATGGCACTGCGGCGCGGGCGCCCGGTATCTGTATGTGTGTGAAGACGGACTGGTCCACTGGTGCTCGCAGCAACGCGGGTATCCTGGCATTCCGTTGGAGCAATACGGTGTGGCAGATCTCGAGCGCGAGTATCGGCAGGTAAAGAGCTGCGCGCCGTACTGCACCGTAGGCTGTGTCCATCGGGTCGCGCAGTTGGATGAGTTACGAGTCAATCCACAAGCGGTGCTGTCGCAGTGGTTCCCAAGCACACCTGATAACCGAACTCACCGGCCGTTGAGTATTCGCGTGCTGACGTGGGCGTTCGTCGACAGCCCGCATCGCCGCTTTTTCCGCGACACTGCGGCTCGCCTGTTTGGTGCGCGCCGGTCGACCTGAGGCGTCGGCGGCCCTCAGGTTGCATCCTTCTCAGCAAGAGGTCCCGGCCATGTTTGCAACCAGAACACTTGCCTCGTTACTCGACGAACAAACGTCCGTTTTGCGAACTCAGCTGAGCTCCGTCTACGACGGCATCGCCGAGGCGGTGCACGACAGCCGGGTTGCAACACGGAGAATCCGGGAACTTCTCGCGCTGGTGCCAGCAATTCCTGGCCGAGACGGCGAACGGGACGTGGCCAGCGGCTATCAAAAAATGGGACGTGCGCTGGGGAAGGTGCGAGATGTCGACGTGCAGATAGCGTTAATCAGAGACCTCGAAGTCCATGCACCGGAAACGGCGCCATCGATGGTCGTCGTTCGACAGGATCACGAACGGCGCCGCCTGAAGAGGACGCGGCGATTGATCAAGACGCTCGAACGGCTGGATGTTGAGGCGCTGCTGCATTTCGTCGGCGATGGCCACCCGGCGGGGCTTCGCATGCGGCTGACGTCGCGGGGCTGGCAACAGCAGATTCGACGGCTGGCGGTGGAACGCAGCCGCACCGCCTTCGACGCGATCGCGCATGCGACCGGTGTCTACTTTCCGCGTCGTGCGCACAGCGCGCGCATTGCGATCAAGCAACTCCGCTACGCGGGAGAGATTGCGCTGCGAACCGGCTTCGCCGACATGCGTTCCGCGATCACTGCGCTGAAGCGAGGGCAGGAGATACTCGGGGATCTCCACGACAGGCAAGTGCTCGCTGATCATCTCACCATGTTCGCCAAACGCCAGGGTGTGGACAAGGATCACGTCGAGCTCACCAGAAAGGTGCTCGAAGGAGAAGTGTTGGCGCTTCACGCCGACTACCTGTGCCGTCGCGAGCGACTGCGCGATGCCTGCGCGGAAATTGAGCAGGCCGCGTCACACGAGTCGTCCATGCGATCCACCGTTGGCATTGGTGCGGCGGTGTTGTCCGGTCTGGTATATGCACGAGTCGCCGCAGTCCGGGCCCGGGCGTCTTGACACCTGTCTTTTTCGTTCGTTCGCCAGCCGTTTGACCCGCATGCGGGCTTCGTGTATCGTTCCTCTCGCCACACGAGAGGAAGATGCCAAAGACCGAATATCTTCAGGGCGCGCTCGACCTGCTCATCCTGAGAACTCTGGCACTCGGCGCTAATCACGGCTGGGGAATCCAGCAACGCATCCGCCAGGTGTCGGGCGAAGCGCTCGCGGTCAGCCAGGGATCTCTGTATCCCGCGCTCCACCGACTCGAGGCGGCCGGGCTGCTGTCGTCGGAAATGTCGACATCAGAAAACAACCGCAAGGCGCGCATCTACTCGATCACGGCGGCTGGACGCCGCCGGCTTACTGTCGAAACTGAGGACTGGCGTCAGTTTACCCTCGCCATCCGCAGATTGCTGCAGGAAGGCTGAATCCATGGCATTGATGACAACGCTGCGAAGTTTGCGTCAGCGTCGGCGTGCCGAACGCGAGTTTGATGACGAGGCAGCGTTCCACCTCGAGATGGAGACTGAGGCAAACATCGCACGCGGCATGAGCCGCGAAGAGGCACGATTGACCGCGTTGCGCGCGTTTGGTGGTGTCGTGCAGACGAGGGAACACGTCCGGGACACGCGCGCTCTGCGCGTCGAGTCGCTGTGGCTGGACGTCCGCTACGCTGCGCGGGCGTTGATGGCACAGCGTCGCTTCACCTGTGCGGCCGCCGGGATGCTCGCGCTTGCGATTGGACTCGGCACGGCGATGTTCACAGTGCTCGATGCCTTGATCCTGCGCCCGGTTCCGTTTCGCGACCCGGCGCAGCTCGCGCACGTCTGGATGGGCACCGACCGGGGCGGACGCGTCGTGGTTTCTCCTGCGGTTCTGAAGGCATGGCGCGAGAGCGCAGCGTTCGAGGCAGCGGAATCGGCGATGTCGGCAACGGTACTCCTCCAAGTCGGAGAGACAGTCGTTGCCCGCGAGAGCGCTACCGTGACTCCGGGAATCTTCAAGATGCTGTCGAACGTCAGGACGCTGCGCGGGCGTCTGTTTGATCCGACAGATGGCCGGCCCGGTGAGGCCGATCGCGTCCTTGTGTCTGAAACACTCTGGCGAACCGTGTACGGGAGCGACCCGGCGTTTGTCGGCAGTTCGATTACCGTCGATGGCCGTCGATCCGTCGTCATTGGCGTTCTGCCTTCAGACTTCAGGTTTCCATCGGCCGATACCGTGCTCTGGCGTCCGACAAATCTCACTGGACGGGCGGAAATGGCGAAGGCGTATGTGAGGTTTGCTTCCAATATGATGCGTGCCGATTCGCTTCGTCTTGCGACTGAAGCGGCGCGCGCGGCAGACGGGAACACTGCGCAGTTGCGACCGTGGGTCTATCCACTGGCTGGTTTGACCGACAGCAACGCGACGCAGTCCGTGCGAGTGTTGGCCGGCGGAGTCGTGCTGGTCTTTCTCGTCCTCTGTGCGAATGTCAGCGGCCTGCTGCTGGCGCGTCTGACCGCCAGACGACGAGAATTCGCGATGCGTGCCGCGCTGGGTGCGTCGCGTGCCCGCCTGCTCCGTCAGGCATTGGCGGAGAGCGCGCTGTTGGCGGCGCTCGGCATGGCAGGCGGCGCGGCGGTGGCGTGGGCGTTCGTACCAGTAAGTCAGCAGGTGATCCCTGAGACGTTGTTGCTCCAGACTTTGAATCCGCTGACCCTGAATGGGCGAGCGCTTTTGATGACGTCGGCGTTTGGCGTTGTCGCCATCCTCGTCTCCGGCCTTCTGCCCGCCTGGCTCGGCACGTCTCTTCCCGCCGGAGACTCATTGCGCGTCGTGGATCGTGGCGCGACGGAGACTCCCGCGGCACGGATGGTTGGTCGCGCATTGGTGGCGATCGAAGTGGCTCTTGCGTGCACGCTGCTTGTCGGTGCGACCGTCCTCACTCGATCATTCGTGAACATGTCGCAGGCCGATCGAGGACTGCAGACCGACGGCATTACGACTGTATGGTTGGCGCTGGGCTCAAGCGCCGCGACGGATCCGGCCGGGCGAGCCGGGATTGCGCGAAGCGTCGAAGACCAGTTGCGGCAACTGCCGGGCGTCCGGCAGGTCGCCTGGTCCTATGGTTTGCCGCCGCACGGAGGGATGCTGTCGTTCGGAGAGTGGACGTCGGATCGGCCAGGAGCGCTCCCTATAAACCTGAACCTGGAGCGATATGTCGTGACCCCGGACCTGTTCGCTCTTTATCAGATTCCCATCGTGCGCGGCCGCGGCTTCACATCATCGGATACTTTCAACAACGTTATCGTGTCGCAGGCCCTCGCGTCACGACTGTGGGGTGACGCCGATCCCATTGGACATTCGTTCCGTTTCATCCAAGAGACGTTTCAAGTCGTCGGTGTCGCACGAGAGATTCATTTCCCCTCGCTCGACCCTCGGGCGGATTTACCGGAGTTCTACCATCCGTACACCGACGTGCCATCCACTCCGATGGTCAGCCTGCGCTGCGAGCCGGGCTGTCCCGACGCCGCGGTAATCCGTCATCGGCTGGCCAGCAGCCACCCGACCGTGAGAGTGCAGGCGGCCGGTACCGTCGATCGTAAGTACGTCGCGGAACTCGCCCGGCCACGGGCGGCCGCAGCCGTTGCGCTCACGTTTGCGGTATTTGCGCTCACCGCTACAGCCGCCGGTCTCTTCAGCGTGCTGTCCTACGCGGTGACGCGCAGGCGGCGCGAATTCGGCATCCGCACGGCGCTTGGCGCCACTCCGCGCCGCGTCCGTCACGTCGTTCTTCGTGATGGTCTGATTGTGGCCGCGATCGGCCTTGCGGTCGGGACGGTCTTCGCCATCCCCCTCAGCGGAGCGCTCAGGTCGCTGCAGTACGGCGTGACCTCGAGCGATCCGTTGAGTTGGGCCATCGTGCTCGCGACTGTCGCGTTGACGGCGATGGCAGCCTCCTGGTTCCCGGCCAGGAGTGCGGCGCGATTAGACCCGATCGTGCTGCTGCGCGAGGAGTAAACCGCGCGGCGCCCCTGTCTTTTCGCATGTCGATCCATGCGCCGTTCGTTCGACTACCCGGTAGAACGGTATACGGATGGCCCAAGGAGAATAGATATGCGATTTCTGTCGATGATCCGGGTGGACGAGACACGCGGCCAGGTGCCGAGTGAGCAGCTGATGAACGACATGGGAAAGCTCATCGAGGAGATGACACGTGAGGGCTCGCTGGTTCGAACGGCCGGCCTCCGGCCCACATCGGAAGGCACGCGGGTGCGTTTGCGTCAGGGCAAACTTTCGGCCGTGGATGGCCCGTTCACCGAAACCAAGGAAGTCATTGGCGGCTTTGCTATCCTCGACGCGAAATCGAAGGCCGACGCCATCGAACTTACCAAGCGCTTCCTGCGCATCCATGGTAACGATTGGGATATCGAGTGCGAAGTGCGCCCGATCGATGGCCCGGAGTTCGGCAGCGGAACGTAGTTGAGAGGATTTCGCACGACCGCGCGCACAGAAACATCCTCGAGGACGGCGGACTATCGCTGCACAGCGTTGTTCGTCCGTCCGTCTATCACCGTGACCTTGTCACTCAGGCGGTTAGCGACGTAAATGATGTTGGTCACCGGGTTCACCGCGACAGCCCATGGCCCTTTGTCCGCAGGCACCGTCGCCGCGACCGTATTCGTGCGGCCGTCGATCACGGACACGCTGTTGGCGTGTGTGTTGACGACATAAACCCTGTTTGTCTTGCTGTTGATCGCAAGCTGCTGCGGCCACAACCCGACTTTGATCGTCGCGATTGGCTGGTTCGATGCCCCGTCAATGACGGTGACGTCGCTGCTCGCGTAGTTCACGACGTAGATGCGGTTGGTGACGTCGTTGACGGCCGCCGCCATCGGCACTCTGCCGGTGCCAACCATCGAGACAAGATTCGTCCGGGTGTCGAGGACCGTGACCGCGTTGTTGTTCGGCGTCGGCAGATAGAGGAGGCCAGTCTTCTCGTTGAACGTGGAGTCCCACTGATGAAAACCTGGCACTTCGATTCGTGACGGTTCGTTGGTGACGCCGTCCACGACGGTCAGGAAGTTGTCCTCGTAGCCGACGAAATAGATCTTGTTGGCCTTGACGTTGACCGACAGCGCGTTGCCTTCCGTGCCGGCGTGAATACTCGTCGAGGATTTGGTCTGGAGATCGATCACGGAAGGGTCGGTGCCGGTGCTGGCCGACACGTACAGTTTGTTCGTGACGGGATTGAGCGCCGTCAGGCTGCCGCGATCCGCCTTGAGTGTGTCGATGATCGCATCGGTGTCGGGATCGATGATCGAGATGGTGCCCGGCCCGCGGTTCATCGCGTACACACGGCCGCTGCGCGGATCGATCGTGAGATTCTTGACGTTGGCGCCGGTCTTGAGCGCGACGACCGGCCCGGTGGCGCCGTTGACGATCTTGACGATGCCAAGGTCGGGAAACGCTGCGTAGGCTTTGCCGTTGCGGGTGTTGACGACAACGCCCTTCGGTCCGTCGGTGACGCCGACCTCGGCGGTGACCGCGGCGACCAGGCCGAGCAGCGCGGCCAGTGCGATGGCCACGCGGCGCGATGTAGTATGGCCCGTCATTGGTATGCGGCGAATCTTACTGGCAATCGGCTGCGTGGCAGCAACACTTCTTCTCCCGCGATCCCTGGTCGCACAGGAAACGCCGGCGGCACGTCCGAAGGTGCTGGCGTTTTTCACGCCCGGCGGCGAGCTCGATCACTACCTGTTCGCGCAGCAGGCGATGCGCGCGTTCGGCGCCGCGGCGGCAGACGGCTATGCGTTTGCCGCGACCAGCGATTGGGACGCGCTGAATGAGGCGAATCTCCGCGATGTCCGTGTCGTAATCTGGCTGAACGACGCGCCGCACACGACAGCGCAGCGGGCGGCGTTCGAGCGCTACATCGCCGGTGGAGGTGCCTGGCTCGGATTCCACGTCTCAGGCTTCGGCACCAACGCGTGGCCGTGGTTCACCGAGTTCATGGGAGGCATCAGGTTCAGCGCCAACAACTGGCCGTCGATGCCGGCCCGCGTCAACGCCGACGATCCCGCACATCCAATCCTGAAAGGTGTGCCAGCGACGTTCGTCGCGCCGATCAATGAGTGGTACTCGTGGACGCCCAGTCCGCGCACCAATCCTGAGGTCAAGGTTTTGCTGACGCTGGACGGCTCGAACTTTCCGCTCGGGGTCAAGAACACATTGAACGGTGGAGACATTCCTGTCGCATGGATCAACACGAAATACAGGATGGTGTACGTCAACTACGGCCACGGCGATCAGATCTACTCAGCACCGCCGCTCCCGACGATGATCGACAACATCGTGCGGTGGTTGTTGTCTCGGTAGAAGCGGTTTTAAGGCCGCTACGGCAGCCCCTCGGAAGTAAAGATGGCCTCCAGCAAGACTTCATCGCATTTCGCCGAGCTCCTGGATTTTCTTCCCGACGTACTGGCCTGGGTGAAGGATCGGCAGGGCCGGTATCTGTGGGTCAATCGAACTACTCGCGCCACTGGACCCTCGAACAGTGTCGAGACAACCGGCCACGGCTTCGGGCCTGCGCTGGCCCACATGCGCGCCCATTTCCACCAGGAGATTACCAATCAGCATCTCGCGTCGATTTCGAATATGTCGCTGCGCGCGTTCGAACGGCAGTTCGGTGCCGCCTTCCATGTCACCCCGCAGAAGTTTCTGCGCAAGCTGCGGCTGCGCATTGCCAGCCGCGCGTTGATTGACACCGATGAACCGCTCTCCGAAATCGCCTTGAAATGCGGTTTTGCCGATCAGAGCCACTTCTCACGCGAATTCCGGCGGCAATTCGGCCGCACGCCGCGCGACTATCGCGGGCACTATAAGCTCTGACGTTCCTGTCACAACAGCTGCCGCTCTCGTGCAATAACTCCTGGCTTGCAAGTGCTGTCATGTCGCACTGACACCACCTGGGAGGCGGCGATGCCGATTCGATGGCGACACGCGGCGACGATGTCGGCGGTGATGGCCGCGGCAACGATCACGGCCAGCTCGGCGAAGGTTGCGGGCGCACCCGAACGAGCGGCGAGGAGCGAGCAGCGCGGAGCGGACAGCGTCCCAACCTACTCGAAGGACGTCGCCCCAATCGTCCAGAAGAATTGCCAGGTCTGCCACCGTCCCGGCGAAGCCGGCCCGTTTTCGCTGCTGACCTACGAGGAGGCGCGCCCACGGGCAGCCGCGATCAAGAGCGCCATCGTCGCTGGACGAATGCCACCGTGGCATGCCGATCCCCGCTACGGCAGGTTTTCGAACAGCATGAGCCTGAGCGCGTCGGAGGTCGACACCATCGTGAAGTGGGTGGACGGCGGTGCGCCACAAGGCGATCCGCGTGATCTGCCGAAGCCCGAGGAGTGGGTCGAAGGCTGGAACATCGGCAAGCCGGACATGATTTTCGATCTGCCGCTGCCGTTCGATGTCCCGGCGCGCGGTGTCGTCGACTATCAGCACATCGTCGTGCCGACGCACTTCAGCGAAGACCGGTGGATCCAGGCGGCGGAAGTGCGCCCGACGGAACGGATGGTCGTGCACCATATCATCGCGTTCGTCCGCGAGCCGAAATCGAAGTGGTATCGAGGCCAGCCGGCCGGTGTCTTTTTCACAGCACCAAAGGTCAACACTGATGACGAGACGGAGGCCGGCGCGCTGCCGAGCGACTTTCTCGTTGGCTACGCGCCGGGCCAGCCTGCCGAGATTCTGCCGCCCGGGCAGGCGAAGCTCATTAAGGCCGGCTCCGACATCGTCTTCCAACTGCACTACACACCACACGGCCATGCATTGACCGATCGTTCGCGCCTCGGCATTGTCTTCGCCAGGCAGCCTCCCAAAGAGCGTGTTCTAACGCTGTCGGCCGTCAACAGCACGTTCAAGATTCCACCGGGCGATCCGAACTATCGCGTCGATGCGAGCTTCGAGGTCGGGACAGACGTCAAGCTCGCCAGCCTGCATCCGCACATGCACGGACGCGGGAAGGACTTCGAGTACCGAGCAGTGTTTCCCTCCGGCAAGACCGACGTCCTGCTCAAAGTGCCGCGCTTCAACTGGCACTGGCAGAACTGGTACAACCTCGACCAGCCGATCGCGCTGCCGAAGGGCACCAGGATCGATTGCACCGCGCACTTCGACAACTCACCCGGCAATCCCGACAACGCCGATCCGACCAAAGAAGTGACGTGGGGCGACCAGAGTTGGGACGAGATGATGATTGGATTTTTCAATCTGGTGTTCGACGCTGATCTCCCGGTCGACAAACTATTCGCGAAGAAGCCCAAGGCGGAGATCGGAGGGAGAACTCGTCGACTCATAGCCCTGGCCGAACCGGGCCAGACGATTCATCAGCCGTTCGCTGATGCCGTCGCGTCGAGGACTCCGGGCATCCGGTGTTCAAAGGATTGCCGGCTGCATTCACGATTGAGAACGACGAGTGGTATACCTACGACCGGTCACCTCGGCCCGACGTGCACGTGCTCGCAAACGTCGACGAGAACAGCTACGCGCCGGCGCGCAGCCTGAAGATGGGCGATCATCCTGTCAGCTGGACCAACCCGCACTACGCGGCGCGAAACGTGTACTTCCAGTTCGGCCACAAACCCGATCTGTTCCAGAACAGCGCCTTCACGACCATGTTCCTCAACGCGATTCGCTGGGCCTCGGAGCGGTAGCTCCATACGGCGGGGCCTGGAGACCCCGCCCTACGTCTGGCTCATGGTCGAACAGGTCGTCTGGCTCATCGTGAAATGAACGTGCCCTGGCGCAGGTCGCGTAGGGCCTGTCGCAGTTCCTGTTCGGTGTTCATCACGATCGGACCGTACCAGGCTACCGGTTCTTCGATCGGCTTTCCCGATACGAGCAGGAAGCGGATCCCGTGATCGCCAGCCTGCACTACGACCTCGTCGCCACGATCGAAGAGGATCAGCGATCGATTCTCGCTTTCCTCAGGCAGGGTTCGCGTGGTCGCGCCGTCGACCTGTTCGGTCAGAATGCCCTGCGGCGCCGAGGCATCGCGAAATGTCCCGGAGCCGGCAAAGACGTACGCGAACGCATGATTCGTGCGGTCAACCGCGAGCCGCTTGCGGCCGCCCGGCGGCACCGATACATCGAGATAGCGCGGATCGGCGGCGACGCCGTCCACTGGCCCCTTCTTGCCCCAGAATTCGCCGACGACAATCCGGACCCGCGTCCCATCGTCATCAACGACCTCTGGAATGTCGGCAGCGGAGATGTCCTGGTAGCGCGGCGCCGTCATCTTCAGCGACGATGGCAGGTTGGACCACAGCTGAAAGCCATGCATGCGACCGCCGCTATCCCCCTTCGGCATTTCCTGGTGCAGGATGCCGCGCCCCGCGGTCATCCACTGCACATCGCCGGCGCCAAGGGTGCCCCGGTTGCCCAGGCTGTCGCCATGATCCACCGAGCCGGCGAGCACGTATGTGATCGTTTCAATCCCGCGATGCGGATGCCACGGGAACCCGGCCATGTAATCGTCGGGATTGTCGTTGCGGAAATCGTCGAACAACAGGAACGGATCAAACGCCGTCGTGTCGCCGAATCCGAACGCGCGCCGTAGTCTGACGCCGGCGCCCTCTGTCGCAGGTGTCGATTGCGACACCTGCTTGATTGGTCGTACTGACATGACCCCCTCCTCGCCGCGGCCCTTACGCCTGCGCGATGGCCTGAATCTGCACGCCGATCTTCACTTCGTCGCCGACGAGGAACCCGCCGGTTTCGAGCGCGGCATTCCACGTCAGGCCGAAATCCTTGCGGTTGATCGTGGTCTCGGCCTCGAAGCCAAGCCGCGCATTGCCCCAGGGATCCATGGCATGACCGAGGAACGTGACCGGCAATACGATCTCTTTCGCCACGCCGCGAATCGTCAGCGTCCCGCGCACGTCGTAGTTCTCGTTGCCCTTCTTCGTGATCTTCGAGCTGACGAAACTGATCTCCGGGTACTGGTCGACGAAGAAGAAATCTTCCGACCGCAAATGCGCGTCGCGATCGGCGGTCTTGGTGTCGATGCTGGCGGTCTGGATCGTGAACGACACGGATGACTGTTCGGGCGCCTCGTCGTTGAACTGGATCGTGCCGGCAAAGTCGGCAAAGTGGCCGCGAACCTTGGTGACGAGGTGGCGGACCTGGAACGTCGCTTCCGAATGGGTCTTATCGATCGTGAACGTGCGAGTCGATGTTGGAACTGCGGTGGTGGCCATGTGTTACCTCAATTCAAAAGTACTGCTCTCGGTTGTCGGTTATTCGTGCGCTGCACGGAGCGCGTCGAGCAGGCGGACGAGAGCAATCCGCTGCTCCTGGTTCAACCCTTTCATCAGGTGCTCGCCGAACTCGACCATCGGCGTGTCGAGCTTCTCGAGGAGCGCGGCGCTCTTCGGTGTGATCCAGCAGAGATGCTGGCGACGGTCCTTCAAACATCGCTGCCGCTTGACGAAGCCTTTTTCTTCCAGCCGATCCAGCAGCCGCGTGATTCCTGGCGTCTGTTCAACCATCCGCTCGGCGACGTCGAGCGTCGGCACGCCGTCGGTCCCGCCGCCGCGGAGAATGCGCAACACGTTGTACTGCTGGAGCGTGATGCCATGCGGCTCGATGACCGCGGTGGCCTGACGCCGCACCAGATCCGTCGTCCGCATCAAGCCGAGGAGCGCTTCCTGCGCCACGCTCTGGAAGGGCTTCCGTTGCTTCAATTCCTGCTGTAATCGGCCCATCGAAGATTAGTATACATGTCAATAGTTGACTAGTCAAGTATTAGTGTGGACCGGTGCCGGGTTTCCCCGCTACGGATGGGTTCAGTCGCCGCCGACCGCCGCCCAGCCGCCATCAGCCGAAAAGTGAGTGATCCCTGCCCGGGGGTGAGCCCATCGTAGACGCGAGGGAATTGAACACGCCACTCGCGTGTTTCCATTGTCGAATTTCCACTCTGGCGATCGTCTAGAAGGTAGAGAGGATCACATGCCCGCAGTCCTGAACCTATGTCCCAGTAGAAATCGCACGGTTCACGTCGCAGGCCCGCTGCAGTTGCCCGTAGGTCGATCGCTGCGCTCTGACGTGCACGCGCTGCTTCGCCGTGGAGAGCGCCGGATCGTGGTGGATCTCACCGCGGTGTCGAGCATCGACGCCGCCGGGATCGGTGAGCTGATTCGGGCATTCAACATGACCGTCGCGCTGAACGGAGCTCTTCGTGTTGTCAACGCGACCGCATGGGTCCGCGAGACACTCGAGCGCGCGCATCTCTTCGACCTGTTGAGTGGCGAGAGGAACTTGAGCAAACGGCTCGCCTGACACCCGCATCCGCCGGGTGACGCTCGAGCAGACGAGCGAGCCGTCTCACGAACGCCGCGTCTGTTGCGCTTCGTTTCGATCGAGCAGTCGGCGCAGTTCGGGTCCGCTCATGCCGGTGTTGTAGGGGGGCGTGTCGGGCTCGAACTCCTTGCCGCGGACGAGCGCGCCAACGATCACGGGATCGAAGCCAGCGTCACGAACGAGATCGGCAGCGGTCTGCATCGCCGACGGGAACTCACTCGCGAGGGGAATGCCCACCCGGTCGCCGCTTCGATGAGCCTCGTTCTCGAGCGTTTTGAAGTAGACGGAGTTGAAGGCCTTGACCCATAGAGCCCCAGGAAACTTTGCTGCGGCCCATCCCGCGGACCCTTGCGGATGCGCCGATGCCTTTTTCGCGATCTCAGCATCGCGACCTTCGTAGGCGTTGCCGGTATCGAGCACGACTTTACCGGCCAGTGACGGTGCCAGTTCGCGCGAGAGATCGGGCACTGCTTTCAACGGCACGGTCAGCATGACAACCTGTCCGAATGCCGCAGCCTCGGCGGCCGTACCCGATGACGCACGCGAGCCGAGTCGTTCGACCAACTCTCGCAGATCTTCCGGATGCCGCGACGCGACGCGAACCTCGTGGCCGGCGTCGACCCATAACCTCGCCAGCGTCGATCCGATCATGCCCGCTCCGATAATGCCAATGCGCACGACGCAGCCTCCTTACGTGGCGCCTCGGGTGATGCCGAGGCGCCGCCATGTTGCGAACGGTCGTTACCGGATCATTGCCCCGATCAGTGGGTTGAGCGCCACGACTTCCGACGGTGAGACATTGACGAACCCCGGCGCCGGTTGCGTCAGGTCGGCAAACGTGATGCCGCCATCCTGGCTGCAAAAAACCTGTTCGACGTCGCGCACGCGCACCGTGACGATCAGGTTGCCGGCCTGGTTGCGGAACCGGATCAGCTGATCGTAACCCGGGAGCGGACTTGCCTCGACCGTGCAGAAGTTTGGCTGACCGCTCACGTTCGCTGTGGGCACGCCTTGCGGGAAGCCGGGGACGCCCTGAAGAAGTTTCACCGACCCATTCTCGCGATCGGTAATCCCGAAGATGAGCGCATCGAGCCCGGGACCTCCGATGAATGCCTCACTGCCATCACCGGGCGCCCACAGATTTACATCATTACCCTGGCCGCCGAACATGATGTCGCTGTTCGGAGGACCACCAGGCGCCGGCCCGCCATCCGGTCCACCCAGGATGATGTCCTGACCTTGTCCTCCATCGATCACGTCATTGCCATTCAGTCCGAAGATGACATCGTTGCCCCGTCCGCCGATCAGCACGTCGGTCCGTTTCAGTGACTGGTCCGTCGCCGCCCCAGCCTGCACGTCCGCATTGTCCTGTCGGTCGTCGTCGGTTCCGATGAGCAGCTGTGGTCCGTCGCCACCATCGATGAGCGCGGCCTGACTTGTGCGCGCGGCTGCGGCAAGCGCCAATGCGGCAATGGAAAGTCCTGCCAGCGAGGCGGAGATCCTGGAACGAAGAATCGCACGTAAGTACTGCATCAGTGGGGCCTCCTTAAGACTCCATGAAGACAGGAATCCTCACGCGATCCATTTCCCGTTCGCGCCGCACTGTCGCTGGACTTCATGGGCGTTACACGATCGTCGCGTACCGTACGAGTGCCGTACGAGTCATGTGCGGGTACTGTGGGTGGTTGTCGATTCATGGCTACCCCAGACTTGACTCATGACGGCCGGCACGCCAGCCACGACCTTTGTTACCGGTGGTGACGGATTCATTGGCACCGCTCTCGTCAAAGTCCTGACACTCCGGGGTCATCGCGTGTGGGCTCTCGCGGATTCCCCCGAAGCCGCCGAGCGGTTGGCTGCGAGTGGAGCAGTCCCCGTGCTCGGCAGCCTGCAAAACGCGGGTGCGTGGCAGGACGAAGCAGGCGCCGAGTGGGTTTTCCACGTACGGCCGTACCTGGATCGGCGTCCGCAAGACGGTTCGCCCAGGGCCGCGTTCGCGGCGCGGGCGCGCGTCACGACCGATGCGCTGCTTCTCGACACCGTAGCCGCGGGCGCGACGCGCCGCATCGTCTACGTTGCCGACGCGTGCTGTTATGGATCAACCAGCGAACGTCCCATAACAGAGGACGCACCTTTGCACCCTTCGGCATGCGGCCGTCGCTACGCGCCGGCTCTCGATCGCCTCGAGGGATACATCATCGCCGGGCTTCCAATCGTCACGGCCATGCCGGGACTGGTCTACGGCAACGGATCGTGGTTTCGAAAACGGATCGTCGATCCGGTCCTTGCCGGTCGTCGAGTCATCCAGTTCGGCAGATCCGATCGCTGGGTTTCGCCGATCCACGTTGACGATTGCGCCCGCGCGCTGGTGCACCTCGCCGAGCACGGCCATGCGGGACGCCGCTATTTTGTGGTCAACAGCAATCCGACCACCGTGCGCGAATTCGCCGCCGTTTTCGCGCGCATGGTGAACCATCCGCTTCGAGTGCGGTCTCTGCCCAGTGCCGCGGCCCGATTCGTTGCCAGTCCGGTTCTTGCCGAATACCTGTGTCGCAACGCGTCCTACGCGAACATTCGACTGCGAGGAACGGGTTTTCATTTCGTGTATCCGACGCTCGAACAGGGCGTGCGGCAGATCGTGGAGTCGCTGAATGCATAAGCTTCTTCGGCAAGCGTTGCCGCTTGCACCTGGCCCGAGTTTCGATGAAGTCGTCGTGCCGCATCTCGACGCCGGTCTGCGACTGGCGCGCTGGCTGATGCGGAACGAACACGACGCCGAGGACGCGTTGCAGGAAGCATCGCTGCGTGCCTTTCGTTATTTCCGCACGTTCGCAGGCGGTGACGGCCGCGCGTGGTTTCTACGAATCGTTCGCAACACGTGCTCCACCCGGCGGAGGCGGCGTGTCGACACGTTGACGGATGCATTCGATGAACACCGCCACGGCGCCGATCCCTCGACCGATCCGGAAACTCTTCTGGTACAGATGGACAAAGCCGCACGAGTTGCTCGAGCCGTGCATGAGCTGCCGGACCGTCTTCATGAACTGTTCGTACGTCGTGAGTTCGACGGCCTGTCTTATCGGGAACTGGCCGATGAAATCGGAGTGCCGATTGGAACGGTGATGTCGCGGCTCTCGCGCGCCCGGGCAGCGCTCCGCGGTGCACTCCTCGGCGGGGTAATCAGCAACGCGTCAATGGAGGGATCGTGAAGTTCGCGAATGCGTGCGTGCCGCTGTCCGCAATTGCCGGGCCGCAGATGGAATCACACGGGATTGTCGGCCAGAGCCGGCCAATCGTCGACCTGATTCGGCGGATCGAACTGGTCGCGGCAACCCGAAGTACCGTGTTGATCACCGGAGAAACGGGGACCGGCAAAGAACTCGTCGCGCGCGCGGTGCATGAGTGCGCCGGCCACGGATTGTTACCGTTCGTTAAAGTCAACTGTGCGGCAATTCCCGAGACCCTGCTCGAGTCCGAACTGTTCGGACATGTCCGAGGCGCGTTTACGCACGCGACCGGCAACCGGAAGGGAAAGTTCGCGCTTGCCCACCGCGGCTCGATCTTTCTCGACGAGATCGGCTCGATGGGCGCGTCGCTGCAGGCGAAGCTCTTGCGCGTCTTGCAGGAGCGGGAAATCGAGCCGCTCGGAGCCGAGCGCAGCGAGCGTGTCGATGTTCGCGTGATCGCCGCGACCAACCGCGACCTCCGCCACCTGGTGGAGGAGGGACGGTTTCAGGACGATTTGTTTTATCGGCTGCACGTCATTCCGATCGCGGTGCCACCGCTTCGTGAACGGATCCATGACATCCCGATGCTGACGGTGCACTTCATACGCAAGCACGCCGCGCGATGCGGCAAGTCAATTGAGTCAATCGAAGAGGGTGTGATCGCCTCGCTGATGAATCACGCCTGGCCAGGTAACGTCCGTGAACTCGAAAACACCATCGAGCGCGCCGTCGTCTTAACGACCGGCTCGACGCTCACCTGCACTGCGGTTACGTTCGAATCGATGAGCGTCCGCGGGACCGGCATGCCATCGCTGAATATCCGAGAGAACGTCGAATGGGTCGAACGCGAGACGATCCGCCGCGCGCTTGCGATGTCCAGAGTCAAGCAGGACGCCGCGAGGCTGATGGGCATCAGTCCTCGCGCGCTGTCGTACTACCTGGACAAGTATCGGAATGTTGATGAATCGCGCGTGCTGGTGTGATCCCCGGCGCGCGACGCACCGTCGCCGTTCATCGTGCGGTCTTCACGAACGAGATCGCGAACAGAGTCCCAAGCACCATGTCGGCGGCGCCGAGCGGCAGCGCGTTGGCGGCGACACGACCTTGTGCGTACAAAACGGTGACGGTGACGACCCATCCAAGCTTCTCGAGAATGGCCACCGGCATCAGCGGGCGATATCGAACCGGATCGGACGCCATGACCAGGAAGGCGACCTGCCATGCCGACGTGATGGCGGCAAAGCCATAGTAGTACTCGGGATGGTTGATCGGGGGGGGATTCAGACGGCCGACCGTGTCGTAAAGAAAGAACAATGGTGGCACGACGAGGAGTCCCCAGATCCCAGCGGCTGTGAACACGCGGCTCGCAAATCTCATCTCAAAGTCTCCCTACTCAGTAGGTGCGTGTAGAGCCCGATTCTTTCACACCGGGAAGAGTAGCCGGAGGGACGGCCGTTGCCGCCGTTTGGCGCAACCCGCCGCAATGGGCCGAGCCTGGCAGTAAGATGAGGTGCCATGAAAGCTGGCGCTCCGGGTTCGTTTGGGCCGCATCTGAAAGCGCTTCGCGAAACAGCGGGCTTCACCCAAGAAGAGCTCGCGACGATCGCCGGGCTCTCTGTCCATGCGGTCAGTGCGCTGGAGCGAGGGGAGCGGCGCCGTCCTCACATCGAGACGGTCCGCGCCCTGTCCGCGGCGCTGGATCTGTCCGGTCCAGCGCGCGACGCCCTGTTGGCAAGCGCACGCGCACCCGTCCACCAGACCGCGGTTGACGAGCTGAGTTGCACGGCGCTACCGCTGGCATTGACGACGCTTCTCGGTCGCGAGGCGGAACTTCGAACCGTGCGCGGATGGCTCGCTGATTCGACCGCGCGATTGATCACGCTCGTCGGCCCCGGCGGCGTAGGGAAGACGCGGCTTGCGCTGGAAATTGCGCGCAGCGTCGCTGACGAGGGTACAACTCGCGTCGTGTTCGTGCCGCTGGCTGGTATACGCGAGGCCTCGTTTGTCGCCCCGTCCATCGCCGATGCTTTTGGATTCTCGAACGTCAGCGGGGCCGACCTCACGACGCGCTTGCGCGCGGCGTGTGACGATCAACCGACGCTGATGATCGTCGACAACTGCGAACACGTGCTCGACGCGGCTCCGCTGCTGGCCGACCTGTTGACCTCGGCGCAGCCGCTTCGGCTGCTTGCCACCAGCCGCGCCCCCTTGCGGGTGCGAGGGGAGCGAGAGTACGCCGTCGGCCCGCTCGCGCTGGAACTCGGATCGGAGTCTTTCGCGCCGGCAGACCTCGCCCGCATTCCCGCCGTGCAATTGTTCGTCGAGCGAATCCGTGATGTCCAACCGGACTTTCGCTTGAACGCCGCCAACGCCGCCACCGTTGCGGCGATATGCCGCCGACTCGACGCACTTCCCCTGGCACTCGAACTCGCGGCTCCCTGGATGAAAGTGCTGCCAGCCGAGGATCTTTATCGCCGGCTCGAGCATGATGTTCTGCTCTCGACCACTGGTCCACGCGATCTTCCCGAACGCCAGCAAACAATGAGTGCGACGATTGCGTGGAGCTATCAACTTCTCGATCCCAGCGAGCAGCGCGCCTTTCGCCGTATTGGCGCATTGCCGGGTCGTTTCCCCGTCGAAGCAGCGGCGGCCGTTCTCGCCGGGGCTGAACGTGAGCGGCACACGGCAGCCACCTACAACGCCATCGCCGCGGTCGCCGGACTGATCGATAAAAGCCTCCTCTTGCGCGCCGACAGCGCGGTGCCGAATCGGCCGCTTTATCAAATGCTCGAAACCGTACGCGCGTACGGAGCGCTCGAGTTGGTTACGGCGAACGAGCGCGATGACACGATGGAGGGCCTCGTTCATTACTGCAAGGGCGAAGCGTTGCACGCCGCGACTGGTCTCGTCGGCTCGTCGCAGGCCGAGTGGCTGGACAGGGTCCGTGACGACCTTGAAACCTATCGCGTCGTCCTGGCGTGGCTGGTCGACCGCGGCCGTGGTGCCGAGGCGTGTGACATCACCTGGCAATTGCACTTCTTCTGGCTCATCCGGGGACGTGCCGCGGAGGGAATCCGGTGGTTCGAACGTTGCCTCAACTTGACGCCGCTGCTGCCGTCGGTGGAATCGAGAGCGCTCGTGGGCGCGGCGGCGATGCTGTTTACGCAGGGAGAGCTAGCGCGGGCGCGCGCCTGGGCGACACGCGCGCTGACGCTTGACGCTGTCGATCTGGACGTGGCCGTGATGGCTGGGCATCTGCTCGGGCACGTGGAGCGGGCGCACGGCAATCTCGACGCGGCGCGGGAACGTTTTCTTTCGAGCACGGAAGGATTCCGCGCGTTGTCAAGTGACTGGGGTGTTGGCAACGCGTTGCTCGCGCAGGCATCTGTCGCGCTCGCGCGCGGCGACCTCGAACAGTCGGAGCGCCTGCTCGACGACGCGACATCGGTCCTGCGGCACGCCGGTCCGTGGTTCCTGAACCTGCCGCTGTACGTTCGGGCGCTTCACGCCGTTCGTCGTGAGAGAGCCGACGAAGCCATCGCGCTCGTGCGTGAAACGCTGCTCTGCAGCAGGAAGCTTCACGACACATTCGCCTTCATCTACGCTCTCACCCCCCTGGCAGTGGCGGCCCTGATCAAAGAAGACTATGCGTGGGCGGCACGGATCTTTGGCGCGCGCGATGCGGTGACCGAGCGCACCGGCGTCTCCTTGGTTGACAAATCGGTCGCTGAGCTGCGCGAACGGACCGAACGCGACGTCCGCGATCACCTGGGTCCCGATCGCTGGGAGCGCGCCTACAGTGCCGGCCGCAGCGCCTCGATCGATTCCTTGCTGAAAGATATCGATCGCGCGCGACCATGATCGGTGACCCAGTCGGGTTGTGGTTCTTCAACTACGACCCGAGTGCCCGTGCAAATTCGCGCAGCTCTCCATCATTCAAATCTGACACAACCCAGAACGACATCCCGCCGCGAATCCAGTGATGGACGTTGAATCCGCGGAGTGTGCGTGTCTCCACGGATACCGACGGGTTGTCTGACGCCGGAGCGACGAAGACGTTGATCGTGTGCTGGCGCCGCTGATACACGAGCGCGGCGGCGGGTCGGCCATCAAGATAGTCGAGACGACCGCCAACCAAAGGAAAACCGACCGACGCCAGGTCGACAACAGGTGGCGAGAAATCAAGCTTCCCAAGGAACCACGGCTTGACCGTGTGTTGATCGGTCGAACGCACGTCGAAGAGGTGATCGCCCATCAGGGATCGCACATGCCCGTCAACCACTTGCTGGACGGTGCCCTCGGTGCGCGCAGTTGCCCACCGTACCAGCGCGACCGCGCCCCCGACGGCCAGGATTACCGCGGCTGCGGCCGCCCAAGTGAGAAGCCGGTGTCGCGTGATCGTTCTTGTCGTCTGCCGCGAGACATGTGCGCGCAGACGATCGGGTGCCGAATGATACTGAACCGCTCGAACGAGTCGGCTGAGCGCCTGACGTTCGGTGACCCGGCTCCGGCAGCTGGGGCATTCGGTCAGATGATTGCGAACGACCCGATCAGCCTCGGTATCGAGTTCGCGATCGATGTAGGCGTCGACGTCGCGTTCGACAGCTTCGCAGGTCACGGCACCGCCTCCACCATCGCCTCGGACTTCAGCAGCGCGAGCAGCCGCTCCCGCCCACGTGCCAGGCGCGACATCACCGTGCCGATCGGCACCCGCACGACTGAGGCGATCGCTTTGTACGACATGCCTTCGATTTCTCGCAGGACGATGACCTCGCGAAAGTCGACCGGTAGTTGATCGAGCGCCTCCCGGACGCGTGCGACAGTGATCTGTTGCAGCAACTGCGCCTCTGGGTTCAACGCATCATCTGCCGGTGATTCGCCAAACTTATCCAGCAATGGCATGCTCATGACCCTGGCGTGACGTGCGACGCGGCTGTACCACGCGTTCCGCACAATGGCAAGAAACCATGCGCGCGCATCGTCGTCGCGCAACGACGAAAAATAGCGCAGCGCCCGCACGCAAGCGTCCTGCACAACGTCTTCGGCTTCCGCGTCGTTTCGTGTCAACCAACGCGCGTAGTTGAATGCCGCATCGAGATGGGGAAGGACGGTCGCGTCGAACAAGCGTGCCATTGCTCCTTCAGAAGACACACAACGCTGCCTTTTTATTCCCGCCGGAATAACGATGCGGGTGCGCGTGTCTGTAGAGCAGAAGCAGCCAACGGCGACTCGAGGGAGCGCCGGAGATCCTGTGAGTACGAGGAGGCACGCGTGGCAAGACGAACAGACATGAAGGATCCCGATAGACGACATTTTCTGCAATGTATGGCGTGGGTGGGGACTGGGGCAATGTGGACGCTCTCGAGCGGCATTCTGAAGGGCGTTCCGCTTGGCCAGACTTCAGCTGGGGCGACGATGGCGCACGGAGGCGGCGCCCTTCGCTTCGTGCAGATCAGCGACAGCCACATCGGCTTCGACAAGCCGGCCAACACTGATGTGACCGCCACGCTTCGTGAGGCGATCGCGAAGATCAAGGCGGAACCCGAGCCTCCGTCATTCGTGCTTCACACTGGCGACCTCACGCACCTGTCGCGTCCGTCGGAGTTCGACACTCTGCAACAGGTGCTGTCAGAGCTGTCGGTGCCTGTGTTCTACGTTCCCGGCGAGCACGACGTGCTCGAGGACGACGGGAGAAGCTATCTCGAGCGGTTCGGCAAGGGGACACTCGGTTCGGGATGGCACAGCTTCGACCAGAACGGGGTGCATTTCATCGGACTGGTCAACGTTGTCGATCTCAAAGCCGGAGGTCTTGGCACGATTGGCGACGAGCAACTCGAATGGCTCGAGAAGGACGTCAAGCGTCTCTCGAGCAGTACGCCGATTGTCGTGTTCGCACACATTCCGCTCTGGTCCGTGTATCCCGAGTGGGGCTGGGGCACCGACGACAGCGAGCGCGCGTTGTCGTACTTGAGGCGATTTGGTTCCGTGTCGGTACTGAACGGGCACATTCATCAAGTCATGCAGAAGGTTGAGGGTCACGTGACGTTTCACACGGCGATGTCGACGGCATTTCCGCAGCCAGCGCCCGGCGCCGCGCCTTCGCCGGGGCCGATGAAAGTCGCTGACGATCGGCTGCGGAAGGTGCTCGGCCTGTCGCGGATGTCATTTCACACCGTGAAGCATCCGATTGCGATCACCGATCTGCCACTTGAAGCCGATGGTCCATCGACCAGTGGGCACGACGTGGTCATCGACAACTTCAGCTTTGCGCCTGCAGCGGCAACAGTGCCTGTCGGTACCACGATCACCTGGGTGAATCACGATGACGTACCGCATGTGGTGATGAGCACGGAGAAGAAGTTCAAATCGCCAGTTCTTGATACCGACGAAAAGTTCTCCTACTCGTTCGATGCGTCAGGTACCTACGAGTACTTCTGTTCTCTCCATCCGCGAATGACCGGTCGGATCGTCGTCGCGTGACCGAGACACGCCTCCACTTCCATAGTGCAGTGGCGGTTGTTTCCTTTCGAAAGAGTTCACGCATCGGTGCCTACGACGGCAAGGGTGACGCTGCACGCGCGCGCGCAATCGGGCGCGTTCGCGCCGTGCCCTCACTCGTGCCGTCAGGAGGCAGTGTTGATGCATATCGCACAATTCACGCGACCGCTCGTCCATTCGTTGGTGGCAGCCGCCGTATTTTCGACGTCGGCCGGTCCGGCGCTCGCGCAATCTCACGACCACCCGGGGATCATCGCGGCGCAGCCGCATCAACCGACGCCCCAGGAGAACGAACTCGTGCAGGCAGTCCGCGACGCGACGGAAAAATTCAAGAACGTCACGAACGTCGCAGGTCCCGGCGAAGGCTATCAATTGAACTTCGGCTGTGTCAGCGGCGGCGATTACGGCGCAATGGGGCTGCACTACATCAATATGCAGCTCGTCGGCGATGGTCAGATCAGGGCCGATCAGCCTGAGATCATTCTGTTCGAGCCGACGCGCGACGGCGGCATCCGGATCACCGGAGCGGACTACATCGTGGACGCGGCCGCGTGGGATTCGAACCCTGACCACACCGGTCCGCCCGAACTCAAAGGACAACTGTTCCACTTCTTCGACAAACCGAACCGCTTTGGTCTCGATCCGTTCTACACGCTCCACGTATGGGCGTGGAAGGACAATCCCAACGGCACGTTCACTAACTGGAACCCGAATGTGTCGTGCGATGCGTTCAACCCGCCCCCGCAGCCCGAGCGTTAGCGTCGGTCCCGCCTTTCACCCTCAGTGTTCGTTCTTCGAGTCGGCCGGGACCACAGTTAGGTTCCGGTCGATTCCCACCACGGAAAAACACGGACCACGGACGAACACGGATAAGGGCAAACCACGGATGACTACGGACAAACACGGATAAATACGAACCACGGATGAACACGGATGAACACGGATAAAGGGCAAACCACGGATGAACACGGATGAACACGGATAAGGGCAAACCACGGATGACTACGGACAAACACGGATAAATACGAACCACGGATGAACACGGATGAACACGGATAAATACGAACCACGGATGAACACGGATAAGTACAAACCACGGATGAACACGGCTCGGATCCCGGATAACGGATCCTGGACGACGGAAGACATTTCAGCAATCCCAGGCAACGACGGCTTCCTCGCCGCGACGGTGGGCTGTGGAACTGGTTCGAGATGGCCGCACCAAGTTTTGAATCGTCGCACGCACAGACGGCACTCGCCGATCAGCAGGCGCAGATTCGACGCGCAGGCGTCGAGTTCAGTGAGATCGTCAGGCGGATTTCGATTCGGGCGCGCTGGATAGACGAAGCCGATTACTCATTTGGCACGCGCAGGTTCAACACTCTTCGCTGGCCATCGCTCACCGATAGCGGAGTCGCGGTCGAGTCGATCTGTCTCAAGAAGGCAGGGTCGAACCAGGCGCCGGGCTCAGCATCCAGCAGCATTGCGATGCGATAGTGGCCGGCGCGTTGATCGGTCATCGTCACGAGAAGCCCAGCGATCTGCTGATTCGCCTCGAGCGACACCGTTTCGTTCATCACGTCGTGCCCTGCGATGGAGGTCGAGATCGGTGATGTCCGCATCGGCGGCTACCACATCTTTCCTGCCAGTGATGCGCACTCCGGAAGCTCCTCCCACCGTGCCCTGGACGAAAATCCGATACGTTCCTGGAACCACGTTGGTGAACCGGAACCGCCCGGCAGTATTGGGGCGCGCCGACTCAGCCCAGTCGCCACGCGTCTGGTCACTGCTCCGCAACACGATCGGATCGAGTTCGACGTTCGCGGCGGAAATCCCATTAACTACACTTTCGATGCGGATGAGGCGGGTGAGTGGAAATGTGAGATTGACATCGGTCAGATCGCGATCCGGCAGCACTCGCACGCGCGAGGGGAGCGATGACGTGCCTGGGTGGCAGACTGGCGCGAACCCGACAACCGGGTCGATATGCGGGGCAGTCGTGCCTCCAGAGCCGCCAACTGCGGAACAATCTGTTGTTGGGCGGAGATGCCTTCGGTCGGTCCCATGATGATCAACGTACGCCCAGTATTCTGGGTGATCTTATTCCGTGTTCGTCTGTGGTCCGTCTTATCCGTGTTATTCCGTGTTTTTTCGTGGTTTGTCTGATCCGTGGTCCGTCTTATCCGTGTTAATCCGTGTTGATCCGTGGTTCGTCTTATCCGTGTTGATCCGTGTTGATCCGTGGTTCGTTTAATCCGTGTTCATCCGTGGTGCGTCTTTGCGCCGTATTCGTCCGTGGTCGGTCATTCCGGCACTGACTTGTCCGGCCTTTGACACATTGATTGCAACTGTTTCCGCGTCAGTCGCAGATGAGCCGGATCGGGCTGTTCCATTTCGCGCGCGGCGAGCGTCTGTCGAAGGAGTCCGCCCGATGAATGGTCGGCACTGTCGAGCAGGTAGTGTCCGAGTTCGTGCGCGAGCGCGACGCCCAGCATCCGCAGCAGAATCGCATCGCGTGCCACTGGCGCTTTCGATGTGAACGACTGGCCGTCGCTCGGCGAGTCGCGCGCGAGCAATTCCGCGCCTCCGAGCCACAAATGAATGTATGGAGTGGCGTGTCCCGCTGTGAAGAGCGTATCGCCGACGGCGATCGGCCCGCCGTCGCTCGAACCCCGCATCGTCCCTCCCGAGAGGACCACCGTGATCGCGTCGGCGCTGGTCCCGGTTTCGATACTGACGCCGTATGGTGTCCAGATGCGGTTGGTGACCTCGAGTATGTTGGCGAACACGGACTCGCGCAGGCGCGTCTGGTTAAACATCCGGACATGAACGATCCGCGGGCCGGAATCGTCACTGCACTCGGTGCACGGCCGACATGCGATGGATCCCTGATTCAGGACACGCGCCGCCGCCATTGCTGGAAGTGCGAGCGCCATGACAAACGGAAGGGCCATGATCCGACATTTGAACGTCACAACTACCTCACGAGATCCGTGCTGGAAATGGAATCCGATTGCTTCCGGGTGGCGTGTTCGCGAATCGCGCCGGGTCGCCGAAACGGCCGGCCACTCGATTGCGGCCCGTTCGCTTCGCCCGATAGAGCGCCGCGTCGGCTTCGGCGAGCCAGTCGTCGGCCGACTGCTCGTTAGCGAGTTCGACGACGCCGATGCTGATTGAAACGGCGCGGCCTGGAACGAGACCTGCGTCGTGCACAACGCGGCGGATGTCTTCAGCGACCGACAGCGCATCGGGGAACTTCGCGCCGGCAAGCAGCAGCGCGAATTCCTCTCCACCGGCACGAAACAAGGCATCGACTTTGCGCATCCGCTGACCGATCAAGGCCACGAGCGTCTTGAGTACCCGATCGCCTTCGGCGTGGCCGAGCGCGTCGTTGATGCGCTTGAATCGATCGATGTCAAATAGCAGGAGTGCCGCGCGCTCGCCTGTCCGGCGCCGACGTTCGACCGCCGTCGCCAGCGTGTCCTGCATGTGCCGCCGATTGAACGCGCCGGTTAACGGGTCGGTGATCGCTTGTTCCTCGAGCGCGCGCAGACGGCGTTGAAGATATGCCATCCGGATCGCCGCTGCGGCAAGCACCGCCGCGAGTGCCGATTCGACCATCGAACCTCCTGCAAAAGTAGGAGGAGCGTGGAGAAATCTTTCAGGGAGTGATGCGAAGGCGCGTCCAGTCGCCGGACTGAATGAAACCGCCCCAGTAGTAGGGATGACGCAGGGATGTCTGTCGCAGAATCGCCAGCTTGGCCAGGCGCAGCGCGTCTCCGCGCCCGAAGCCAGCCCGGAGTCGAGCGTAGTACGCGACCATCGTGTCGCGCGCGACCGAGTCGCTCACGGGCCAGAGACTCATGACCAGTGTTTCCGATCCCGCCAGCGTGAATGCGCGTCGGAGTCCGTAGACGCCTTCGCCGTTGCGAACTTCGCCGACGCCGGTGTCGCACGCCGATAACGTGACCAGGCGCGTGCCCCAGAGATCCAGTCCCGCCGCTTCGAGCGCCGTCAGAATACCGTCGCCGTGCGCCTCGCCAGGCAGATTGGCGCCCGCCAGCGCCACACCCGATCGCAGTAACGGATTTTGTGCGATCACGCCGTTCGTCCCGGTGTCGCGGTCATCGAGAAAAAAGCCGTGCGAGGCGATGTGCAAAATGGTCGGTGCGCTGAGCCGCTCGATGGTCGCCTTGGTCGCGTGACGTCCAGTGAGCAGCGTCGCCTTCGGAAAGAACGCCTTGATCGCCCGGGCTTCGAGGGCGCTTCCGGACAGTGGCGCGAAATAGAGGTTCACGATTTCGACGCCGGTTGTGATCGATCGACTCCCTTGCCGCCCGGCGGTCGGGGACGCCTCCGGCGGTGATGGTTCGCCGAAAAGTGGATCCGCCACGATGACGGGATTGCCCGCGGCAGCTCGAGGGATCTGCATCCGAAGCAGATCCCGACCGCTCGTCAAATACGTCGTCGCAAATCGTTCAATCAAATATCGCCCGCGCTTGTCGACCAGCGTCTCGAACGGCACGAGATTGAGCGCACCGTCGGGAGAGATCAGCAATCGCGCCACGTCGTCGAGCGCCCCGCGCAACGGCTGCATGATCTTTTCATCGAGCGTGCGCGCCCGCGTCCTGATGGTCGCATCAGCCGGATTGCGAAGCGCATCGCGCATCTGAACGATCAGGGGATCGATGTCTGCGACGGCACCAAGATCGACGCCCACGGGCGCGCGGTGTTTCGTGATGACGTAGGCGGCATAGTGCGGCGGACTATACGCCTCGTCATTGCGCTCGGCGACAGGACTGAACGGACGGAATACGGCGAACTCGACGAGCGCGGCGTCCCCCGGCATCGCCGCCTGCACAGCCTCGAGAGTCACCGGATTCAGCTCGGCGCGAAACTCGGCGCTCCGTTCGCTCAGTGTGGCTTCAAGTTCTTCCTTGCGTGATTCAAGTTGTGCGATTGAGGCGCGAAGGTCGGCGGCGGCGGCCGTCGGATTGCCGAATACCATGCGCGCGAGACCGGCTGTCGTTTCTCTCAACTCGTCCATCACGGCGCGATCGCGTGGATCGGACACGCGCTGACGCACCGAGGCGAAGACGTCGGTCATCGCGTCCTGGACACGTCCCTTGCGCTGCAGGATCACCAGCGCCGCGAGGGAAGCGGCGTCGGTCCGATGTGCCGCCTGCAACAAATGAAGTGAGATGGTTCGATCGGTGCGGTCGGCGTCGTTGCGAACGAATGCGAGTTTCTGCCTTTCCGATCCGGTCGCGACATACAGCGTCAGCTGCGCTTCCAGAATGGCATCGGCGCGTCGTTGAAAGGCCAGCGCGTTATCGACGTCGCCGCCCGCCGCGTAGGTTCGGGCGATGTTGCCGATGACGAGGAGTGTTTCGCGACCATACGGGCCCACCGTCTCTTCCCACATGCGCAGTGCTTCGAACTGTGTCTCGAGCGCCTTCTGGTAGTTGCGGGTTGCGCGATAAACATTCGCGACGTTGGTCAGGATGCCCGCAACGCTGGGATGATCCGGGCCCAGAAGCCGTCGCCGAATTGACAGCGCCCGATCGTAGGAGGCCAGGGCGGTGGCATAGTCCTTCCGTTCGCGCGCCATGATGCCCAGATTCTGAAATGCCGTTGCCACGAACAGGCTGTCGGACCCGAGGATGGACTCACCAATCGCGAGCGATTGTTCGAAAAGCGGCTCGGCATCAGCGAAGCGATTTCGTGCTCGCAGCACGTCGGCCAGATTGTTCAGGAGCGTCGCATGAAGCAGCCCTCCAGTTTGTCCGGTCTTCTCGACTGCGATGAGCGCGGTGCGGGCGATCCGCTCAGCCTCGTCCAGGTCGCCGGCATCTTGTCGCAGATTGGCCAGCGTGACGAGTGAGCGCAGATACCACGGGTGCTCCGGTCCGAGGGCCCGTTCGAGCAGCGGCAGGACCTGCCGTATACCGGCCTCCGCTTTTTGGCGCTCGCCGGCGCGCTCCTCGAGCAGGGCGAGGCGCGAGCGCGCCATGGCCGCATAGGGGTGCGGTGGTCCCCATTGTTCGTCGAAGGTACGAATGGCTCGCTCGTAGAGCTCGCGCGATCGGGCGTTGTCCAGTCGTTCCAAGGCATTCCCGGCGAGGTCGAACGCGACCAGCGCCACATACGGATCGCGGCACCCGCGAAGCGATTCTGCCGTGGCGAGGGATTGCTCGAACAGGGATCTGGCTGCGGCATATTGCCCGGTCCGCTCGAATTGCCGCGCCCGCGTGCGCAGAACACGCGACCCCTGCATGCGCCGGTCCGAAATTGTCGCGACGCGTCTGGTCTCGAGACGAACCACGTAGTCGCCGCCGTCTACTGTCCCGTCAGCCGGCTTTATTGCCAGGGTGTACGAGCCGGCTCGGTCGGCGACGATCTCGACGTGCTCGCGGCCGTTCCGCCTGATCTCGTCCTGAAAGTCCTCAAGCAGCGCGTTGTTGCTGTCGCGAACCGACACACCGACGTCGATCCCCCGCTGCTCGACAACGATGCTCGCGAACTCGCCGTCAGCGAGAACCAGCAGGTAACGGTGCTCGTCGCCGCGAGCGAGGTGACGTTGGATCGGCTCGGCGGAACTGAGAACGGCATCGAAGTCCTGACCTGCTGCGTTCGAGATGATGAGGGCCGTTAACGGCGGGACGATGAGGTGGTGCAGCAGCAAGAGCCCGCGCATTAATACTCCGAGGGGCTGCGCCCCTCGGACTCCCCTGCACGCTTCCGCCTCCGCGCGAAGCGCTGCGGCGAGAGCATCATTGGCGCACGACCTCGAATGCGTAGCTGCTCACGAACTCTGGCGCACTGCCGGATCGGAGTTCGAAGAGATCGAGCGCGTAATGCTGCGCCTTCAGCAGCCCCGCAGGCAGCGACACCGGCACCGTTGGAATCTTTCGCAAGCGATCGGGTGCGAGCGGAGAACTGCGCCAGATGGTGCGATTGCTGGCCGGATCTCTGAGCGCGACGTCATACGCCGTCCCGGCTGAGGCTTCAAGCGTCAGGTTCACCGGCACGGCTGACGATCCTGGCGGCACGGCCACGATCGATACAGACGTTACGCCCCGTGTTTGAGGAACCAGCACGAGCGAGACAACCGCGAGGGCAGGCGCCGTGCGAGCATCAACGAGCGCCTGTTTTGCAGCCGCCGCAGCCTTTCGTTCAACTTCGATCTGTTGCGAGGCCGCTGCCGCCCGCTGGCTGGCGTCCTCGATCTGGCGCGCCGTCTCGTGCAACTCGCGACGCAACGTGAAGTTCTGAAGGAACAGGACGCCAACTGCCAGAATCAATACCGCCGCTGTCGCAAGCGGCCACCAGGACTCGCGCCAGATGTGACGAGACGGTTGGGTCGTTACCTTCTGAACCGGCCGTGGCTGATGCGTCGCTCGCTCGACGGCTGTCTGCAAACCCTTGGCGAACGCGGCTTTGCCGCGACGCCCCGGTGAGACGAGGTAGAAAGCCTCGAATCGTTGAAGCTGCTCGCCTGTAAGTGTTCCTGCCGCGTACGAATCGACGAGATCGTCCTCGACCAACCGCAGCCGCGCGGCCAGCTCATCGTCCACCATCGTTCGTTCGTCGAGCCGTTCGACCTCGTCGGCCGGCAAAGCGCCGAGAAGATAACGAATAAGGTGGTCGTCGGACATCGGCGGCGTCGGTGGCATGGCCATTCTGGTGTCTATAGGATGCGAGGCGGCGAAGTCTTTCATCTCCGATTCCGACATGCCGCCACGCAAGCCTCGAGACTGGCTCTGAGCCGCCACGTCCGGATCGCGAGCGCATTCATCGTGATTCCCAGGCCGCGCGCGAGTTCCCGCCGCCGATCGATCCGTTGTCGTTTCGCGTCGCGGTAGTACTCGACGATCAGGTTCCGGTCCTCAGGCTTGAGCCTGTTCAGACAGCGGGTGAGGCACTGGAGGGAGCGCTCGGCCGCTTCATCTGTCTCCGCCCGGTTCGCCGCGGGATCGAGCGATATCGGCCGGGTTTCGTCGAATGGGATCTCGCGTTGACTTCGCCGGATGTCTTCGAGCAAGACGAATCGCGCGACGACGTAACAGTAGCGAGCGGGCGGAGTGACCTTGATGCGCCCCGATTCTTCCAGCGTGCGGCTGACGCGGTCCAGCGTTTCGTCGGCAAGAGTGTCCGGTGCCGATCTGTTGCGGCGGTCGAAATACGCGACCAGGCGTCGACGAATCTCGAGATACCGCTCGCCCTTCGAATCAATCCCGTCATCGAGCCAGCGCAACAACCGTGTAAATGAGGTCCCCGAAGTTCCCGAATCACGACGATCAAGCGTAACGACACTCATGGGCGCTTCTTCGCTCTTTGTTGAACACTTGCGTGAGTGAGTGAGATGCATGCTTCCATGCAAGACACGTGACGGCCCTGCAAAATCGAAAGTACCAAGGCCCTCACCTGCGCCTGATCTCGCAAACACACACACTACCTCCCACGTGGCTAATAACCGCCCCCGGCGGCCAAAAATTCCGAACCCGATGGTTACGGTCTGTGTAAGGAGAGATCGTGATTTCGAAAGCAATCACGACACGGCGGTCCAGTGCGCGATTGGGCTGGTCGTCGCGCACCCGACGGGACGAGGACGAAAGACCGATGTCGATCCTTTGTCATTCCAGGGCGACGCGGATGTCTCGCGCCGAGGGCGGGAGTGGCCGAACGCAACCAGCTCTACTGATATGAAAAAAAGTGAATTACTCCGCCACCATCACTGTGCGGAACGGCACACTGATCGAGATGGCGGAAGTTCCTTCTTCGAGATTGAGTCCAACTTCCTGCTTGTCGCCGTACAGGTCCCGGAGACGGTCGCGAATGACCGCCAGTCGTCCTGTCCAAAGTGAGTGCATGGTCTGCGATGTTGAAGGCGACTCTGCAACCGCGCGGCTAATCCGGATGCGCAATCTCGTATCGTCGTGACTCGACTCGATCGTGAGCGCCGTCGTGAGCGGCTGACCGCCCGGATGATTGAGAAGAAGTTCGACAACATTGTGGAGGGTCATCGGTGGAAACTCGGCATCGAGGGTGTCCGGATCAATCTCTAACGTCATTGTCAATTCCGAACCAAGACGCAGTCGCTCGATCTCGACGTAGCGTTCCACACACTCCAATTCGTCCTGGAGCGGCCCGACGATGATGCCGGTTCGGTTGAGGACAAGCCGCAGAAAGTCGGCCAGCTTGCTGATGACGCGGTCGGCACCATCAGGATTGACGTGAACAAGTTTCGAGACGCTATCGAGTGCGCCGTAGAGGAAGTCCGGTTGCAGTTCCCCCGCGAGCGCGCCTAAGCGCGCCTCGACGAGTTCGGTCTCGAGTTTTGCGACCTCGAGCGCCCGCTCGTGGTTCCGGCGCCGGAGATTCAACGCGTATCCAAGTATTGCAATCGAACTGTAGGTCGCGATGGTCCAATTGATGTTGTCGAGATAGATGCTCTGTGCCGACGACAGCAGCGGCATCCCTTGTAGTTTCCCATCGAGCCACCAGAACGTCCCGTACAGGAGAAAGAACGCGACGAAGTGGATGAGTGAAAACGCGAAGAGCGCCCCGACGTGGTACAGCGCGGAGCGGATCCACGACACGCCCGTCCGAAAGAGCCACTCGACCAGCCGGAAGATCGACGGAGCGAGAGCGGCCGGGATCCACCAGAGCGTGAAATTCAAGGCCAGCAGCCGGCCGATCGGGATCGAACTTAGAGGCCGTATTCCAAGCGCGGTCATGCGCGCCGCCTGGAGCGTCGAGGAGAGCGCGAGGATCGTGGCGACGGCGAAGATCCAGCGCCAACGCGGCACCGATGACTCGTGTTTCATTGTCCGATGTCGCCGTCAGCGCGATAACTCGCCCACAAAACAATGGCCGCTCCGAGCATGATCGCCATGTCGGCAACGTTGAAGATGCCGGTCCTCACTGATCCGATACCGACGTTCATGAAATCGATGACGTTTCCATAAATGACGCGATCGAGCAGGTTGGACGCCCCTCCGGCGGCGAACAAACTGACACCGAGCAACGCCGGTCTCCTCCAGCGAAGCCGAATCGCCGTGGCCACCAGCCCGCAGAGGAGCAGGGCGTTGCCGATGCCGAAGATACTCGTGCGCATCCAGGCAGGCCAGTCAGCGCCGAGGCTCAGAAATGCGCCCGTGTTTTCGGCGTACTCGAGCCGGATTGTGTCGGCGACGAATGACAGGCCCGGAGCACCCGCCAGTGCCCTGGTGGCGACGTGCTTGGTAAACCGGTCGCAGCTGATGGTGGCGACAATCGCCGTCAGCAGAATGAGCCGGGTGGCGAGCTTTGGCATGATCGAAGTTGTAAAGCCGTCTTCCAAGCGTATCCGATCTCACCACTCCAGAGCCTGACCCTTCTCGCGAAACATTTTAATGCTACGGCCCTACGTTGATGGGCGCCCGATGGCCCTTCAACCACGCGGTGAGTGACACCGCTTGCATGTCAGCGATTGATCGGAGGTTCCATGTTGTCATCACGGTTTACTCTTGTGCTTGCGGTCACGCTGCTGGCAACCGCATGTGGGGGCGGGTACTCAGGACCATCACCAGTGCCAATGCCATCACCGACGCCCCCGGCGGGATCAACGCCGATCACTATTCCAACCGGCGCCTCGACTCTGGGGAATAGAGCGTTCAATCCAGCCGAACTCGATGTGGCAGTGGGGACGACCGTCACGTGGACGAACACCGATTCCACTGCTCACACGACTACGTCGGATGGCGCAGGATGGAACTCGGGAACGTTGCAGCCGCGAGCGCAGTTCTCGACGACGTTCTCGAATGCCGGGACGTTCCGTTATCACTGCTCGATCCATCCGGACATGGTCGGGACGGTTGTCGTCCGCTAGGCGCGGTCTCCCGCAGAGAGCGCCGAGGCCGCAGAGAAGACGTCTCGCTGCGCGAAACGGGTATTCTTCGCGCTCTCAGCGCGCGATACTCTGTGTTCTCGCGAGGGGTGACCGTCGAAACACGATTCGTCGATGCGGGTTAACCAGCAGCGTCATTGCTGCCCCCGCGAGATAGACGCACGCCATGATCACGAGGGGTGTCGACCACGAGCCCCACAGCTGCACTGAGTAGCCGAAGACGAGAGGACTCAGCGATCCGCCGAGATTGCCGAGCGTATTCATGGCGCCGGTGACGGTTCCGGCGGCTTCGCCGCCGATGTCGTGGCACATCGCCCAGCTCGGACTCAAACACAACTCGGCGCAGAAGAACGCCAAAGCGATGAGCACCGCTGCCAGGCGGGGTGAAGGGGAGAGTGTGGCGGAAACAATCAAGACCGCGCTCAACGGCAGCGCAACGACCGCGATTGAACGACCCGCTTTCAGTCCGTATCGGCTCGTCAATTCATCGGTCAGCCACCCGCCGGCAATTGAGGCAATCGCTCCAGTGAACAGCACCGCACTAGCCAGCCAGGCAGACTGCTGTGGGGTGAATCCACGCGCTTCGGTGAAGTACGTGGGCAGCCAGGTGAGGTAGAAGTACAGCCCGTAGGCGATGCAAAAGTACATGAGACAGATGTACAGCAGATTGAGGTCGAGCAGATCGCGCCAATGGACGTTCGCGTGCGCGGTTGTCGGTGTACCCGACGCAATCAGGGCGAGTTCGTCCGGCCCGACCGAGGGATGCGCGGCGGGGTCGTCGCGGAACCAGCGCCACCACATCACGCTCCACGCGACACCGAGCGATCCAAAGATCCAGAACGACACGCGCCATCCTGCCGCCGCGATAATCAGGATGACGAGCGGAGGCGTCGCCGCCGCGCCAAGGCGGCTGCACATGAACACCGCACCGTGGGCGGCGCCCCGTTCTGTGACGGGAAACCAGCGCGAAAAGCTGCGCGAAATACTCGGGTACGCGCCGGCCTCACCGGCGCCGAACAGGAAGCGCGCAATCACCAGTGATGTGAAGTTCCACGCCAGTCCACTGACCGCCGTGAAGGTGGACCACCACAGCACGATTCTCATCAACGTCTTGCGCGGACCGAACACGTCGGCCATCCAGCCGGTGGGGATTTCAAACACGGCGTAAGCGAACGTAAACGCACTGAAGATCCATCCCATCTGCACGGCATTCAGTCCGAGGTCTCCTCGAATCGCCGGAGCCGACGAAGCGATGCAGACGCGATCGATGTAGGTGATCACAGAGAGCACGCAGGCGAAGTACAGAAGTGTGTAGCGGGTTCTTGTCGAAGACATCAGCGGTGACGCGTTATTATCCAGCACGATGACGATCCGCTGTTTGGTCGTGGCCTGCCTGGCATTGTTCTTCCTGGCTCCGCAGAGGACGGGCGGCACTGACGACACCGATCGACGTCCACGAGTCATCGTCTCGACCGACATCGGTGGAACCGACCCTGATGATTTCCAGTCGATGGTGCATTTCCTCGTATACGCCGACATGTTCGAGGTCGAGGGGTTGATCTCTTCGCCGTATGGCCCTGGCCGCCGGCAGCACATTGAGCAGGTGATCGAGAAGTATGCGGTTGATTATCCGAACCTGAGAACCTACTCGCAGGATTACCCGACACCGGAAGCACTGCGCCGCCTGACCAGGCAAGGCGCCATCGACTCTGGTGCGCCGGCCGCAGGGCGCGCGACTGAAGGATCGAACTGGATTGTCAGCGCCGCTCGCCGCAACGACCCGAGGCCGTTGTGGGTGCTGGTGTGGGGAGGTATCGACGATCTCGCGCAGGCGCTTCATGATGCGCCGGATATCCTCCCGAAACTGCGTGTCTACTTCATCGGCGGTCCAAACAAGATGTGGAGCGTTGATGCGTACGACGATCTCGAACGGAACCATCCGTCGTTATGGATGATCGAAGCCAACTCGACGTATCGCGGATGGTTTACAGGCGGAGACCAGACTGGCGAATGGGACAACAAGACCTTCGTGACGAAACATGTCGCCGGGGGCGGAGCGCTCGGGTCGTTTTTCGCGACGCAACTCCAGGGCACGCTCAAGATGGGAGACAGCCCGTCTGTCGTTTACGCCTTGGAGCGTACTCGCGACGATCCAACCAGGCCGGGATGGGGCGGACGGTTTGTACCGGTCTGGGATGATCGAAAGACAATCTTTGCGAAGAACACCACTGCCGGCGACAAAGTCGAGGTGTTCGGCGTCGTCGAGTTTGCGCTGCCGATTCCTGCAGGCATGACGCGCGCGCACTCGGCGCGAATGATCTTCGACAACCGCGTGCCTGCCGCCGGCGTGAACGACGGTCGCGTGCTGAGGTTCCGTTTCTCACCACGGGACGCGAAAGTGTGGTCGTACGTCATTCGCAGCGACTATGCGCCGCTCGATGGCATCGAAGGGCAGTTCACTGCGGTGCCGCCCGGGCACGAGAAAACCACACGCCGATCGTCCGTGCATCCCACGTGGTGGACCGACGATCCCGATCCGTCGATGGCGGAAGGTGTTCATGCGGGCGCGAAAAGCGTGAGCCAATGGCGCCGTACGTTCCTTCAGGGTTTCGCTTCGCGCATCGAGCGCTGCAAGATGCCAACGTCCTCACGCTGAGCGCGACGCACGGTGATAGAGTCGGCGTGACAGGAGACTCCTATGTTTCAAATCGGCCGCACCTCGATCGCTTTACTCTCGGTGATCGCACTTCAGCCTGCGACGTCAACCGTCACGCCTGCGCAAGCGGCGCCATTTATCGGCGACTGGAGCGCTTTGGTCACATCGCAGATGGGTCCGGCGACCTACAAGGTGTCGGTGAAGGTTGATGGCGGCAAGGTGACCGCGACGGTTGGCGGCGGTATGTTCCCGCCGGCAGCCGCGTCCGATGTCTATTTGTCCGGTAAGAACTTGTTCGTGAAGTACGCGAGCAACTTCCAGGGCATGTCGATTCCGGGACTGATCGCGCTGACTCCCGACGGCCAGGACATGCTCATGACAATTTCGATCCTCGACGGCCAGATGGAGATGGCCGGCCGAGCCACGAGAGGCGCGGTTGCGCCCCCGACAAGTGGTCAAGCGGGACGCGGTGCTGCGCCAGCGCAGGGTGCTCCACCAGCGGCGCCACCGCAAAATCAGGTCGCGCGAGTTTCTGATCTGTTGCAGATGATGTCGGCGCTTCCCGAGAGCGCTCCGGCGAAACCGGCGCGGCCGCGCCGCGTGCTGGTGCTGGCAAAGGCGCAGGGGTTCGTTCATTCATCGATTCCGCTCGCTGCACGGACGATTGAAGCCCTCGGTCAGAAGACCGGCGCATGGACGACGGTGATTACCTACAACGCCGCGGATGTCAACGAGCAGAACCTGCAGCAGTACGACGCGATCTTTCTTGCAAGCACGACCGGCACGTTCCTCGACGATCCCAAGGATCCGGCCGTCACCGACGCTCGGCGCAAGGCCCTGCTCGACTTCGTGCGCGGCGGCAAAGGCGTTGCCGGTATTCATGCCGCGACCGATTCGTATCACGGCGGAGGGGTCGCGCCGGCGGCGTCTGGCGGAAAAGCGCCGGTTGACGGTGGGTCACCCCTGTGGCCAGAGTTTAATCGGCTGATCGGCGGTTACTTCAAATACCACTGGCTCTATCCGACGCAGATTGCGGTGAAGATCGAAGATCCCGACAATCCCGTCAACGCCGCGTTTACCTCGTTGAATGCGACAACCGGCGTGCGCATGCCGCGAGCCTTTTCGGTTGTCGACGAGGTCTACACGTTCAACGAGGCGTCGTGGTCACGCGCCCGCGCTCATGTGTTGACGAGCATCGATTATTCGAAGATGCCCGCCGAAGTGAAGGCGCAGGAGCCGGCGCCGCAGCGCACCGATCATGATTACGCGCTCAGCTACATCCAGCGTGAAGGGAAGGGACGGGTGTTCGTCGAGGTGCTCGGACACGACGAGTCGATCTACAAGATGCCGTCGATGCTCGCGCACATTCTCGCGGGCATGCAGTACGTGATTGGTGATCTGCAGGCGGATGACAGTCCGACTAGTGGAGGGAAGCCGTAGATTTTCTGTCAACCCCGGCAGTGCGGCACGGACGATCGCCGCCGGCGCTGCCTTCTGAGCGCGCGTCCACCGCTTGATTTGCCGTTCTTGACCCTCGTCCCGGTTACAGCTCGCTCCTGGCAGTCGCCGCACTCCTGCTTCCAGCCCAGCATCGCCTACGCCAAGTAGGCGCGTTGTATGTTGTATTGACATTACTACAGGTTCTGGCCTAGTGTTACGACCCGATTCACTCGCGCCGACTCGTAAGAGGAGTAGTTGAACGCGGAGGAGTAGATGTTGCGACGCTTGATCAGCTTGTTTGTGCTCGCGCGCGTGCTGCTGCCACTCGCGGCCTCGGCCCAGACGGTAGCAATCGCACAGCTATCGGGGACAATTGTCGACGACTCCGGGGGCGCCCTGCCGGGTGTCGATGTAACGGTCACGCAGACCGCCACTGGTATGACCCGCTCGATGGTGACCGGCACCTCGGGCAGCTACGTCTTCCCGAACCTACCGGTCGGGCCCTACAAACTCGAAGCCAAGCTGAGCGGCTTCAGTCCCTTCGAACAGACCGGCATCGTGCTCGCCGTCGGCGACACGCGCTCGGTCAACGTGACGATGAAAGTCGGTGGCCTATCTGAGACCGTCCGCGTACAGGCCGACGCCGCGCTCGTCGAGACGCGAAGCGTGAACGTCGGCACCGTCGTCAGTCAGGAGCAGATCGTCGACCTGCCATTGAACGGTCGCAGCGTGCTGCAGCTCATTGTGCTGTCCGGTTCGGCGGTCGAGAACACGACGCTGACCGATAACCGGCAGTACCCGAATGCGGTCGCCATTTCCGTGGCCGGCGGTACGGGCAACAGCACGATGTACCTGGTTGATGGCGGATACAACAACGATCCGCAGAACAACACCGGCAACCCGATGCCGTTCCCCGACGCGCTGCAGGAGTTCAAGACCGAGAACGGCGTGCGCAACGCCCGTTACGGTATGTCGACCGGCGCCACGGTCAACGCGGTCACCAAATCGGGAACCAACGCGTTTCACGGCAACGTGTTCGACTTCGTTCGCGACCACCACGTCAATTCGATCCGCTACTTCGAGCAGAAGGAACACGGCGGTCTCGGCCGCGACGACGGGTTGAAGCGCAACCAGGCCGGCGGCACATTCGGCGGTCCGATCGTCCGCGACCGGCTGTTCTTCTTCGCCGGGACGCAGATCACCAACACGCGCATCGCACCTCTTGCTGCGGATCAGACGGTGCCGACGGCGGAGGTTCGCGCCGGCGACTTTACACGGATCATGTCGGCGGCATGCCGCGGCGGCACGGCGCGCACGCTCGGCGCACCTTACGTGAACAACCGTGTCGATCCCTCGCTCTATCACGCCATATCGCTCAGGATGATGAGCATGCTCCCGCTGCCGGATCCGTCGATCGACGTGGACGGCTGCGGCCGGTACGTGCTGCAGATTCCGAACAACAGCGACGAGCAGCAGTACATTGGTCGCTCCGACTACCAGATGACGGGTGACAAGCGCGTTTTCGCCCGCGTTTTCTACTCCAAGTACTTACACGCGCCGCTCTTCGACAAGAACGACCCGAACCTGCTGATGCTCAGCGGCAGCGGCCTCGGGGCTGACGCCCGTATGACGACAGTGGCGAGCGGCTTCGACTGGGTGATCTCGCGGGACTTTTTGGCCGCGACGCGCGTCACGTGGCAACACACTGCCACCCAGCGCATCCAGGGCGACGGCGCCCCGACCTGGACCTCGCTCGGTGTCAACACGTTTCAGTACACGACCGGCGGCGGCCAGGACTTCCTCGCCGGCGGCACTGCGGGCTGGAGCGGTAGCGGTTTCACCGGCCGGTTCTATGCGCTGACGCCCTCAGTCGCCCAGGATTTTGATTGGGTCAAGGGCTCGCACAGCTACTCGTTCGGCGGCGTGTGGACGCGTCCGCACACCGACGGCGACGGCACGTTCCAGTCCAATGGGAACTTCAGCTTTACCGGTCTCTATACGAGTGGTACCACGAACACCAACGGCGGCCTGAACCTGGCCGATTTCGTACTCGGCCTGCCGGCCACCTTCCGTCAAGGCGGCAGCCAGATCAACAACCAGTCGATCAATGCGATCGGGCTGTATGCTGGCGACGTGTGGCGCGTGAGCCGCAACATCACGTTGAACTACGGGATCCGCTGGGAGCCCTACCTCGCCGCCAAAGATGCCAATGGCTTCACCACTGCTTTCAGCCGCGCAAAGTTCGATCAGGGCGTCCACAGCGTCGTCTATCCGAACGCGCCAGCGGGCCTGATGTTCAACGGCGACCCCGACTTTCCGACCAACGGCTCGAACAACGGCAACAGCCTCGCGCAATTCGCGCCGCGCGCCGGCATCGTCTGGGATCCGAAGGGGAACAACGAGCAGACCATCCGTGCCGGCATCGGACATTATTACGATTCGCCGAGACTGTGGGCGTACGCGCACCACATGTTGAACCCGCCGTTCGGGAACACCGTCAACGCAATCGCGGCGACGACCTGCACGATCAATCGCAACGGCTGCGCGATCAACTTCGCCACTCCGTGGGCGAACACGCCGGGCGGCGATCCGCTCGTCGCGATCAGTTACCCCCGTCAGGGCGAACCGGTCAGCCTGCCACAGAACAACGTCGCGTTCCCGCCGCAGGGTGTCTATGTCAGCATGCCGGTCCCAGTCACGCCGATGCAGGTGACGCAGTGGAACCTGTCGTATCAGCGGCAGTTCATGGGGCACATGATGGCCGACGTCACCTACATGGGGAATGACTCGACCAACATCTGGTCGGGCTACGAAGAAAACCCGGTGGTCTACATCCCGGGCAACTGCCAGGCGGGTCAGTACGGGCTGACCGCGCCCGGCCCGTGCTCGAACACGACGACGCCCAACCGCCAGGCGCGCTCGCTACTGACCCTGCTCAATCCCAAGGAAGGACAGTACTACGCGGCCAACGGCGTGGCGCAGCTGTACGACCAGGCCCGCGGTTGGTACAACGGAGTCCGCTTTGGCCTGACCCGCCGCCTCGTCAACGGCTGGAGCGTCAGCTCGAACTACACCTACAGCCACTGCACCAACGAAGGAGAGCCTGCCGGCGCGGGCGACATCGGCAACGCCTACCCGGTGCCGATTGCGGACATCACCAGCAGCCATCCCCAGCCTGACACGTCGACCAACAAGGGGCCCTGCGCTGCAGATCGGCGGCACAACTTCAATCTATCGGCGGTGCTGATTAGCCCGGGGCTCGGCCCCGGGTTCGTGAAGACGCTCACCAAGAACTGGCAGACCGGCATCATCTGGCAGGCGCGAAGCGGCAGCCCGATTACGCCGACCGCGACCGGCGATGCGGCGCTGACCAATCTGCCGCAGCGCCCAATCCTGGTTTCCGGCGTTGATCCCTACCTGCCCGCTGATCAGCGCGTCTGGGCAACGACGGGAAGTCAACAATCGCTCGCGTGGTTCAATATGAACGCGTTCGCGCTGAATTCTCCTGGCGTCTGGGGTAATACGCCGAAGGGGTATCTCGTCGGGCCGGGGTTCTGGAACGTCGATGCATCGTTCTCGCGCAACCTGGATTTCTCAGGCGGGAAGCGGGTTGAGCTGCGCGTCGAAGCATTCAACCTGTTCAACCATTCGAACTGGGCAAATCCGACGGTGCAGGCGGGATCGACGAGTTTGACGAACGGACGCGTTACGAATACCGTCGGCGACCCTCGCATCATGCAGTTCGCGATCAAGTATGGGTTCTAGGCTGTAACCGTTACATGGTTGGCGCCGCAAGGCGCCAACCATGAGAATGCAGAATGCCTAGAAGTCAATCCCAAGTCGCCGTTACTCTGTTCGTCTGCGCCGCACTGGCGGCAGCTTTGACGCTCAGCGCCGCCGGCCAGCCGGTGCAGCCAAAACGCACGGCCGCGAGCGCGGCCTCCGCTGGCGACTGGCCCACGTACGGTCACGATCCCGGCGGAATGCGCTATTCAGCCCTGACCCAACTCACGCCCGCGAACGTTGCGGAGCTGCAGGCCGCGTGGGTGTACCACATGAAACCGGCGACATCGACGACCGCGGCTGGCGCGACGGCCAGCTCCTCGGGTGACGCGCCTGCACAGGGACGAGGCGGTCGCGGTGGCGCGGCCGGTGGGTTCTCGTCCGGCGAAACAACGCCACTCGTGATCAACGGCGTGATGTACGTCTCGACACCCTACGGGCGCGTCGTCGCGCTCGATGCGACGACCGGCAAGGAGAAATGGGTGTTCCCGCTGCCCTCCGGCAGTCCGTCCACGCGCGGCGTCGAGTATTTCCGCGGCGATTCGACGACGCGGCCGCAGATCGTATTTGGCTCGACCGACGGCAAGCTCTATTCGATTGACGCGGTGACGGGCGAGCCAAGCGACAGATTCGGCGTGGCAGGTGTCGTCGATCTCAACACGCCGGAGATTCTGCGGGGATTACCAGGCAACGACGGCCTCAGTTCGCCGCCGATCATGTTCAAGAACCTGATCATCATCGGCGGGCGAACGCAAGAAGGGCCGGCGCAAGGACCGGCGGGAGACGTGCGCGCGTTCGATGTACACGATGGCAAATTGATCTGGACGTTCCATTCCGTGCCACGCCCAGGCGAGCCCTTCAACGATACGTGGGAGGGGGAGAGCTGGAAGAATCGATCCGGCGTCAACGTCTGGGGCCTGATGACCGTTGATGTCGAGCGCGGCATTGTCTACATGCCCTTCGGTGCGCCAGCCACTGATCGCTGGGGCGGAGACCGTCCCGGCAACAATTTGTTCAGCACCAGCGTGGTCGCCGCCGACGCGAACACGGGAAAGTATCTCTGGCACTTCCAGATGGTCCATCACGACATCTGGGACGGCGACGCGTCGGCACCGCCGCTGCTCTTCGATGTGAAGCAAAATGGGAAGACGATTCCGGCGGTTGCGATGATGTCGAAGAACGGTCTCGTGTTTATCGTCGAACGCGTCACGGGCAAGCCGATCTACGGCGTCGAGGAGCGTGCCGTGCCGCAGAGCGAAGTGCCAGGGGAGAAGACCGCGAAGACGCAGCCGTTTCCGGTGAAGCCGGCGCCGCTCTCGCGAATGACGTTCAGCGCATCGGAGATCGCGACCGTCACCCCGGAGTTGCAAGCGGCCTGCAGCAAGCTGATTGAAGGCGTGCAGCTCGGTGGACCGTATTTGCCGGTCGGCTACAACCGCCTGCGGCTGCAGTTGCCGGGAAATCACGGCGGCGTCAATTGGGGCGGCGCGTCTTTCAGCCCGCAGCTTGGCTACATGTTCGTCAATTCGAACGATTATGGTCAGCTGCAAGGTTACGCCGATCGCAACACGACGGCCGCCGCGCCGGCCGATGACGCTCGTGGCCGCGGAGGCGATCCAGAGCTGGCCCAACAACCAGGAGCGGCGGCCGGGCGCGGACGGGGCGGGCGAGGGGCTGGCCGCGGCGGCGGCGGCGGGGCGCCATTTGCGTCGGTGCCGGGAGGCGGACGGTTCAAGGATCAAGCGACCAACATGCTGTGCACGCAGCCGCCGTGGGGACAGCTGACCGCGATTAACGTCAACACCGGTGAATTCGCGTGGCGGGTGCCGCTCGGGATTACTGACACGCTTCCCCCTGACAAGCAGAAGACGGGACGGCCGGGCAATGGCGGATCGATCGCAACGGCAGGCGGCCTCGTCTTCGTCGGCGCGACCGATGACAGCCGCTTCCGCGCGTTCGATGCGAAGACGGGGAAGGAGCTGTGGGTCGTGAAACTTGGCGCCGCGGCGCACGCAACGCCGAGCACGTACCAGGGACGCGACGGCCGCCAGTACGTCGTCATCACCTCGACCGGGGGCGGGTTTTTGGACGCTCCGACGCAGGACGACAGCATTACTGCGTTCGCGTTGCCGAGCACGAAGAAATAGCGTGAAGAGAATTCTGCGAGCGACCCGCTCTCGCGCCGTCGCAATTGATGTTGAGAAATGATGCGGGCGCTGATCAAGACCGCGTCGGGACCCGGGAATCTGGCCCTCATGGATGCGCCAATTCCCGAACCCCGCGCCGGCGAAGCGCTCGTCCGTGTTCTGCGTTCCGGCCTATGCGGCACCGATCTGCTCGTCTGCGACGACGTCTATCGCGGCCGCCGCCGTCCGGTGCCGTCGCCACTCGTGCTCGGCCATGAGGCGTCGGGCGAAGTCGTCGTTCTTGGACCGGCAACGGACGGGCCTGCGGCGGGAACGCGCGTCGCGATCGAAGCCGTCACAGGGTGCGGTGTCTGCTATCAGTGCTCGCGCGGCCGATACAACCTCTGCCAGGACTGGCATCACATCGGTCTCACAACCGACGGCGCGCTTGCGGAGTACGCGGTCGTTCCGGTCACGTCGCTTTTTCCGTTGCCCGCGTCGATGTCGCTCGAGAACGCGGCGTTCCTCGAACCGCTCGCGACGGTCATGAACACGCTCGAGCGAGTACGACCGCTGCCGGGCACAACGGCTGCAGTCATCGGTCCCGGCCCGTTCGGATTGCTTCACGTCCAGGCGTTGCGCGCCGCCGGTGTGGGACCGATCCTGGTGTTCGGACGCCCTGGCGACGAGGCCAGGCTGGAGATCGCCCGTTCAGCCGGCGCCGACGATGCGCGTGTCGCCGATCACGCGGACGCTATCGCCTGCGCCGCGCATTGGACCGACGGTATCGGCATGGGCCTGGTCATCGAGTGCGGAGGGACGCCGGAAGGTGTGCAGACGGCGCTGGAGATCACGGCGGGTGGTGGCACGCTCGCGACACTTGGCCTGGTCCGTCACACCGACATTGACGTGCTGCAGGTGATGCGCAAAGACATGACGTGGGTCGGCGTCGTCGCGGCCGTCCGTCGTCATTGGGCCGAGGCGATCCGTCTCGTGGCGTCGGGGCGGTTGGACCCGTCGATGCTCATCACCCATCGCATGTCTTTGAGCGAGGCGCTTGACGGTTTCGCCGCGCTGCGCGCGCGCGAGGCCGTGAAGGTCATGTACGATCCCGCCGCGTAAGTTCGCGTCAATTGAAACGCAACGCCTCCGGCTGATCCTCGAGCTTCGCTTTGTCGATGCCTTCGACTTTCTCGAGCGACGCCAGATCGGCGAAGTTGCCGTGCGCCGTGCGGTAGTCGACGATCGCGTTCGCATCCTTTGCCGACAGACCGAGGACCGACGTCAACTCCTCAGCTGTTGCCGTGTTGACCGGAACGATGCCGTACCAGCGAATCAGATACGTCTTGATCGTCGCGAAGTCTGGATCTGTGCCAGGCGCGCCGCGGCTCTTCATGGCGGTGACTTGATCGTTCCACTCGCGGATCGTACGGCGCGTTTTGATGATGTTCTCGAACGGATGGCACGTTACGCAGACGCGCTGCATAGTCGCCTCGGCAGCGTCGGAGAAAGCCTGCTCTTCTTCGGCGGTCATGTCGCCGACGTTCTTGGCGACGATCGCGGGATCGACCTTGACCGGCGACTGCGATTGCGCGCGCGAGACGCTGCCGCCGATGGCCGCACTGAGAACGACGAATGACGCGGGGATGATCAGGGAGTGGGAGTTCACGAGGGCCTCTTCGAATTGTCCGTCAGCGATTGGGAATGGACCACAGGAACACGCGGCTGCGGTCGACCGTGATCGCCTGCTCTGCGGGCCACTCGGGCCCCATGTTGAACACGTGCGACACGACGCGCGTCCCGGGCTTTAGCTCGCGCACCAGTTTCGGGCGGAGGCGCTCGTTGATGCTCTGCAGCAGATACAGCGTGACGACAGTTGCGGGTCGCAGATCCGCCGTGAACAGATCAGCCGTCACGAAGCGGACACGGTTGGCGACACCCGCGGCGGCGGCGTTCTCCCGCGCGTTCTTGACAAGCGCCGGATCCATCTCGATGCCTACCCCGCGCGCGCCATACTTCCTCGCCGCGGTGATCACGATCCGACCGTCCCCGGAGCCGAGGTCGTAGACCACATCGGTCCGCTTGACCTGCGCGAGATCCAGCATGGCCTCGACAACCGGCTGCGGCGTCGGTACGTAGATGACGTCAGGTTCCTTCTTCGCCGGAGCCTGGGCTGAGAGCGTCGTGACGGCGAGCAGCAGCGCGAGTACCGGCGCCATATAATCCCGCATAGGATGCATCATCTTCTGATGACGATCGCGCTGCTCGCGGCGGCCGATCCGGACGTGACCCGCGCGTTCGACGCCGCGCGCGTCCGCGCCGCCGCCGGCGACGTCGTCGCGCAGTTCTCGGTGGGCTCCTTTCTTTATTACGGCAGCGACGACACGGTGCAAGGCATCAACTGGATTCGTCAGGCGGCTGTCCGCGAGTACGGGCCGGCCGAGTTTCAACTCGGCCAGATCTATGAGTTCGGGTTCGGCGTGACGCAGAGCGACCGCGAGGCTCTGGAGTGGTATCGCAGGGCGGCCGCGCACGGCAGCGCCGCCGCGCAACGCTCCATCGGCGAATTTTATCGCAAGGGGCGCGGCGTCGCGGCCGATGCGGCCGAGGCCGCGCACTGGTTTCGCCGTGCCGCCGAGGGTGATGATCTTCGTGCGCAATATCAGCTCGGTCAGATGTACTTCGATGGTACGGGCGTCGCACGGGACTATGCGTCCGCGTATTTCTGGTTTTCGATCGCGGCGGGGCAGACGCCGCTCGAGGACAATCGCAAAGGACTGCTCGAGCTGCGCAACATCGCCGCTGCCCGTCTGCCCGCCGAAGCCGTGGCCGCCGCAGCGAAGCGCGTCACCGCGTGGAAGCCCCGGCAGACGTAGGTCTAGAAGATCAACCCGCTTCCTGACTGCTGAAATGCGGCGCGAATGGTCAGCACGTCGCGTTTCAACGCCCCAATTACTTGCTCGCGCGGCAGCGTGATCTTGTCTGCGCCGCGCTCCACTCCGCCGAGCGGATACTCGGCTTCGAGCTCCATCGGACCGCTGAAGCCAATGTCGCGGAGCACGGTGGCGTAACGGAAGATATCGATCATGCCCTGACCCATCGGCACCATCGATGACGACCACCCACCGCCGCGCGCGAATGTATTTCCGGCGAGCGGCAGCGGGAAGTCGCGGCTGCCGCCGCCTCCGCGTCGGCCGCGTCCGCGTCCAGCGGGCGCCTCCCCTTCGCCGAAACCGCCAGCAGCACCGGCATTGCCTTCGCGGCCACCGGCGGCACCAGCCGCTCCCGCTGGCGGCGCGCTTCCGGGAAGAACCGCGGCGTCACCGCGTCCACGTCCGCCCCGCCCGCCGCCACGTCCGGCGTTCACCGTGCCCGCCGCGGCCGCCGGATCCGGTCCAGGAAAAGGTCCGCCCTCGCCGAGGAATCCTAGATTCTGCTGCCACGTGCGATCCTTCCAGCTCATCGCGACCACGTACGGGCCGGCGGTCCGCATCAGCAACTCCCACATGTTGCCGCCGTGCAGCGCCATGTGTCCCGTGTCCCAGTGGAAGCCGACGTACTTCGGATCGAAATCCTTCATCACGTAGAGCAAGTCCCAGACCACCGAGCCCACCGAGTTCGCGCCGGCGCGCGTGTGATACATCAGCGTCGTATTGTGCTTCGCGTTCAGCTTGACGAACGCGTCGACCTTCTTCTTGATGGCGTCGAGCTGCGGCAGGATCGGCTTGCTGAAATCGTAGTTGTCCGTCCCACACCAGTAGTAGCGCGCGCCGCATTGGCCCATCGCCGCGACCATCGGCTCGAGGTTCGGCTGATCGACGCTGGTCTGGTTGCCGCCACGCACCTGCGTCACTTTGAGCCCGTGCTTCTCCATTATTTTCACGAATGCCGGAAGCTCAGTCGTGACCTTCGCCGGATCGATGTGACCTGCCCCGCCCGTGACAGTGGGTTCGACGCCGCTGAACGTCATCTCGATCGCGGCTTCGGCGATCTCGTCCGGATCCCGCAACCACTGCAGCACGCGCGTGTAACAGTCCATCTGCAGACGCTTGGCCGGTACCGCGGCGGCAGCAGCACCCTGCACGGCAGGCCCGCCGGCCGGAGGCACTGGCGGCTGGGCCTGTGCGCCCGCCACCGTGACGTCGCCGAGCACGCGACCGACCAGCGCGGCCATCACCCCGCCATAGAGGAAGTCACGTCGATCCATTTGTCCTCGATCCTTTTACTTGAGCGAGAACGCCACGACGGTTGCGTTCGCACCGGGACTCGGTTTCGCCGGGATGTGGAACGCGGCGTCGCCGCCACCCGCCACGACGGCCACGAACTGCTTGCCATTGGCGCCCTGATAGGTCAGTGGAGTCATCAATGCATCTTCGGGCAGCGTTGCGCGCCAGAGCTCCTTGCCGGTCTTCGCATCAAAGGCGCGAAAGCCGAAATCCGTCGTGGCGCCGATGAAGACCAGTCCGCTCGCCGTCGCAATCGGGCCGCCGTCGTTCACCGCAGTGCCCGTGTTGTGGATCCCCTTCTTGGTCAAGTCCGGGTATTCGCCGAGCGGTGTGCGCCAGACGACATCGCCGGTCTTCATACTGACGGCGATGATCTCCGACCACGGCGGCGCGTTGCACGGGTAGCCTTGCTGATCGACGTAGAAGTTGCCGGGTACCTTCTGCTTGCCGAAGGAGGGCAGCACGCCGGAGGAGGTGCTCGGCTGGAGCTGCGCGATGACCCCGAGATGCCGCGTGTTGAGAAAGACGAGGTCGAGTGTCGAGTTCGCCGCAACGCCTGCCCAGCTGCCGCCGCCTTCGGAGCCCGGGAATACCAGGCTTGGCAGCATGCCGTAGGGCGTGTACGGACCCATGTTCACCGACTTGTCGAAGAGCTCGGTGCAATACTTCTCCGCCTCCGGCGTGATCTTGCTCACTTCTTTGCGCGTCATGCCGTCGCGGGTGAGGCCCGTCGGCTTCACCGGGAAAGGCTGCGTCGGCCAGGCCTCGTCTCCCGGCGCGTCGAATCGCGGCACCGGACGTTCCTCCATTCCGAAGATTGGCTCGCCCGTGAGCCGATTGAAAACGAACAGCATGCCCTGTTTGGTCATCTGCGCGACGGCGGGCACGCGCTGTCCGTCTTTATTGACGGCTGCGATCATCGCCGGCGGAGAGTTCACGTCCCAGTCGTAGATGTCGTGATGGGTGATCTGCTGATGCCACACGCGCTTGCCGGTTGATGCGCGCAGCGCGAGCAACGTCGTCGCGTAGAGATTCAGGCCGGGGCGGCTGCCGCCGTAATTCTGATCCGTCGCGTTGCCGAGCGGGATGAGGACGAGATCGTTGACGGGATCGACGGTCATCGGCACCCAGACGCCAGGGCCGCGCCGATCCTGCCAGCCGTTCAGTCCCCACGTGCCGAAATTTTCGTCGCCGGGCTGGGGCACAACGTGGAAGCGCCAGACTTCCTTGCCGGTGAGCAGGTCGAAGGCGCGCGGATCGCCAGGGAGACCATAGCGTCCCTGCTCGCCGGTGCGCGCGGCGATGATCGCGAGGTTCTTGTAGATCGCCGGCGGTGTGTTGGTCGAGTAGCCGCCGCCGAACTTTTCGGTCACGCCGGTTGCCAGATTGATGATGGCCGCCGGCCCGGTAATCGGCTCGCCGGTTTTGGCATCGAGCTGGACGATAAAGCCGTTGGTGGTGTCAATGACGATGCGCGGCGTGGCGCGCCCCATGCCGGGCCAGTACGCGATCCCCCGGCCGCCGGCCGACGGGTTGGGGCCGAGGTCTTTCAGCGTCTTGAGGTCAGATTTCCACAGCTCTTTTCCGCTGTCGGCCTGCAGCGCCGTAATCACGCTGCCGTTCACCGGCAGGTACATGACGTTGTTGATGACGATGGGCGTGATGGTGTAGCCGGCGGCCGGCACGCCCATATCGTAGGTCCATGCGGTGGCCAGCTGGTTGACGTTCTCGGGCGTGATCTGCGTAAGCGGCGAGAACTTCATGCTGCCGGGATCGTTGCCGGTGTTGGGCCAGTCGTGCGGTCGTGGCGCGGCGGCGGTCGCCGCCTTGGGGGCTGGCGACTTGACTGGCGGCTGAGCCGGCGCTGTTGGCGCCTGGCCGGTGACCACGGCGCCGAGACCGATGACGACCGCCACTGCTGCGGCAGAACGAAGGCGTGACATATAGGGCGGAGTATACGGTCAGGCCGGCAGTAATACAAGCGAACATGTATTGACATCAAGACATGCGGCCCCTATAGTGCCCTGTCACGAAGAGGAGGCGCGCATGTCCTGCCGAGAGAGTTTCCGCTCCCGTCTCGCGTCGGCCGTAGGTCTCTGTCTCTTGCTCTCCATCGTTTCCGTCCACGGCCAGGGCGTCACCGCCACGGTGTCCGGTAGCGTCAAAGACGCGCAGGGAGCGATGGTCCCCGGGGCGACTGTGACGCTCATCAGCCAATCGAAGGGCACGCAGTCCTCGCCGACGGTGACCAATCCCACCGGCGATTTTGTGTTTCCCAATATTGCCGCCGACACCTACACGATCCAGGTCGAGATGCCATCGTTCAAGACGCTGAAACGCTCTGGTCTGGTCGTCAGTCCGGGCTCGACGATTGCCGTCGGCGCACTGGTGATCGAGATCGGCGGCACCAGCGAGGTGGTCACCGTGAAAGGGGAGTCGCCGCTGGTGCAGACCGCCACGGGTGAGAAGTCCCTCTCGATCGATCCCACGCTTGCAGCGGCGCTGCCGCTCAGCAATCGCAGCTACGTCGCACTGCTCGTACTGGCGCCGGGGGTCAGCGTCGATCCCAACGCACTGGCGAGCCAGCTCACCACCGGCAGCGCAAACACGAACCCGCCAGCGACGCGTATCGGCGGTGGCGGCGATGGCAATTTCATGGTCGACGGTGTGACGACCATGGACCCGGGCGTGAACCGACCTGCCTCGCGCATCAGCTCCGAGGCGATCTCTGAGGTGAAGGTCGACACCTTCGGCTACCAGGCCGAATACGGGCGTGCGAGCGGCCTGCAAATCAACGCCGTCACCAAGAGCGGCACCAACCAGTTTCATGGCGCCTTCTACGACACCGAGCGGCACTCGGACTGGGGCAACGCCAACAGCCAGACCAATATCCTCAACGGCGATCCGGAAAACTTGATCGACGAACGCGACTGGGGCTGGGCGATTGGCGGTCCGATCGGCAAGCCGGGCGGAAGCAACAAGCTCTTCTTCTATTACAACCACGAGTTCAACCCGCGCACCGTGGGCAATCGCGTCTTCCGATACCGCGTGCCGACTGAACTCGAACGCACCGGCGACTTCTCCAGGTCGACGGACAATCAAGGCAACCCGTTTCCGTTCATCAAAAATCCAGCCGTGAGCGGCACCTGCTCGGCGGCCAGTACTGCCGCCTGCTTCGCCGACGGCGGCGTGGTCGGACGCATCCCGCCGGCGGCGCTGTATCAGACCGGTCTGAATATCCTCAACTGGTGGCCCAAGCCGAACCTCGAGCTGACGCCGGGTCAGAACTTCAATTACCAGACGACCTATCCGACGACGAAGTTGCTCGGGTGGCAGCCGGTTGTCCGTGTCGACTATCAGCCGACGAGCAAGCTGCGTGGCAACTTCCGCTACCAGGAATACCAGCAGCCGAACGGCGTCATTCCGGGAACCATCCCCGGATTCAACGACACCACGCAGGACGACTACGGCATCTACACCTGGTCGTCCGTTATCAACTACACGCTGAACCCTTCGACGTTCATCGAGGGGTCGTTCGGGCGCAACACGCACCATCAGGAGGGCTGCTCGGTCGTCGGCGGCGATCCGAACTGGTGTATCACGGGGGACGCGGTGAGTCCGCTGGCCAATCGCAACACCGCCGGGTTCGGCGCCATTCCGTACCTGTTCCCCGACGCGACGCTGCTCGATCCGAACACGATCTCGTACGAGATCCTCAACAACCTGTCCGGGGTGACGGTGTGGGACGGCACGCGCGTGCAGGCGGCGCCGACATTTCAATGGGGGTCGCGCGTCGCCAACGCGCCGCCGGGCAACAACAACCCGTTCACCAATTTCATTCTCGACACGAAGGCCGCAAACGCCAACGTGACGATCACAAAGGTCATCGGACGGCACACGTTCAAGGGTGGGTACTATTACGGTCGCAGCGTGCAGAAGCGTGGTCAAGGCAATATCTTCGGCACGATTAACTTCGGCAACGACACCCTCAACCCGCTCGATACCGGATTTGGTTTCTCCAACGCGGCGCTGGGGATCTTCAGCTCGTACGCGCAGCTCTCACGCTGGGGCGAAGGCGCCTACACGTCGATCAACCACGAGGGTTTCATCCAGGACAATTGGAAGCTGGGCACTCGCCTGACGCTCGACTACGGCATGCGGTTGGTCCACCAGGTGCCGAACCACGACCAGTATTACAACGATTCGAATTTCTTCCCGAACCAGTGGAAAGCGTCGGAGGCGCCGCGGTTGTATGCCTTCGGCTGCGACACCGGCGTCTACCCCTGCGCCGCCGCGAACCGTCGCGCGATGGATCCCAAGACCGGCCAGTTCGTCGGCACCCCGGCTCAGGCCAGCGTCATCGCCGGCACGATGGTGCCCAACGTGGGCAATCCCGCCAACGGACTGATCCTCGCCGGTCAAGGGATCGCCAAAACCGGATTCACGTATCCGGCACTGGCCTTCGCACCGCGTTTTGGCGGGGCTTGGGACGTGAAGGGAGATCAACGGTTCGTCGTCCGTGGCGCCACCGGGCTCTTCTTCGACCGGCCGCCAGTAAACAGCATCTATGCCACAACGAGTAACCCGCCGAAATCTCAGAACGTAACCGTCCGCTACGGCACCCTGCAGAACATTTCAACGGCTGGCCTGACGACCGTGGCGCCGCCTTCGATCACTGTGTTCGAGTACGACAACAATTACCCGACGTCGTTCCAGTGGAATATTGGATCGCAGATGACGTTGCCATTTTCGAGCGCGCTGGACGTCTCGTATACCGGGCAGCACAGCTACGACACGCAGAACACCGTAAATGTAAATAGCATTGACCTGGGCACGGCGTACTTGCCGGAGTATCAGGATCCCTCGCAAGCGCCCAACGGCGTCGCGACGTCCCTCGTCAACACGAATCCGAACCAGGTGCGCTATTACACCGGCTATGTGAACATCACGCAAAACCAGCCGCGCGGCTGGCGCACGTATCATTCGATCCTGTTGTCATGGACCCGGCGGATGAAAGACAGGGTGTCGTTCGGCTTCACCGACACGATCAGTCTCTCGGACAGGCAGCAGGCGGCGGCACGCCTGCAGCACAATCCCGATGGATCGATCACGGAACGACCGGACCAGGCGATTGCCGACACGCTGCTCGGCGACAACCACCCGCAGACCCACATCATGCGTGCGAACTTCGTCTGGCAGCTGCCACAGATCTCGGCCAGCGACGGCGCGATGAAAGCCGTGGGGGCCGTCGTCAACGGCTGGAATCTTGCCGGCATCTGGAGCGGCGCGACGGGGGCGCCGTACTCTGTCAACCTGAATTACGTGAGCGGCGGCGGCGCCGCCGCTAATGTCGCTCTCACCGGCTCGCCAGACTTCGCGCCACGCGCGCGCATCGTCGGCGACACGGGCACTGGTTGCAGCTCGAATCCGTACCAGCAGTTCAACACGGCGGCGTTCCAGGGGCCGCTCGCCGGCAGTGTCGGACTCGACTCGGGCGCAGGCTACCTGCGCGGCTGCTTCATCAGTTCGCTCGACACGTCCATCTCGCGCGTGATCCCAGCCGGTGGAAGGAAGTCGGTGCAGCTGCGCCTCGATCTGTTCAATGCGTTCAACCAGAGCGGCATCATCGATCGCAACACGACGATGAATCTGGCCAACACGTCGAGCGGTGCGGCAGCGACCATCACCAACCTGCCCTACGACGCCAATGGGAACCTGATTCCGTCGCTGTCGCTGCCGCGGAACGCCGGGTTCGGCGTGGCGACGAACTATCAGGTGCCGCGCACCGTGCAGGTCCAGATTCGTTTCTCGTTCTAATAAGGAATACTCGTCAACGATGCATACCAACATCCCCGACGTTCCGGCTGCGGTGCAGCCACGTCATAATGCCAAGGTGGGGCGCGACATCACAGATGACGAGCGGGCCGTCGCGCAGGCGCTGCTCGCCCGCGCCCGTTCGGCGATGGCGGCGATCGATCACTACGATCAGGCGGCGGTCGATCGTCTCTGTCGCGCGGTCGCGTGGGCCACCGGAAACGAGCAGACCTTTGGCCGCCTTACGCGGATGAGCGTGGAGGAGAGCGGCATGGGGAGCGCCGAAGGGGTCCCGGCGCGCCGCTGGAAGATCCTCGGCATTCTGCGCGATGCGCTGGCGACGAAGAGCATCGGCATCATCGAGGAACTCCCCGAGAAGGGCATCGTCAAGTACGCCAAGCCCGCTGGTGTCATCGCTGGAGTCTTGCCAGTGACCAATCCGCTCGTCACCATGGTCAACATGGCGATCAATGCGCTCAAGTGTCGCGACGCCGTGATCTTTTCGCCGCATCCGCTGAGTCGGAAGGCTGCCGTTGAGATCACGCGAGTGCTTCGCGCGGCGCTCAAGAAACAGGGAGCTCCAGAAGACTTGGTGCTGTGCCTGGAGAAGCCGAGTATCCCGTTGGCGCAAGAGCTCATGGCGATTTGCGACCTCACGATTGCCACCGGTGGAACCGCGATGGTGAAGGCTGCCTACAGTTCGGGCAAACCGGCCTATGGCGTCGGCGCCGGCAACGCCACCGTCGTCGTGGACGAGACCGCCGACATCGCCGAGGCGGCGATGAACACCCGCATCAGCAAGACGCAGAACCACGGCTCGGGCTGCTCGTGCGATGGCAACCTGGTGGTGGAGGCGTCGATTTACGAGGCGTTTCTTGTGGCGCTGCAGGAGGAGGGCGGCTATCTCGCGAGCGCAGACGACAAGCGGAAGCTGGAAGCCGTGATGTGGGACGCCGACGGCCGGCGCATGATCGAGACAGTCGCCCGCGCCGCGTCAGTCATCGCACAGCGTGCCGGTTTCACGCTCCCGGCCGGCAAGACGTTCATCATCGTTACCGAAGACAAGATCGGCAAGGCGCACCGCTTCTCGGGCGAGAAGTTGTCACCGGTGCTGGCGATCTTCAAGTACAGCGGCTTCGATCAGGCGCTGCGGATGGTGGCCGACATATTCGAAGTCGGTGGCAAGGGACACTCGGTCGGCATCGCCTCGTTCGACGATGCGCACATTCATCGCCTGGCGCTCATGGCGCCGGTCAGCCGGATCATGGTGCGCCAGCCCAACGTGCGCGGCAACGCCGGCTCTTTCAGCAACGGCATGCCGCAGACCGCGAGCCTCGGCTGCGGTACCTGGGGCGGCAACATTACCAGCGAGAACATCAGCGTCAAGCACTACATGAACACGACGTGGGTGAGCCGTCCGATTTCCGAGGCTCGCCCCGACGAGCGGGAGTTGCTCGGCGAGTTCTACGGGTCTGAGACTTTCTGAGCGGGCTTGCTTGGAGGGCGGCCTACCATCCGAGAACCTCCATCCTTGCCAGCGTACAGTTGCGCATGATGTTGATGTAGCGCTCGGTGCGCGCCGCGCCGTAGAGCAGCGGATTCTTCGCCGGCGGATAGTGGTCGTTCACGTACTTTGTCCGCGCGAGCAGGTTCATGTTCGTGTTCGGATGCGCCTGCATGACGTTCTCGACCTTCATCTTGATCGCTTCGTCCCAGATGTGTTCGTAGCCGCCGACGAACGATTCACGATTGTGGACGTCGGTCGCGGCGGTGACGAGCAGGATCGGATGCTGGCGCCCTTGGTACCTCACCGGTACGACCATGCCGATCGATCCGGGCGTGTGGCCGGTCATCTGAAAGATCGTTGCCGTGATATCGCCCACCTTCAATGTCATGCCATCGATGGCGTCGATGTCGCGCTTCATCTTCGGTAACGGCGCGGCCGGCGGCGGCGGCGGAGCAGCGGCGGCATCGGCGCTGGCATCGCCGCGTCCGCGTCCCCGGCCGCCACCGCGACCAGCGCTCTTCAGATAGATCTCCCAGTCGTCGCGGTGCATGACCGCCTTCGCTCCGGTGACGCGCTGGATGTATTCACCGCCGCCGGTGTGATCGAAGTGGTTGTGGCCGAAGACCAGATACTTAATCTTCATCGGATCCAGCTTGGCCTTCTGGATTCCCGGGATGATGATGTTCTTGGCGTCGTCCTCGCTGTTCATCGTGTCGAAAAGGATGTAACCGTCGTTCGACGCGATGAGCCATGCGCCGATGGAGGTGTTGCCGATCCAATAGAAATTGTCGAACAGTCTCTGCAGACCGATGACCTGTGCCGGACTCGGGGCAGGGAAGGGCTCGAGCTTCGGCTCGCTGTTCGGTACTCCGACGGCGGCGCGGTCGGGATTCTGCGATCCGCCGCTGGCCTTGCAGAAAACGCCGAAGTCGAACTGCAGGTCGGAGTCGTCTGCGGCAATCATTTTTGCCTTGTCGACGTATTCCTTCGCTTTCGGGGACATGTTCGTCCACTGTTCCTCAGTGGGGAGGTTCGCGCTGCCACGGCCGCCGCCGGCGCCAGCATCGCCCCGTCCCTGGCCGGTGCCGCGTCCCGCTGGAGGCCCCTGCGCAGAGACTACCGCCGCCGTCATTACGGCGGTCGCCAAACCTGCCAGTAATGTCCTCGCCATCACGTTCCTCCTGCCGATCGTTACGGCAGCGAATAGGCGATCACCTTCGGTCCTGTGATCACCACGTACTGTTTGCCGCTGGCTCCCTGGTAGACCACGGCTGCGCCGCCCACGTCGAAGCCTGGGCTCGCCGACCACAGTTCCTTCCCGGTCATTGCATCGAAAGCACGGAACTGACCGTCCGCTGTCCCGCCGATGAAGACGAGACCGCCGCGTGTCGAGACGGGCGCGCCGGAGTTGGTCGCGGTCCCCGTTTTGGGAATACCCTTCGCCGTCAATTCCTTGTATTCGCCGAGAGGCACCCGCCACACGATGTCGCCGGTGTTGGCGTTAATACCAAAGAGCTCGGCCCACGGCGGCGCGTTGCACGGATAGCCCTCGTGATCGAGGTAGTAATCGAACGGCATCTTCGTCTTTCCGAACGAAGGCAACACGTCGGACGAGAGCATCGCGGAGAGCTGACCGATAGTTGCGACGTTCCGCGCAGTGGCGAACACCATCCCGCGTCCTGGATCGAAAGAGCTGCCGCTGTTGCTGCCGCCACCAGTGGAACCGGGGAACGAGATGCTTGGCACCATGCCGTATGGCGTGTAGGGGCCCATCTGGACCGCTTGGTCGTAAATCTCGGTGCAGTACTTCTCCGCATCCGGCGAGATCTTCGACACCTCGGCACGCGTCATCGAGAGCCGCGTGATCGGCTCCGGCTTGATTGGAAACGGCTGCGTCGGCCACGCCGCGTCCCCGAGCGCGTCACTCGGCGGCACCGGCCGCTCCTCAATCCCAAAGATCGGCTCGCCGTTGAGACGGTTGAGGAAGAACAGCAGTCCAGTCTTCGTCCCCTGCACGATTGCGGGAATCTTTTGTCCGTTGCGGTTTACTTCCGCGAACATCGGCGGCGCGTTGAGATCGCCGTCGTAGATGTCGTGATGCGCCGTCTGGAAATGCCACTTGTACTTTCCGGTCGCGGCCTCGAGCGCGACGACGCTGGCCGAGTAGAGATTTGATCCCGGACGGCTGTTGCCGTAGTTCTGATCGACCGCGTTACCCAGGGCGACGAATACGAGCCCGTGCTCGTTGTCGACCGTCAGCGGCTGCCACGACCCCGGTCCCTTGCGGTCCTGCCAGCCGTTCTGCCCCCACGTGCCGAAGTTCGGATCACCCGGGTGCGGCACCGTATGAAAGCGCCAGACCTGCTTGCCGGTCAGCAGATCGAATCCGCGTACATCGCCGGGAATGCCCCAACGATTATGCTCGCCCGTGCGTCCGGGAAAGATTGCGAGGTTCTTATAGACGGCGACCGGCGACGCGATCGTGTAGGCTTCGCCACCGGCAATTGTGCTCATGATGCCGTTCTCGAGATCGACAACACCGGCGTCGGCCACGATCTTGCCGGTCTTGGCGTCGAGCTGCACGAGCTTGCCGGCCGACATCGTCACCAGCACGCGAGGTGTATGCTGCGGGTCGCCCGGCCACCACGTCATGCCGCGCCGGATCGCGCCGCCGGGTGCCGCATCGGCGAGCGCGAATTTCCATACTTCCGCACCGGTTTCGGCATTGAGCGCGACGACATTGGCGCCGGCGACGAAATACATGGTGTTGGCGATCACGATCGGTGCCGGGCCGCCGGGCTGATAGGTCCACGATTGCGTCAACTTCCCGACGTTCGCCGGCGTGATCTGATCGGCAGCGGAGTACTTCATCGCCCCGACGTCGCCCGCCACGGCTGGCCACTCGGCGGGATTCTGCGCGTTGAGCGCGAGCGTCCCGACAATAGGCGCGCCGAGCGCGGCGACCAGGACGGTTCGTTTGAACATCAGATCTCCAGGCCGCAGTTCGCCATCTCGAACGATTTGCGGATTGTGATCACGTCGCGCTTCAACATGCCGATCACCCACTGCCGCGGTCTGGTAATCGCGTCGGCTCCGGTCTCGGCGCCGCCGATGCCGGCGTACTCGGACTGCAGTTGGGAGGGACCGGCAAAGCCGATTTCGGCAAGCACTGCGGCGACGCGTGGAATGTGGACGATACCGGTGCCCATCGCGACGCTGGGCGCGCTCCAGCCGCCGCCCTTTACGTTCTTGCCGCCGATCGGGCGTTTCGGCATTTCACCGTCCAGTGATTTGTAGAGAGGATTGGCGTCGTCGATACTGCCGGCACCGGCGGAATTCGCGGGACCGCCGGCACGACCGCGTCCGCCGCCCGGTGCGCCGGCCCCTTCCTCGCCACCGCCCGCGCGCCCGCCGCCGCGTCCACCCCGCCCCCGACCGCCGCGTCCGCCAGCCGCCGCGGTGCCGGGAGTCCCGGGAATCGCGCTACCGTCCGGCTGCGTGACGAGCGGCTCAACGCGCGGATACGGACCGGCATACGGTCCGCCTTCTCCTTTGAGGCCGAGATCCTGCGTCCACCCTCGATCGCGCCAGCCGATCGACGCGACGTAGGGACCGGCAAGCCGCATCAGCGTCTCCCACATGCCGTCACCGTGCAGCGCCATATTTCCTGTGTCCCAGTGGAAGCCGATGTAGCGCGGATCGAAAGCCTTCATGATCGGCAGCACGTCGAGGACGAGGCCGCCGACCGACGCCGCGCCCGCCACCGTGTCATACACGAGCGTGACGCGATGTTTCTGATTGAGGCGAACGAACCGGTCGAGGCGCAGCTTGATGGCGTCGAGCTGCGGCGCGAGCGGCTTGGTCAGGTCGTAGGTGTAGCCGCCGAGGGAATAGTGGGTGATGCCGTTCTGCGCGGCTGTGCCGACGATGCGCTCAAGGGCGGGGTCAGCGGGATCGGTGATCAACGGGCCCGTGATCTGTGTGACACGAAGGCCGTGGCTGCGGAGGCGCTTCACGAACGCCGGCAGTTCGACGGTGACCTTCGCGGGATCGACATGCCCGGGATGGGGCTGCACCGTCACGCAGACACCGCCGCATACCATCTCGATCGCCGCCTGCGCGACCTCGTCGGCTGAGCGCAGCCACTGCAGGTTGCGGGAGTGCGCGTCAATGGTCAGTTTGCGTGGCGTTGGCGGCGCCGGACGCCCGGCCGGCGGCGCCGGAGTTGCCTGGCCGCGCGCTTGGCCCTCGATGCCGCCTTCGGCGGTGTCGACGAGCCATGGTGCGACGAGCGCGGTGCCGAGACTGCCGCCTAGGAACTGTCGCCGGTGCATGGTCGGCGACTATAGGCAGGTCGAGGGTTACCTGTCAATACATGTATTAACAGGTTTGGTCAGGCCAGCCCAACAACGCGCAGGATAGCGTGCATGCGCGGGTCGTGTTTTTCCGGATCGAACCGCGGGTCGACCTTCAGCGCGAGCACGTCGAAGGCTCGGTCCTCGCAGGCTTTGTCGAGCGCCGTGAATCCGAGCTCGTGCTGCCCCATGGCGAAGCGCACCGCCGCGAATTCGATCGGCGAGACGTAGCGCTGCGCCGCGATCGCCTCGAGCGTGCGTAATGACGCGACTGCCAGCGGGCGCTTGCCGGCGAGTGCCATGGCTCGTCCGAGCCCAGCGTGCATTCGCGGGCTATGCGGCGAGAGATCGATCGCGCGCTGAAACGCGGCAATCGCCTCGTCGAGATCCGTGCGCTGTTCCTGGATGACGCCGAGGGCCCAATAGGCGGGCGAGAAGTGGGGGTTCAACTCGATCGTGTGGTCGCACTGCTCCAGTGCCGTCTCATAGTCGCGACGGTAGGCGTAGATCAACGCGAGATCGCGCGCGACGATTGACGACACGGGATCGAGTGACTGGGCGATGCGCATTTCTTCGAGCGCCTCGTCGAGGCGGCCGAGCGGCACCAGGCACGACATCGCGTACCAGTGATGCGCAGTGGCGTAGCGCGCGTCCAGAGAGACTGCCATCTGGAACTCACGTTCCGCACCGTGCCAGTCCCAGTCCTGCGTCGCTTTGACATGGGCGAGCGACGTGCGTCCCTCGGCACAGTCACCGTCGAGCATGACCGCGGTCGCCGCGCTCGACGCCGCGTGCGTCCAGACCTGAGACGGCGGCCGCACGCCGTAGTGCGCCAGCAGCGAATGCGCGTCAGCGAGGCCGCTGTGCGCCAGCGCGAAATGCGCGTCTTCGACAATCGCCCGCTCGAATAAGTCGAGTGCCTTGTGCAGCCCTTCGTCGGTGCGCTGATTGAGGTGATAACGCCCCTGAAGGTAGAGATTGCGGGCGGCGAGGTTCTCCGCCGGCCTGCGCGCCGCGCGACGCTGCCCACCGTCGAGCAGTCGAGGCTCGATCTTGCTGACCACCGCGGTAGCGACGAGCTCCTGCGCGGCAAACGGATCGACTAAGTCAGCATCCACCGACTCTGACCAGAGATACGACGCCGTTGCCGTATCGACGAGATGCACGGTGACGCGCACGCGATCGCCGGACTTCCGCACGCCGCCGCTCAACACCATCGCGGCCTGGTGTTCGACGCTGACTCCCGTTATCCCTGTCTGCACCGCCAGCACCCGCAGCGCCTCGAGCTTGGCGAGGCGATGGATGATCTCCTGGCGCAAGCCCTCGCAGAAATATTCGAGATCGCGCGCCGCGCTCTGATCGGCCAGCGCGTGGACGGCGATGGTGTTCTGGCCGGCGAGAGTCGGGCCGATCGATGGGCGCCCCGCCGCAGACGACTCGCGGTTCCTGAATACGGGTGCGTAGCCGCCCTTGGGCAACTCGATCACCAGTGAGTCGCCGCCACCTTCCTCGCGGTAATAACGCTCGAGCCGTGCCCGCAGTCGCCGCGCCTGCACGCGCACGATCGGGTCGGCACGCGGATCAAATGACGAGTCCTTGTCGAAGACCTGGACTCCGATGACGTATTCCTTGAGCTGATTGCCGCGGCCAGCCAGCGCCTCCGAGACGATGAAGCTGAAGAAACGCTTGAGGCGATCGACCTGCCGGAACGTGACGCTTCGAAGGATGCGATCGAGCTGCTGGCCGGCCGCCTTGTCTCCATCCTGAGCCGTCGCCGTCACTGCGCGAATGGCCACGACCTTGATTCTACTCGCCCGCGGCATTTCCGTCCGGGGGCCTCCCGGAGTCCCCTTACTCGCTCGCTGGCGGGGGCCCCTCGCCCCGCTCCGCTCGGGAGTCTCGCTCGCTGCCGCTCGCGAGCGCGTATCGCTACTGCGATTGCCGTTCATCGACGCTCGAAGTTCAGTTCGACGGTGATGCCGTCGGGGTCTTGGACAAAGATCTGGATACTGCCGTCGCGCGGGACAGCCGTTTCGCGGAAGGGGAGGCCGGCGCCGGCGAGCGCGCGTCGGGTCCCGTCGACATCGTCGGCCGCAAAGGCAATGTGATCGACGTTGCCCGAGCCGTGGTGATGTTCCTGATTGTCGGGACGCTGAACCAAGTGCAGCACCGGATGATCGCCGAGGTACAGCCAGTAGCCGCGCGACGCAAACGGCGGGCGATCCCCCTCTCGGAGTCCCAACAGGGTGTAGAACGCTTTGCTGCGTTCGACGTCCGCGGATCTGGTGTTGACGTGTTGAAACGCGCGAAGCGGCACGGATCTATTCCGTCGCAATATCGAGCCGGTGGATGTCGCCGATGATGACGCTGTAGGCGAGCGCCCCGACGATCGCGACGACTGCGATGTAGGCGAGCGGGCCAAAGAACGATCCTGTCGCCTGGAACGTCGCGCCGATCACGATTGGCGTGATGATGCCGGCCAGATTGGTCGTGAAGTTGAAGAGGCCGCCGGTCAAACCGATCAGCTTTTTCGGGGCGATGTCCGAGACAACCGTCCACCCGAGATTGGTCATGCCCTGGCCGAAGAAGGCAATCGACATGATCACGATGACCAGTGCGTTGTTGTCCGCAGGTACCCAGTTCGCAAGGATGATCGTCGACGCGAGCAGCATGCCTGAAACGATCGGCAACTTTCGTGCGACGTTTGCCGAGCCAGTTCGTTTCAGGATCGAGTCAGAGACCAGTCCGCCGAGTACGACACCGACCGCCGCGGCGATGTAGGGCAGCGACACCATCATCCCCGCCTTGATGAAGGTCATGCCGCGTGCCGTGACGAGATACGTCGGGAACCAGGTCAGGAAAAACACCAGCGTCGAGTTGCCGCCGAATTGACCGATTGATGCGCCGATCACCTGACGGTGCTTCAGCAGCGCGGCGATGTGACTCCATTTGAACTCGAGCCGCTGGCCCTTGTACTCGCCACCGCCGCCCGCCTCGATGTAATCCAGCTCGGCGCGGTTCGCGGTCCTGCTGTCGCTGGGATTGTGATAGAGAAACCACCAGACGAAGCTGAACACGATCCCGACGCCGCCGACGATGAAGAACAGGCCGCGCCAGCCGAACTGCTGGGTAATCCAGAACAGCGGTACGCTCAGAAACCCGAGGCCGAAATTCATGCCGACCGAGTAGACAGAATTGGCGCGCGCGCGCTCGTGCTGCGGAAACCAGGTCGCGAGAATCCGGCTGTTGGCGGGGAAGCACGGCGCTTCGAAAATGCCGACGCCGATGCGAGTCGCGATCAGCGCGCCGAGCGATTGGACGATTCCCATCAGGGCTGTGAAGAACGACCACAGGGCGATGCTGATGAAATAGGTGAAGCGCGTACCGAATCGGTCGAGAAAGATGCCGCCGGGAATCTGCAGGGCCGCGTAGCTCCACGAGAACGCCGAGAAGACGAGTCCCATCTGCGTCGGCGTCAGCGAGAGATCCTTCGAGAGATACGGCGCCGCGATCCCGAGCACCGTCCGATCGAGGTAGTTGATCGCCGTGCCGATCGCGACCAGCGCCAGAATGGGCACCCAACGGACGTTGGTGCGGCGCGCAGTCATTGATGCGGCGCCGACGGCGCGACTAGCTGCCTTTTCGGTATACACAGTTGATGTCCCAGTGCCCGGGCGTCGGCGTCGGCGCGTTTTCCATTGGCGCCTGGATCACCGTCGGTCGTCCGGACGCGAGCGCTGCGTGCAGCGCTGGACCGAGCTCGTCGGCGGAGCGGATGAACACGCCGTCGGCGCCGTAACCCTTCGCAATCTGCGCGAAGTCAGTGCGGTAGGCTGCGCCGTCGGCCTCAAACAGGCAGCCGAACTCCCAGCCGTAGTGCATGTTGGTGAGACCCGCGATCGTGCCGAACGCTGCGTTGTCCATCACCAGCCATACCACGCCGAGGCCGGCCTCCATCGCTGTGGCGACCACGGACGGATTGCTGCCGAATGCTCCATCGCCAACGAGCGCCACCACCGCCCGGTCCGGCTGTGCCAGCTTGACGCCCAGCGCTGCCGCCGGGCCAAACCCCATGGTCGCGAGTCCGCTTGGCGTGATGAACGTTCCGGGTACCGTGATCGGGAACTGCTGGCCGACACCGTTTTTGTTCCAGCCCACATCGGTGACGATGAAGCCGTTCTCAGGGACAGCCTTGCGCAGTTCGCTGAGGATCCGCTCCGGACGCATCGGGTACTGGCTGGAGCTGTACTGATCGTTCCAGTTCGAGGCGAACGCGCGGCGTCCTTCAGCGATTTCCAGCCGTAGCGATCCACGACTGCGGTGCTTGATACCCTTCGCAGCGCTGACCAGCGCCGCCAGCGCGAGCTTCGCATCGGCAACGACGCCGAGCTCGGTGGGTAAGTTGCGTCCGATCTCCGCGACATCGGCGTCGATATGAATGAGACGCGTCGGCGGGATGTTAAACGTGAAACGCGGATCCCACGAGCTCGAGTTCGCTTCGGCGAACCGCGTGCCGATGGCAAGAATGACGTCCGCCGTACGGCATTTCTCGTTCGCGATCGGCGTGCCCCAGAAGCCGGTCATGCCGAGCAGCAGCGGGTGATCCTCGCGAACGACGCCTTTGCCCATCAGCGAGTGCGCGATCGGCAGTTCCAGCGCTTCGGCGAGTGCGGCGAGCTCGGCGGAGGCACGAGCCCCAATGACGCCACCCCCGGCATAGAGGACCGGTCGCTCCGCGTTTGCGAGCGCGCGCACGATGCGCTCTCCCGCTTCGGCGTCTATTGACGGCCGCGCGATCTCGGCGGGAACCTTGCTGAAGGCATCGATCGGCAGGCTCGTTGAAAAGACATCCATGGGTACGTCGACGAGCACCGGACCGGGCCGGCCCGTCTGCGCCAGATGGAATGCGCGTTCGACGATGCGCGGCAGATCACGCGCCGCGCCGACGCGGTAGACGCGCTTGCAGAACGGCCGGTAGATCTGAAATTGGTCGGCGTCCTGGTGGAGATTGACTTCCTGGTGCGGGTGGCGGCCGTGAAAGTAGGACTGCACGTCGCCGGCAATTACCACCATCGGAATGGAATCGAGGGCGGCGTTGGCCACACCGGTGGCCGCGTTGGTAAGGCCCGGACCGAGGTGGGTGAGCAGCACCCCGGGCTTGCCGGTCGCGCGGGCGTAGCCGTCGGCCGCATGCGCCGCCACCTGCTCGTGGCGCGTGGTGACGTAACGGATGCGGCTGCGGCCGAGGGCGTCGAGCATGCCGATCACGGTGTGGCCGGTAAGGCCGAACACGACTTCGACACCGAGCCGCTCGAGGTAATCGGCGAGAAGATAGGCGGCGAAGCGGGTCTCGCTGGTTGTCGGCAGCGGCTCAGGAATGAGGTGGATCGCTTTGGTCGTCATGGCGCCGAAGATCTAGAAAACTTCCGAGTTGTAGAACTCGCCGAACAGCTCCTGTTCGGACGGGCGGTCCTCCGCGATTGGACGGCTCACCCAGGTGACGTTCATGTAGTGCTTGAGCGAGATGTTCTCGTTAGTGATGTTGCCCCCCCATACACCACAACCCATGCTCGACGTCATCGGCATGCCGTTGGTGAAGGTGCCGGCGTTCGAGCTCGATTGCACCTGCCGGACCATGATGCGGCTCACCGGCGCCGTCAACGCAAGCTGATGGATGTGCGCGTCGTCGAATGAATAGATCCCGCAGGAATGTCCGCGGCCGCCGGTCTCGAAGATCTGGCGGACCATGTCGAGGGCCATTTCCCACCCGTGGTACTTGAAGATCGAGAGCACAACGCCGAGCTTTTCCGTAGAAAAGGGATGCTCCTTGCCGATCAGCCGCTCGGGTACGATGAAGAACGCCTTGCCCTGCGGCAGATCGATGCCGGCCTTTGTGGCGACGACGGAGGCGTCGCGCGCGATGGTATCGGCCGTTCGCCGTCTCTCGCCGTCCCAGTAGGCGGCCTCGAGCTTCGCCTTTTCGTCGTGGGTGACGAGATAGCCGCCTTCCTTCTGCAACTGCGCGAGGAACGCATCGTAGATCTGCGAATCGACGAGCAGATTGCCATCAGCGGAGCAACCTGATCCGTTGTCGTTGGTCTTGCTGATGCGGGTGTTACGCGCGGCCTCTTCGAGGTTGGCGGTTTCGTCGATCACCATCGTCGCGTTACCCGCGCCGACGCCGTAGGCCGGCTTGCTGGAACTGTAGGCGGCTTTGACCATTGCCGGTCCACCGGTCGCAATTGTGAGATCGCACTCCGCCATGAGCGCGTTGGCGAGCGGAATGCTCGGGCGCTCAACGACCTGCAGCACGTCTTGGGGGACGCTGAGCTTTTCGAGCGCCGCCCGCATCACACGAACTGTTTCGATTGTCGTTTTACGGCTCGACGGATGCGGCGAGAAGATCACCGCGTCTTTGCATTTGACGGCGTAGATGGCGGTACCGACCGGCGTGACGTACGGACTGGTGACCGGAATCAACGCGGCAATCACGCCGGCGGGCTTGGCGTACTTGACGATGCCGCGGACGGGATCCTCCTCGATGACGCCCATGCTTTTCTGTCGGAGGGCGTCGCGCAGGATCCCCTGCACCTTGGCGCGCCGGGTGGGCTCGCGCCGACCCATGCCACTCTCCTCAACGCTCATGTTGGCGAGCCGCGTGGCCGTTTCGAGATTGCCTCCGGCCCAGCCGATCGCCTGGCAGATGCGGTCGACGGTTGCCTGGTCGTAGTCAGCGATGGCCGACATAGCCGCGCGTGCCCGAGCCACCAGCTCGGTGACAATCTCGATTTCTTCGCCCGTGATCGCTCGTGCCATAGGAACTACTCGGACTTGGGAGGAGGCCCGTCGTACTCGACATTGAACTTGATACGCATCGGCTTTTCACGCGCGTATTCCTCCGCCACTTCGGCGGTCAGTCCGGCAACGCGGCCGACGATGAACATGAACCGGCCGGCCGCGGGCGGAAAGCCCATGTCGTGCAGGATCGCCGCGAGCGCGCCGTCGATGTTCATCGGCAGCGGCTTGATACGGCGGCCCGCTTCGGTTTCGAGCGCCCGCATGAAAACGATGGCGTCGCCCGCAACCTTCTCTTTGCGCGCCAGCTCGAACAACGCGTTCACCCGCGGATCCGTGGTGTGCACGCGATGGCCGAGTCCGGGAAGCCGCCGCTTGTCGCGCACCGCTTCATCCACGGCGCGCGCGGCCGCCTGTTCCGGAGTGACTCCGTCCGTTTTTGCCGCGGAGAGGTAGCGCGCGATTAGTTCCATGCAGTTCGATCCCGCCCCCCCGTGGTCGTCGCCGATGGCGAGGATGCCGGCGGCGATCGCCGACGAGATCGATGCGCGGTTCCCGGACGCGGCCAGCCGTGCCGCGGCGCAGGAAGGCGCGCCCGCGCCGTGATCCGCGACGCCAATGAGCAACGCGTCGAGCAGCCGCCGCTCGCCCGGTGAGGGCAGGCGGCCGAGATGGAGCAGCACGATCACGTCGGTGAACGTCGCTGTCTGCATCAGCGAGGTTACCGCGTGGCCGCGGATCCAAATGTTTGTCGCGTCAGAAGTTGCGATCGCGGTACGCCAGGGATCCATCGGGTGGGATTATACCGGCGGTGGTGTCAGCCGGCAGCTGTTACGGTAACGCCACCGTAACGCTCTAGAGATGCACGACCGGGGATGCTACCGTCGCGACGCGCATAGCTGCCATCCGCCGGCGGTATGTGTCCAACGCGGAGGTGTGAAGGTGACAATGTTGCGGACGGTTCTTGTCGCGTCGCTGCTCGTGCTGGTCGCCGCCGGCGCCGCACGTGCACAGGCGGTCGCAGGCTCGCAGGTGTCCGGCGTCGTCAGAGACTCGAGCGGGGCTGTGCTGCCCGGCGTCGAAGTGACGATGATCAAGACTGATACCGCCACGTCGCGAACGGTGTTCACCGGTTCGGACGGCGCGTACGTGTTTCCGAACCTTCCGGTCGGTCCTTACCGGCTGAAGATAGTGCTTCAGGGCTTCAATACGTATGTGCAGGAAGGAATCGTCCTGCAGGTCAACAGCAATCCGTCGATCGACGTCACGTTGAGCGTCGGCAGCATCGGCGAGCAGGTGACGGTCAAGGCTGAGAGTCCGGTGATCGAAACTCGCTCGACCGGTGTCGGGCAGGTCATCGACAACCAGCAGGTGACGGAGATGCCGCTCAACGGACGGCAGGCTACTGAGCTCGTGTTCCTCTCCGGCCTCGCGACCTCCGCGCCGGCCGGCGATTTGAACACCAACAAGAACTTTCCGACGGTCACGATTTCCGTCGCCGGCGGCCAGGCCAACGGCATTACCTACATCATGGACGGCGGCACCCACAACGACCCGTTCAACAACCTGAACCTGCCGACGCCGATGCCAGATGCACTCCAAGAGTTCAAGGTCGAAACGAGTTCGCTGCCCGCCCGCTACGGGCATCACGCCGCTTCCGCCGTGAACCTCGTCACGAAGTCGGGCACGAACACATATCGTGGCAACGTCTTCGAGTTCATCCGCGACTATCATTTCAACGCGCGCAACTTCTTTGCCCCAACGCGCGACAGCCTCAAGCGTAACCAGTTCGGTGGCACGCTCGGCGGCCCGATGATCAAAGATAAGCTGTTTTTCTTTGAGGGCTACCAGGGCCGCATCGAGAAGAGCAATCCACCGGAGAGCACCAGTTTCGTACCGACTGCCGCGATGCTTGCGGGAGATTTCACCGCGATTGCTTCCCCTGCATGCAGCGGCCGGCAAATCACGCTGTCGCCGGCACTCGGATTCACGAACAACACCATCAATCCGGCGCTGTTCAATCCGGTCGCGCTCAATATCCTCAAGCACGTCCCGATATCGAGCGATCCGTGCGGGCGCCTCCAGTACGGCATTCCGAACGACAGCACCGAGCATCAGAACCTGGCGCGCGCAGATTACAGCCTCAACGCCAGCCACAGCTTGGTCGCGCGCTACATGTACGCGGTGTACGACAATCCTGGCACTTACGACGGCAGCAATGCCCTGACGCTGAGCCGCACCGGTCAAAACAACCGGGTGCACTCGGTGGTCGTCGGCCACAACTGGATCGTGTCGCCGCGGCTCGTCAACGCGCTGCACGTCACCTGGAACAAGACGCTCAACGATCGCCCCTTGCCGGAGTTCTTCTCGCCCACCGACGTCGGTTCGACCGTGGTCGGCGCGATCCCCGGCTACATGGGGGTGTCGGTGACCAACGGCTTTAACTTTGGCACCGGCGCGACCAACCCGGGGTATTTCAACTCGAACGGGTTCCAGGTCGCCAACGACGTGGACTGGGTGCTCGGCAAGCACCAGGTGTCGTTCGGCGGCAACTGGATCCACACGCGCATTGAAACAGTGAACAATCGTCCGAGCAATGGCCAGTTCACCTTCAGCGGGCAGTCGTCGGGCCTGGGCCTCGCCGACTTGATGCTCGGACGGCTCAGTAACTTCCTCCAGGGCAATCCGGTGTACGACAACGATCACAACGATTACGTTGGCGCCTACGTGCAGGATGAATGGAAGCCGGGCAACAATCTCACACTGAACGCGGGAATGAGATGGGAGCCGTACCTGCCGATTAAGAACACACTCGACTACGTGAGCAACTTCGATCTCGCCCGCTTCGACGCCGGCACTCGCAGCACCGTCTATCCGCAGGCGCCTCCCGGACTGTACTTCCCGGGGGATCCCGGAATGCCGGGATCGGCGGCAATGAAGAACTCCTGGGCGCAGTTCGCGCCTCGCACCGGGGTCGTCTGGCAGCCCAGCGAAAGGACGGCGGTGCGTGCCGGTTGGGGCGTGTTCTTCGACACGCCCCAGTTGTTCTTCAACACTCGCTTCGCGAATAATCCGCCGTGGGGCGCGCAGATCACGCTGACCAACCCGTCCGGAGGACTGAGTGATCCGTGGGTAGACTATCTTGGCGGCAACCCCTTTCCCTCGCTTCTCACTGGGTGGGATACGCAGCCATTCCCGACCGCCGGCGTCTACGTGAATGCGCCGATCGAGACGAAACCGACAACGCTGAACCAGTGGAACGTCGGCGTGCAGCACGAGTTCGGCGCGTGGCTGGCGACTGCGAGTTACCTCGGAAACCACTCGAGTCACTTGTGGCGCGCCACCGAGTTGAATTACGCGATCTACTCGCCAGGCGCGACGACGGCGACCACCAACGCGAGGCGCTTCCTTGTGCTGCGCAACCCAGCGTACGGCGCCTTCTACGGGACGATTGGACAGCTCGACGACACCGGCGTCGCCAACTACAACGGCATGCTGCTCTCGGTGCAGCGCCGCTTGCGCAGCGGCTTCAGCGTGCTGTCCAACTACACGCTGTCGAAGTGCAGGAGCGATCCCGCCACCACCGAATTGACCGGTCCGACGATCGTTAATCCGAACGATCCGGATTTGGATTACTCGGCTTGTGATTCCGATCGACGTCACGTGATTAACGTCTCGGTTGTTGCCTTCACCCCGGCATTCAAGAATCCGGCGCTCAACGCGATCCTAGGCGGCTGGCAGATAGCCCCGCTCATTCGCTGGCAAACCGGCAGTCCGTTTGCCGTGACAACCGGCGTCGACAACGCGCTGTCCGGCATCGGCGGGCAGCGTGCGGTGCAGCTGAGCGACAACATCTATGGTGACAAGAGTCCGACCCACTACCTGAGTGCCGCCGCGTTCGGATCGCCGGCGCCTGGCACGTACAGCACTCTGAAGCCGAACGCGTTCTACGGACCGTCCCGGTTGCAGAACGATCTCGGCATCAGCAAGAACTTCAACATCGGGCAGCGGCGGCTCCAGTTCCGCTGGGAAGTGTTCAACGTGATGAACCACGCGAACTTCAACAATCCGACAACCGGTCTGAATAGCTCGAACTTCGGCCGGATCCTGAGCGCGCAAGATCCGCGGATCATGCAGTTCGCCCTCAAGTTCGATTTTTAGGTCGTCTGCTGGAGCTGATCGTGAAACGAGTGGCTGTTGTCTCGGTGGTACTGATTGTGTGTGGCGTGCTCGCGCTTGCCGAGCAGCAGCCACCGCAGGCAGGCGGACGTGGGCAGGGACGCGGGGGCCGCGGCGGCCCACAGGCTCCCGCGCGCAAACGCGTGTTGGCCTGGGCCGACACGCGCAACGGCATTGCCCAGCACGAGTCGGTGGGGCACGCGCTCGCGATTATCGAGCGGCTTGGGTATGAGACGGGCCTGTGGGATACGTTCATCCGTACCGACTCGAACATCATTGCCAACACGCCGAAAAAGACTGATGGCACGCCCGCGAGCGGCGGCCCGAGCCTGAGCAACGTCGACGCCATCTTCTTCATGGGGCATCGCGAGGTGGCGCTCGACGATTCGCAAAAAACCGAATTGCTGAAATTTGTCAGCGACGGCCACGGGTTTGTCGCCGCCCATGTCGGCTTGACGGCGTTCGAGTCGTGGCCGGAGTTCGGCGAGTTGATAGGCGCACGCTTCGACCAACACCCAATCGTGGGGTCGGGGACCGTGATCAATGAGAGTCCAGATTTTCCAGCGACGAGGCATTTTCCCTCTTCGTTCGCGTTCAACGACGAGTTCTATCAACCCAAGGAACTGTCGCGCGACAAAGTGGAAGTGCTGTTACGCCTCGATCTGACCAACGTCCCTGCGAATGCTGCACTTCATCTCAACGGTGACTACCCGCTTGCCTGGGCCAAGACTTATGGAAAGGGGCGAGTGTTCTACGGTTCGTTTGCGCATGCGGCCGAAACGTGGGACCTGCGCAGCGTGCAGCAGATGTATTTCGAAGCCATGCGCTGGGCTCTTGGTCTCGTTGAGGGCAGGCCGGTTCCACATGGGATGCCGCCGATGAAACAATGAGGTGAGTCGGTTCTGTCGCAACGGCGACGCCGCGAAGATCCACTAGTTGCGAGGATGGTCACGTGGGCACGCTCCATTTCGAAGGCCGGGACATCAACTCTTCGGCCGAATACGTCGATGCACGCGAGTTGATTCAGGGTGAGACGTACTTCACCGTGCAGTTCGTTGACGACCAGATGCTCGTCCCGGAACTTCATCCGCTGGTCTTCATCGGTGAGAATCTCGAGCCGGGGGATTCGGACGTCCTCTACTTCCAGGACGCGGCGAGTCATGAGGCGGGCATGCGTTACGGGGATACAGCCAAGGTACACAGAATCAAGAGAGGCACGCCATTTGGGTTGACGTTCGAGCGGGCGCTGGATGCGTTGCTGTGTTGCTCGCTGGCGCGGTCGAAGCGCGGTTGACTGGCTAGTTCGTGCGGCGATCGCGACGACTCTTTCGCGCTTCGTGCCGCCACGTCCATTTGCCGTTGCGTTTTACACGACTCAGGTTGACTGAGTAATGATATTTGTCGGCGCGGTAGAAGGTTTCCACAACTTCGAAGGCGCGGTCACGCTCGGTGAACATGACGCGCGTGACGTGCATCGCCGGATAAAGCACGGGAATATCCAGGTGTTGGGCAACTTCAGGGTTCGCCGACGCCGCTTCGACGGTTTCTTCGGCGCGGACGATAGGGATCTTCAAGTCGCGCTCGAGCACGGTGTTCAGCGGGACAGTTCTCAACACCGCGGCATCGACCCGAGCGCCGATGTCAGCGGGGAGATAGTTGACAGTAAAAGAGAAGGGCTCGCCGTCGATGTGCCGGCATCGCTTGATTTGGACGATCTCCGTGACTGCTGCCGGGAGATTCAAGACGCTCCGGACCTTCTCGGTTACCGGCGCCCGCCCCATTTCAACCGTGACGACCTTCAACTGCTCGACGCGCTGGTAAAGATCCTCGAGGAATCCGTTGTACTTGATCGTCTGCAGCACCTTGGGCAGGTCGGGTGCGACGAAGGTCCCCTTCCCCTGGACCTTGACGAGCAGGTTCTCGCGAACCAGCTCGCGGAGGGCCTCGCGGATCGTGACGCGGCTGACTTTGAGCTCCCGGCCGAGTTCATGTTCGGAAGGAATCTGCAGGCCAGACGCGTATTGCCGCGTCGCGATCCGATGGCGGATGACCTGTTCGACCTGGTGATAGAGCGGGACGATCCGGTTTTCACGTCGCGAGGCGTGAGCGGACGAATGTACACTTGTCTTGGTCACTGTTGCGAGCATAACAAGTTCCAGCTGCGCCTGTGGGCTTGTATTGTTATCCTGACAAGTATACGCTGGGCCTTCTCTGATGAAACCCCTCGACGGCGTCCGCATCCTCGATCTCTCCCGAATGGTGGCCGGGGGCGTCGCGGGCATGCTGCTCGCCGATTTCGGCGCTGACGTGGTCAAGGTGGAGCAGCCGGGCAGCGGCGACCCCCTCCGGCAGTGGACGTCGGCCAGCCAGCCGTTGTGGTGGAAAGTCTACGCGCGCAACAAGCGGTTCGTCACATTGAACTTAAAGGCTGCTGAGGGGCGAGAGTTGTTGCTCCGGATGCTGCCGGAGTATGACGTCCTCATGGAGTCGTTCGTCCCCGGCACACTCGAGCGGCTCGGGCTCGACTGGGACACGCTGCGCGCCCGGCACCCTCGGCTGATTCTGCTGCGCATTTCCGGTTGGGGCCAGACGGGTCCCGACAGCGGCCGTCCGGGATTCGGGACCCTCGTCGAGGCCGCCTCCGGCTTCGCCGACATGAACGGCGAGCCCGGCGGCGCGCCGATTGTCCCCGGATTCCCGCTCGCCGACAGCGTCTCGGCACTGTACGCGACCAACGCAATCATGTTTGCTCTTTACCATCGCGACGTTCACGCGGCGCCGGGACAGGTCATCGATCTGTCGCTCTTCGAGTCGCTCTTTTCCCTGCTCGGTCCGCTGCCGGCAGAGTTCGCGGCGCTGGGGACGGTGCGGCGGCGCGACGGCAGCCGTTCACGCAACGCCGGGCCGCGCGGCTGCTATCGAACTGCGGATGGACAATGGATCGCAGTCAGCGGCTCGACGCCGAAAATGGCCGAACGCTTCCTGCGCAGCTACGGGCTCGTCGAGCTTCTCGCCGATCCGCGCTTTGCCACCAACGGCGCCCGTGTCGCGCATTCGCGCGAGCTCGACGAGGTCATCACGCGCGCAATCGGGGAGCGCACGCTGGCCGAAAACGTGGCGATCATCGAGACGAACGAGCTGACCGCGGTGCCGGTGCAGACGGTCGCCGACATCGAAGTGCATCCGCATTGGCGGGCGCGGGGTCTGACCGTCGACGTACCGAACGGCGCGGGCGGCGTCCGCATGCACAACGTCGTGCCGCGTCTGTCGGAAACGCCGGGGGAGATTCGCTGGGCCGGCGGCGAGATCGGACAAGACAATCACGCCATCTATGGGGCGCTGGGGCTCTCCTGCGAAGAGCAACAGCGCCTGCGCGAGAACGGAGTCATCTAGCAGCTCATGGAGGCGGTCACTGGCGTCGCGCGCGCGCGGCTCCTCATCGGCGGCGAGTGGCAGGATGGGCACGGCGACGCACTGACGGTTGCCGACAAGTTCACCGGCGAGGCCATCGGCACGGTCGCCTGCGCCGATCGCGCCCAGATCGACGAGGCCGTCGCCGCCGCCCGGTCCTCGTTCGACCGCAATACGCTGGATCCACAAACGCGCTACGCGCTGCTACAGAAGACGGCGGTTCTGGTGGAGCGTCACCGCGAGGAATTCGCCGGGCTCATTACCGCGGAGGGCGGCCTGCCGATCACCGACGCGCGCGCCGAGGTCGATCGCGCAATACAGACGCTCGTCGTCGCGGGCGAAGAGGCGAAGCGGCTCGTGGGGGAGATGGTGCCAATCGAAGGGGCGCCGGCGCAGGCGCACCGCATGGCCTTCACCATCCGCGTCCCGCGCGGCGTCGTCTGTGGGATTACCGCGTTCAATTCACCGTTCAACATGGTGTGCCACAAAGTGGCGCCAGCGCTTGCGTCCGGCAATGTCGTGGTGATCAAGCCGTCGGAGCTCGCGCCGCTGAGCGCCACGCGGCTCTTCGAGTTGCTGCTCGAGGCCGGTTTTCCGCCGGGCCACCTCAATCTCGTGCACGGCCGCGGCGGGGACCTTGGACCATGGCTGGTAGAGAACGCCGGCATCGATTTCTACACGTTCACCGGGAGTTCGAGAGTAGGGATGTGGCTGCGGGAGCGGGCCGGACTGCGGCCCGTCGTGCTCGAGCTTGGCAGCATCTCACCGACGATTGTCTGCCCCGATGCCGACCTCGACCGCGCGGCGGGGCGCTGCGCGGCGTCAGCGTTCCGACGCGCCGGACAGGTGTGCACGTCGACACAGCGGCTGTTGGTCGATCGTGCAATCGAACCTGCGTTTACTGACCGGTTGGTCCGCGCGACCGCGGCACTACGCGTCGGCGACCCTCGCGATCCGCAGACGGACGTCGGGCCGATGATCAGCGAGCAGGAGGCGCGCCGCGCCGAGACCTGGATCCAGGAGGCGCTCGACGGCGGCGCGACCCTGGTGCACGGGGGCCGTCGCGACGGCGCGCTGTTACAGCCCACCATTCTCGCGAATGTCGCGCCGCACCAGCGGATCGCTTGCGAGGAGGCGTTCGCGCCGGTCGTCGCGATCATCCCGTTCGCGACGCTCGACGAGGCGATCGAGCAGGCCAACGCCGGCCCCTTTGGCCTCGCCGCCGGTATCTTCTCGCGTGACATCGTACGGGTGATGGGCGCAGCGCGCCGGCTGCACGTCGGCCTGCTCCATGTCAACGACGCGTCAAGCAGCCGTGTCGACATGATGCCCTTCGGCGGCGTGAAGCAGAGTGGATCGGGCCGCGAAGGGCCACGCTACGCCATGCAGGAAATGACCGAGGAGCGTCTCATCACGTTCAACCTGGCGTAACTGACGGAGAGATACGAACGAGAGCAACGAGTGAGCGACGCGAACGGAGCGCGCCGGCGAAGCGGCGTGCGAGAGCGTGTTGGGAGTCCGAGGGCGAAGCCCGTCGGAAGGAGTTGACATGACGGGAGCGATGTACATCGCCCACTGCCTCAAACAGGAAGGGGTGACGAAGGTGTTCGGCCAATGCGGTCACACCAACTATGCGCTGATCGACGCGTGTCATAAGCTCGGGATCGAGTACGTGTCCTTCCGCCACGAGCAGATGGCGGCGCACGCCGCCGACGCCTACTTTCGTGTGTCGCACCGGCTCGCCGTGCTCAACGTGCATCTCTCGCCGGGCATGACCAATGCGATCACTGGTGTGGTCTCGGCGGCAGCGGATTCGACGCCGATGCTGGTGTTCTGCGGCAACACGCCGTCGTACCACCACGCGCGCGAACCGCACCAGGGCATCCGCTTCCACGCCGATGCATCGCAGGGAGACATCTATCGCCCGTTCTCCAAGCGGGTGTGGCGCGTCGACGACGCGAAGTTCCTGGTCGACGTCATGCCGCGCGCCCTGAACGTTGCCCAGACTGGCCGCCCTGGAGCGGTGCTGATCGACGTGCCGATGGACGTCTTCTCGCAGCGCATCGATGCCGAGGTGATCACCGTCGCGCGTCGTCCGAACTTCGAGCGCGCGGCCGGCAGCCCGGCAGGAATCGCCGCCGCGGCCGATTTGCTGGCCCGTGCCGCGTCGCCGATGATCCTCGCCGGCAACGGAGCGACCCTGGCGGAGGCATCGCCCGAGCTACTGGAGGTGGCCGAGCGCCTCGGCGCGCCGGTGGCGACCACGCTCGTTGCCAAGGGGGTGTTCCCCGAAGATCACCCGCTTGCGCTGGGCATGACCGGCATCTGGGGCACGCGCGTCGCCAACGAGACGGCGCGCGCTGCCGACGTCATCCTCGCAGTCGGTACTGGATTTGGTGAGGCCGACTGCAGCTCGTGGAACCCGAAGTACACATTCGCGATCCCGCCGACGAAGCTGATTCAGATCGACATCGATCCGCAGGAGATCGGCAAGATCTATCCCGTCCAAGTCGGCATTGTCGGCGACGCCAAGGCGACCCTCGCGGACCTGCGTCATGCGCTCGAGGCGCGCGCGGTGATGCCGAACGCGACGCGTGCCGCGACGATTGCAAAAGGGAAGGAGGACTGGCAGCGCGAATTGGCGCGCGAACAGCAGAATGCGACGAAGCCGATTCACCCGGCGCGGTTGCTGCACGAGATCGCGAACGTGGCGCCCGCTGACACGATCTTCGTCACCGACGTGGGCTGGAACAAAAACGGTGCAGGGCAGCAGCTCGTCGCGAGGCGGCCGCAGACATTTCTCACGAGCGGCGGTCTGGCGACGATGGGGTTCGCGCCGGCAGCGGCCATCGGTGCGAAGATTGCCGCTCCGGACAAACCGGTGGTGTGCCTGGTCGGCGACGGTGGTCTGCTCTCGGTGATCGGCGCTCTGACCACCGCCGTCGAGCTCGGCATCCCGGTAGTATGGGTCCTGTTCAACAACTTCTGTTTCTCGACGATCCGTACCGTCGGCACGACCTATTTCCACAACGCCTACGCGACAGAGTTCACCACCCCCGACGGCGCGCCCTATAATCCCGACTTCGTGCTGCTCGCGAAGTCGTTCGGAATCGATGCGGCGCGAGTGGAGGAGCCCGACGACCTTCGGTCCGCGCTGACCAACGCGCTCGCCTCGGGCGTCCCCTATCTGCTGGATGTCTGGACGCGCGGCGATGTGCCGATGCCGCGCACGGGGCACTGGGACATCGCCGAGTTCCTGATTACCGGGAACGATTGATCGCTTTGATCACGTCGAAGCCGAAACAGCCGAGGAATCCGCGGTGTCAGGCAGTGAATCGTGAACTCGTGCGAGACGGACCACCCGCGAGTCGTTCACGATTCACTGCCTGACACCGCCTCAGGACGAGTCTTCCGGTGTCGCCTTCGTCCGCCAGAGCGTCTTGGAGATCGCATAGAGCGTCAGAGTCGTCGCACTCACGGCGACGGCTCGTTTGAGCATGTATGGAAGCTTGGCGTCGCTCGCACGCCGTTGGGAGTGCGCGAACCGAACTGCGCGATTCGTCCGTCGATCCGGGTGTCCCTCGGCCCACCTCGCGCCAGCGTTCCACGCAGCGCGCTGCGTTTCGGAGTCGTAGGGATTGGTCGCGTTGTTCTGATGCTCCCAGATCGCCGTCGCGCCTCGTAGCCATGCGGCTTTCCAACGGGCGACCTGTGCTTCGGCTCGAGACGCCTGCCCCGTGAGACGCCATCGTGTCCACCACCTCGCCGGATCGTGCTGAGCAGTATCCATACCCTTGTCCTCGGTGTCCCAATCATCTGAATGCAATCGTGCTTCCGAGCGACCAAGAGCCTTTCTTCACGCCGACACCGTTCGGTTTAGTCGGCACACCCGCGGCATGCCGCGGGCACACCGCTTTTTCGCAGCTGACCTCGTGGGTGCGCGCTGAACTAAAATACGCCAATGATCGCGGTCCGGTTCTGCGGCGCGGTGGCGGTGGCGATCACTATCTTCGCGGCTCTCGGTATCGCCGAGGAAAAGGCTAGGCCGGCTGCGCTGACGAGCCGTGTCGATTTCACCCGCCAGATTCGCCCCCTCCTCTCCGATCGCTGTTTCAAGTGCCATGGGCCCGACGCGTCCAGGCGAAAAGCCAAGCTGCGTCTCGACCTGCGCCAGGGGGCCTTCAAGAAGTTGGACGCTGGCTGGGCAGTTGTGAAGCCGGGCGATCCCTCGAAGAGCGAGCTCGTGCGCCGGATCACGACCGACGACACCGATGACATGATGCCGCCGCCGGAGTCGAAGCTGTCGCTCACCGACGATGAGAAGGCGCTGCTGACGCGATGGGTGGCCGAGGGCGCCGACTACCGGCCGCACTGGTCGCTGGCGCCGGTTGCGGCGACTACACCTCCACCGCGCGCGGACACGTCCGCTCCCTCGAATCCAATCGACGCGTTCGTGAGAGCGCGGCTCGAACAGGAAGGGCTGTCGCCGTCGCCCCAGGCGCCGCCCGAGGTGCTGGTGCGACGACTCGCCTTCGATCTGACCGGACTGCCGCCGAGCCTCGAGGACATCGAGGCGTTCGCCGCCGATCCGTCGGAAGCCGCCTACCAACGGCTGATCGATCGTTACCTGGCGTCGCCTGCCTACGGCGAGCGCATGGCGATGGACTGGCTGGACCTGGCGCGGTATGCGGACACCTACGGCTACCAGGCGGATGTCGAGCGAGATATGTCGCCCTATCGCGACTGGGTCATCTCCGCGTTCAATCGCAATCTCCCCTACGATCAGTTCCTGACCTGGCAGCTGGCCGGCGACTTACTGCCCAACGCCACCCGCGAGCAGCGGATCGCCACCGCGTTCAACCGCCTGCATCGCCAAACCAACGAGGGCGGCAGCATCGAGGAAGAATTCCGCACGGAGTACGTCGTCGATCGGGTGAACACGTTTGGGACGTCGATGCTCGGGCTGACCGTCGAATGTGCCCGTTGCCACGACCACCGCTTCGATCCGATCACCCAGCGCGACTATTACTCGCTCTTCGCCTTCTTCAACAACATCGACGAATCCGGTCTCTACTCGCATTTCACGAATGCGACGCCGAGCCCGTCGTTGCTGTTGTGGACGTCGCCGCAAGAAGAAGAACACCGGCGGCTGGTTGCAGAGATGCGCGCCATCGAGGTCGGCTTTGAACGGATGCGACGGTCCGCGAGGGCGGCGTTCGACGCCGAGCGTAAGCCGCAGGCCGTGACGCTCCCGAAACCGATCGTCCACCTGGCGTTCGACACGGTTGATGGGGACAAGACGCCGGACTCGGCAACGAGAACGCCCGCGGAATTGAAGGACGCACCAGTACTGATTGAGGCGAACGCCCTGCGCTTCAGCGGCGACAATTCGGTCGTGGATTCTGGCGCTCCGATTCTCGGCCGCACCGATCCGTTCTCCCTGTCGCTGCGCCTGCAGCGCACCGAGCCGCAGGATCGCGCCGTGGTGGTCCACCAGTCACGGGCATGGACCGACGCCGGCAGCCGCGGATTCGAGCTGACGCTCGATCATGGCCGCGTCTTTTTCGGCCTGATTCATTTCTGGCCCGGCAATGCGGTCGCGGTCCGATCGCGACAACCGCTGCCGCTCGGAGCGTGGTCGACCGTGGCGATCACTTACGACGGCTCGAGCCGCGCCGCAGGCATCAGACTGTACGTGAATGGCGTCGCGATCGAGACCGAGGTCGTTCGCGATCATCTCTACAAGGACATCACCTACGACCGTTCTGCGGGAGACAACGTCACCGAACAGCCGCGGTTGACGATCGGCGCGCGCTTCCGGGACAGCGGCTTCAAGAACGGGCTGATCGACGATCTGCAGATCTTCGACACCGAGTTGACCGGCGTCGAAGTCGCCGAACTCGCAGGAACACGCGCGCCGGCCAACGCAGCGTTCGATCACTTTCTGGCGCGGCGGTATCAGCCGTCCCTCGACGCGCGCGCTGACCTGAAGACGCGGCGCGCCGAGGAAAACGCGCTGATTGCCCGCGTGCCCGAAATCATGGTGATGGAGGAGATGCGGACAGAGCGCCCGGCGCGTCGTCTCGAGCGCGGCGCCTACGACGCCCCGCGGGAAGTCGTGCGTCCCAATACCCCGGCGAGCCTGCCGCCGTTCCCCGCCGATCAGTCCCGCACTCGTCTCGGGCTTGCGCGCTGGCTGACCGACGCGAAGAACCCGCTCGCGTCGCGGGTCGTGGTCAATCGCATCTGGCGGATGCATTTCGCGCAAGGCATTGTCGCGACGCAGGAAGATTTCGGCAGCCAGGGACGCCTGCCGACGCACCCGGAGCTGCTCGACTATCTGGCGGCGCGCTTCATGGCTGAGGGATGGGACGTGAAGGCGCTCCATCGCCTGATCGTCACGTCGCAGACCTTCCGGCAATCATCGGTGGTGACGCCGGCGCTGGCGGCGCGAGATCCCGACAACCAGCTGCTCGCGCGCGGGCCGAAGCGGCGGCTCGCCGCCGAATCAATCCGCGACAGCGCGCTCGCGGCGAGCGGCCTGCTCAACGCGACCATCGGCGGACGGAGCGTCAAGCCTTATCAGCCGGCCGGCCTCTGGGAACAGTCGGGCACCGGCAAGACCTACAAGCAGGACTCCGGCGGCGATCTCTACCGGCGCAGCCTGTACACGTTCTGGCGGCGCACGTCACCGCCCCCGTCGATGGTCACCTTCGGCGCGATGTCGCGCGAAGTCTGCACGGCGAAGCGAGACGTCACGACGACGCCGCTCCAGTCGCTGGTGCTGCTCAACGATCCGCAATTCGTGGAGGCGGCGCGCGTCCTGGCCGAACACGCGTGGCAGCGATTTCCTGCCGATGGCCCGGCGCGGAACCGACTGGCCTTTCGCGCCCTCGTCGGCCGGTCGCCGGACACGTCCGAGGCTGCGATTCTCGAACGATTGTTCCGGGAAGAGGACGCCGAATTCAGCAGCCATCCCGATGCGGCGGCGAAGCTGCTCGCGGTCGGCGAATCGCAGCGGGATCCCGCGCTGCCGGCCGCCGAACTGGCGGCGATGACCACGGTCGTGAGCGCGATCATGAATTTCGACGAGTTCGTGGTGTTGCGGTGAGGAGGCGATCATGAGCTGCGCGAAGTGCGTGGGTGCAGCACCCCTCGCGGGCCTGTCCAGGCGCGCCGTGCTGAATCGCTTCGGCATGGGCCTCGGTGGCATTGCGGTCGCCAACCTGATCAACCCCGCGGGGCTGTTCGCCTCTGGCAGCGATGGACAGGATCGCGGCGTGCTCAACGGGCAGTTCCACGTGCCGCCCAAGGCGAAGCGGATCATTTATCTGTTCATGGCCGGCGGGCCGTCGCAGATGGAGACCTTCGACTACAAACCGATTCTCAGGGCCCGCAATGGCGAGCAGCTGCCCGACTCTGTGCGGCAAGGACAGCGGCTCACCGGCATGTCGGGCAACCAGTCGTCGCTGCCGCTCGCCGGATCGCTGTTCGAGTTCTCTCAGCATGGCGCTGCCGGCACCTGGGTCAGCAGCCTGCTGCCTCACACCGCGAAGATCGTCGACAACCTGTGCATCATCCGCTCGATGTCCACCGACGCCATCAATCACGACCCGGCGATCACTTTCTTCCAGAGCGGGTCGCAGATCGCGGGCCGGCCGAGCATCGGCGCGTGGATTCACTATGGTCTCGGCAGCGACAACGAGGACCTGCCGGCGTTCGTCGTGCTGATCACGCCGGGCAAGGTCGATCAGCCGCTGTACGCGCGCCTCTGGGGCAGCGGCTTCCTGCCCCCGGAACACCAGGGCGTGCAGTTCAGGAGCGGCAAAGACGCCGTCCTCTACCTCTCCAGCCCCGACGGCGTGTCGCGTGAGAGCCGGCGGCTGCTGCTCGATCGGCTGCGCGAACTCCACACCCATGCCGCCGAGCAGCTCGGCGATCGCGAGGTCGACGCGCGCATCGCGCAGTACGAGATGTCATACCGGATGCAGGCGAGCGTACCGGGCGTGATGGATCTCTCGAACGAGACCGAGGAAACCTTCGATCTGTACGGCAAGGACTCGCGGACGCCCGGGACCTTCGCGGCAAACTGCCTGCTCGCGCGCCGTCTCGCCGAGCGCGGCGTCAAGTTCGTGCAGCTCTATCACCAGGGCTGGGATCAGCACGACAACCTGCCGCGGGACATCGAACGGCAATGCCGCGAGACAGACCAGGCGAGCGCAGCGCTCGTCATCGATCTCAAACGGCGCGGCCTGCTCGACGACACGCTCGTCGTCTGGGGTGGCGAGTTTGGACGGACCAGCTACTCGCAGGGCAAGCTGACCGCCACCAACTACGGGCGCGACCACCACCCGCGGTGCTTCAGCGTCTGGATGGCCGGCGGTGGGGTGAAGCCGGGGCTCGTCTTCGGCGCCACCGACGATTTCAGCTACAACGTCGTCGACCAGCCGGTTCATGTGCACGATTTCCACGCGACACTACTGCACCTGCTCGGCATCGATCACGAGCGATTGACGTATCTGTACCAGGGCCGACGCTTCAGGCTCACCGACGTCAGCGGGAAGGTCGTCAACGCAGTGATTGCGTGACGGCGGCTACCGCAGCGGGAGGTCGACCACGACAAGCGTGACGTCGTGCCTTATGACGACGCGCCTCTCAGAGGCCCACCAGTGGGCGGATTCGTTCCCGCACCTCTTCAAGCACGGATGCGTCCGTCTTTCCTGCCAACTCGGCGCGTCGCTGTTTCCAGTCGAGGCTTTTCAAGTGGTTCACCAGCACGGCGCCTTCGATGCGTCCGCCCGGCGGCAGGGATACTTCGAACATGCGCCGCTTCACCTTGGAGGTGATCGGGCACACAATCGCGAGTTCGGAGCGCTCGTTGTAGATTCGCGGCGACAGGACGAGGGCCGGACGACGCCCTCGCTGCCCGCGTCCGGTTTGGGGATCAAATGTGAGCCAGATGAGATCGCCAGGCTCTGGAACGTAGGCGCGTTTCACCACACCTCGTTGCCTACGGGTCGCCCCCAATCCGTCTCTCCGCGATCGTCGGGCGTCATGTCAGCGACCAGTTCTTCAATCGTGTATCGTCTTCTCGCCGGTCGCACGACAATTGCGCCGTCCTGCACGGCGACATCGACGGCGTCGCCGTCGCGGATGTCGAGTTCGGCGGCGATTGACTTTGGAATCCGCAGCCCGAGGCTGTTTCCCCATTTCGCCAGTGAAGTTGTCATGTGCGACTCTGTATCTACATTGAATATACACGATGCCTAGACGTTCGTCAAAGGAGGGGCGGGCCCGTCCCGGTCGAATCGATCAACTACATCCCAGCACGAGCGATTGACGTCTCTGTACCGGGGCCGACGCTTCAGGCTCACCGACGTCAGCGGGAAGGTCGTCAACGCAGTGATTGCGTGACGGCGGTCACATGCGTTTCGTCGGCCGCAATGGCTGCCCGGTTCACGTGCGTCTGCGAGCGTGCTTGCCGCGTGGGGAACGAGACGGTGAACGCGTTGGTGCCACGGAGACCGACCTAATCGATCAACGTCAGTGACTAACCGCCATGAACCACGCGGCGATGATCGGTCCCTGCGGCCCTCTTCCGCGCTGACCGGCCGCTGGCGGCGGTGCATCGGCTGCCGGCGGAGGTGCGGGACCGCGCTCAGGTTGAAACAGATACGCGCGATGCGTCTTGGGGTCGACGGTGATCGTTTTTGCGCCAGCGAACGTCGCGACCGTGGCGACAACGCTGTACTTGTCCGCGGCATCCTGGTGGACAACCGTGACGTTGCCTTCGCCACCGTTCGGGATGTAAATCAGCTTTTCTGACGGATCCCATCCGAGTGCATCCACACGCGTCCCGTTTGCAATCGATGCCACGACCTTTCCGGTGCTTGCATCGACCACGACTGACGTCTTGCTGCAACCCGAAAAGATTCGATTGGTCGTGCGGTCGTAGGCGATGCCGGTCGGCCCGTCGCATGGCGCCAGAGGCCATGACGCCGTGGCCTTCCAGGTCTTCACGTCGATGACCTGAATGGTGCTCTTGCCTTCGTTATTGACGAAGATGTGACCTTTGCCGTCGGTGGCGGCTCCCTCGGGCGCGTTGTCCTCGAGTTCTACCGTAACGACAACGTCGCCGCTGTCCGGATCGATCGCGGTGAGCGTGCCGGGACGACTGTGATTCGTCAGGATGATCTTGTTGTCGGGCTCGTCGTACATGATGCCGTCGAGACCCGGGCCAATCTTGATCTTCTTGATCGGTGCCAGCGTCTTGAGGTCGAACATGGTGACTGTTTGATCACCGCTGTTCGTCGTGAATCCGTGGCCCACCTTGGTGACGAGGCCTGCGCCGTGAACACCGGGAGTATCCGCAATGTCTCCGACGACCTTGCCGGTGGCCCCATCGACCACCATCATGTGCGTGCTCCGCGAAACGAACACGCGGCCTGTCGCGGATTCAACGGTCACATAGTCAGTACCGCCTTCACCTTTGATGTCGTACTTGTCCACCTTGAATGCCGGCGCGCCGATCAGGTGCGCAGCGTTGGCAGCCAGCAATGCAATGGCCGCAACACCGATCGCGGACACCATAAGACGTATGTGATTAACACGGGTCATGACGACTCCTTGCTTGTTCATGAACGGACGCGAGTGTAGCCCCTCGGCAAGTTCCGCCGCAATCTGTTCATCAAGGGTCGTCAGGACGAGTTCATGCTAAGGTCTGCGGCATGAAAACGCCCTGCCTGTTCATGACATTGCTGATCGGCTGCGTCTGCACGCTCGCCCTGTCGCAGGCGCCCGCTGGCCGCTGGTCCGAGGCGAAGGCCAACGACTGGTACGCGAAGCAACCTTGGCTGGTCGGCAGCAACTACATTCCGGCAAACGCGATCAACGAGCTCGAGATGTGGCAGGCCGAGACGTTCGATCCGAAGACGATCGACAAGGAGCTCGGCTGGGCCGAAGGGCTCGGCATGACTACGATGAGAGTGTTTCTGCATGATTTGCCGTGGCAGCAGGACGCCAAGGGGTATCAGGCGCGAATCAATCAGTTCCTCGATATCGCCGCGAAGCACAAGATCAAACCCCTGCTCGTGCTCTTCGATTCGTGCTGGGATCCCAATCCCCATCTCGGCAAGCAGCACGATCCGACACCCGGCGTGCACAACTCTGGCTGGCTACAGGCACCCGGCGCGAAGGCCCTGCAGGATCCGAAGGAGTATCCGCGGCTCAAGACGTACGTGACGGGTGTTGTCGGCGCCTTCGGCAAGGACTCGCGCGTGCTCGGCTGGGACGTCTGGAATGAACCCGACAACATGAACACGAACAGCTACGGCAGCCAGGAGCCAAAGAATAAGGTCGATCTCGTCCTGAAACTGCTGCCGCAGGTGTTCGCCTGGACGCGCGAAGCGGGCGCCGAGCAACCGTTGACGTCGGGCGTGTGGAAGGGCGATTGGTCGAGCGACGACAAGCTCTCGCCGATGGAACGCGTGCAGCTCGAGCACTCGGACGTCATCTCGTTCCACAACTACGACAAGGCAGCGGAATTCGAGAAGCGCATCCAGTGGTTGCAGCGCTTCCATCGTCCCATTCTTTGCACTGAGTACATGGCGCGCGGCAACGGCAGCACGTTCGACGGCTCACTGCCGATCGCGAAGAAGTACAAGGTGGCTGCGATCAACTGGGGTTTCGTCGCCGGCAAGACGCAGACGTATCTGCCGTGGGATTCGTGGCAGAAGCCCTACGTCGATCGTGAACCGACGGTGTGGTTCCACGAGATTTTCAAGCAGGACGGAACGCCGTACAAGGCCGACGAGGTGGATCTGATCCGGAAGCTGACGGGACGTTGACGTCCTGCGATAACGAGCGGACCGCCACTGGCGACGTGAAAGGGGAGTCATGGTCACACGACGAGAAGTTGTTTCCGCCCTCGCGGGAGTTTCCGGGCTCGCGACGCTCGGGATTCCGGTTGCCGCGGCTCAGACGCCGGGTCGCCGGCCCGATCTGCGACTGCAGAAGGGTGAGAAGCTGGTGATGATCGGCGATTCGATCACCGATGTCGGCCGCGCCAGGCCGATCGGTGAGGGGCGAGCCGACGATGCGCTGGGGCGAGGTTACGTGATGATGGTCGACGCGTTGCTCGGCGCGGTGTATCCCGATCGCCTGATCCGCGTCATCAACATGGGAGTCAGCGGAAACACGACCCGCGATCTCAAGGCGCGATGGCAGAAGGATGTGCTGGATCTGAAGCCGGACTGGCTGTCGATCATGATTGGCGCCAACGACGTCTGGCGCCAGTACGACTCGCCGAAGCAGACAGAGGGTCACGTGCTCATTGACGAATACGAGCGCAACCTCGGCGAGCTGGTCTCGTCCACAAAGCCGTTGGTCAAGGGCCTGGTGCTGATGACGCCGTACTACATCGAGCCGAACCGGCAAGACGCGATGCGCGCGACGATGGACAGATACGGCGCCGTTGTGAAGAAGGTCGCCACTGCGACAGCGGGGAGCGTGTTCGTCGACGTGCAGGCCGCTTTCGATCGACTGCTCACGACCTACTATCCGGCGACGATCAACTGGGACCGCGTGCACCCCAATAACACCGGGTCCGCCCTGATTGCCCGTGCCTTTCTCACCGCGATCGGGTTCGACTGGCAGCGAGGTCTCGAAGGCGTCTGACAGAAGAAGATTTGCCTTGGGGGCGCGCTACTTCATCACTGGACAAACAGGATTGGCGTCACCATTACAGAACTGAAGGCGGCGACGACGCTTTGGTGCGCCGCATGGCCAACTCAGGACACGCGAGCTTGGTTCCGCTGAGCGTTGCTCCGGCACAGACCATGGTCAACATCGAGACGTTTCGGGGGCCACAGTGCGTCGCGACACTGGCACACAATCGGCAGACCCCGACGCATGCCCACGGCGGCCCGGCCCGATCTGTTGGCGTTCATGAACGCATACAAGGTCCTCGGCGTCGACTACTCGGCCGATCCGGCCGCTATCCGCCAGGCGCACAAGCATCTTGCCAAACAACATCATCCGGACAGGTTTCCGGTGGGCTCGGCGGAACAGCAACAGGCAACCGCGCACATGGCGGCAATCAACGACGCCTACGGGCTCATTCGCAGGGCGCCGCTGCGATATCACCAGGTGAGCAAGGCGTCAGATCCCACGATCGCACGGGACGACACCGAACTCGGCGATGCCAGCCGTCGCATGAATCAGAACGTCGATCGCTGGATGGTGGACGTCGAGGGTGTCAATCGGTGGATGACGGTTGCGCTGGTCGTCCTGGTCGCCGCCGTGCTGGTCTTCATCACGAGCCGCGTCGCTGCTTTCAAGACTCGGGCCCCGCTGGTCGTTCAGGTCCCGCACGCTGCAATCCGGCAATACGCTCCGCTGACCGGATTGTCGACCGAAGGGCGCAGCAAAAAGATCAGTGCGCAGGAACTCGAATCACAATTGATTCAATCGAGCCGCTATTTCGCCGATGCCCGGCTTCGCTGTGAGCCGAGACCGACGGATTGGGACTACGTTTGCTCATACACTCCGACAGACCAGACCCCTTTTCTGCGCCTGCACTTCGGCGTGAACGTCGACAGCAAGCGCGTGCTGCAGATCTCGCCAACGGTGCCACTCGGGGTTCCGATTCCGTTGGGTCTGTAAGAAGATCATGGCTGTCTTTCGGCCGACAATCCGCTCGTTAGTACGCGCCCGTTAGCACGCGCAACAATTCAAGAACCCGAGTTCACAATTTGTGAATGGCCTCGGCGACGCGATTCGCGGAACGCGTCGCGGCTTCCATTCCCCAGTTCAGGTTGTCGGCGTAGGCGCCGACGAAGTGAATCCGGCCGTGTGGTTCGATGAGGATTGGCCAGAATTTTCCGAGTTGTCCAGGGGCATACGATGTTCGCTCACAGGCGGATGCCCACGGATCCAGAGCCCACACCACGACGTGCGCCTTCTCGATGTCCTCGGACCGACCGGGATAGTACTTCTTGTAGGTCGCGAGCGCCCGCTCAGCGGTCCCGGCGCCGGAGGCCGTGCCCGCCAGCAGGCCACGCGTCGTCTTCACCTCCTCCGAAGCGCTCCATGCTGAACCGAGCGAGGTGTCGCCGAACTGCATGTTCGGACTGATGCCGTCGCGCTGCCAGAATCGGCTGCGCGATTGAAAAATGACACGCGTGTCGTGATAGTACGGCACGTTGCCAATCGCAAACGCCTTGTCCTCGGGCCACGCGGGCGTGACCGGTAGCTTTGCAAGCATTCGCGCCGACATCGCGCAAACCAGGTAGTCGCCCTCCATCCTCGCGGGCGTTTCTTTTTCGAGATAGTTGACCCGTACACCCGAATTGCCGTGTTCGATCGCCGTGATCGGAGAGTGCACCTTGATGGCTGTGCCGAGTCGAGCGGCGAACGTATCGGGAAGCGTCTGATTGCCACCGACCAGACGGAACACTTTGGGCGGAAAGAGTGGAACGCCGCGCCGTTTCAGGATGGCGGCGTGCCACACGGCCTGAAGAGCGGATCCACGACCGCCGATGAAGCGCAGAGCACCGGCCGACGCACCGTCTTTTCGAAAGAGATCGGCGGAGCTGATCTGATCGAGCGCGTTGAGTCCCGCGTCGAAGGGCCGATATTCATCCGCGAAGTTATCGAGATACGGCCCGAGGTACAGCGAGGAGAGCTCCGCAAAAGGATGCTGACCCAGAAATTCGATTTCGCGCCGGTTCAGCCCGAGCTCGCCAAGCGCCTTCGGGTCGGCGAGCATTTCTGGCGTGTACATCCGGCCATCGATCCATCGCAGCAGATGCTCGCGGCGCGGGTAGTACAGAAAGGGCAGATTGAACTCACGCACGTAGGACCAGAACTGCTCATATCCGGGCTGTGTGAAGTGCTCGGCGCCCCCATCCGCGTAAAGGCCGTCGTCGAGCCCTTCGCGAAATGTGAAGACATGCCCGCCCGTCCGCGCGGACGCTTCCAGCACGGTCACGTCGTGACCGCGTCGCATCAGCTCCCAGGCGCAGCTCAATCCACCAATGCCGGCGCCTGCAACGATGACCTTCTTGACGCCGCGCTGCAGACCCGGTTGCCCGACGAGCGCGAGGCTTGCGAGCTTCAGGGCCTCACGACGAGTGATGGATGTCGACATGTGGGCAATGCTACTCCCACAGCGCCGCGACAGGAGAGGTATTGGAAGCCCTTGCCCACGACGCCCACAATGCGGCGATCCCTGCAAGGCCTGCCGCGAGACGGCTATCGTGCGAACTCGGAACTAGCGATGGTCTATGATAGGTGCACGCTCAACGGTGTTTACGATCGATCGCAAGGTCGGGCCCATGAACGAGATCCGAAGCCATGACTACGTCAACCACCCGTATGCGGCGGTACGTGACGCGCTCGTCAAGGATCCGGCGGCCGTACTGAGCGCAGCCACCAATGCTGCGGCCGCGCGCGCGAGAGACGTCGCCGCCGCGCTGCACGTGAACATCGGGCCCCTCGATATCGGCGCGGAGATTGCCGTCACGGTAGGCGAGATCAGCGAGCAGAGCTACACAGCGCCGATTGCACGAGTCACGCGCATCCCGATCGAATGGTCGGCCGCCCAGCGTGCAGCGCTGTTCCCGGTCATGAAAGCCGAATTGTCGGTTTATCCGCTCACAGCAACGGAAACCCAGCTCGAGTTCGTGGGACGCTATGAGCCGCCGATGGGAATCGTCGGCGATGCGCTCGATGCGACGGTGGGGCACCGCATCGCGCAGGCGTCGGTCCATCGCCTCATTACAGACGTCGCGAAGTATCTGCGGGAACACGTAAAGTAGTTCCACTTCAGATGCCGCACACTCGCAGCGTAACCAGGCATACCGGGGGGAAGTTCCCGGTTCGCAAAGTTCCAGCAATTTGCTGAAGTCAGTGGATTTAGCTGATGAGCGGGCGTCAGCGCGACGCCTTCGAGCGACTCGCTCCCATGCCCGTGTCCTTGGGAGGACGCCCACCGAGCCGGCCATTGGCTCTCGAGGCGCGTGCCTTCGCCTTGCTTCGACGGGCGCCCACCAACGCGGCGACGCCGACGATATCGACCTTCCGTTCTTTGTCGGAGAAGCGTGCGACCCGGACACGAGCATCTGGCTGGCTGTCGGGGTGCGCGTTGAGGTAGTCCGTGAGCACAGCGCGAATAGCGCGCTCGGTCTTCGCGTGGGTATCGGCCGCCGCATAGACGGGTAGTCCAGGCACGTAGGCGCTCACCGCCCCGCTTTCTTCGGTTTCAAAGACAATCGGATAGAGCATTGTCATTCGACACCTGCCTCACGCAGGATGCGATTACCGAGCCGCCCCGCATCTTTCCTGGTGTGAACGGCCACCCATACTTCCTTGCCGGTTGTGGGGTGCTTCAGCAGCAGATGGCTGCCCTTCCCAGACCGGAGTTCGACGAATCCCGCGGCCTTCAGCTTGCGGATCACCGCGGCCCAGGTCACCTTGCGATCGTAAACCTACCGCTAGGTTTAGTCAACGGCGCGATCAGCTACTCGTATCGGAGCGCCACCATCGGATCGACGCGGCTGGCACGGCGGGCAGGTAGCCAGCCCGAGGTGAGAACTACGGCCACGAGAACGGCACCGGCGCCGGCGAGGGTGACGAGGTCCGCACCGCGAATCCCGTAGAGCTGCGATTCGACGTAGCGGCTGAGAGCCAGTACCAGCACGGCGCCCAGACCGATACCGATCGCGGCCATGGCGGCTGCGCCGCGCAGGATCATCTGGACTACGGCGCGGCGGTCGGCGCCGAGCGCGATGCGCAGACCGATCTCGCGGGTCCGGCGAGCGACGGTGAACGCCGTGACGCCGTACAGTCCGATCGCGCCGAGTCCGGTCGCCAGCACGCCGAACCATAACGAAAGCGAAGCGAGGAGCCGTTCCGGCCGCAGCAGCCGATCGATCTGTTCGTCGAGGCTGACGTAGCGGATCACCGGTAGTTCCGGGTCGAGGCGCCGCACTGCCTCCTCGATGGAACGCCGGAGCGGGCTCGCGTCGCTGACACCCCGCACCAGGAAGAACGAGGCGTTGAGGACGTCGAACTGGGTGTACGGCAGATAGAACGTCGGTCTCGGCGCGTTGCGCAGGTTGTTGAGCCGGGCGTCCTTCGAAACGCCGACGATCGTGTGCTGAAAGCGTTGCGGGCCGCCGAGTGCAAAGGTGATCGTCCGGCCGATGGGATCGAGGTTCGGCAGGTAGCGTTGCACGAACGTTTCGCTCACGATCGCCACACGCGGGGAGCGCGCCGTATCGGTCTCCGAGAAGTCGCGGCCGCGCACGAGCTGAGTCCCCACCATTCGAAAATAGCCTGGCGCGACGACATTGCCGCCGGCCAGCGCGCGGGTGCCGTCGCGGCTCGAATAGCCCTCCACATCCAGACCGAACCCGAGCAGCCCGTTGGCGAGCAGGGGCGCGACGGACAGTGTGGCGGTTTCAACGCCGGGGAGCACTCGAATCGCCTCGAGTGCCTGGCCCAGGACTGCCTCGGAGCGCTGCCGGTCGTACCCGGCGGCGCCAGGGTTCACCCGGAATTGCACGAGGCGGTCGGTCTGGAATCCGGTGTCTGTGTGGCGAAGGTTGTAGACGGTCCGGCCGAACAGGCCCGACGCCGTCACGAGCACGAGGCTCAACGCGAGTTGCGCGGCGACGAGCACCCGCCGCCAACGGAGCTGCCCGCCGATCTCAGCCGCGACCCCGGCCCTGAGCGCCGGCCATACCCCCGGCCGGGTGGCCAGCAGCGCTGGCACCAGCCCGACGAGCACCGTCGTCACCCCTGCCAGTGCGACAGTGAAGACGAGCATCCGCGAATCCAGGAATGTCGTGACGAGCTGGAGCCGGTGCGCGACGTCCCCCGTTTCCGCGAGGAGCCAGCGCACAGTGACGTGGGCGACGATGAGAGCGGCCAGCGTACCGAGCGTGACGAGCAGCGCGCTTTCGGTCAGCAGCTGCAGTACGACGCGGCCGCGCGACGCGCCTATCGACAACCGAATGGAGATCTCCTTCACGCGCGCGGACGCCTGCGCGATTTGCAGGCCCGCGATGTTCGCGCAGGCAATCGCGAGCAGGAGGACAGTCATCGCCATGACCGCTGAGAGCGGCGTTTGAAGATCCCGCCGCAAGTCGGATGTGCCGCGATGACCGTCTTCCACCACGACCCGGCCCTGCCTCCAGCGATCATCCGAAGGGCGCTGGCCGCTCATCGCCGCGACGTCCTGCTGGAGTTGGGCGCGATACAACGGCTGGAGCTGGGCCTCGGCCTGCTCGCGGGCGACGCCCGGCTCGAGCCGTCCGTACACATTGAAGATGTAGGCGGTTCGCGTGTCGAGCGCTCCGCGGTAGGTCACGACGTCTGGCAGCATCATCGAGGGCAGGAAGAGGTCGACCGTCCCGCCAACCTCCAGGCCGTTGAAACGTTTGTCGGCGATACCGATGACGGTGAACGGGTGTCCCCCGATGCGCACGTCCCGTCCCACGATCTCCGATTCCATGCCGAAGCGTTCGATCCAGAACCCGTAGCTGAGCACGACCACTGGATGGCCGCTCCGCGTGAGATCATCGGCGTCCGAGAGCAGCCGGCCCTTCAGCGGCCGTACCCCGAGCACGTCGAAGTAGTTCCCACTGACGATGCTCGCGGTCGCCCGTTCGGTGGCGCCATCGATCGTCAGATTCACGGTGTCGGTCCGTTCGGCGATCAGGCCGGAAAACACGTGCTGAGCGTCGCGAAGGCCGCGGTACGCCGGGTACGACCAGGTCAGGTTCCCGGTCGTCCACCCGTTGCGCAATCCAGTGGGGTTCAGGAGAGCCAGCTCGCGCGGGTGATCCACCGGCAGAGACTCGAGCAGCAGCGTGTCGATGATGCTGAAGATCGCGGTGTTCGCACCGATGCCAAGCGCGAGCGTGAGGACCATCACGATCGTGAAGCCAGGCTGGCCGGCGAGCCGACGGCTCGCGTACCGGAAGTCCTGCCAACGATCAGCCACCATGAGCCACCAACCTCGTCTCTCTCGCGCGTGATCGTCGAGGGTCTCCGACCAGCGATCGACGTGCCCGCGGGCGTGAGGCCGATCGACGTCCGAGAGCGTCGCGGCGAGCTGTGTCCAGTCCGTGATCTGCGCGCGGGCGTAGGCGTCGGCATCGGACTCCGTCATGCCGCGCGCGAGCCCCTCGCGATAGAAGTCTTCGAGCTGCGACGACAGTTCGCGCACGATACGGGCCTCGCGCGCGCGGACGAGGCCCGGCAACGACAAATGTGCGTGAACGTATCGTGCCCAGTCACGCACGCGACGGCCCCATCACCGCTTTCACGGTGTCAATGAAGGCTTTCCACGTCTCACGCTGCTCGGCCAGCTTCCGGCGCCCCTCCGGGGTGAGCCGGTAAAAACATCGCCGCCGCTCGCCCGGCCTCTCGACCCAGCGGCCCTTGATCCACCCACGGTTTTCAAGGCGGAGGAGCGTCGGGTAGAGCGTGGGGAGCGCGAAGGTCAGCCGCCCACCCGAGCGTGCCTCGATGAGCTTGCCGATCTCGTAGCCGTGCCTGGGGCGAGCGTCGAGCAGCGAGAGGATGAGCATCTCGCTACTGCCCTTCTTCAGTTCCGCGCTGAACATAATGGTAAGGCTCACTATATGTAGCGTGCCTTATCATAGAGCGGATCGCGCGCCGGCCGCAAGCGTCTTGCCCTGCTCCGGAACACGACCTGATCGTTCGCCTGATCCGCGATCCTCGATTTGCTGATGCCGTGCCGACGATCGTCGTGGAGTGGGCGAACGCGTTGTATCAGGACTCGGTCGATCGATATGTGGCTGGCGAGGACGAGCCCAAGGCGCTCGTGAGCCGTGCCTGGCGCAACACGGGATTTTCCCCGCTCGCACCATGGGACGCGCCGGTGTACGAGCGGTTCTTCGATGTCGTGAGAGAGGTCAATCAGACGCGGCCGCCGGACCGTCGGCTTCGGGTCGTCGCCGCGGATCCCCCTTTGCGAACGGATCGACACCACCAAACCTGATCGACCTCCTCGACCAGAAGGCTCGAGGATCCGTGTTCGTCATCATGATGCATGCGTTCGTCGAGCGAGATGTGGACCTCGAGAGCCGGCTCAAGGCGTGGAAAGCCCCTGCGATGGCAAGGCTGGAAGGGACCTGGCTTGGACTGAGAAGCACTGAGCCGTTGATGCAAACTTCAGCCGAACGCGGATTCCCTGATGGCACGGTCGCGCGCGCAAAGGTCAACGCCTATCTCGGGCTCAAGCTCGAAGATCTGACCAGGGAGGGACTCCAACACCGCGATGATCACTGACGAATCACTTCCAGCTGTGGGCTCAGTCACGCCACGCTTCGTCTATCTAGGTTGCGCCGCGGGCTTTCAGGAAACCCGCGATGTCGGTAAGCGCGTGCTTCGTCGCCCACATTACGGGCGTCTCGCCATGCGTGTCCTTCGGTGACAGATCGGCGCCGAACTCCAACAGAATCGCGGCACACTCCGTCCGATGGGCCATCGTGCGCCCGCGAATGTCCTTGTGGCACAACTCGTGGAGCAGCGTCACTCCCTCGACCGTTGGGTAATTCGGATCGAGGCCGCCGCGCGTCAGCAACTCGCGCAGCATATCGGGCCGCTCGAGCAGATAGGAGTGGCACCCGCCGGCCTGGGGATGAACTTTGAAACCGGCGTCGAGTAATCGGCGCATCAGCTTGCGCCGGCCGCAGGTCACGACGGCCGTGAACACCCACCCGCACCCGGCGAGTGCCGTCTCGGGTCGTTCGGTCACGATCCGCATGACCTCGTCGTCCTCGCCCTTCCACACCAGGTCGTACGGATCGAGGAAACCACCATGCGCCTCGAGCAGTCTTCGGATCTCCGGTGTCTTCGCGGCATAAACGGCGTTGCCTCCGGCGTTGACGAAACCGTTGGGATCGGCGTGATGTTTCAGCAGCAGTTCGACCATCTCCCGGTCGCCACGCCCCGCCGCGGCATGCAAGGCGGCGCCGCGCTCGGACGAATCGGCGTCGGGCCACGTCGGGTCGGCGCCGCGTTCCAGCAGCAGGCGGACGATGTCGAGATGGCCGAATTCTGCGGCGGCAGAGAGCGGGCGACGATCGTCGGGGCGCTGCTCGGAGATGCGTGAGGGGGAGGCATCGAGCATCGACCGCACCGCCGCCAAATCGTTCAACGCGGAAGCGACCGTCAGATCGTACGTCGCACCGCGGCCGATGAGCAGTCGAGCCAGAGGTACGTTGCCGTTGCCGGGCCACACGGGGCGGCCCGGCCGCCAGCGCCGCCACAGCAGCCACGTCAGGCCGTTGGCGTAGCAGCGCCATCTTGCCAGAGGCACCTGCCGCGGGCCGCCCCAGATCGCCAGGTCGATGGGCTGTTTATCCTGCGGCGCGTAACCCTCGAACGACCCGACCCCGGCGCCGTGAATCGCGTGAATGTCGGCGCCACGATCGAGCAGCAGCGTCACCACGTCTGCCGATCCGCCGATGACCGCGCGGTGCAGAGGATGCCCGCCAGCGCGGTTGATGTCGTCGACGAGCGATGGCTGCTGATCGAGGAAGGCGCGCACACGCGCCAGGTCGCCGGCTTCGGCGGCGTCATGGATCGGATGATCCTCGGGCACGGTGGACGGCACGAGCCGTCGCGACGGTTCAATCATGTGCGCGGCAATCATACTCGCCGCCGCCATTTCACGACGTCCAACACCATCTGGGCGCCATTCAAACCACGTTTAGCGTCACTCGTTTACGGCCGCCCGCTCGGTCCGAATCCAAACGAGTGTCATCGTGCCGAGCCAGATCACTACTTCTCCGTCGCGACCCGCGCGGCGATCTGCAACGCCACCCTCGCCACGGCATCCCTCAAATCCTGACCGCCACCGAGATTGGTGAAAGCGCCCGCCGCAACGTCACGTGACGCCTGAATAGTGGCATACGCGACGTACGCGCCATAGCTGCCGACGTGCTCATGCGACTCGACGCCGTCTCGCGGCATCACCGACCATCCCATCGCAAACCCCATCGACGGATTGATCGGCGCCCCTCTTCTGTGAAGCTGCTCAATCGTCGTGGCCTTCAGCACGTCATCGCGGTTTCTGAGACCGCGCAAATGGAGTTGGAGAAAACGACCGTAGTCCTGTGGCGACAGCGATACGTCGCCGGCGGGCTCGATCGCGAGCGGTGTCGTATAGACCGGGTCGGAGGGCGAAACCTCGACTACCGTGCCGAGAATGGTTCGCGTGTGTCCCCACGGTTGCGGCGTCGCCGCGAGTCCAGGATTTCCGAATGCCGCGTGGCCTCCGAGGGACGCGAACACCAGCTCCTGGACGAGTTGCCGATAAGGAGCGCCGCCGATCCGCTCGGCCATGGCACCGGCGATGGCGCCACCGGCATTTGAGTATTCGTGCCTGGTGCCTGGTTCGAACCGCGACGGCTCGGCGAGCACCCGCTCGAGGAATGCGTATCGTTGTTCGGTGGCCGTGCCTTTCAGGGCCAGCATCCATTGCAACGACTCTCTGGTGCGATACGGCGGGATGCCACCGCTGTGCGTCAGCAGTTGGCGCACGTTCACATCTCGGTAGGCCGGCTGCATTTTTGCGGACAGCTCAGGAAAGGCCTGGCCGATCGTCGTCTCCAATGTCATCCGATGTTGCTCGGCGAGCGCTCCGATCACAGTTGCGGTGACGGCCTTGGTCAGCGAGCCGAGATGCATCTGGTCCGCCGGTGTGATCGGATCGCCCTTGCCGATCCGCCGTTCGCCGCTGACATAAACCCGCGGCTGGCCATCGCTCCGGACGACGACAACGGCGAGACCAGGCAGCCGGTGCGTCAATCGCGCCTCGTTGACGAAACCCTGAAGGTCCCGGGAGCGTTCGGAGTCTTGCAGCGCGGCCACAGCGCTGCAGGCGAACAGAATCGCCGATATTGGAGCGAGCATTCGAAGACGGGCAACCATGACGCTCTCCTCCCAACCAAGCGTCGCACGTTTCACCACACTGACGCTGTTTGACATCTCTAGTCGTTGTGGCTGCGCCTTCGGATCCATCTACGGATTGCTGCCCACCCCGGTCGGCTCACCAGGTTTCAGGCGCGCGATGCCGAGTCTGGACATCCAGCTTTCGAGCGTGGTCGGCTTGAGGCCCAGACGCTCCGCCGCGCCGCCCGATCCGCGGATGCGCCAGTTAGTGCTGGCGAGAACGGCGCGGATGTGGCTGGTTTGGAGCTCGGTCAGCGTCATAGCAATCGGGGACGTCCGCCGATCTTGCGGAACCGCCACCTCCAGCTGGGGTCCGGATGCCAGGATGACCGCGCGTTCGATGACATTGCGCAGCTCGCGGACGTTTCCCGGCCAGCGGTAGCGCCGCAGTGTGCGCAGGCTCTCCTCTGAAATCGACTCGATGCTCTTGCCGAACGACCGGGCGAACTCATCGACGAAGGTCCATGCCAGCGCGGGGATGTCCTCGACCCGCTCGCGCAAGGGTGGAACGACGACGGGGAACACGTTGAGACGATAATAGAGATCCTCGCGAAAGGTGTTGTCGCGGACGGCGTCCTCGAGGTTGCGGTTCGTGGCCGCGATGATGCGGACGTCGACCCTGACAGGCTGTGCGCTCCCGAGGCGTTCGATGACGCGCTCCTGAACGAACCGGAGCAGCTTCACCTGGACTGCCATCGGCAGATCACCGATCTCGTCGAGAAAGAGCGTGGACTGGTGGGCGGCTTCGAACCGCCCGATTTGCCTCGAAAGCGCTCCTGTGTACGCGCCCTTTTCGCGGCCGAACAGCTCGCTCTCGATGAGCGCCGCCGGAATCGCCGCGCAGCTCACGCTGATCATCGGGCGCTGACGGCGCGGGCTGAGATCGTGAATCGTCCTCGCCATCACTTCCTTGCCCGTTCCCGTTTCACCGAGCAGCAGGACGGTCGCGGGCGTGGGCGCGACCTGGCGGATTTGCGCCAGCACCTGGTGGATCGCCGCGCTGTCCATGCGCTGCGGCAGTTCTCCCGCAATCCCCGCGTCCTGTACCTTCAACAACGTGCCTGTCCTCATGCGAATCATCACTCCACCCCGAGCGCCGGGTTCAACCGTCCTCGTGAAACCCGTGCAACCAGCAGGCGCCGCGGTAGTGCGAGCGCTTGACGCCGCTGAGGCACCGATCATCGCAACGGTCTTCATCAACGATCAGAAATACCAGTACCAGGATCGTATTGTCAATGTTTTGTCCATGACAATATATTGACAAAGCCTGGTCGTCGCGATAGGCTGGGTCCGAACAGTGGGAATGTCGATGGGAACGATGATCAAGGTCGTGGCTCGATGAGCGCACAACGCGAGGCCCTGGCACGGTATCCGATTCGCGCGGTCTCCAAGCTGACCGGAATTGGCATCGACACGTTGCGTGCCTGGGAGCGCCGCTATGGCGCCGTAACGCCGACCCGCGACGATCGGGGGCGGATGTACACGGAAGCCGACGTTGCGCGGCTGCGGCTCCTCAGCGGCGCCGTCGGCCGCGGGCACAGCATCGGGCGCGTGGCCGGTCTCAGCAACGATCAACTGCGCGACCTCTGCGCCGCGACCGCTGTCCCCCTCGACCACGCCACGGCGGTTCCGGGACAGCGCATGCCGCTCGATACGAACGCACTCACCACCGCGCTGCGCGAGTACAACGCCGTCGCCCTCGACCAGGAGCTCTCCCGGCTGGCGGCGATTCTGCGTCCGGTCGACCTCCTCCAGGACCTGCTGATGCCGGTGCTCACACAGGTGGGCGACGACTGGTACCGCCGGCGGACGCGCATCGCCCACGAGCACCTGATGTCGTCGACGATGCGCAACCTCCTCGGCGCGTTCCTCCGGTTGTACGCGCGCCGCGAGACATCGCTCCGCCTGCTGTTTGCGACGCCCTCCGGGGAGCGACACGAGATCGCGACGCTCGGCGCGGCGATGCTGGCGGCGAGCGCCGGGCTGGGCGTCTCCTATCTCGGCGCCGATCTGCCCGCGCGCGAAATCGTCGACAGCGTCGAGCCCGCAGGCGCGCAGGTGCTGGTGCTCGGCCTGACGACGGCCGCGGCCGGCAAGGGTCGCGAACGAGAGCTGAAGACGATCGTCCGCGAGCTTCCTGACGGCGTCGAGCTATGGACGGGGGGACGTGGCGCCGAGCGTCACGCGTCGATCATCCGGCCGCGCGGGTTGATTCTGTCCGACTACAACACCTACCAGCAGGAACTCGTCCGCATCGGCGGACGCGTGGCGTGACACCCGTGAAACGTCGTCCCTTCGCGTTCCGTCCGCGCCTCTCGCGTGCGCTGGCCGCCATCATGCTGACACTCGTCTCCACGGCTGCGGCGGCACAGGACACCACCGGCGCGGGCGCCATCAGCGGCGTGGTCCTGAACGCCGCTGGCCAGCCGGCCGAGGGCGTGCGCGTATGTGTCCTCGACACCTCCTTCTGCGCCACCAGCGACGCCCGCGGCGTGTTTCGTATCGGGGAGGTGCGCGCGGGAGGGTATCGGCTGGAGATTCTGCCCCTCGAAGGCCTGCCCTTCATCAGCGACCCGGTGGATGTGCGCGCCGGGCTGGACGGCACCGTGGAGATCACGCTGCCCAGGGTGGAGGACTTCCAGCAGACAGTCACCGTGACCGCACCGGCCTTCCGTGCGCCCGAGGCGGTGAAGAACTCGGGCTTTCTGGTGAGGCCGCGCGAAATCCTCAAAAGCGCGGCGGCGTTGCAGGACGTGTCGCGCTACGTGCAGGGTCTGCCAGGCGTCGTCATTGGCACCAACGATTTCCGCAACGACATCATCGTCCGCGGCGGCAGCCCGCTCGAGAACCTGTTCGTGGTCGACAACGTCGAGATTCCCAACATCAACGCCTTCGCCAATTTCGCGTCGGCCGGCGGCACCGTGAGCCTGCTTGATGCGGAGCTCCTGCAGGATGTGACCTTCCTGACCGGCGGGTATCCCGCGCCCTACATCAACCGCACGTCGAGCGTGCTGCAGGTAACGCAGCGCGAGGGCAGCCGCAAGGAATTCGGCGGGTGGGCGACGCTGGGCTTTGCCGGAGCCGGTGGCATTTTCGAAGGGCCCATCAATGTCGGGAAAGGAGCCGGAAAGGGCTCGTGGGTGGTGTCGGCACGACGAAGCTTCCTGGATCTGTTCACGCAGGACGTCGGGATCGGCGGCGTGCCGGTGTTGTATGCGGTCAACGCCAAGGCCGTCTACGACCTCACGCCTCGGGACCGCATCTGGCTGGTCAACATCGCGGGCGTCGACGAGATTCGGCTCGGCCTCACCGAGTCCAGTGACCTCGAAGACGAGATCGCCAACTTCGATATCCGCTACGACGGCTGGCGCAGCGCCACGGGCTTCAACTGGCAGCGCACCTTCGGGTCACGCGGTGTCGGTCTGCTGGGAATCAGTCACTCTAAGGCCAAGGTCGGCCAGCAGGTGAAAGACCTGGTGGCAGAGGGCGTCCCGCCGCCGGGTGTGCCCGCCGACGTCGTCATCGCGCGGAGCCCCGTGGTCTACGTCGAGGACTCGGGGGAGCGGGAGACCACTCTCAAGTACGACCTCACCCTGCACCTTCCGCTGTTCGACACGGTGCAGGGCGGTGGCAGCTTCAAGGTGTTCGACATCGACTACACGGTGGATTCGCCCTACGGCAACGACACGCCGTACTCGCCGGTTGCCGGCATCGACCCATTCTTTCTCGACACGCGGTTCCGGTCGTATCAGACCGGCGCCTACCTTCAGGCCTCGAAGCAGGTGGCCTCGCGCCTGAACGTCACGCTTGGCGGACGCGTCGATCACTATGCCATCCTGTCGCAGGCCCGCTTCAGCCCGCGAGCGGGTGTCAACGTGCGCCTCACTGACACGCTGTCGTGGAACTCGAGCGCGGGGTCGTACTATCAGCAGCCGGCGTTCCTGTTCGTGTCGGCGTTTCCCCAGAACGGGTCGCTCGTGCCGTGGCGCGCCAACCATTACGTGACGGGCCTGGCCTGGTCGCCCGACATCTCGCTGCGGGTGACGGCCGAGGCGTATCGGAAAACGTACACCGACTACCCGGTGGCGAGCGATCTGCCGACGGTGTCGCTCGCCAACATCGGCGACACCTTCGCCGTGCGCGAGATTCTCTTTCCGCTCATGAGCGCCGGCGAGGGGTACGCGGAGGGCGTAGAAATGTTCGTCGAGAAGCGACTTGCCTCGAAGCTCTACGGCCAGGGCAATCTTTCGTTTTCTCGCACGCGGCATGCGGGCCTCGATCGCGTGCTCCGTGCCGGCTCGTTCGACTACCCGTTCGTGTTCAACCTTCTCGGCGGCTATCGGCTGTCGCCGGCGTGGGAGCTCTCAGCCCGGCTCTCGTTTCTATCGGGCCGGCCGTTCACGCCCTTCGACCAGGCGTTGTCCACCGAACAGCGACGCGGCGTGTACGATCTCACGCGCGTCAACGCCGAACGCGCGCCCGACTACGGCCGCGTCGACATCCGGGTGGACCGCACGTTCACCGTCAGCGGACAGCCACTGAATGTTTTCCTTGGTGTGCAGAACGTGACCAACCGCCGCAACTTCGCGAGCTACAACTGGAACCGCCGCACCAACACCGAACAGTTCGGCGAGCAGCAGGGCATCTTTCCTATCCTTGGCGTCGACTGGCGTTTCTGAACACCATGCGGCACTCGCGGGAAGGAACCGTTCTCCTCACTGGCGCGACCGGCTACATCGGTGGACGGCTGGTGCCTGTCCTCGAAGCCGCGGGAGTTCGGCTTCGCTGTCTGGCGCGGCAACCGGCTGCGCTCGCCTCTCGCGTGTCACCGACGACGGAGATCGTGGCAGGAGATCTTCTCGACCCGGCGTCACTCGATCGCGCACTGACCGACATCGACGTGGCCTATTACCTGGTGCACTCGATGGGAGCGCACGGCGACTACCGCGAAACGGATCGCACTGCCGCCCGTCATTTCGGCGAAGCGGCGCAGCGTGCCGGGGTTCGCCGCATCGTATACCTGGGCGGCCTCGCGACGGGCGACGAGGTGTTCAGCAAGCATCTCAGGAGCCGGATCGAGACCGGCCAGGCGCTGCGAGAGAGTGGCGTCCCCGTCGTGGAATTTCGCGCGTCGGTTGTCATCGGGTCCGGGAGCCTGTCGTTCGAGCTGATCCGTGCGCTCGTCGAGCGATTGCCGGTCATGATTTGCCCGCGGTGGGTCTCGACACTGGCGCAGCCGATCGGGATCGACGACGTGCTCGCCTATCTTGCCGCTGCGCTTCACCTGCCCGACGGCGAGAGCCGCACGTTCGAAATCGGCGGGGCCGATCAAGCGAGTTACGGCGACGTGATGCGCGAGTACGCGCGGCAGCGTGGACTGAAGCGCGTGATGATCTCGCTGCCGTTGTTGACCCCTCGGTTGTCCAGCCTGTGGCTCGGACTCGTGACGCCCGTCTACGCTCGCGTCGGGCGCGAATTGATCGCGGGATTGAAGAACCAGTCCGTCGTCACCAATCCCTCGTCGCTCGCGATCTTCCCGATCAGGCCGGTCGGCCTGCGTGAAGCGATCGGCCGCGCCATTCGCTACGAGGATCGCGCGTTCGCGCTGACGCGGTGGTCCGACGCGCGGTCTTCGGGAGGCGCCACGCCGTCACTGGCCGACGCGCGATTCCGTGGCAAGTTGGTCGACCGACGCGAGATTCACGTCGCGGTCGACGCGGTCCGCGCGTTTGCGCCGATCGCGAGAATCGGGGGGGAGCGCGGCTGGTATTTCGGCACGTGGCTGTGGCGAATCCGGGGGGTCATCGACCTGGTGATGGGTGGCGTCGGCATGCGTCGCGGAAGGCGCGACCCTGACGCGCCGGCCGTCGGCGACACCCTCGACTTCTGGCGGGTGGAGGCGTACGAACCGAACCGACGGTTGCGGCTGGCGGCGGAAATGAAAGTACCGGGCCGCGCGTGGCTCGACTTCGAGGTGGTGCCGGACGGTGGGGGCGCGCTCGTCTGTCAGACTGCCGTGTTCGAGCCGACCGGACTGTTCGGGCTGGTCTACTGGTACGGCCTCCTTCCGGTGCACGCCGCCATCTTCGGCGGGATGCTGCGCGAGATCGCGCAGCGGGCATCGGCGTGCGACCGAAGCGGGGCATGCTGATGCACTGTCTCGCTGCGAGCAGATCCCGATCGCAGCCCTCGCCTTCCGCGAGCGCCTGCCAGTGGCCGGCGTCAGCGTTTCGCTGTTTCGAATGACAGCGTTCGGCTGAAAAACGGCATCACGTTCTCTTGGAAACGAACCGCGACGTTGCTCGTGTGTGTGCCGGAGTAGATGTCGAAATCGTGCTTGATCCCGTAGTTCGCCAACACGTCGTGGAGCTTGCCGGTATCGACCTTCAGATTGTCCTGGTCGCCGACGTCGATGGCAATCGCGCGGTACTGTCGCAGGTTCTGGATGTACTGATCGATGAAGGCAAGCGGAGCGTTGGCCGCCCACCGCGCAAGCACCGATTGCTGATTCGGACCGATCGGCAGGTCGAGGTAGAGCGGCGGGTTGTTCGGATTCGGCGACCATGCGGCCGCCGACGCCAGCTGTGCGCGCAGCCCGAAGGGCAGCTTCGCCGAGTCCTCGGGTGTCTTGACGGCAGCGAGCGCCTCCTCGTTTGCCGGATTCGCGGGGCCGGCGCTGCGTGCGGAAAGACAGCACGGGCTCATGATGTAAAGGCTGCCGAACACGTCCGGATGCTTCATGCCGATGCGGCTGGCGCCGTAGCCGCCCATCGAGTGGCCGACGAGCCCGCGGCTGGTGCGATTCGCAATCGTCCGATAGTGCGCGTCGATGTAGGACACGACGTCATGGGCGATGAAATTCTCGAAGTCGCCGGTCGTCACTGAACTCGAGTACATCGATCCGTTGTGCACCGTCTTCGAGTCGGGGAGCACGACGATCATCTCCTTCGCACCGCGAGCGAACGCTCCTTCAATCGTCTGCGGCACGTGGATCTCCTGGGACCATTGCTCGGCACCGATCGAGTAGCCGTGAAGCGCGTACACGACCGGGTAGCGACGGTTCCGTTCCCGCGCATAGCTGGGCGGCAGAAAGACGAGAACGGTGCGGTCCGCGGCGTCTGCTTCCAGGTTGCCTTCGAGCGCCGACCCGTGAATCGTGATGCGCTCGACCGTCACCGGCCGCGCCCCTGGGACGGCGTCGGGCACCGTGGTCTTGACCTGGCCGAACCCCGCACTCGACGTCAGTACGACGATGAACACCATCGCCGTCATCCGCTGCGTTGTCATAGATTTCTCCCAAGCTCTCGTGCTGGGCGTGACGTGCTGTGTGACGCCAACCGTCCGGAGCGCTCGCACGGTGTTCATTGTCTCCGATCTGGCCGGCGCGATTCCGCTGAACGAGAACATGTGGACCCTTGTATGATTTGTCGCCGAGAATACAGAACCTTGAACCGCTGGATTAAGCGCCTGACCGGGGCGCGAATCGTCGGAGTGCAGTCGCCCATGATCGCCAGATGGCCATTACCGTTCGTGCTCGTGCTCGGTCTGACCGCAACCCGCGCCGCGGGCCCCACCGTAACAATCGACACGACATCGCCAGCGGGCAAGGTCAGCCCGCTCTTCTACGGGTTGATGACGGAGGAGATCAATCACTCCTACGATGGCGGGTTGTATGCCGAGCTAGTACGGAACCGCGCGTTTCTCGATGATCCTGCCGCTCCGGCGCACTGGTCCGCGGTGCAGGGAGACGGGGCAGCCGCGGCGATCGCGCTCGATCGGAGCGAACCGCTCAACCAAACGATCGGCACGAGTCTGCGGCTCGAGGTCAGCCAGGCCTCGAAGGACCACACCGCGGGGGTCGCCAACGAAGGTTACTGGGGCATACCCGTCAAGCCGAACACCCGGTATCGCGGATCTTTTTATGCGAAGGCTTCGGCGGGATTCAGCGGACCGATCGCCGTATCGATCCAGAGCAACGATGGCCGCACGGTTTACGCCACCGCGACAGTGCCGGCTGTGACGCAGGCGTGGAAGCAGTACGAGGTGACGCTGCAGACGCGGAACGTCGCGGCGACGACCGACGCGCGATACGTTCTCGCCATCGATCGCCCCGGCAAGATCTGGTTCAGCCTGGTGTCGCTGTTTCCGCCGACGTTCAAGGCCCAGGCCAACGGTTTCCGGCCCGACATCATGCAGATGATGGTCGACATGAAGCCGAAATTCCTGCGATTCCCGGGTGGCAATTATCTCGAGGGGGATCAGATCGCGGATCGCTTCGAATGGAAGAAAACGATCGGGCCGCTCGCCGATCGGCCGGGGCACAGGGCACCGTGGGGCTATCGCTCGACCGACGGGTTGGGTCTCTACGAATTCCTGCTCTGGTGCGAAGACATGAACGCCGATCCGGTGTTGGCGGTGTACGCAGGTTATTCGTTGAAGGGCGCGCACGTGAACCCGGGAGCCGATCTCGAGCCCTATGTACAGGACGCGCTTGACGAAATCGAGTACGTCATGGGTCCGGCCACGTCGAAATGGGGCGCGGTGAGAGCAAAGGCCGGACACCCGCAGCCGTTCAAGTTGACCTACGTCGAGGTCGGCAACGAGGACTGGTTCGACAAGTCCGGGTCCTACGATCAACGCTTCGCGCAGTTCAATGCGGCGATCAAGGGCAAGTACCCGCAGCTCAAAGTGATCTCGACCGTCGGGTTCGAGCAGCCGGAGAATCTTCGCGTCCATAGCGTGAAGCCTGACGTGGTCGACGAGCACTACTATCGGACCGTCGAGGTCTTCCTCAAGATGGCGCGTGGACAGTACGAAAAGTACGATCGCCGTGGACCGGAGATCTTCGTCGGTGAGTGGGCCGCCTACGAGACGCCATTCGAACCGTGGAACGC
>DATJKH010000107.1:0-113622 GCA_035491715.1 Vicinamibacterales bacterium | reverse complement strand
CGCGGCGGCGTCGCCAACCACTGTCTTCCAGGCGCGCACGCGCCATCGGGAGACCAGGCCGTTGCGGACGTACGGATCCCGTCCCGCGAATGCTTCAGCCGCCGCCGGCGAGTCCCCCTGAAAGAGCAGGACCGCACCGTCCACCGGATCGTCGAGTGCGCCGCCGAGGACGAGCTCTCCACGCGCATGCGCTTCCCACGCCAATGAGAGATGCTCGTTCCGGAACGCTGTCCGCCGCTCCACGTAATCCGGAACGGCGTCATAGATGAGGAGGTAGTGCACGGGCTACTTCTTTGCCGCCGCGCTGGGCTCGATGTCGGTGGCGATCATTCGATACTTGACCGTGACTTTGTCTCCAACCTTCACAGTTCCCTTCGTCGAGCCATCCTTGCTGAACTCCCACGTCTCGGTTGCACTCTTCTGGACGGTGAAGGTATCACCCTCGACCGTCTTGACGACGCCGGTGAACTGGTAGGTCTTGGCCGCCGCGAATGCGCTGATCGTCAGCATGGCGACGAGAACGAAGAGCAGCGCTGCAATCTTTCGCATGTGTACCTCCATGAGAATACGTATGAAGATTCATCCGCACCTTTATCCGAGCGCCCGAGCTGCTTCACGCGCGTAATACGTGATGATGATGTCGGCACCTGCGCGGCGAATGGAGGTCAACGTCTCCATCATCGCTCGCGGCTCATCGATCCAGCCGTTGCGCGCCGCCGCCTTCAGCATCGCGTATTCGCCGCTCACCTGATATGCCGCCGTCGGGTAACCGAACTCGGCCTTCACCCGTGCGATCACGTCGAGATAGGACAAGGCCGGCTTGACCATGACGATGTCGGCGCCTTCGTCGATGTCGAGCGCGACCTCGCGGACGGCTTCGTCGACGTTGGCCGGATCCATCTGGTGCGATCGTCGATCGCCGAATGCCGGCGCCGAGTCGGCAGCTTCGCGAAACGGCCCGTAGAACGCCGAACAGTACTTCGCTGCGTAGGACATGATCGCCGTCTGGGTAAACCCCGCATCGTCGAGCGCCACGCGAATGCGGCCGACGCGGCCGTCCATCATGTCGGACGGCGCAACGACATCGGCACCTGCGACGGCGTGCGACAAGGCCGTGCGCGTGAGCTGTTCGACCGTCACATCATTGGCAATTTCGTCGTCGACGATGATGCCGCAGTGTCCGTGTGATGTGTATTCACAAAGACAAACGTCGGTGATCACCAGCAGTGCGGGATTCTCCTGCTTGATCGCGCGGACCGCGGACTGCACCGGTCCTTCCGGATCGTAGGCGGTCGATCCGACGACATCCTTTTGATCGGGTAGACCAAACAGCAGCACGCCAGGCACGCCATCATTCTTCGCGGCGGTCGCTTCTTTGACCGCCTCGTCGACCGAAAGCTGGAAGACGCCCGGCATGGAGCCGACTTCGCGCCGCTGGCCTTCACCCGGGCAGACGAAGAGCGGATAGATGAAGTTGTCGGGCGACAGCCGCGTTTCGCGGACCAGTGAGCGCATCGCCGCCGTGCGGCGCAGCCGCCTCGGCCGCCGCCGCAGGATGTCGGTTGCCGTCTGCGTGCCGCTGACGTGCGAACGTGAAGTCTCGGTGTGATTCGTCTTGGTAGTCATGACGTCCGAACGGGTAGGCTGAAATGTTCGACCAGTGCGTCGACGAGATCCGGAATCGTATACCGCGACGGCATGACCGTCGTGTGAAGCCCGAGCTGTTGTGCCGCCTCGGCGGTCACCGGCCCGATCGAGGCCACGACCGTGGCCTTCAGCAAATCGGCGGCCTGATCTTCTCCAATCATGCCGACGAAATTGCGGACGGCGGATGCGCTCGCAAATGTCACGGCATCGATCTGACGATCGAGAAGCATGCGGTAAACATCGTACTCGCCGTCGCGTTCGGCCCCTCCGGGTACGGTGCGGTAGGCCACGACGTCGACGACCTCGGCCCCCGCCTCACGGAGTTCCTCGGCCAGCCGGTCGCGCGCAATGTTCGCACGCGGAAGCAGGACGCGTTGCCCTTTGAGACTGCCCGACGCTTTCAGTGCATCCAGCAGCGACTCGGCGCGGAATTCGGCCGGTGTGAGATCGACGCGAATGCCGTATCGCTGGAGCCGTGAGGCGGTCGATGGTCCGACCGTGCAGAGCTTCACTCCGTGGAGATCGCGCACGTCGCCGCTGGCTAAGAGACCGCGCATGAAATAGTCGACGGCGTTGGCGCTGGCGAAGATGATCCAGTCGAACGACCCGGCGTTTCGACAGGCGTTCTCGAGCGGACCTGAATCCTCGGGCGCCGTGATCCGAATCGCATGGGCGGGAATTGCTTCGGCGCCGCGCTCTTCAAGCATGTCGATCAGCTCGGTCGCCTGTTCGCGCGAACGGGTTACGACGATCCGTCGTCCTGAGAGCGGGCGATTATCGAACCAGCGAAGATGAGAACGTAATCCCGCGACTGCGCCGACAACCATCAGGCCAGGTCGGTCGGCATCCGCGGCGGCGGCAATGGTCTCGAGCGTCCCCTCGACGGTCCGCTGAGAGGGAAGCGTGGCATCGTAAATGAGCGCCGCTGATTCGTCCGCCGCGCGCCCATGCGCAATCAGCGCCTCGCTCATCGCCTGGACCTGCCGCTTGCCGGCATAGCATACGATCGAACCAGCAATGGCCGCGAGTCCTCGCCACTCCCCGTTCGACGTGATATTGGACTCGTTTTCGTAACCGCGAACGATCGTAAGGACGTCGCCGGCTTCAGGGTAAGTGACCGGTATCCCCGCGTAAGCCGTGCCGCCGATAGAGACGGGAATACCCGGAACCACTTCAAACGGCACGCCGTGCTCGTGAAGAAACAGCGCTTCCTTTCCGCCACTATCGAAGACGAACGGATCGCCCCACTTCAACCGCACGACAGTCTTTCCATCGCGCGCTTTTTCCGCAAGAAGGAAACAGATCGCATCCTGCTCGAGTGGCTTTGGCGCCGCCGGACCGACATCGATGCGTTCGGCATCGGGCCGCGCGCCGCGCAACAGGCGCGCATGAACGCGGTGATCGTAAATGACGACGTCGGCAGCTTCGAGGTAGCGTTGACCGCGAACGCTGATGAGTGTCGGGTCGCCCGGGCCCGCGCCCACAAGATAGACGCACGGCTGTTTCATGGCATCACGCCATTCCTGACCGCCGACAGGATGTCCGTTGCCCCTGCCGTCGCGAGCTCGTCAGCAAGCTGGCGGCCGAGAGCGGCGGCCTGTCCCGTTGATCCGCTGATCGTTCTGCGGATGACATCATGGCCATCTGGCCATGCGACGACCGCATGAACTGAGAGGCTACCACGGTCGTGCACGGCAATGGCGCCCAGCGGCAGTTGACACCCGCCGCCAAGTGCGGTGACGACGGCGCGCTCGGCGGCGAGCGACGTCGCGGTTTCGGCATCTCCGATTGATGCCACCGTATCTCTGGTCTCGACGTCGTCGGCTCGGATCTCTATCGCCACAATACCCTGTCCGGGCGCCGGGATACACACGTCCGCCGGGATTGCGGCTGAGATTCGTGTGTCGAAGCCAAGGCGTCTGAGGCCGGCGGCGGCGAGGACCAGGGCCTCGTACTCTCCGGCGTCGAGCTTTCTCAGACGCGTATCAACATTGCCGCGAATCGGCATGAATCGGGCCTGCGGAAGAATTGCGCTTAGCTGCGCGATCCGACGGATGCTGCCGGTTGCAATCGACGGCATCTCCCCGATGTGGGCCAGAGCCGCTCCGAAATCGACCACGCTGGTATCTCGACTCAGCACCAGCGCGTCGCGTGGATCCTCGCGTGGAAGAACGGCCGCGATGGTCAATCCATCCGGCAGCACGGCCGACATGTCCTTCGCACTGTGGACGGCAAGATCGATGTCGCCCGAGAGGAGGGCGTCTTCGAGTTCCTTGACGAAAAGCCGCTTGCCCCCTGCTTCGGACAGCGGCACTTCCTGCAGACGATCGCCGCCCGTCCTAATCACGACGATGTCGGTTTCTGTGCCGCGTTCGCGCAACCGTGAGGCCACCGCGTTGGCCTGCCATAACGCGAGCGCGCTGCCGCGAGTGCCGATCCGTCGCGGCTTCACGAGGACACCTCCGATTCTTCTTCCGGGGCGACCGCATCCCGATCTTTGTCCTGCGCGAGGCTGAAGAGCCGGTTCAGCGCGTCCGCATACGCGACGATCATGGCCTCGTCGCTGACCGCCTTCAGCTGCTCGGTCGGAGTCAGAAGCAGTTTCTCGACGATGAGGCGTGTCACTTCGTCGACCCGTGCCCTTGCCTCAGGCGGCAGTCCGGAAAGCTTCGGCTCCAACCGCTGGAGTTCGGCGCGTCGAATCGCCTCGAACCGTTGCCGGAGCGCGACAACCGTCGGCACAATCTCGCGCGATTGCATCCACGCGGTGTATTTCGCGACCTCTTCGTCGACGATGGCTTCAGCCCGCGCCAGCTCGGCACCTCGACGCGCCAGGTTCTCCTGCACGATCGATCGAAGATCGTCGATGTTGTACAGGAACACCTGATCGAGCTGACCGACCTCGGGATCGACATCGCGCGGCACGGCAATGTCGATCACGAACAACGGACGGTTACGGCGATGGCCCGTCGCCTCGTCGACCCGCGCGCGTGTGAGCACCGGCTCGGATGCGCCCGTCGCGGTGACGACGATATCGGCCGATGAGAGCGCGTGATCGATGTGCTCCCACGGGACGGCGACGCCCTCGAGCCTCGCCGCAAGCGCCTGCGCCGTCGTCAACGTCCGGCTCGCAATGGTGATCCGCTTGACGTGCTGTGACTGCAGATGGATGCCGGTCAGCTTCGCCATTTCGCCGGCCCCGAGAATCAGGACCGCTCGACCCTTCAGGTCGCCGAAAATCTTTTTGGCGAGCGCGATGGCGGCATAACTCACCGAGACTGCCCCTTCGCCGAGCCCCGTCTCGGCGCGCACGCGTTTGCCGACGGTGAACGCTGAGTGAAACAGCCGGTTGGTCAGAGCGGCCGTGAACTGGCCGTCGCTGGCCGCGGCGTAGGCGGCCTTGACCTGGCCCAGGATCTGCGGTTCGCCGACGACCAGTGAGTCGAGCCCCGCAGCGACCCGGAAGAGATGCCGGGCGGCATCGGGTCCGCGGTGGATGTAGAGATGGTCGCGCACCCGGTCATGCGGAATTTCGTGATAGTCACTGAAAAATCGGCCGACCTGTTCAGCCGTCTCGTCGTTATCGCCGACCGCATAGATTTCCGCGCGATTACACGTCGCCAACACCACCAGCTCGCGTCCCGCACCGCGGCCCGAGAGCTCGGCCAGTGCGTGCTCGAGGCCTTTGCGCGCGAAGTCGACCGTCTCCCGGAGTTCGACCGGCGCGGTGCGGTGACTCAATCCAATGGCAAAAAGACGCATCAGGCGATGAGGTTAGAAATTGTGGCTCGCGGTCAAAAAGTATCCGACGAGGACAAAGTTGAGGAGCACCACGGCGAAGGCGATGCCCGACAGGTACGCGGCACGCCGGCCGGTCCAGCCAGCCGCTCTGCGCGCAAACAGCGCGAATGAATAAATTCCCCACGACACCAGCGCGACGAGGATCTTTGGATCGGCGAGCGACATTGCCTGCACGCGCGGATCAGGAGACGGTGAGCCTTTCACCTGCCATGCCCAGACGGCACCGACCAGGACACCAATCGTCAGAAACATCCAGCCGACCGTGATCGCGCGGCTGTTCATCAGATCGAGCGACGCGAGAGGCGGCAGCCGCGCATAAAAGAATCCCAGTTGCTTGGCTTTGATCTCCTTGAAGAGCAGGGCATAGGTCACGCCCAGGACGCAGGCGAGCGCGAAGCTCGCGTATGCAAACAACAGCGACATGACGTGAATGGTGAACAGAGGGCTTTGCAGGACCGGCGGACGAGGCGTGACCGCCGGATCGAGCGCGGGAATGATGTCGAGACCGACGAGCAACACCGACACGAACACACCCATCGAACGTTCGTCCGAGGTCAGCTCGATGTAGAGATACGACAATCCCAGCAGCCAGACGAACGCGGATATCGCCGCGCTCGTGCCGACGAGCGGAGCATGACCCGCCTGCACGGTCTGCATGCCGATCAGAAACGTGTGTGCGAGCACGCCACCGGCGACGAGCCCGGTTGCCAGCCGCCCGACGCGCGGATCCCGCCACGCGAAATGGGCGATGTAGGCGGTGGCAGCGGCGGCATAGAGCAGCAGCGGAAGCAGGTGCATGGACTACTGGCCCGAGGGCCCGTAATAGCCGCGTCGAGTTCGCGCGGTGAGGCCGGGTTTGTTCACCCGCACGTCGATGCGACGCCACGCACCGTTGCGCATCGGGTTCTTCGAGGAGTACGCCATGGTGTACTGGCTGGCCAGCTCGTCGGAAATCTGCTCGTAGATCTTCGGCAGCTCAGCGACCGACGTCGGGAAGAACACGCGTCCGCCGGTTTCCTGCGAGAGCTGGCGCAGGACGAACTCGGCTTCCTTGAACTTGCCGCGACCGGCCTCTTGCTGCCGCAGTCCGATCGCATAAATCGACGTTTCAGACCGCTTCGCGAGATCAAGCACGTCGTCATATTCGATCACGCTGGACGTGTCGTCTCCGTCGGATAACACGACAATCGCCTGGCGCCGGATTTCTTCGGCGTTTTTCGCGCGTTCGTCCTTCAGCGCACGGAGCGAGACGTAGATCGCGTTGTAGAGCGACGTCGATCCGTTGACGCTGGTCTGCCGAATCGCCCGTTCGAGCAGGCTGACGTCGTGGGTGAACGGCTGCGGTACGCGCACCTGGCTGTTGAATTCGACGACCTGAATGACGTCGTCCTTTTTCATCCGGCGGACGAATCCAATGGCCGCCTCCTGCGCGGTCGCGAGTTTCTCCTCCATGCTGTTACTGGTGTCGAGAAGAATCGCGAGCGCGATCGGCTGCTGAACCTGCGAGAAGAAGCTCAAGGTTTGCTTGGCGCCGTCCTCGAATACCTCGAAGTCTTCCTGGGCAAGGCCGGTCACATATTTCGCGCCGTCGGTGACGGTGACGTTCAGCGAGACCAACTCGATGCCGGATCGGAATCGCCCCTGCTGCGCCCCGACAGCGATCGTCGCAGATGCGATCGTCAAGGTGACGACGAGAAGGCGGCGGACGGTCATTTTCCGGATACCTTGGTCCGTGCGCGCACGGTCACGCCGGGGCGCGACACGGTGACTTGAATTTTTTCAGGCGGAACGAGTCGCTCGGGCCGCCCGTACGTGACGACGTACTGATTATTCAGCTCGTTGGCAACGCGCAGCAGCGCCTCGGGAATACCGGAAATCGCCAGCACCTGATCGCGACGTCCGCCGCTGTCTTTCGTTCCCTCAGCGATCACCATGTTGAGATTGCGCCATTCGTCCGACATCGAACGGTTCGGGCTGCCGATCGACAGCACATGCAGCGCGGCACCACCGGCGGCGAGTGTTTTCAACACGTTGTCGTACTGAAGATTGCTGAACTCGACCCCTTCCATCGAGAGCGCGACAATCACCGGCCGCTCGGCTTTTCGTTTCTGAAATCCCTGGCTGACTTCCTGGATCCCGTCGAGCATGTAGGCGCCGGCGCCGGAACGCGCGAAGATGCGCGTGATTCCTCGCTTCAAGGCATTCACGTCGGTGGTGGACGGCACGAGCGAGGTTGCGCGTTCGCCGACCGTGACGATGCCAATTTCCCCGTGCCCCTGCATCTTGTCGACGAACTTCGTCAGTCCCTCGCGCATGGGCTGAAGCGCGGGTGTCATGGCTTCGCTGTCGTCGACCAGCAGAATCAGTTGCAGCGGCGCGGTCGCCGGCCCAGCGCGAAGCACCTCGCGAGCGACGCCGTCTTCCTTGACCGTGAAGTCGGCGGCGGTCAGTCCTGTCACCGGCGCGTCTTTCGAATCCAGGACGCTGACATAGGTGTCGCGAGTCCGCGCGTCGCTTGCCGCCGACGGCCGAGGTTCCTGCTGTTGAGACGGCGGAGCGAAAGCGACGAGCGCGGCGCACGCGAACGCCCGAATCGCATGAGTCATTTGGGCCTCTTCACGTCGAGTATAGGCGCCCCCCGCAGAGAGCGTCAAGAAAGCGGCTTCGCTCAAAATTATTGGTACAAAGGGAGTTGTGGTTTCTTGACCGGACGTGATTCGAGTGTGTTATAAGGCCAGCGATGAAGCTGATCGATGTGTGGCGCGAACGGCAGCCGCGTTCGGCGGCCGTCCGCTACTTTTTGTACGCGGCGACGGTCACTGTTGTCATCCTTCTTGGCGTTCTGGCGATGCGGTTGCTGACGACGAAAGAGGCCGATGATTGCAATAAACCGGCGGCGCCGGTCGAGGTCCCGAAGGCGCCCCCCGGACTGATCGTCGACGCGCCGTGCACCGATGGATCCGCGACACCGAACAAGACCCCTTCCCCCAAATAGCATGGACGAGCAACAACCCCGGAAGCGTGCATCGGCATCCATGGCCGACTCGATGCGGACGATTGGGCCGCTGATTACCGTCGGATTCTCGTTCGTCCTGGCCATTGCGATCGGTGCGGCCCTGGGGTGGTATCTCGACAAACTCCTTGGCACGGCGCCGTGGATGTTCCTCGTGTTCTTCGCGATCGGGGTGGCGGCGGGAATTCGAAACGTCTATCGCACCGCCGGACGCGTGCTCAAGTAACACTGCGTGGAAGCCGATCCTCTGCTGCGACGCGTCGGCCGCACGGCGGTGATCGTGTGCGTCTTGATGGTGGCTCTTGCCTTGATGTTTTCATCAACGCGTGTTCGCTCGGCGCTGGCCGTCATTGGTGGAGGTCTCATCGCCGGCACGAGTTACCTCGCGATTCAATCCGGCGTGAGCGCGTTTGTCGAGCGGCTGGTCGCCTCGGATGCACCGCCGCGTCGTCCGGCGCTTCGCTGGGCAGTCACGAAATTGACCCTGCGGTACGCTTTACTCGGTTTTGGCGCGTACGTTATGATTGCTCGTTTGCGCCTGCCCCCTTTGGGGCTACTGGCTGGAGCATCCTCGATAGTGGCGGCGGTGGCGGTTGAAGCCGTCCGTCTCCTCATCATGAAGGATTCGTCGCCGCGCACGTGACCGCGCGGTACCTCTGTCGACCGAGCTGAATGGAGAAGCTGGAACACCCGCTCTGGATTGTGGATGTGGTCAATGCCCTTCTGGGTCGCCCGGTCAAGGCGGCACTCGAAGCGCTGGGGTTCCACGTCGCCGCGGAGCACGGAACGGTCATTCCCAACTATCTCGTGATGGTGATGTTGATTGTCGCGGTACTGACCGTGCTGTCGCTCATCATCCGGTCGCGACTGAGCGTCGAGAATCCCGGCAAGCTGCAGATCGTGTTCGAAGATGCGCTGACGGCCGTCCTCAACCTGCTCGAGGAATGGATTGGGCCGAAGGGCCGCAACTATCTGCCGCTCATCGCCACCTTCGGCATCTTCATCCTGTTCGGCAACTACATGGGGCTGATTCCAGGTCTGATGGCGCCGACGAGCAACATCAACGTCACGCTCGGCTGCGCGATCACGACCTGGGTTTACTACCACTTCCACGGCCTGAAAGAGCAGGGTCTCGTCAATTACATCAAGCACTTCGCCATGCCCCCCGGATCGCCGGTGGCGATGGCCCCGTTGATGTTCTTCATCGAAATCATCAGCCACCTCTCGCGCGTGTTGTCGTTGTCGCTGCGTCTCTTCGGCAACATCTTTGGCGAGGAGATGGTCATCCTTATCCTGTTTACGCTCATCCCGTTTCTTGTTCCGCTACCGATGATGTTTCTTGGCCTCATCACGGGAGCGTTGCAGGCATTCATCTTCGTGCTGCTGTCGATCATCTACCTACAGGGAGCGGTCGCCGTCGAGCATCATGAAGACGAACACGGACACGATGCGCCGAGCGGACATCAGGCGCCGGCGGCCGCGTAATCGTCGTTGGCATCATCCGTTTTCCATCAGTTTGGCAACCGTTGCACGAGAGATTCAGAGGAGGCTTGGGTCGTGAGTAAACGTTTCGTCCTGACAGTCGTACTGGTCCTTGCGGGTGGCATTTTCGCGCCCGTGTTCGCGCAGGCTCCGGCCGGGGAGTCCTCCTCGTTGAACCTCGAGATCGCCAAGTGGTCGATCATCACGGCCGGCTTTGCGCTGGGTATCGCAGCCGGCCTTGCCGCGCTGGGGCAGGGAAAGGCGGTCAGCGCCGCTGCTGAAGCGATCTCGCGGAATCCGGGAGCGGCCGGCGATGTCCGAGGCGCGCTCATCCTCGGCCTCGTCCTGATCGAATCGCTCGTCATTTACGTGCTGCTGATTTCGTTCCTGCTGTTCTTCTTCAAGCCGTTCAGCGGCTAATCAGCGAACGAATCGCCTCCGGTCAGGCCACGCCGGGCGCCGGGGATACATCGCGGTATCTCCTGCGCTCGCGTGGCCATTTTTTTACGCTGTTGCGACATCTTCGCCTCATCGACGCGCTGCTGTTCCTCATGAGCCTCATCTGGGGAACCAACTACGTCATCGTCAAACGCGCCTTCGAGGAGATCGATCCTCAGGCCTTCAATGCCATTCGCATGGTCGTGGCATCGACCGTCTTCGTCGCCGCAATGGTGGTGATCCGGATGCGCCCTTCCGAGCCGCCTGCCGACGGTTCCTTTGCAAGCGTCCTGTACACGCCGTCGAGGATGGCGAAGGGTGACGTGATTGCGCTCGCCGGACTCGGCGTCGTCGGTCAGTGTCTTTATCAGTTGTGGTTTGTCGGCGGGCTGGCAAGAACGAGCGTCGCCAATGCCGCGTTGATGCTGGCCGCGACGCCGGTGCTGATCGCGCTCATCAGTGCGGCGCTCGGTGAGGAGCGAGTCATGTGGACGCACTGGGTTGGCGCGCTCTTGTCACTCGCCGGGATCTACACCGTCGTCGGTTCCGGTGTCGACATCGGCGGCACGACCTGGGTCGGCGATCTGATGATGCTCGGAGCTGTGTGTTGCTGGGCCATCTACACGATTGGATCGCGGCCGCTGATGACGCGCCACTCGCCGCTCGCGGTGACCGGAATCTCAATGGCTATAGGAACGGCGTTGTACCTTGCCGCCACGTTTCCTCACCTCCGCGCGGTCGCCTGGGACCGGGTCGCGGCAGGAACCTGGCTTGCGATCGTGTATTCCGCCCTCTTCGCACTCTGCCTCTCCTACACGATTTGGTACGCAGCCGTTCGAGAGATCGGCAGCGCGCGCACGTCGGTGTATTCCAATCTGGTCCCGGTGGTCGCCATGGTGACCGCAGCGCTGTTCCTCCATGAGCCGATGGGTGTGCGAAAGATCCTCGGCGCCGCCGCGGTCCTTGTTGGTGTCGCATTGACCCGAGTGGCTTCCGCCTTCAGGCGGAAGTCCGATCCCGACCCGGATCCCGGAAACCGGATCCCGGCTAAAATTAGATGATTCCTGTGAAGTCCCACTATTACTCGCAGCACGCGGTGGCACTCCGAGCTGAGCTGGGCGCAGCGATCTCGCGCGATCAGATGCGCACGCTGCACCGGAAGACCGCCTGGCGACATTTCGTCGTGGCAGCTCGACAGTTCGCCATTCTGGCGCTGGCGACATGGGGATTGATCCGATTCGAGAATCCGCTCATCTGGCTGCCACTCGCGTTTGTTCAGGGACTCACGATCTTCGACTTCACCATTCTTCTGCATGAGGTCGTGCATCACACGATCTTCGAACGGCGACGGCCGGTCGCCGAACGGGTCCTCGGGTTGATGTACGCGATTCCAAGCGGGATCTCGGCCAGCCAGTTCACGCGATGGCACCTGGATCATCATGCCGAGCTCGGATCGGACGAGGACGATCCCAAACGGCATCACCTGTCGCCAAAAGTTAACAAGCGCTGGTACAAGCTTCTTTACTGCACACCTGCGTTGTTTCCGATCTACTTCCGCGCCGCGCGCCGGGAATCGTCGACGTATCCAGTAGAGCTGCAGCATCGGATCGGTTGGGAGCGCAAGGTTTCGATCGCGGCGCATCTGACGGCACTTGCCGCGCTGTGGTACTTCTTCGGGTTCTACACGGCGCTCCGCACGAGCATCATCCCGGTGTTTTTCGTCTTCCCGATCGCGTTCACGCTGAATCGTCTCGGACAGCACTACGACATCGACCCGAACGATCCGGCCAAGTGGGGCACGCTGATGAAGGGGCACTGGTTCTGGGACTTCGCGTTTCTGAACTCCAACTACCATCTCGAGCATCATTACTTCCCAGGTGTTCCTTTCTATCGACTGCCCGCTCTCCAACGCGCGTTGATTCCATTTTTCGAGCGCAAACAGATGCGATGGCAGAGCTATGGCCGTCTGGTCTACGGCTGGCTCGTCGAGAATCACGCGCCGCACACTGACTGGAGTGCGGAACAAGAAATGCAACTCGGTCGCGGCAGTGTTGGGGAAAATCCTATCCGGCGGAGAGGATGAGCTGGTCAAAGAGGAGCGTCGAGTCCTCGCACGGCTGCGCACCGCCCTCGTCCGCTTCGACGCCGCGCCCGAGCATCAGCAGGCACTTGATCGTTCGATTGAACAGCTCGACGAACTGTTTCTGCTGGTCATAGTCGGGGAATTCAATTCAGGAAAAAGCGCGTTCATCAATGCGTTGGTTGGCGCCGCGGTTGCGGCAGAGGGTGTCACGCCGACAACCGCGCAAATCAACGTCCTCCAACACGGCGACACGCCGGCACGGACGGTTCGCGAAGCGCATCTCCACGTCATCACCGCGCCCGCCGAGATTCTGCGCGAAATCCACATCGTCGACACGCCGGGCACCAACGCGATCATTCGCGAGCATGAAGCGATCACCGCCGAGTTCGTTCCGCGATCCGACCTCGTCCTGTTCGTGACTTCGGCAGATCGTCCGTTCACTGAAACCGAACGCGCCTTTCTCGAACAAGTCCGCGGCTGGGGCAAGAAGATCGTCGTCGTCATCAACAAAATCGACATCCTCGAGAGCAGCGCGCAGGTCGACGAAGTTCGAGCGTTCGTGGCGGACAACGCGCGCACGCTGCTCGGCTTCAGCCCGGAGATTTTTCCGGTCAGCGCCCGGCTCGCGTTTCGCGCGAAGCAGGGAGATCCTGCGGCGTGGGCGGCAAGCCGATTCGAAGCGCTCGAGCGGTACATCCGGGAAACGCTCGATTCGCCCGGCCGGATCCGACTGAAGCTGCTGAATCCGCTGGGGGTCGGCGCGGCCTTGACCGAACGGCACGCCGCTGCGGTCAAGGAACGCGCGGCGCTCTTGAAGGGAGACTTCGCGACGCTCGACGAAGTGGAGAGTCAGCTCGCGGTGTATCAGGCGGACCTGATGCGTGACTTCGGATTCCGGATCTCGGATATCGACCGCATCCTGCTCGAAATGGAAAAGCGTGGTCACGAGTTCTTCGACGATACGATGCGAATCGGCCGGGTCATGGACTTGTTGAATCGCAGTCGCGTCCAGCAGGGGTTCGAGCAGCACGTCGTCGGCGAGGCACCGCAGGAGATCGAACGCAAGGTCAGCGAGCTGGTGGACTGGCTCGTGGATGCTGATTTACGCCAGTGGCAGGATGTCACGAGACACCTTGCGGAGCGACGGCGGCAGTACCGCGATCGCATCATCGGCGAGACGGACTCTGGGAGGTTTCTCAGCGATCGCAGCCGCTTACTCGAAGCGGTCAACCGCGAATCGCAAAAGGTCATCGATTCGTTCGATCGCCGTAAAGAAGCCCGCGAACTGGCCGATGACGCGCGCAATGCCGTCGCGGCGGCAGCAGCCGTCAGCGCCGGCGGTGTCGGTCTCGGCGCGATCGTGACGATTGCCGCGACGACGGCCGCCGCCGACGTGACCGGGATCATCATGGCATCGGTCATTGCCGCGATCGGTTTCTTCATCCTTCCGGCGAAACGCGATCGGGCAAAGGAACAGATGCGGCGAAAGATCGCCGACGTCCGTCAGCGGCTCTCGGATGCGCTGCACGATCAATTCGCCCGGGAAATTCAGAGGAGCGGCGATCGCATCCGCGAAAGCATTGCGCCCTACAGCCGTTTCGTCCGCGCCGAAGGAGAAAAGCTCCAGACGACCGAGCAGGAATTACGGGCGATTGGTGCCGAACTGGCGTCGCTGCGTGCTCGCATCGACAAGCAGGCTGCGTAGCCCGTCCCTGATCGTAAGATGGCTGCGTGAATCGCGTCGCGCGTGAGTCGCTGAACGGTCTCCTCATCGTCCTCGGGATCCTCTCCGCCAGCATGGGGATCAAGGGTTTCCTGCTTTCCAGTCACTTCATCGACGGCGGCGTCACCGGAATTTCGATGCTCATCTCGATGGTGAGCGGTACCCCGCTCTCCATCTGGATCGTGGTCGTCAATCTCCCGTTTGTCGCTGTGGGTTACCGGCAGATTGGCGGAGCGTTCGCGCTTCGCAGTGTGCTCGCCATTGGTGGCCTGTCGGCGGCGCTCGCCACCATTCCGTTTCCGGACGTCACACCGGACCTTGTGCTGACGGCGGTGTTCGGCGGGTTTTTTCTCGGCGCTGGAATTGGCCTCGCCGTCCGCGGTGGGGCGGTGCTCGACGGAACGGAGATCGCGGCACTCCTGATCAGCCGGCAAAGCAGTCTCTTCAAAGTTGGCGACGTCATCCTGCTCTTTAACGTCGTGCTGTTTCTGGTCGCCATGTCTCTGCTCGGAGTCGACACGGCGCTGTACTCCATCCTGACGTATATGGCCGCCGCGCGGACGCTCGACTTCGTCATCCATGGAATCGAGGAATACACGGCGATAACCATCGTGTCGCGCGCGAGCGGCGAGATCGCCGCGCAAATCATGGCGAACCTTGGCCGCGGCGTCACCGTCTACAAGGGCCGCGGCGGCCTCAGCTTCGAGGACCAGGAAATCCTCTACTGCGTCGTCACCAGGCTTGAAGTGGGGCGGGTGAAGAACATTGTCCGCGCTCTCGATGAGACCGCCTTCATCACGTCTCACGCGCTCGCTGATGTGCACGGCGGCATGGTGAAGCACCGGGGACTGCACTGATGGAAAACATCGTCTGGCTGGGGCCGACCGCGTGGGCGCTCCTCTATTGTTCCGACTACTACCTGACGATCGCGTGTGCGCACTTGTACGCCCGGCAGGACAAAATCAAGTTCGAGGGGAGCTACGAACTCAATCCGATGTTCGAGGCGGAAATCGATGCGTTGCGGCGAATCAGCCCGCGTTTCATCGCGATGTTGATCGTCAGCACGGCCGCGCTGTTTGTGGTGGGCGTGATCACGGTGCCGCAAACGCGCAGCGTCTACTTATTCATGCTGGGTGCGCTGCTGATGATCCAGTTGACGGTTCACGTTCGTCATCTTCGCAACTGGCTGCTCTTTCATCATGCGCTCAGACCGGGCGGCATGACCGGCCACCTGGAGTATCGACGCGATGTGATTTTTCGCGCGTCGGCGTTCGAGATCCTCGAGTTCGGGGTCCTGTACGCCTTCATCTACGCGTTCACGCCGGCAGGGCCGTTCGTGCTTGGCGGAGCGTTCGCGTGCGGCGTGCTGGCGATCAGTCACTATCGACTGGCGCGAGCGCGGAGAGAGGCGAGGGCCAGGTAGGCAATCGCCGCGGCCGCGAAGCCGACAAACCAGGCGTAGTCATAGAGCGGCCGCAACGGAGGCAACACGAGCCCGCCCCACGCAAGCGCGCAACCGACGACTGTGGCGAGAATGCCGGCCGCGTTCCAGCGACCATATCGCCCATCGGGCAAATACAACTCTTCCAGGGCCAGCTGTCTCTTGCGGAGGATCCAGTAATCGGCGATCAGCACTCCCGCAATCGACCCCAGACCTCCGGAATATCCCAGCAGCCAGTTGTAGATGTACCCGGACGGATCGGCGAGCAGGCGCCAGGGCTGAATCAGAATCCCCAGAATCCCGGTGATGAGTCCCCCGGTCTTGAACTTGATCAACCGGGGGAAGGCGTTGGCGAAATCGTTGGCCGGCGAGACGACGTTCGCCGCGATGTTGACCGCCAGCGTCGCAACCACGGCAGTGAACATCGAGACAGCAATGACGAGCGGGTTGCTGAAGCGGCCAATCAGCTTGATCGGATCCCAGATGACCTCGTGATAAATGATGGCGGTCGCGCTGGTGATCAGCACACCCATTGCCGCAAAGACGAACATCGTTGTGGGCAAGGCCACAACCTGACCGACGATCTGCTCGCGCTGGCTTCGGCCGAAGCGCGTGAAGTCTGGCATGTTCAGCGACAGCGTTGCCCAGAACCCGATCATCGCCGTCAACGAGGGCACGAACACCGGAAGGAATTCCTGCAGCGACGCGTACTTGCCTGGCTGCGACAGCAGCGGACCAAAGCCGTCTGCTTCGGTCACCGCCCATGCAAGCAAGAGGGCCGTCATGACGAGAACGAAGGGCGCAGCCCAGTTCTCGACCTTCCGCAGCAGCTCCATGCCGCGATAGACAATCGCGACGTTCAAGCCCCAGAAGATCAGAAACGACAGCCATTCGGTCGTCGAGTGGCCGCCGAGCCCGCTGCCCAGCAGTCCGTGCCAGCCTGGAACGATGCTGGCGAAGAACGTGTTGACGGCCTCCCCGCCGATCCACGCCTGGATGCCGAACCATCCGCAGGCAACGATGGCGCGCATCAGCGCCGGGAGATTGGATCCGATCGTTCCGTACGCGGCGCGCGCAAACACGGGAAACGGAATCCCATACCGTGTACCGGGATGCGAGTTGAGAAGAATCGGAATCAGGACGATCGTGTTGCCGAGAGCGACCGTGAAAAGCGCCTGAGACCAGCTCATTCCTGCGGCCATGAGTCCGGCCGACAGCATGTAGGTCGGAATGCAGTGCGCCATGCTGACCCACAGCGCGGCGAAGTTATAGGTGGTCCAGTTGCGCCGCGCAATCGGCACCGGCGCGAGATCCTCGTTATACAGAACACTCTGTTCGACAGAGGATGTATCGACAAGCTCGACGCGGCCGTCGGCACGCTCGATCTGACTGGCGATTTGGGTCACACGGCCCTCGGCATGGGTCAGCAGATGATGTCTGAAAGCGACCGCACGAGCAAACCCGTCAGCAGCCTTCGGCGCTATCCTTGGGAGAGTGATTCAAGCGTGAGGAGTTCCTGTGATGTACCCACTTGTCGTTGCGCTGACCGCCGTGCTGTCGCTGCTTGCACCGGTTCAGCAGAAGGATTCACGGACGCTTCGTGTCGAAGCTGATGTGGAGCGTGAGTTGTTGCTGTTGCCCTACTACACGGTGTTCGATTATCTGGCGTTCCGTGTCGAACCCGGCGGCACCGTCAGGCTGCTGGGACAGGTCGTGCGGCCGACGCTCAAAAGCGACGCCGAACGTCGCCTCAAACGAGTCGAAGGGGTTGAACAGATCATCAATGAGATTGAGGTGCTTCCGGTTTCGCCGGCTGATGATGCGATTCGGTTGGCCGTGGCGCGGAACATCTACAACAGCACGGCATTGGATCGGTATGGGTTCCAGAGTCAGCCGCCGATTCACATCATCGTGAAACAGGGGCGCGTGACGCTCGAAGGCGCGGTCGACAGCGAGAGCGACAAGACGGTGGCTGGTCTCAAAGCGCGCGAGATCAGCGGGGTCTTTGAGGTGAAGAACAATCTGAGCGTGGCGAGATGATCGGCGGGGCCTGAAGCCCCCCTGCACGGGTGGAATCCGCTTACAGACCCGCGGGTGCCTGGCTCGGACCGCGACGCAGGAAGCGGCCTGCGCCCTTCTTGCCGACAAATCGATCGCCGTCGATGACGACTTGGCCGCTGCTGATGACGGTCGACGGCGATCCCTTCACCGTCCGCCCTTCGTACGGGTTGTAATCCACCTTCATGTGCAGCGTTTTTGCGCTGAGTGTCGCTGAGGCGTTGGGATCAAAAACCACGATGTCGGCATCGCTGCCAACCGCGATCGTGCCTTTGCGAGGGAACAGGCCGAACATTCGCGCCGGTGTCGTGGAGCACAGCTCGACGAACCGGTTCATTGAAATGCGCCCGGGCCTGACGCCGCCATCGTGCACGAGCGTGAGGCGCGTCTCGATCCCTGGCGCGCCATTTGGAATCTTGCTGAAATCGTCGCGCCCGAGTTCCTTCTGTTCGGCCATGCAGAACGGGCAATGGTCGGTTGAGATCACCTGCAGGTCATTCTTGGCGAGACCTTTCCACAACACGTCCTGATGCCACTTTTCACGGAGCGGCGGCGACATGACGTACTTTGCGCCGTCGAATCCCGGTTCCTCGTAGTTGTCGTACGACAGAAACAGATACTGCGGACAGGTCTCGGCGTAGGCCGGCAGGCCCATGTCCCTCGCCTGTTTGACCTTCTCGAGCGCGTGCGCCGCCGAGAGATGCACGATGTAGATCGGCACGCCGGCCATTTCCGCCAGGGCGATGGCGCGGCCGGTGGCCTCTCCTTCCGCCGTCGGCGGACGCGTCAGCGCGTGATATTTCGGCGCCGTCTCGCCTTTACGCAGCGCCTCCTTGACCAGTTCGTCGATCACGCCGCCGTTTTCTGCATGCATGCAGACGAGCCCGCCGTTGTCGCCGGTCCGCCTGAGCGCGCGAAAGATCGTTTGATCGTCGACCATGAAGACACCGGGATAGGCCATGAAGAGCTTGAAGCTCGTGATCCCCTCGTCACGGACCATGCGATCCATGTCGCCAAGGCCCGCATCCTCGAGCTCGGTGACGATCATGTGAAAGCCGTAATCGATGACCGCTTTTCCATCCGCCCGCTGGCGCCAGTCGTCGAGCGCATGCCTCATCGTCTTGCCGCGGTACTGAATGGCGAAGTCGACGATGCTGGTCGTGCCGCCGAATGCCGCGGCGATTGTGCCCGACTCGAAATCGTCGGCCGATGTCGTCCCGCCAAACGGCATGTTGAGATGTGTGTGCACGTCGATGCCGCCAGGGATGACGTACTTTCCCGACCCGTCAATCGTGCGATCAGCCGGGAAGCGATCCGGCGGAAGGTTCTTGCCGATTGCGACGATCACGCCGTCGTTGCAGTAGACATCGGCGACGTAGTCGTCCGAGGCGGTGATGATTCGGCCGTTGGTGATGAGAAGAGACATGGACTTGGTTCTATATCTCAGTTATCGCGCCATACGTCTCCGGTCGTCGATCGCGATAGAACTGCCAGGTATTCCGAACCTGCTGGATCAGCCCGAGATCGAGATCGGCGACGACCAGTTCATCCTTGTCGCGGCTCGCGACGGCAATGAACTGACCCCGCGGATCGCAAAAGTAACTCTGACCATAGAACTCGCCGATGTTCCAGGGCTTTTCGACACCGACACGATTGATCGCGCCGACGAAATAGCCGTTGGCGACGGCGTGCGCAGGTTGCTCCAGCTTCCACAGATACTCGGAAAGCCCGGCGACCGTTGCCGAAGGGTTCATGACGATTTCAGCACCGTTGAGCCCGAGGATACGCGCGCCTTCCGGGAAGTGCCGGTCGTAGCAGATGTAGACCCCGATCTTTCCGGCGGCGGTGTTGAACACCGGGTATCCCAGGTTGCCGGGACGGAAGTAGAACTTTTCCCAGAAGCCCGGCGCGACATGCGGAATGTGGTGCTTGCGGTACTTGCCGAGATACTTGCCGTCGGCATCGATGACTGCGGCCGCGTTGTAATAGATGCCAGTGATCTCTTCCTCGTAAATGGGAACGATCATCACCATGCCGTGTTTCTTCGCGAGCCCCTGCATGGTCTGAATTGTCGGGCCATCAGGAATGCGCTCGACCATGTCGTACCACCGTACCTGCTGCTCGGCGCAAAAGTAAGGGCCGTTGAACAGCTCCTGCAGACATAACACCTGGACGCCGCGTCGTGCGGCCTCATCAATGAGCGGCAAGTGCTTGTCGAGCATCCGCTGCTTGATCTCGTCGGTCGTGCCTTCGAGAGAAATATCTGCCTTGACCTGAATCAATCCGCCCCGTACGACCCGTGCCATGAGATGCTCCTGTTTAGACCTGCACAGTATTTGTGCACGGAAAGCGTGTCAAGAAACGTATAATCCGCGTTCCAAACGAGCCAAAAACGGAGGGTCCATGGCAGCCGACCTGTCGGTCACTTTTACCGGGCTGCAGTTTCGGAATCCATTTCTGTTGTCGTCGGCCCCGCCAACCGAGTCCGACAGCAACATCCTGCGCGCGTTCGATGCGGGATGGGGCGGCGTCGTGACCAAGACGATCGGACTGCATCCAGTCGCCAACGTCGCCGGCCCGAAAACGAAATTCCTGCGCGCCGACGTGCATTCGTATCACCTCTCGATGAACAAGCGCCCGGACTCGGCGCTTCACTCGTCGTGGAACTGGGAACTCATCTCCGATAAGCCGCTCGACTGGTGGCTGCCACGGATCGAGCGGATCAAGCAGGCGCATCCGGACCGGATCCTGGTCGTATCGATCATGGCGGGCTCGGGCAACGACCGCGAGCTGCGCAACTGGCAGACACTTGCCGGTGCGTGCCAGGATGTTGGCGCGGACGCGTTCGAATTGAACCTGTCATGTCCGCACATGGACCGCAAGGACATGGGCTCGAACATCGGCAAGGACGAGGGCCTGATTTCGGTCGTGACCCAGGTGGTGAAAGAAGTCGCGAAGGTTCCGGTGTGGTGCAAGATCACCCCGTCGACGACCGACATCGTCTCCGAGGCGCGAGCGTCTTTCCTCGGTGGCGCCGACGCCATCACCTCGTCGAACACGTTCCCATCGATTCCTTTGATTGATCCCGAAACGCTCGAGTTCGAGGTCAACGTCGACGGGCTGGTGTCGAGCGGTGGCCTCGGCGGCCCCGCAATTCTGCCGCAGTCGTTGGCGAAAGTGGCGCAGATGACGCAGGCCTTTCCGGACCGGGAGTTTTCCGGCATCGGCGGCGTCGGCGAGTTCGCGCACGCGCTGAACTATTTCCTGCTTGGCTGCGGCACCGTGCAGGTGTGCACGGCGGCGATGCTCGATCACGCGATTGGTCCGAACGTCATCAAGCGGCTGACCGAAGGGCTCACGGTTTTTCTCGAGCGTCACAGCGGCGATGGTTGGCGATCGCTTGCCGACATCCGAGGACTTCGCCGCGACCGGATCGTGACGCATTCGCAGATCCGTCGACCGGATTCGAAGGAGTATTTCGGCGGCCACGACGCGCCCGAGGGCTACGCGGCCGCGGAGAAGCAGGTTCAATCATGACGACGACGTCGTCGGCGATGTCTGGGGCCGAGATCGTCGATCTCTGCCGGAAGCACACCTTCTTTGAATGGTCCGCTCAGGGGGCTGTCGATCCGATCCCGATGGCGCGCGGCAAGGGCGTGTACTTCTGGACGCCGGAAGGAAAGCGCTACATCGACTTCAACAGCCAGTTGATGTGCGTCAACATCGGCCACGGCGACGAGCGGGTCATCCGGGCCATCAAAGCGCAGGCCGACGCGCTTCCGTACGCCAATCCGTTCATGGCGACCGAGCCGCGCGCGAAGCTCGGTGCCAGGCTCGCCGAGCTGGCGCCGGGCGACATCGACGTGTTCTTTTTTACCAACGGCGGCGCGGAAGCCAACGAGAACGCGATGAAGATCGCCCGCGCCTACACCGGTCGCCACAAGATCCTGGCTCGATATCGGTCGTACCACGGCGGCACCCACGGCGCCATGGCCCTGACCGGCGACCCGCGGCGGTGGAGCACCGAACCGGGCGTTCCAGGCGTCATTCACGTGCTCGACCCCTATCACGGGGTCGAGCGCGGATGGGACTCGGCCGAGAAGTCCCTGGCGATGCTCGAAGAGATCATCGAGCTCGAGGGGGCGCACTCCATTGCGGCGTTTTTTCTCGAAACCGTCAGCGGGACAAACGGCGTCATCATTCCGCCGGACGGCTATCTCCAGGGTGTTCGCGATCTCTGCACGAAGCACGGCATCCTGATGGTGTGCGACGAGGTCATGGCGGGATTCGGTCGAACCGGAGCATGGTTCGCCGTCAATCACTGGAACGTTGTCCCCGATCTCATGACGATGGCGAAGGGGTTGACCAGCGCGTACCTTCCGCTTGGTGCCGTCGGCATGCGAAGACCGATTGCGGATCACTTTCGCGACAAGGTGTTTCAGGGAGGCCTGACCTATAACAGTCATCCCATGGCCTGTGCCGCCGCGCTCGCCACGATTGCCGTCTACGAGGAGGACGATCTCATCGGCAATGCCAGGCGTCTCGGTGCGGTCATGACCGATCTTCTGACCGATCTGGCGCGGCGTCATTCAATCGTCGGCGCACACCGGAACATCGGACTATTCGGAATCGTGGAACTCGTGCGGGATCAGAAAACGAAAACGCCGCTCGCGCCCTTCGGTGGCACGTCCCCCGAGATGAAGCGCCTCGGCGCCTTGTTCCGTGAACTTGGGCTCTACACCTTCGTGCGGTGGCACAACTTCTTTACGAATCCGCCGTTGTGTATCACCGAGGAGGAATTGAGAGAAGGGTTCGGGTTGATCGATTCTGCGTTGACTCAGCTCGAACGGAGTATGTAATCGGCATTCTTCACAGCACGTCTCATACTTGTCGAAGAGATCACAGCAGAAAGGAGAATGGAGGATCGTTGGTTTTGAGTTCCTCCATTCTCCCTTCTTCTGTTTGTCTCTAACCGTGAAAGCTGTTGATTAGTCCTAGTAGCCCATCTCCCGTTCGATGCCCCGCACGATGCGTTCGAGTTCATCGACGAGCTTCCCACCACCAGCCTCGCGGTACGCGCGCACGAGCAACTGGTAGTAGGAGATCACGTCGTCAGGAGCGGCGTTGAACCGTTCCCAGACTGACTCCCCCTCGTTTCTCAAGTCGCGAAGGATCGCGTAGGTGTTATGCACCTTGTCGGCGACAGAAACCCGCAGGCTCGACGGCGGCAGCGTGCGTGCGTGTTCCGCATAGGCCCGTTTACGTTCGGCCCACGGCTTCTTCGGTGTTTCCCACGAGTCGGTGCAATCCTCGACGATTGTTGCGACGCCATCGCCGAAGCGCGAGCGAATGTCGTCAAGGCGCGGACGGCCACCGTGATCTTCGGCCGCGTCGTGTAAGAGCGCCGCGATCGCTTCGTCTTCGTTACCGCCATCATCCAACACGATCGACGAAACGCCGAGAAGGTGCGCGATGTACGGGGTGCGGGTGCCCTTGCGTGTTTGTTGTGCGTGGACCTCGCGTGCGTATCTCACGGCCTCGTCGAACCGCTCGGTCAGCGTTGCCATCGCCGTATTGTGACAGAAGTAAAATGGCGGTCGTGAGCGAACCAGAGAAGGTGTACGACGCGCTGGACACGATGGGTATTCAGTACGAAAAGTACGAGCATCCGCCCGTATTCACCAGCGAAGAGGCCGCCGAACACTGGGGGCCGATCGCGGCGACGCAGGTCAAGAACCTGTTTCTGCGGAACAAGAAAGGCAACCGTCAGTATCTGGTCATCCTCGAGATCACCAAACAGGCGGACTTGCGCGATCTGGTGAAGAAGATCGGAGACGATCGCTTCAGTTTTGGGTCGGCGGAGCGATTGATGGCCACGCTCGGCGTCACCCCAGGCTCCGTCTCCCCATTCGGCTTACTGCACCCGGGATCGAAGGAAGTCCGTGTCATCGTCGATCAGGATCTTCGTTCGGCGGAGAAGCTGATCTTCCATCCGAACTTGAACACCGCAAGCGTCACGATTTCCGTCGCCGACCTTGAGCGATTTCTCGCAACCAGGCCGAACGTCGTCAGGTGGATGAAGCTGTAATTACGGCAACACGAGATGCCTCGGGACCTTGACGACGAAGGTCCCGGCGATCTTGTCATGCCACATCTGCTTCTCTGGATCGTTGATCATCCAGAAGCATCCGATTCCGAGCGCGGCGATCGAGAACACCCCGGTTAGGGCGCGGACGAGCGCATCTGCGAATCGCAAATCCGTGCCCTGAACTCGTACGACCCGCAATCCGATGATGATCCCGCCGAGCGTCGTGCTGCGCCATGCCCAGAACGCGACGTGGTAGGCGAGCAGCATCACTGGAAAGTAGCCATCATGCCGGTCGAGATCCAGGAGGTTGACCGCGATGGCGACCAGGATCGCGTCGATGGCAAACGCCGCCACCCGATCGAGGAACACGGCCCTGGGATAGACGGCCAGATCACCAGGAACAGAGACGGGCGCCGGCGGAATCGTCGCGCCGTTGGCACTGCCGGCCGAAACACCCGCGTCGGCGGCGAATGCGGCTGCCGGCGCGGCGTAGGCAGGCTCGGACACGACCGCTCGGGGCGCTTCCATGACTGCCGCCGGCTCGACGGCGATCGGCGCCTTCACTCGCGCGGGATGTTCTCGTCGGAGGGCGCCGCGGAACGCGGTCGTCGCCCCTCCGAATCCAATCGCTCCGGTGATGGCCCATGTGATGAAACCAAGCACCGGAATCATGTAGGCGATTGTGAGGATAGCGAAGCCAATGAGTACGGACCCGAACGTTCGCAGGCGTCCCGCATCTTCGTCTTCAGCAATCACACTGCGACCGGTGGCTCGCATGACGCCCGCTTTGCCGACCAGCGCCGCCAGCACCAGCGCGCAGAGAACAAAAGGCACCACCAGGATGCCGACAACCGTTGCCGCGAGTATCGCGATCGCCGGCACCATGAGGACCAGGACGAGCAGACCGAGCAGGAACGAGCTCAGCGGTCTGGCGGACACCGTGTCGGCGACCGCTTCCACGTGTCTGCTGAACAGCGCGTTCACCATCAGGTAAACGAACAGGAAGATGGCAATGGTGGGCCACATCCACCAGAGGTCGGGAACGATCGGTCGGCCGAAGAGCAATCCACGCGTCACCCATGGAACGAGACCTCGCAGGGTGCGCGCAATGGCGACCGTCCCAACGACCACCTGTTCGCCGCCCGGAGTGAATGAGGCAGGTGCATCAAGGTTGCCGCCAATGACGGCCATGTCCCGGGCCACCGACGCGCCCGAATCGATCGTCAGCGTTCCGCCGATGACCAGAACGTTGCCGCCGATCTTCGCGGTATTGGTCAGTCGGAGCGATCCAACGATGACGACGACGTCGTACTCGACGGTTCCCGCGATGGTGATGTCGGCGAGACCGCTGTGGATTTCGCGGACGCTTTCGCCTTCACCGAGTGAATAGCTCTGTCCGACTCGAACGATCTGGCGATTGAACCCGAAGTCCTGGAATTCAAATCGTTCCTGCGCCGCGGCCGCGACATCGAACGAAAGCAGCGCCACGATCGCGATCGCAGCGAATAGTGAGAGACGATGGAGTCGAATGATCTGGCTCATCTCTGTGACGCCCCTCCAGGGGCAAGGCGCTCGACTGCGGTCCAGAACAGGGCGCACGCGAGCGCAAGCGAAATTGCAAGGATCGAAACGTAGGTTGCGACCGGCTGCAGCAGAACGTCCCACAGCACTCTCACGACGGTGGCGGCATCGTCGGCGCCGCGGGTGAATGCGGCTGCGCGGCCCAAGCCGACCGCCGGCAAGAACTCGCCGACCAGCGGCTGCGCGAAGACCGCGAGCTTCCAGATGCCGACAAGCACCAGCGCCATGACGACGCCACCGACCAGCTGCCAGGCCCGAGGCCACAACGCCCAGCCTGGTGCCGGGTTCGCGTGCTGCTGCTGCGCCTCAACCGCGGCGAGCACGCGCGGCAACAACGTTCGCGGCGCGCGAGGCGCGGGAAGCCGCTTCAGCTCAGCGTCGACCAGTTGTTCGAGGTCGATGGGGTTCATACGATGCCTGTCATCGCCCGCTTCAACGCGTCGCGGCCACGATGGATGTCCGTCCTCACCTTTGCCACCGAAATACCCAGCGCCGCCGCGATCTCCTTGTAGGTCATGTCCTCGAAGTGAAAGAGGACGAGCGGCACGCGCTGATGATCCGGAAGCGCCTGCACGGCGCGTTCGAGGCGGTCCTGCTTCGCGGCTTCCTCAACCGCATCGCGAGCCGTTGGCGCCGCCACGGTGGCTTCGTATTGTTCGCCTTCCGCTGAATCGAGCTCGCTGAAAAACTGCCACCTCGCTCGATACCGCGTGAGATGGTTGAGGCACAGGTTGGTCGTCACAGTCTTCAGCCAGCCGGCGGCGGTCGCACTCGTTGCAATCGACGAGAAGCGCTCGAACGCTCGGAGAAAGACCGTTTGGGCGATGTCCTCGGCCTCGACCGGGTTGGCCAGAAGCCGCACCGCCGTGCCAAACACCATGTCCTGGTATTCGCGGACGAACGCCTCGAACCGATCAGCGTCGGTCATCTCGAATGCGCCCGCCAGCGTGAGTTCCGGGCGCCCTCGCCGAAGCATTGGGCGAAGGCGGGCCGCCACCTGCATTCAGGTGACTAACCCCGTAGGCAACGGAAAGTTTCAGAAAAGGAGCGTTATTTTTCGGCGGAGCGTTTGGGGCGCATATTAGCTGCCAAAACGCGCTTGCGCAGCCGGATATTGCGGGGGGTCACCTCGACCAGCTCGTCGTCGTTGATGAACTCGATGGCCTGCTCGAGGCCCAGCTTGCGGGGGGGAATCAGCCTTACGGCCTCGTCCGCCGTGGACGCGCGCATGTTGGTCTGCTTTTTTTCCTTGGTGATGTTGACGTCCATGTCGCTGGCGCGCGCGTTCTCCCCAACGATCATCCCTTCATATACCGGCTCGCTCGGCTCGACGAACATTTCGCCGCGCTCCTGGAGGTTCCAGATCGCGAACGCCGTTGCGACGCCGGCGCGATCGGCGACGAGTGCACCGGTCGCTCGCGACGGAATGGCGCCGTGCCACGGTTCCCAGCCGGCAAACAGGTGATTCATGATCCCGGTGCCTTTTGTTTCGGTCAGGAACTGCGACCGGAATCCGATCAGGCCCCGCGCCGGAATCCGGAACTCGAGCCGCACGCGGCCGCTGCCGTGATTCACCATCTTCGTCATCGTCCCGCGACGCGTGCCGACCTGCGCGATCACCACGCCCTGGAACTCTTCCGCGACATCGATGACCAGATCCTCGATCGGCTCCATCAGTGTGTCGTTCACACTCCTGGTGACGATGTCGGGACGCGAGACCTGTAGCTCGAACCCTTCTCGGCGCATCATTTCGATGAGAATCGACAGTTGGAGTTCGCCGCGCCCAAGGACTTTCATCTGTTCTGGCGTGTCGGTTGGTTCGACTTTGATCGAAACATTGCCGAGCAGTTCGCGGTCCAACCGGTCTTTGATTTGTCGTGAGGTCACGAATTGGCCGTCACGACCCGACATCGGCGACGTGTTGACACCGAAGATCATCGAGACCGTCGGCTCGTCGACGGCGATCGCCGGCATCGCGAGCCGGTGCTCGATGTCGGCGATGGTCTCGCCGATCGTGATGTCCTCGATCCCGGCAAGGCAGACGATGTCGCCGGCGGCGGCTTCGTCGATATCGACGCGCTTGAGCCCTTCGAATGCGTAGAGCTTGGTCACCTTGGTTTCCTGAACCTGTTCGGTGAGCTTGCAGACGGCAATCGGATCGCCGACTTTCACCCGGCCATTGAAGATTCGCCCAATGGCAATCCGGCCGAGATAGTCACTCGAGTCAAGGTTCGCGACGAGCATCTGCAGCGGCGCGTTGACGTCCCCGCGCGGCGGCGGCACGTCATCGATAATCGCATCGAACAACGGACGAAGATCGCCGCCTGGTTCAGTCGCGGATCGGCTCGATGTTCCCGCGCGCGCGCTCGTGTAGAGCACTGGGAAGTCGAGCTGCTCTTCGGTGGCGTCGAGATCGATGAACAGGTCGTAAATCTCGTTCAACACTTCCTGGATGCGTGCGTCGGGGCGATCGATCTTGTTGATGACGACGATCGGCGTCAGCCGGCGTTCGAGCGCCTTGCGGAGAACGAATCGCGTCTGCGGCAGCGGTCCTTCCGAGGCGTCGACGAGCAGTAACACGCCGTCGACCATCGCCAGTGTTCGTTCGACCTCGCCGCCGAAGTCCGCGTGCCCGGGCGTGTCGACGATGTTGATCAGGATGTCGCGGTAGTGGACCGCGGTGTTCTTCGCGAGGATCGTGATGCCGCGCTCGCGCTCGAGGTCGGTGTTGTCCATCGCGCGCTCGGCCACGCGCTCATTGGCGCGAAAGATTCCGCTCTGATGGAGGAGGGCGTCGACGAGCGTGGTCTTGCCGTGATCGACATGGGCAATGATGGCGACGTTTCGCCGGAGCGCGTTGGCGATGGTACTGGCGGTCTTCTGGGCCGTGGGCATCCCTTCAGTTTAACAGGCGTTTTGCCGTTTCCCGTTCCCTATCGTTTCGCCCAGAGCGTGACGCCCCCATACAGGCGCCAAAAGTCAGGCGACAGGTCGGTCGACTGGAATCGGCGCAGATCGGCACGCAGGATGAACCGATCGTTCAACGGATACTTCACACCACCGCCGAAGTTGTACGCGATCTCGGTGCTCGACGGCGCATACAGCGCGAGTGTGTCCGGATTCTTCACCGTCCGGCCGACGTGCTCGACGCCGAGACCGAAGGTCGCGTACGGCGTGAAGTGGCGCACGTCGAAGTGGTAGACGCCGTTTGCGCTGTAATTGGTCGCTGACGAGTCGAGATTTGCGTCGTCGCCAGAGAGGTCGAAGGAGTGTCCGATTTCTCCCTCGACGCCGAGGTTTTTCGTGAAGTCGTAGCCCACCCCGACACCGAGGCCGATGCTGCCGCCGAGGCCGTCTGACGTTCCGAAAGAGCCGCTCAGGAATGGTGTCACGGTGACCGTGTTTGGCTCGGCAATCGATCGAGCCTCAGGCACAGACTGGGCCGACGCCAAAGTTGCCAGGCCCGAGGCTGTAAAAATCACGCTAACGACTATATAAATCCGACCACGCATCGATTTTCCTCCGTTGACGCAGGGCGCCGGCAAAGCCGCTCAGGCTCTGCTTTTAGACGTAAAGTCTTGCTAAACGGTCGATTGCACGATCAACTTTCGTACCCGCCTTCACGTCATATGACTGACATGGGCTGGCGACTCGAGTCCGGGCGAGACGGTCAGGCGTGATGTCTGCCGATACGGACCTGATCTCCCGCGCGGCCGGTGGGGACGCCTCAGCGTTCCAGGCGCTGGTCGAGCGGCACCGGACGATGGTGTATCGGGTCGCGTATCAGTTTGCCGGGAACCATCACGACGCCGAGGACATCGCGCAGGAAGTATTCATCAAGGTCTACCGGTCGCTCGACCGGTTCCGGCAGGACGCCCAGTTAACGTCGTGGATTTACCGAATCGTGATGAACGCATGTATCGATCACCAGCGCCGACATCGGCTAGGAACGAACGTCGCCGCTGGTGACGAAGCGGAATACAGAATGTTGAACGCCCCTGAAGAGACCCCTGGACCCGAAGCGCGTACGTATGCCGGCGAGCTTGGCGAAGTGCTTCAGCTCGAAATCGGCCGCTTGCCCAAAGGACAACGCATCGTATTTGTGATGCGTCACTATCAAGGCATGAAGCTGGGCGAGATTGCCGCAGCACTGGGCCTGGCGGAGGGAACGGTCAAGCGACAGCTGCACGCCGCCGTTCATCGTCTTCGCGAAGCACTTGCCGAGGCGCGAGTGACGGTCGGAGGTCGCGCATGACCTGCCAACGCCAGAGGTCCGGCGATCTCGAGTTGTACTTTTACGACGAGCTGTCGCCGGCCACCCGTGCGGAACTCGACGATCATGTGGTGGCGTGCGCCGACTGTCGGACGGCGCTCAGCGAACTTCACGCCATTCGCACAGCCCTGGCATCGCGTCCCGATGTGTCGGCACCACCGGCAGGCGATTGGTCTCAGTTCATGTCGCGGCTCGATTCTGCGATCGCACCGCAACGATCAGAGTCTCCGCGCGTCGTGTCGTTTGTTGCGCCGCCGCGTCGACGGTATGCCGAGTATCTTGCGATGGCCGCGCTGCTCGCGCTTGTGACGTTCAGCGTGGCGGTGGCATTTCGTGCGCGTCACGTACCGTCCGCGCCAGGTGCGGCAAGTGCAGTCCACCACTCAGTGCCGGCGACGACGAAAGACAACGCGGCGTTTGCCGCGATGACCGAGAAACACTTCGAACGATCAAAGCTGGTCGTGCTGGGTCTTGCGACAAAGGATCCGGAAGGTGGCAGTCCGGTGGACTGGGCCTATGAGCGGGAGCTGGCGACGTCGCTCCTCGACGATACGCGGTTGTATCGCCTGGCGGCCGAGGATCGCGGACTGGATTCACTGGCTGGCGTCATGAAAGATCTGGAACTGGTGCTCTTACAGACATCGCTGACCGATGACAAAGATCCAGCGACGTTGCCGCAGATTCAACGACTGATCAAGCGGCGCGATTTGATCGAAAAGATGGATGTCGTGACGACCGGATTGTGATATCGAGGACAGCAATGAGCATTTGGCGAATTGGCGCGGCGGTGGTTCTCACGGCAGCTCTCATGCCGCCAGTCGCGCACGCGCGCGCGGTCGAATCGAAGCGGATGGAGCACGCGAAGGATCTGATTGCCGACGAGCAGTGGGTCCGCGCGATCGATGAGTTGAAGGCGACGGCCGCTGATCCGAAAGAGACCAACAAGGACGAGGCACTGTTCTGGCTCGCACACAGTTTGAACCAGACGCACGATGCGTCAGGCGCCATCGAGACCATTCGACGACTGGAGCGCGAATATCCGGCGAGCCGCTGGGTGAAGCCCGCGCGATCGCTGCGGATCGAGATTGCGCAACGACTGCAGCGCAGCGACGTGCTGTGGTACCTGGCCGCGCCACCGCCAGTTCCCGCAGTTGCGGCAACACCTCCGATGGGTCCGTTTCTTGCCCCCGCTCCGGCAACGCCAGTACCGCCTGCGGCGCCACCGGTGCCTGTTCCTGCGTCGACCACAACGCCGCGCCCGCCGGCGGCGCCAAAAGCTCTTCCGGCAATGCCGCCGCCAAAAGCCGTTCCGCCAACACCGGCCGCGCCGCTGCCGCCAACGGTTTGGATTCCCGAGGGATTCTTCCCTGACATGGATCAGCGGATTATGGCGCTGGCCAGCTTGCTCCGTACCGATGCGCCGAAAGTGATTCCGATCCTGAAGTCGATTGCGCTCGAGAGCAGTGACACAGGGGAGGGGCGTCGTGCGCTGCTCGTCCTCGCGCAGTCGAGTCGGCCCGAAGCGCGCGCCACCGTCATTGATGTGGCCAAGACAGGACCAGAACGCGTGCGTCTTGTCGCGGTCCGGGAACTCGGCCGGATCGGTGGTCCGACCATTGTTGACGACCTGATGCAGGTGTACGCCACCGCAACCGAAGGGGTGAAGTATCAGGTGGTGACCGCCCTGGCGCAGCGGGATGCCGCGCCGGCGCTCATGAAGATCGCTCAGTCGGAAGCCGACAGACGCGTGCGCGACTTCTCGATTGTCACGTTGGGTGAGGCCGGCGGACGCGAGCAGCTGACGATGATGTATGCGAAGGCGGCCACCGACGCGAAGCGTCCAATCATTGTCGGGTTGTTCAACGCGCAGGCGGAGGACGAGTTGATCCAGATCGCGGAGCGCGAGAAAGACCCCGCGGTGCGCGAAGAAGCACTCTCGCAGCTGCGCCTGCTGGGCACGCCAAAGGCCCGGGCCTACCTCGCCAAACATCGGTAAAGCGAAAATTCTTACGGTTCCCGAAGTTCCAGTCTGTCGGCACGTTACGGCAAGTCACGCTGAGGCTGGAACTTCGAGCCTCTCGACAATTGGCCTCCGGTTCGCAATCATGCGTCCGGATACATGGCCCACATTCCTGAACCGCCAGCTCCCACCGGGCGCCGTCGTGCGCTCGTCCTCTTTGTCAATACGGTCGTTGCGCTGATCGGCGGCGGTCTGGCCGCGGTACTTGGCGCGTTCACGTTCGGTTCACGCGCCAGTGCGTCTCAGGTGCGATGGTCCCGCGCCGGCACGACATCCGATCTCAAGCCCGATGAACCGGTCGCGCGCGTGCTGTCGGTATCGCGTGTCGACGGGTGGTATCGCGCCCGCGCCCGCGAAACCGTATTTCTCGTGTGGGACGGCGACAAGACCATCCGCGCGATGTCGGCGACGTGCACCCATCTCGGATGCCAGGTGCAGTGGCAGTCAAAGGAGAAGAAATTTCGCTGCCCGTGTCACGGCGGCGTCTACGCGGCCGATGGCACCGTGCTCGAAGGGCCTCCGCCGCGTCCGCTTCAGACCATCGAAGCGCGGCTTGAATCGGATTCGTCTGTCCTGGTGCGGTTGTGAAGCGCCTGTTCGAGTGGTTGCACGCCCGCACGGGGTATCGCGGCGCGGTTCACGTCATGCTCGACGAGCCGCTGCCGCCTGGCACCGGCTGGTTCTTCACGCTGGGCAGCGTGCTGCTGGCGCTTCTCGCGATCCAGCTCCTGACGGGTGCATTCCTCACGCTCTACTATGCGGCAACTCCGGATCACGCGTACGACAGCGTGCGCTTCATCAACAGCCTTGGCGCAGGGCGGATCGTGCGGGGTCTTCACCACTACGGCGCGAGCTTCATCATCATCGCGCTGGTCGCGCACATGCTGCGCGTCATCGCGTTTGGATCGTACAAGCCGCCACGCGAGGTGACATGGCTCTCGGGCCTGGTCCTGCTCGCGCTGATTCTTGCGTTCTCGCTGACCGGCTATCTGTTGCCGTGGGACCAACGCGCGTATTGGGCCACCGTTGTCACGATCAATATCTCGAAGTTGACGCCAGGCGCTGGCGAGATCGTGGCCGGCATCCTTCGCGGCGGATCGACGATTGGCGCTCTCACCCTCACCCGCTGGTACGGGACGCACGTCATCTTTCTGCCAGCCGCACTCGTGCTGCTCATCGTCGCCCACCTTTTCTTGATGCGACGTCACGGCATCTCAGGCCCGGTGCGGCAGCGCGATGGATCACCGACGGCGTTTTTTCCCTCGCAGGCGGCGCGCGACACCACGATGGTGTTGATCGTGATCATTGTGCTGGCCGCGTGCGCGTGGCGCGGCGCCCCGCCTCTCGAAGGGCCGGCGGATCCGACCGATGCGACCTATATTCCACGGCCGGAGTGGTACTTCCTCGGGCTCTTTCAGTTGCTGAAGTACTTTCCCGGCAAGTGGGAAGTCGTCGGCGCCATGATCGTCCCCGGGCTCGTCGCCGCGTTTCTCGCGCTCCTGCCATGGCTCGATCGCGGGCCGGCCAGAAGTCCGCTGCAACGTCGCGCGATCATGTCTCTGGTCCTCGTCGGGTTCATCGGCGTTGCGACCCTCACATCGCTCGGATGGCGCGATAAGCCCTCGTCCGGCGGGTCGCGCGATTCGTGGACGCTGCGCGAAATCGGCGGACGGGTCTACGCGCAGAAACTGAACTGCACCAAGTGTCATGCTGAAACCGGACTCGCCGATCCGTTGGAAGGCGGTTCGTCGACCCGTGGCCCGGAATGGATTGCCGGTCACATCGTCGATCCTGAAATGATTGCGCCTGGCATGCGTGAGCCACCGGCCACTATTCACGAACGCGAAGCGGCGGCCGTGGCGGCCTACGCGCGTCGTGCCGCGCGTGATCCGTATCCTGGATATCCGCCGAACATCGAGCTCATTGCTCCCGTCTGGGCGCGCTACTGCGTCGGCTGTCACAAGATCGAAGGGGACGGCGGAACCGATGGTCCCGATCTGACGCACGAGGGCACGAAGCACGATGCCGCTACGCTGCGGCGATGGATCGAGGATCCGGAGCAGGTCGATCCTGACGCCGACATGCCGGCCTTCGGCGACCGTCTCTCCGGCGAGCAGCTGGACGCGATCGCGCAGTACCTCGCGTCGCGAAAATAGGACCAGCTCCACCGTCACGCTGCGATCCAGCGTTAGAGACAAACAGGAGAAAGGAGAACGGAGGAACAAAACAAAAGATCCTCCCTTCTCCCTTCTCCTTATGTGATCTCTTAAGTCATGAATGTGATTGAGCTTCCCACCCTCCGTTATCCACAACTCGCATAGAATCGATCCCCGTGCCCTTCAATCCGTTACAGGACGGCCTCCGTCTCGAGCCGACGCCTGGCCCGACGACGCTCGTCATTTTCGGCGTCACCGGTGATTTGACCCGGCGCAAGCTGCTGCCGGCGCTCTACAACCTGTCCAGAGGTCAGCGGCTGCCCGCGCGTTTCTCCGTCGTCGGTGTTGCCCGTGAAGACATGCCGGATGAGGGGCTGAGGCCTATTTTTTCCGCGAGCCTGAGCGAGTTCGCCGGCGTGAAGCAGGAAGACGAAGTGGCACGCTCGCTCAGCGAGCGCATGCACTACGTCGGCGGCGACTTCCGCGATCGATCGCTGTACGCGCGGTTGAAGACTCGTCTATCGGAAATCGACAGCGACAGCGGCATCCTGTTCTATCTCGCGATTCCCCCTTCGATCTACCAAACGGTCATCGAGGAGCTCGGCGCCGCCGGCCTGTCGTCGCAGGCCTCAGATCGACAATGGCGGCGCGTGATCGTGGAGAAGCCGTTCGGAACCGATCTGGCCTCCGCGCGCGAGCTCAATCAGATCGTCCATCGCCACTTTATCGAGGATCAGGTTTACCGGATCGATCACTACCTTGGGAAGGAAACGGTTCAGAATCTGATGGTGTTCCGCTTCGCCAACGGCATGTTCGAACCAATCTGGAACCGCCGCTATATCGATCACGTGCAGATCACAGCGGCAGAGACCGTCGGCGTCGAACGTCGCGCGAGCTATTACGAGGGGGCGGGCGCGCTTCGCGACATGGTCCAGAATCATTTGATGCAGCTGCTGGCGCTGGTCGCCATGGAACCACCGATCGCGTTCACGGCAGAGAGCGTGCGGGATCGCAAGTTGGACGCACTGCTGGCGGTGCAGCCGCTGGTCGACGACAAGGGCAACTGCGATGTGGTGCGCGCGCAGTATGCGAAAGGCTGGGTCGCCGGCGCCGAGGTGCCCGGTTATCGCGACGAACCCGGCGTCAATCCCGAGTCGACGACAGACACGTATGTCGCGCTACGGATGCGCCTGGATAGCTGGCGTTGGGCCGGCGTGCCGTTTTATCTCCGCACCGGCAAACGGCTCCCGAAACGGACGACAGAGATCGCCATCCAGATGCGTCGCCCCCCGCTGGAGATCTTCAAACGTGTGAGTCCGACATCGGTTGCGGCGAATCTTCTGATTGTGAACGTGCAACCTGACGAAGGCATTTCGATCAGGTTTGAGGCAAAGATTCCGGGCACCCGGATGCAGCTGGCGCCTGTGATGATGAACTTCCGCTACGGTTCGGCGTTCGGCGGATCGGTTCCAGAGGCCTACGAGACTCTGCTGCTCGATGCCATGCTCGGCGATCCGACGTTGTTCGCGCGTCACGATTTTGTTGAAGGCTCGTGGGCCTTGATTACTCCAGTGCACGAGAAGTGGGCAGCGGAGAAGGTGAAATCGATTCCCACCTACGAGGCCGGGGAGTGGGGACCGCCTGAAGCGGATCGGCTGATGCCGTCCGATGGCTCTCGTTGGAGGACGCTATGAGCGAACTGCTGCCCGCGGGCGCCGCCGTTCAATTTACCGAGATCGAAGTGGCGCTGCTGCGCGGCGTCGACGCGAGGCACAACGCCGGCAGGGCCCTCACCGGCACCGTCGTGGCCGCAGGGCCGGCGGAGCGGATTGCGGAGGCGGCGGAAGCCATCGACGAGTTGAAAGGCATCGGTGTGCGCGCGGTCTTGATCTCACACGGTGACAACCCGGCGCCCGTGCCGCGGGTGTCGAACCATGTGGTGGCACTCAACGGACTTCGGCTCGAATATTTGAACAACGCCGTCGCGGCGCTGCGGCTCTCGAGTCTCCCGACCCTTGTCTGGTGGCGCGGAGGCAACTTTCCGAACCTCACAGGCCTCGCGCAGCTCGTCGATCGGCTGGTGCTGGATGCCGAGGATCCTGGAGACGTCTGGGCCCGCGTGGAAGAACTCGCGCGATACACGTCGGTGACCGATTTCCGCTGGACGCGGCTGACGCGCTGGCGCGCGCTCATGGCGCACTTCTTCGACATTCCCGAGATACGCGCGGCCCTGCCGGACTTTCGCACCCTGCGTATCGAAGGGTCCGACGTCCACACGCTGCGGCTGTTTGCCGGCTGGATCCTCTCCATTGTCAGCAGCCCGGACCGCGTGCGCTTCGAGCTGATCGAACAAAAAGGCACGGCGCCAATTGAATGCGTGCGCCTTGGCGGCGCCCAGGAGCTGGAGATCCGGCTGGCGCCGAGCCGTTCGTGCGTCGTGACGTCGGCGCAAATCCGCAATCTTTCGTCGGCGTCGAGAACGGTTTCGCTCGGCGCCCAGGATCTCTGCGCGTTGCTCGGTGAGGAACTCCGCATTCGAGCACGCGATGTGGCGTTTGAACGCGCTGTCGCGGCAGCGAGGAATTTGTCATGAGCGGATCGAATTTCGGCATCGTCGGACTCGGCACCATGGGGCGCAATCTGGCGCTCAATATCGAATCGCGCGGCAATCGCGTCGCCGTGTGGAACCTCGAAACCGATTGGATCACCGAGTTCATCAGCAAGCACCCCGGCGCGAAGTTCGAAGGCACGCCGACCTTCGAACAGTTCACCGCGGCGCTGTCGCGTCCGCGGCGCATCATGATGATGATCCCGGCGGGCAAACCGGTCGATGCCACGATCGAAAAGCTGCAGCCGCTTCTCGAACGCGGCGATGTACTCATCGACGGCGGGAACTCGTGGTTCGAAGACACGCGTCGGCGTGAAGCGGCGTTGCGACCAACCGGCATCCACTTTGTCGGATGCGGCGTGTCCGGCGGGGAAGAGGGCGCGCGATTTGGCCCGTCGCTGATGCCCGGCGGATCCGATGACTCATGGGCCATCGTCGGCGACGTGCTCGAGTCGATCGCGGCGAAAACGGAAGCCGGTCCGTGCGTCACCCATGTCGGTCCGGACGGTTCCGGTCATTTCGTCAAGATGGTGCACAACGGGATCGAATATGGCGACATGCAGCTCATCGCCGAATCGTGGGATGTGCTGCGCCGCGGTCTCGGCCTGAGCGCCCCTGAGACAGCTGACGTCTTTGCGAAATGGAATGAGGGCCCTCTCGCCTCGTTTCTCACCGAGTTGACCGCCCGCGTGTGCCGGACGATCGATGCGGTCACGAAGCAGCCGCTCGTCGATGTCGTTCTGGACAAAGCGGGACAGAAGGGAACAGGGAAGTGGACGGCGCAGGTCGCGCTCGATCTCGCCGTGGCGATTCCCACGATTGCAGCCGCGATCGATGCGCGGGTGCTGTCGAGTCTGAAGGACGAGCGGACCGCGGCGTCAAAGGTGTTGAATGGACCGACCCCGGCCGTCCCCGTACACGGCGAACGCGCGCGGCTAATCGACGACCTGCATGATGCGCTCTACGCCGCGCGCATCTGCGCCTATGCGCAAGGCATGGCCCTGATTCGCGCCGGGTCGGACAAGTATCAGTGGCACATCAATCTTGCCGAGATCGGACGCATCTGGAAGGGCGGCTGTATCATCCGCGCCCGCCTTCTCGATCCAGTTCGCCAGGCATTTGGCGGCAAACCTGATCTCGTGAACCTGTTGCTGGATCCCGCGATTCGTGACGGCATCCACAAGGTGCAGGCCGGATGGAGGAGAACTGTCATGCGCGCCGCTGAAGCCGGGATCCCGATGCTCGCGCACTCGTCGGCGCTCGCCTACTTCGACTCCTATCGCACGGCGCGTTTGCCGCAGAGCCTCACGCAGGCCCAGCGCGATGCCTTCGGCGCGCACACCTACGAGCGGATTGATCGTCCTGGCGCAGTCCATAGCGAGTGGTAGTCTTTCCGCTGTGATTAATCACCACGCAACCGCGCTGAATTTGTCCTCGGTTCTCGAGCACTACGCGAGCCTGACGCCCGATCGCGTGGCGGTGACGTGCGCCGGCCGCCACATGACCTACGGGGAGCTCAACGCCGCAGCGGCGCAAGTCGCCGAAGGCTTGAGCTCGCTGGGGATCGCCGCCGGCGATCACGTGGCGCTGTCGTGTCCGAACATCACGTGGTTTCCCATTGCCTACTTTGGGATTTTGAAAACCGGTGCCGCCGTTGTTCCGCTGAACGTGCTGCTCAAGCCCCGCGAGATTGCCTATCACCTGACTGACAGTAATGCCGTCGCGCTCCTCGCGTTCGAGGGCACGGCGGAACTTCCCATCGCTCAGATGGCGCGGGCAGCCTGCGATGAAGCGGCCTGCCAGCAACTGATCATCATCACGCAGGATCTCGGGTCGGAATCGCCGGTGCCGTCGGCCCCGACACTCGGCCAGGTGATGCGCGGTCAAAGCGGCATCTTCCAGTCACGCCGGCGCCGCCCGAGCGACACCGCCGTCATCCTGTATACGTCGGGAACGACGGGTCGCCCGAAGGGTGCCGAACTGACGCACGAGAACATGCTTCTCAACGCCATCGCGTCGCACGACATGCTCCGTCCGGCGTGTAAGGGAGGATTCGAACAAGACGTCGCCCTGATCACGCTGCCGCTATTTCACTCCACCGCGCAGACCTGTCAGATGAACTCGGGCCTATACGGCGGGTTCCGGCTCGTGCTTTCGCCGCGTTTCGATCCCTCTCAGGTGCTCAAGACCATCGTCGACGAAAACGTCGGATTCTGGATTGGCGTGCCGACCATGTACTGGGCGCTGCTCGAGCATGTGAAGGCGAGCGGCACGGATGCCGCTGCGATTGCGCGGTGTCTCCGCGTCTGTGTTTCCGGCGGTGCGCCGATGCCGCTCGACGTCTTGCAGCGATTCGAGAAGACGTTCGGGGTTCGGGTGCTCGAGGGCTATGGGCTGTCAGAAACCGCTCCGGTGGTGGCCTTCAATCAGCTGCACCGGCCGACAAAAGCGGGCACCGTGGGATTTCCCATTTTTGGTGTCGACGTTCGCTGCGTCGACGAAGAAGGGCGGCCAGTCGCAGCCGGGGAGCGTGGCGAAGTCGTCGTTCGCGGGCCAAGCGTCATGAAAGGCTATTACAACCGTCCCGAGGCGACGCAAGAGGCGACGCGCAACGGCTGGTTTCATACCGGCGACATCGGTGTCTTCGATTCAGACGGTTATCTGTCCATCGTCGATCGCAAGAAGGACATGATTTTGCGCGCGGGGTACAACGTCTACCCCCGCGAACTCGAAGAAGTGCTCTTGACCCACCCGGCCGTGGCACAGGTCGCCATCGTCGGGGTGCCGGATCCACGCGTCGGTGAAGAAGTGAAAGCCTACATTGTGCGGAAGCCTGGCGCGAACGTCAGCGAGGACATTCTGGTTGAATGGACGCGTGAGCAGTTTGCTTCATATAAATACCCTCGGATTGTGGAGTTCAGAGACTCGCTGCCGATCAGCGCGACCGGCAAGGTGCTGAAACGCGAGCTGAAGGGACTTTGACGGTTCTGTTTCCCGGATTCACCCGCCTTTTCCTGCCGGTTCATATGGCCGTTTGCTTGCATCCTGCAGGGCTGGTCTCAACACCTGTCGCGTAGGCCGACACGATCTGCCCGAATACTGAAGGCTTGCGCTACGACCCGTGAACCCGTTTGCATCGGACGCCTTGGCGCGTCACTCAGGAGACAAATAATGGCAACGTGTCGAGAGGTCATGACCCGCGAACCGGCGAGCTCTCAGCCGACGGATTCGCTGGTTCGCGTCGCCCAGGTAATGAAATCGCACGACGTCGGCGCCGTCCCCGTCGTGGACGGAGCGTCCCGCAAGCTCGTCGGTATGATTACGGACCGCGACATCACCGTGAAAGCGGTTGCGAGCGGCCGATCCTGCGAGACAGCGACGGTCCGCGACATTATGTCGTCCGACGTGGTGACCTGTCGTGAGGACGATGACATTCAGACGGCGGTGTCGCGTATGGCTGAGCGCAAAGTGCGTCGTATACCGGTGGTAGACCAGGGTGGCGTGCTCTGCGGAATCATCGCTCAGGCCGATATTGCGACACGCATTCACCGGGACGAGACGACCGGCGAACTCGTGGAGGCGATTTCCGAACCAGGCGTGGTGCGCCGTTAACAGGACTATGCGAGCGTCTCGTCAGGCTGAAAGCTCATCTGTAGTGTTGGTGATTGTTGAACGGCCGGGGTCGGTTGCTGCGCTCGAGATGCGTGCGATATAGTTCGCTGCCACATGCCCATCGATCTTCCGCCATCCCATCATCGTGCGACCGGGCTCGTCGACGTTCTGGACCGGGTGCTCGACAAGGGACTCGTCATAGCGGGAGACATCAAAGTATCGCTCGCAGAAGTCGAGCTGCTGACCATCCGCATCCGGCTGCTCATCTGTTCGCTGGACAAGGCACAGGAAATCGGTCTGGACTGGTGGCGCTACGACCGAGAGCTTTCGTCCGGCGCGGAGCGAGCAGCCGCCGCTGAACGGGAGGCGCTACGGGCGCAGATCCAGAGGCTGGAGGAGAAAGTCGACGCTCTCTCGCGGGCGCCGCAGCGGACACGTCGCTGACACGGGTGCGCATTTTCGGAGACCAGGAGCTTCAGCATGGCAGTTGAACGGCAGCCGGGCGGGACGAGTCTCATAGACGTTCTCGATCGTGTCTTGGACAAAGGCATCGTCATCGATGCCTGGATCCGCGTGTCGCTCGTGGGCATCGATCTGATCACCGTCGAGGCCCGTGTCGTGGTGGCGTCGATCGACACGTATTTGAAGTATTCAGAAGCCGTCAGCCAGGTTGCTCCGGTCTCGCGGCCACAGCCCGAGTTGGTTGAAAGAGCGCCGCAGCCAGGCCGAGCCGTTCGCCGTAGCCGTAAACGCACTGAAAGGTAGCGCGTGCGCCGGTCCGCCGCAGCAACGGCCGTCCAGTTGACAGGGGTCGATTCCGAAGCAAAGCTCGCGCTGGTCGAGTTCATGCTCACGACGAACGACCTTCAGGTGTCCGCCCGTCGCGCGGTCGATTGGCTGGTCAGTCACACCGGGGTGAAGAAAGCGGTGGTCGCGGTCGCTGAACCTGACTCATCTCCGCTGCTGCTCGTCGCCGAGCACGGCATCTCCTCGGCCGCGATCGGCGATTTCTCCGTCACTCGAGACGATGTCGTCCATCCATTGATCCGGGCAATGGATCGAACGGACGCGACATACTTCGACGGCTCGAGCGACAAGCTTCGCGGGCCGATCGAGGGTCTCCCGTTTCACGCGATCCCGCTACGCGCCGATGCCGCCGCCTCGGCCGGCCTGTTGTTGACAAGTGCCGTCAGTCGCGAACTGAATCCCGACATTGCGTGGCTCGCGCGCGCGCTCGGGCGGCAGATTGCGCGGCTGACCAGCACTCAGACGCTCGCGCAGACCCGCTTTGGGCAGGAACGGATGCTGTTGTACAGCATCATCAACGCGGTCACCGATCCGATCCTGCTGACCGACACGGAAGGCAAGCTGATCATCGCCAACACGCACGCCGAGAAACTGTTCGCTGCGCCGGAAGACGCCGGCGAAGGATGGCGACGGGCGGCCGGTCTGAACAACATGTTGTTCTCTGCCGCGCTCTCGACCAGCGCCGTCGGACACAACGAAATGGCCCGGCGCGAACTGCTGCTGGTCGATCCGTTGGAAGGATCCGACCTCCTGTTCGAGCTCCTCAGCTCGCGCGCGACTGACGAGCGGCAGGGCACCTACGTCGTATCGATCCTGCGAAACGTGACCGATCTGGCGCGCGCGAAGGAAGAGATCGAAGAGAGCTATCGTACGCTGCGGCTGGCGCAGGCGGAAGTTCGGGATGAACGTCATCGACTCGATCTGATCATCGACTCGGTCGCCGATCCGATTCTCGTCACTGATCAGGAAGGCGATATCGTGTTGATGAACGAGCCGGCCGAACGGCTGTTCACGGCGGGCAAGTCGGCGAGCGATGCCGAACTACGGCGCGTGCACGCCAATGGCGCCCATCTCACGTCGTTCGTGTCGAACGTGCTCACCCGCAGCGGCGAGCAGAGATATCGCGGCGAGATTCAGTTGACCGATCCTGTCACCGGACGCCTCGCGCCGGTCGAAGGTCTTGCCGGGCAGATCCTCTCCGAGCAGGGCGAGCTGATGTGGGTCGTCACGATCCTGCACGACCTGACGGAGACTCTCGAGCGAGCGCGGCTCTTCGAGCAGTTGAAGGAAGCGTCGGCCGAACTCGAACGGAAAGTGCAGGAGGCCACCGCGGAACTGGCCGAACAGAACGAACTGCTGCGGCGCCAGCACATCGCGCTCGAGCAGGCGTCTGCGCTCAAGTCGCAGTTCCTGGCCAACATGTCGCATGAATTCAGGACGCCGCTCAACGCCATCCTTGGATACACGCACATGTTGCTGAATGGCGTGTCGGGTGCGGTGTCCGAGCCGCAGCGAAAGAGCCTGACACGAATCGATTCGAACTCGCAGCATCTGCTCGCTCTCATCAACGACATCCTCGACATCACCAGGATTGAAGCGGGCCGGATGCCGCTGAATGTCTCGACGTTCAAGATCCCGGCGCTGGTCGACGAAGTCATGTCCGAGCTGGAGCCGATAATCCGGCGGTCGAACCTCTCGGTTCGCGCGGTCATGCCGCGGAGTTTGCCGCCGCTGAAAAGCGATCGGCAGAAGGTGAAGCAGATCGTGCTCAACCTGTTGAGCAACGCTCTCAAGTTCACACCGGCCGGCTCGGTCAGAATCACTGGCACCTACGTTCCCAGAGAGCGGACAATAGGCATCGCGATCATCGATACCGGCGTAGGAATCGCGCCCGATGATCGCGTGAAAGTGTTCGAAGACTTTCGCCAGCTCGACAGTTCGCCGGCGCGAGGCTATGGTGGTACCGGGCTTGGCCTTTCGATTTGCCGGCGCTTGTCGCAGATGCTTGGCGGCACAATCGACCTCGAAAGTGAGGTCGGAAAGGGTTCGACGTTCACGCTGCGTTTGCCGGCGCGGCTCAGGAAACGATGACCGAGCAATCCAACGAAAGTCCACTCGTTCTTGTCGTCGAGGACTATCAGGATGCGCGCGAGATGTACGCCGCGTATCTGCAGTTCTCCGGCTATCGGGTTGCCGAAGCCACCAATGGGCTGGAAGCGATCGAAAAGACGATTGAATTGATGCCGGATATCATCCTGATGGATCTCGCGCTGCCCAAAGTCGATGGCTGGGAAGCGACCAAGCGGCTCAAGTCCGATGAACGGACCAAGCACATTCCAATCGTTGCGCTCACCGGACATGCCCTGGCGGGATTCGCCGAGGGTGCGCGCGAGGCCGGATGTGACTCGTTCGTCACCAAGCCGTGTCTTCCCGATGCGCTCGTCGCCGAGGTCCGCCGGATGCTGGCATCAACGAACTCGCGCGAACGGGGCAGGCCGGCGAATGGGCCGGCGGGCCGGCGGCGGCAGTAGACGGCAGGCGATCATGGCTAAGACTGCACGAAGGGCACGCACCACATCGGGCCGGCCGGCGCGAGCAGGCGAGAAGCCAGCGGCGACGCGGTCGAAATCATCCGCGGTGCGGCGCGGGCGTGCGACAGGCCGGAATGGATCGATCGCGCGGCAGGACGGGTCAGCGAAGGGCAAACCGTCTCGAGCGAAAAGCAAAGCGACCCGCAAGCCGGTGCAGCGGCCCGTGAGTAGTGCGTCCGGTGCCGGCAAAGGGAAGCTCGAACGCGTGCCCCTGCCCAGACCATCGACCAGGAGCGGTCGTGGCCAATCGGATGCAAGCGCTGCCGACGTCAATGAAGGCAAGTACGTGTATTGCGTCATCAAGTCCGAGCGTCCGTTGAGCTTTGGAACCCTTGGGATTGGCGTCGAAGCGGCGGAAGTGCACACCGTGCGGCATCGCGATATCGCCGCGGTCGTCTCGAGCACGCCGATCGTTGCGCTGGATCCGACTCGAGACAATGTTCTGGCACACCAGCGCGTCAATGAAACGGTGATGCAGGAGCACACCGTTCTTCCGATGTCGTTCGGAACCGTCTTCAAGACCGACGACGACATCATCGAGTTGCTGCGCTCGGCGTACGATGCGTTCACCGACGTCCTGAACAAGATGCAGGACAAACTGGAGTTCGGCCTGAAGGTTCTGTGGGATCGCGATCTGATCATCCACGAGATCGAGGCGGAGGACGAAGACATCCGCCGCCTGAAGGGAGAAATCTCGTCGCAGAAAGGCTCGACCTATTTCGCGCGCATGCAGTACGGACGCTTGATCGATGCCGCCCTGCAGGCGCGGTCGGAACGGTATGTCAGCGAAATCTTCGAAGCGCTGCGGAACGTGTCGGTCGCGTCACGTTCGAACAAGCCGATTGGCGACCGGATGATCATGAATGCGGCGTTTCTGGTGTCGAGAAGTGCCGAACAGGCCTTCGACGGGCGGGTCAGGGAGATCGGCCAGCGCTACGACAAGTTGACGTTCAAGTTCACGGGGCCCTGGCCGCCGTACAACTTCGTCAACATCCGGCTGAAGTTGGAACGAGCGCACTAGGATGTTCATCGTCGACTCGCTCCTTGTCGGTGGCTTGCGGTTCGTGCTCGACAAGATCGCAACCGCTGTCGACACCGAGATGAACGACGATTCGGCGTTGCGCGAGCAGTTGCTGGCCGCGCAGATGCGCGTGGAACTGGGCGAGATCTCGGCCGAAGAATTCAATCGTCTCGAATCCGACATCCTGGCGCGGCTGCGCGAGATTCGTGACCGGAGGCAGGGTGCCGGCGCCGCAACGCTCTCGCCCAAAGACTACACCGTCACTGGCATCGAAGCGACCTTCGAGGGCGACGAGCACGACGCCCACTGAACCGCTTTTCTCGCCCCCCCGGCTTCATTTCGTCGGCGGCAAGGGCGGCGTCGGGAAGACCACGTGCGCCGCCGGCATCGCCATCGCTGCGGCGAAACGCGGCATCTCCACGCTGGTCATTTCGACCGACCCGGCGCCGTCGCTCGGGGATGCGCTCAAGCGTTCGCTGTCGAACCAACCCCGGAGAGTCGCTTGCGGTGGCGGCGCTTTGTACGCCGCCGAAATCGACGCCCGCCGGGCGCTGCGTCTGTGGCTGGCGAAGCGCCGCGATGCGCTCGAGCAAGTCGCACTGCGAGGCACCTGGCTCGATGAAGAGGATGTATCGAGGCTGCTGCGTTTGTCCCTGCCTGGCATCGACGAAGTCGCCGCGCTGCTCGAAATCGCGCGCTTCGGCTCGGACAAGCGATTCGGCCTGATCGTCGTGGATACGGCGCCGACCGGTCACACGCTTCGCATGCTGGCAATGCCCGAGACATTGAGCCGGGTCGCCACCGCGTTCGAACGCATGCAGACGAAGCATCGCGTGCTTGCCCAAGCACTCACCGGGGCGTATGTCGCCGACGAGACAGACGCCCTGATCTCGGAAATCGACCGCGAGGGGCGTGCTCTCGCTTCGCTGCTGCGAGATCGCGCGATGACCCACGTGTCGTGGGTGACACTACCCGAAAACATGTCAGTCGAAGAAACGGACACGGCTGCGAGCGTGCTTGCGCAGAACCATATTCCTCTGCGCAATGTCATCGTCAACCGGGTCACGGCGCTCCCCCCTGAACCTTGCCGATGGTGCGAAAGCCGTCGTGGAATTGAGGCGGACGCGATCAGGCGCCTGCGCTCACGCCTTGCGGGTGTTGTGACCATCGAAGTGATCGCGCGCGCGCGCGAGCCGCGTGGCATTCGAAGGCTGGAAGAAATCGGCTCCGAGATCGAGGCCGGAGGGCGTGTGCGTGGCACCGGCGGTTCTGCGCGTCGGCCTGAGGCCATCACCGGTCGCGCTGTGCGCCCAGTGCAGGTCGGGCCCGTGAGCACGCGCGCGCGGCAACCGAATCTGCTCAACAGCCCTACCGTCCGGCTGGTTTTGTTCGGCGGCAAAGGCGGAGTGGGCAAGAGTACGTGCGCTGCCGCTGCGGCTCTGTCGTTGGCAAAGCTGACGAACAATCGTGTTCTGCTCCTCTCGACCGATCCGGCGCACTCACTGGCGCATGTGTTCGGCCAGGCGGTCGGCGAAACCGAGCGGCGGATCCGTGGCGCGCCGCCGAACCTGAAAGTCCGCGAGATTGACGCGGCGCGGGAACTGGCGCGCATTCGCGCGCGATACACCCAGAGCGTCGATGCGCTGTTTGATCGCATCACCCATCGGCGCTCGTCCGCGGTTCACGTCGATGCCAGTTACGATCGCGAAGCAATGCACGGCTTGATCGAGCTCGCACCCCCAGGCATCGACGAACTGGCGGCGATCATGGACGTCGTCGACGCGATCGAGACCGGCGCTGTGCAAACAATTGTCCTCGACACCGCTCCGACCGGACATGCACTGCGTCTTCTCGAGATGCCCGAGCTCGTCCACGACTGGGCGAAGGCCTTGATGTCGATCTTGCTGAAATATCAACCGGTCGCCGGCATCGGCGAATTCGGACCGGCGCTGCTGAAATTGTCGCGCGGACTCGGGCGATTACGCGCCTTACTGCGCGATCCCATCCAGACGTCGTTCATCGTGATTACTCGCGGCGCCGACCTTCCACGCGAAGAAACGCTCGACCTGTTGCGATCGCTCGATCGCCTCAGCGTCCACGTCCCTGCTGTCGTCATCAACGCCGTCGGTCGTGGCACGTGCCGTCGTTGCCGCTCGGAGGCGCGCACCGAGCAGCGGGTCATCACCAGCCTCAAGAGACACATCCCTCGACGAGTTTCGATGATCGTTGCACCGGCCGAGCTGCCGCCGCCGCACGGACCCGACAAGCTTCGGCGGTGGCAGGCGCAGTGGGTGATTATTAGGAATCACGATCGTAGTTCATACTAGTCCAACCCCTTTGACATGGCTGCGACCGCTACGTATCTCTACTGCATCGTCCATGCGTCAAGAACGCCTTCGACGACGCGCGCACCGCGCGGACTGCCTGGCGCGACACGTCCGGCCGTTTCAGTACTCGTGCGACCGTTCTGGCTGATCATTGCCAGCGTGCCACTGGATGTGTACGGTCCGAAGGTACTCGATTCATCACTACGGAACGTTCAATGGGTGACCGATATCGCGCTGGCCCACGAAGGCGTGGTCGAGCACTTCGCGCGTCAGAGCCGTGCGACGGTCATTCCGATGAAACTCTTCACGATGTTTTCCTCGGAAAGGCTGGCCGTTGCCGAAACGCGCTCACGCATCAAAGATCTCGAGACGGTGGTCGGACGGATAGCGGGCTGTGAGGAATGGGGCGTACGAATCACTCGGCAGTCGAGTACTGCGCCGGCCTCAACAGCTCGTGCTGCTGGACCGATATCAGGGACTGATTTTCTCTCGGTGAAGAAAGCCGCACGAGATGTCGCGCGACAGTCCGCTGGCGCCACCACGGAATCCGCCGAGCAGGCCTACATCACGCTATCGGCAATCGCCCGCGAGACGCGGCGTCGCAGCGATGCTCCGGAAGGGGCGACGGCCCCGCCGCTTCTGGATGCCGCCTTTCTCGTTCCAGTGGATCGGCGGCGTCGCTTCAAGGCAGCGGTGAAGAAACTTGCCGATACAAGTGGTGGAACACGCGTGACACTGACCGGTCCCTGGCCGTCATACAACTTCATCGACGCCGAATCGAACATATGATCCGACGGAAACCTCGATCAACGGTTCCGGCTTCCCGACCGGCCAGGCAGGTGCGCCGATCCACGCCGCTGCCGCCGCGAGGAAAGATGCCTCGCCCCCCGGCGCGCGCGCTGCCGCCGCCGCCGCCGCCGCGCGCCGAAATGGCGACCCTCGTTCCTTCGCAGGAAACGTCCCTCACTGACGTCATCGACAACCTGCTGAATCGCGGCGTCGTGCTCAACGCCGATCTCATTCTCGCCCTTGCCGACGTCGACCTGGTTTACGTGCGCCTTTCAGCGCTGCTGTGTGCCGCGGATCGAATTTTTCCTCCGCCGCGATGAGTCAGCTCTACGTCCTCGCCTTGACGAGTCAGAAATATCCATCGCTCACCGTCGATGGACGGCGTATCGAATTCATCGAAGTTGGAAATGTCGTCGCCGCAATTGAGCGCCGCGCCGCACCGCCAGCCGTGTCCGAGATAGAACTTCGATCGCAACATGATGCCGTGAATGCGCTGTTCAGTCAGGCAGATGCACTCTTGCCGGTGCGATTCGGTGCCTGGATCGATGAACCCGAACTGTCGAACGTCGTCCTCCGGCAGCAGGAGAAAATTCTCGAGTCGTTGGAACTCGTCCGGCGGCGGGTTCAGATGACCGTTCGATTTCTTGCGCCACCAGCGGGTGAACGAGAGGACCAGCCGCCGCGCCTTCATCCGGAAACGGGTACCGAGTATCTGCGCGCTCGTCGAAACGCGCAGCAGTGGATGCCGGATGAAGCCATGGCTCTGAAAACCGCTGTGCGCGATCTCGTCGTCGCCGAGCGCATCAGCCCAAGTTCAGAAGACAGGGGAGGATCTTTCCACCGCGCCAGCCTGAGACAGGTACCCTCGCTCTACCACCTCATCGCGCGCGATGCCGTAGCCGCATACGGCACGGCGACGCTCCCGTTTCGTACCGCGACGATCACGATCAGTGGGCCGTGGCCGCCATTTGCATTTGCGCCCGATCCATGGCTGTGAAACGATCGCAGCGCTCGCCACGACGCCAGGCGAAGCGTGGTCCTGCGAAACGCCGCCGAGACGCTGCGCCAGGTCCGATTGCGATTCACGAAGTGGAATCGCTTCGTGCTGAACTGGATCGGCTCGTCCGATCGGCGCCGCCACGGTGGAACGCTGATCCCGACGAGGTCCGTAAATCGGTTTTGAAACTCGTCCTGACGCTGGTCGAATTCATTCGCCAGATACTCGAGCGGCAGGCGATCCGGCGCATGGAAGCGAACACGCTTACCGCGGAGGAGACCGAATCGGTCGGATTGGCGCTCATGCGACTGGAAGAGACGATCCGCGATCTCGCCGATCAGTTTGGTCTCCGACCTGAGGATTTGAACCTGGACCTCGGACCGATCGGAAAGCTGGTCTGACGCAGAACCTAACGCGACGCGTCGAACGCGTAGCAGCCAGGTGTCACAAGAACTCGCCGGTCACGAGTGAAGAAGAAACTCGTCGGCGAAATGATTCCCGCCCCGCGGAATTGGAACGTGCGACGTTTGTCGCCGGACGGGTCGTAGACATAGGTATACGGCGCGGCAAGTGAGATCCACAGGTTGCCATCCGGATCAACGGCCGCGGTACGAACCGTGGCCGGAACGATCGGGATTTCACCTCGCCTCCGGGGCCACGTCGTCGGCAGTTTCCCGACGTATGGATCCAACTCGACCCCTTCGATGTGGCGCTCGAATACCAACTTGCCGGCGGCGTCGTACTTGCGAAATAACGGGACGCCGGAGAGGAACACGAAGTAATACCCACCGCGGGGATTGAGCAGCGTGATACCGACGTTCAACGCGTGGTGCACTTGCGGATCCTTTTCCTGCCCCGTTTCTCGAAGGTCGCCGAACGTGCGCAGGGGTGTGCCCGTGGGCAGGTACTCAACAACCAGCGATCCGAGTTCTGGTTGACTGATCAGAACCGTCTGCCCTGTGTACTCCAATGTTCCAAGCCCGCTGAGCACGAGATCGCCGAGGGTGATCTGCGGAACGCCGCGACCCGGCATCGTGAATCCGCCGAGTGTCGTGCCGCTGGCGGTGAAGAACTGAACACGCTGCTGATTGCCGGGCGCGTCTGCGACCACAAAGCTCCCGTCCGGTGCCGAATTGAACGCCGTCGGACGAATGATGCGCCCGGTCTCGGATCCGATTTGAACGATTCGTTTTGGCGCCTCGTCGCCTTTTGCGATGGTGTAAACCGCATGCGCCCGGCGATCGAAGATCACGTAATCGCCAGGCGGCGAGAGAGTACATGCGGCCATCTCATCGAATGCCGCGGCCACGTGCGCCGGCAGGCTGCCAGTTGCGCGGCGTTCCTCCACGTCGAACGCGCGCGGGACGACGAGAACGAGCGCCAGGGCGAAGACACTGGTCCGCTGGGCGAGCACGGCCCATGATACGCCGTGACTAATATCGTGCGACTTCTTGAATGGCTTTCAGAACGTTGGCCGACTGCGGCAGGATGACTTCTTCCAACACAGGCGCGTAGGCGACGGGAGTATCGAGCGCGGCAACCCGGCGAATCGGTGCATCGAGGTGCTCGAACAGCTGATCCGCGATACGCGCGGCGAGTTCCGCGCCGAAGCCGCACGTGAGCTGATCCTCGTGCGCGATGACGACCCGGTTCGTGTGCTTGACCGCCGCGGCAATGGCATCCCAGTCGAATGGCGCGATGGTGCGCAGATCGATCACCATCACGCTGATCCCGTCCTTTTCCGCCTGCTGTGCCGCAAGAAGCGAGCGCTGCACGAGGGCGCCCCAGGTGATCACGACGACGTTGCTCCCCTCGCGCCGCACCGACGCCTTGCCAAACGGAATCATGTAATCCCGTCCGGGATACTCCCCCTTGTTGTAGGTCTGACGGTAGAGGTGCTTGTGCTCCAGGAACAACACCGGGTCATCACATCGGATCGCGGTGCGCAGGAGCCCTGCTGCGTCGCGCGCATTCGAGGGGAACACGACGCGGATACCTGGACAATGGGCGAAGATGCTTTCACCGGACTGGCTGTGATACGGCGCACCGCCGCGTAAGTAGCCGCCGATCGCGGTGCGGATCACCATCGGGCACGAGAACGCGTTGTTCGATCGGTAGCGCAGCATCGACATCTCGTCGCGCATCTGCATCATCGCGGGCCAGATGTAATCGAAGAACTGGATCTCGACGACCGGCTTCAGGCCACGCGTGGCCATCCCGATGGCGCGTCCGACGATGTTTGCCTCGGCCAGTGGTGAGTTGAACACGCGCGCGCCGCCAAACGCCCGCTGGAGTCCGTGCGTGACCTTGAAAACGCCTCCCTTGCCCGGCACCTGCTCGAGCGCTGACTCGCGGCTGCAGTCGGCAACGTCTTCACCGAAGACAACGATGCGCGGATTGTGCGCCATCTCGTCTTTCAAAGTGCGATTGATCGCGGCCACCATCGTGTCCGGCTTGCCGCTCGGCGCCGGAGGGGTATCGAAACTCTCCGACGATGGATCGACATCGGGAGAATAGACGTAGAGCGCGGCGCTGTCTGGCGACGGTTTCTCCGCCTTCTTTGCCTGCTCGGCCGCGGTATTGACTTCCGCATCCACCTCGCGGGCGAGCGTCTCCAGTTCTGCCTCGGACGCCAGCCCTTCGGCTTTCAGGAACGCCGCAAAGCGGACGATCGGATCGCGTTTCGCCTCCGACGCTCGCTCCTCCGCGGTCTTGTAAAGCTTCTCGTCGTCTGACAACGAGTGGGAGTACGGCCGGGTCACCTTCGCGTGAACGAGCGACGGGCCTTTCCTCGCGCGAGCATACGCGACAGCGTCGGCCATCGCGCGGTAGCTTGCGAGGAAGTCGGTGCCATCGACACTCTGCACGAACAGTCCGGGGAACGACGCTACCAGCTTCGAAATGTCCCCCCCGGCCGTTTGCACTTCGACCGGGACCGAGATGGCGTAGCCGTTGTCTTCGACGACACAGACCAGCGGAAGGTGTTCCAGGCACGCGGTGTTCAACGACTCCCAGAACTCACCTTCGCTCGTGGCCCCGTCGCCGACCGACAAATACACAACTTCGTCCGGCCGGAACAGTTCCGAGCGGTGCTCGATGGCGGTGATCTTGTTGAACAGTTGACCGGCTTCTGCCGCGCCAATCGCCTGCAGGCACTGAGTGCCCGTCGGGCTCGACTGCGAGACGATGTTGAGTCCTTGATGGCCCCAGTGCGAGGGCATCTGACGGCCGCCGGAACTCGGGTCGTTCTTGGCGCCGACACCGGCGAGAAACATCTCGTGCGGCGTGACACCCAACGTCAGGCACAAGGCACGATCGCGATAGTACGGGTAGAACCAGTCGTGGCCAGCCCGCAGCGTCATCCCGGCGGCAACCAGAATCGCTTCATGTCCCGCGCCGCTGATCTGGAAAAAGATCAGGCTCTGGTTTTTGAGTTGGATTTCCTTGTCGTCGATGCGCCGCGACAGGACCATGATTCGGTAGGCCCTGAGAAAGTCGTCGCGTGTAAGGCCACGGTGATCGACGCCTGTTGGCGCGGTGCGAGTGCTCGGGCCGTTGCTGACCGCCGTTCCCTTCATTCGTCCGGAACCCTCGTGCCTGTGTGCGGGTGCTGACACGGCCGCCGATCACGCCTATGGGACCGGCAGTGGCGTCTGGCCAAACGCTTGATTATAACATCGCGGACCTGAGCAAGCCGAGGCCGGCGGCGCGGACCCAAGGTGGGGCGGCACGATATAATCGTCGTTTTTGGGCGAGAAAGGGCGTGCGTGTGGCGACACAGACGGTGCAGCTTCATCGCTGGGACGAGATTGCGCTCGAGAAGGTCACCGAGATGATTTCGCGAAAGATCGTCACCGGCGAGCGCGAGATGGTGGCGCAGGTCTACTTGAAGAAGGGCGCGCTCGTTCCCATGCACTCGCACGAGAGCGAGCAGATGACCTACGTCCTCCAGGGCGCCCTCAAGTTCCTGATTCGCGGCGAAGAGATCACGGTACGTGAAGGAGAGGTCCTTCACATTCCCTCATGGGTCGAACACCAGGCCGAAGCGCTCGACGATACGTTCGAGCTCGATCTGTTCAGCCCTATTCGCCAGGACTGGCTCGACCACACCGACACCTATTTTCACAATCGCTGATCGACGGATGCAGCCGCACGACATTCATCGTTGAACACGCGCGCGTGCCAGACGAACACCGCGCAATTGACAGCAGCAAGGAGCACGGTCGCATCGATGATCGTAAAGGTGCGTGGCGGGAGTGGGACGGCGCGACCGAGTCCAAAAAACAAAAACAGATTCAGCGCGATCACCACGCTCAGGGCGAGGTGAATCTGTCGAAGGCGTTGGCGCGCACTGGCGGCGAGCGCGAGCAGCGGAACTGCGAGATACAGGTGGTTCTCATGTACGGCCACCCCCAGCACAAAGTAGGCGTGGACAATGAACGCGCCGAGCGCACAGAACAACGACAAGTCGCGCGACTGTCGTGCCTGCCAAAGGGCCCACAGCGCCGCAACGGCAACGGCAGCCGTTGCGAACGGACGCGGATCCGGATACCCGAGCCGCACGATCGTTGACATCCCGAGGATCCGCATCGGCATCGTCCAGGCCGCCCAGGCTCCCATGTCCGCCACGGCGTACGATGCACGCATGAAGTAGGTGACGACCCACCAGAGATTTGCCGCGTACGCCGACAGCATGTCGTGTCGCAGCAACGAACTCACGCCTTGTGCGACGTTCCGTCCGGCGCCGATGAACAAATAAGGAAGAACGACGACGAGAGCGACAATCGCGGCTGCCGCGACGGTTCGCGCCGCTGCCCATACGGGCTTCGTCTTCGAGCTATTCCAGGCGGCGAGTACCACCACGGGCACCAGGAAGACGGCCTGGGCCTTGGTCAAGCACGCCAGCGCGAGGAGAGCGCCGGCAACCATGGCGGGGCCGAGGGTTGCCATGCCGATACTCGCCATCGCTGGCAATGCCGTCAATGGATCGAGGTAGCCCAGCACCGCTCCATTGAGAACACTGGCCGGGTTTGCCCAATAGGCGAGTGCCGCCCACCGCGCTGCCGGGATTCCGTACCGGCGCCGCGCGAATGCATAGAGACACCACGTCAAGGCGATCTCCGACAGCAATCCCGGAAGCTTGACTGCGGCGTTCAGCCAGCGCGTGTTTTCAAATTCGGGGAAAAACGTTTGATAGGCGAGACCGGCGACTGCCAGCTCATAGAGCGCCAGAGGTGGATAGTCGACAGTGGTGGATCGGTTGCCCCAGTGGACGAGGCCTCGCACGGGAGGACTGCCTCCGACGCCGTAGAGTGACGTGACGCCTTGATGCAGTGCGCCATAACTCCACGTCTTCCAGACCATCATGTCTTCGGTGCCGTCGAGCGGCATCGCGCCAAGCCTGACCAGCAAGCCGATGACGAGCAGCGTCTGGAAGCGAAACTGTGTGATGTCAGTGCACCTTGCGGTCCCAATCCGATCGACCGCCAGAGTACACGTCGAACTTGCGGCGGAGCCGATTCATCTTCCATTTCAAGTAGCGATACTTGAATTCGGCGGTCAAGCCGCCGCGGCCGCCCCGGAGGAAGAGGTAGCCGAAGATCAGCCCGCCAAGGTGCGCGGCGTGTGCGACACCACCCGGCGAAGAAAAATACGACAGCGCGCCGATGATGATGACGAAGTATTTCGCAGGAATAGGAAAGATGAGCGCCATCAGGATCGGGCGCTCGGGGTAATACATCGCGAACGCGAGCAGAATGCCGAAGAGCGCACCCGAGGCACCTACCGTGACGGTGTTATAGGTCGCCCGGGTGATCGCAAATGGCAACAGCGCCACGAGAATCGTCGTGATCGCGGCACCGATTCCTGTCACGGCATAGTAGCGGACGAAAAACTTTGTGCCCCACAGGCGCTCGAGCTCGACGCCGAACATCCAGACGCCAAGCATATTGAAGAGAATGTGAGCAGGCCCGGCGTGCATGAACATGTACGTCACCGGCTGCCAGATCCAGCGGCGTTCGATGACGTCGGCGGGAACCACGCCGAGCACGTTCAGCAGATCGTGGCGGATGACCGTCGCCACAAATGCCGCGATGTTGGCCCAGATAATCCACTTCACCGCGGGAGTGATAGGTCCGGGACCGAATGAGTAGCTCAGCGAATTCGGGCGGGCATAGCGGGTCATCGTTTTCGTCGATCCGAAGAAACTATCGTACCACAGCGACCGTCAACGTCCGGTCTCCGGGATGACGACGTCGGCGGGCTGAGGCGGCACGTGAGCGGACGCGCGCGCCGGAAGGGGCAGCGCGCATGCAGCGGCGGCGAGCGGAATCAACGAAACCCCGACGAGGGTGTGCTCAATGCCGATCCGGTCGGCGATCATGCCTACAAACGGCACGCTCAGACCTCCAGTTCCCCATGCGAAGCCCATCATCAGCGATGAAACCGTCGCTGCGCTGACAGGTGCAAGAGACTGGCCGAAGGTGACGTTGACGGGCAATGTCGACTGCAAAAAAAGCCCACCGATCGCAAGCACGACCACGAACATCCAGCCGCTCAGGAATGGCGCCACGAACAGGAACGGCGTCGAGACCACGAGCGACAGCGCGATGACCGCGCGAGCGCCAAATCTGTCGGCGATTGGCCCGCCAAAAAAGCCACCGACACCGCTTCCGAAGAGATATGCGGCAACCGATGCGCCGGCCTCGCCGACCGACATGCCCCGGCGAGTAAGCATGACAGGCACGAACGTGGCGAACGTCAGTGATGCAAGCGTTCGCAGTACGACAATCGTGTAGAGAAGCGCGAGCGGCTTGGCGTAAGGGCGAAGCGCCGCGAACCCGCGGCTGGTTGACGGGTGCAGCGGGATTTCCGGAACGCGGTGAATGAAGAACGCCACCACCGCGAGCCCGGGCAACGCAAGCAGCGGCGTCCACTGGAGGCCAAATCTCTCTGCGAATGGCGCGAAGAACAATGGCCCTAATGAAAAACCCAGCGTCCCGCCGGTGATGTAGACCGACATCGCCAGGCCGCGCCGATCTCCACCGAGCCGGTGTGCAAGCGCGGCCGCAGGCGGATGAAAGGCTGCGGCGCCAAGGCCACCCACGATCAGGATGCACGCGAGCATCACGCGTGAGGTGGCGAGGCCAATGAGACTCAGGATCGCCACTGACACAATTGGACCGATGGTGATGAGTGTTCGCGGGCGCCACTGATCCGCCAGATTGCCGAATCCGACCTGGGCAACCGAAGCCGCCATCTGAAACAGCATCGTCAAAGTGCCGGCCGCCGCCAGTGACAAGCCCAGACGAGGGATGAGAATGGGCAACATCGGCGCGTAGATGTTGGCGTATCCATCGACCATGAGGTGCGCTGAAGCCATGAGCAGAATCGTCGGGTGAAGACGAAGGCGCGAGATCATGAACAGTCCCTACAGAGTGCGCTGAACAACATCATGCGGACGGTCGCAGTCGCTTCAACACGCGTGAAAATGCGTCGTCGAACTCGGCAAGCCGAAGCAGCCGCGCTGCGGCGGCGAGGACGAGCACACCAACCGTGATCGCCGCGGCAAGTTCGACAGCGCGTAACAGAAAATGCGTCGGTGGAAACATCGTTGCCAGCGACGACGCGGTGAGGCGTGCGGCGATACCCATGGCGACGGAGGCTGCGAGAATCTTCGCAAACGCAATCACGACGCGCCGTTCGTCGAGTCCGCCCAGCCGGCGACGCAGCAGCCACAACAACGCCCCCGCGTTGACCATCGCCGCGAGCGCGGTGCCTAGAGCCAGTCCCCGGTAGCCCATCACGCGCACGAGCATCAGGTTGATCGTCAAATTGGTGAGCACCGCGATGACGCTGACGATCACGGGCGTGCGGCTATCGCGAAGGGCGTAGAAACTCGGTGAGGCGATCTTGACGGCGGAGTAGCCAAGCAGGCCCGGTGAATAGAAGATCAGGGCGGCCGCTGTTGCCATCGTGTCATATGGACGAAAGTTTCCGCGCTCGAGCAGCAGCGCCACGATTGGCTCCGACAAGACGATGAGTCCAATGGTTGCCGGGACGTTCAGCATCAACATCATGCGGAGCGCGCTCGAAATTGTGCGCTGCATCCCGGCCGTGTCCCCCTCATTCGCTCGCCGGGCAATTTCTGGCAAGGCGGCAGTCGCAATCGACACACCGAAGAGTCCAATCGGCAGGTACATCAACCGAAACGCGTAATTCAGCCAGGAGACGGAGCCTTGTTGCTGACTGGTAGCGAGGTACGTGTTCACGAAGACGTTGATCTGCACCGCCGCGAGACCAAGCGTGCCCGGACCCATGAGACGCAACACTTCGAGCAGCTTCGGATCCTTGAAGTCGATGATTGGCTGGTAACGAAAGCCTTCCCCTCGCAGTACCGGCCACTGCAGGGCGATCTGGCCGATGCCACCGAGAATCGTGCCCAGGGCGATCGCCACGATCGGCCGTAAGCCGACTCGAGGCATCACCGGGACGAGCGTGAAGGCGCAGAGAATCGTGGCGACGTTGAACATCGCCGGCGAGAAGGCGGGAATGAAGAAGCGGCGGAGCGAGTTCAGCATCCCCATCATCGCAACCGCGACCGCCACGGTGGCGAGAAACGGCAGCATGATCCGCGTCAATTCGGTCGTGAGTTCGAGCTTTCCCGGTGTGTCCGCGAACCATGGCGCAAACGCGTGCGTAATCGGAGCGGCAAACACAATCCCGATGAGGACGATGAAGCCGGTGATGACGAGCAGCGCGTTGATCACCAGATTGCCAAGACGCCACGCGGCCTCGCGCCCCTCTGTGGTCAACGTGCGCGTGAAGGTTGGAACGAACGCAGCGGTCATGGCGCCTTCGGCAAAGAGATCACGCAGCAGGTTCGGGATACGAAAGGCGACATTGAACGCGTCCATTTCGATGCCGCCGCTGGCGCCGAAGAACGCGGCGAGCACCATTTCGCGCGCCACGCCGAGCACACGACTGGCCATGGTCGCCACGCTGATCAGGCCGGCCGAACGCGCGAGCTTCACACTCATTGTGTGATGCAGGGGGTGGTTATCGGTGTGACCAATCCAGACACGGAGCTATTCGAGCGGAACATTAACAGCCGAGGGTACCACACGGGTGCTTGACAACTATTACAAGGCGTCCGGTTTCGAGACGATCGGTCACCTGAAGACGTGTAAAAGTGACTCTGCGCGGGTGGGGGTGTACAAAAAAAGCCCCTGCGTTGCCGCAGGGGCTAATGGAGGATGGATGAGAGGCTTGTGCGTGCCTTTCAAAATGATTAGACGGCGCTCGATGGGCAAAAGTTTGGTTAGCGCTCACGCGCCCAGTTTTCGCCGCACGATCTCGTTGATCGTGCGGCCGTCAGCTCCCTTTCCGGCCATGCGGCTCATCACCGCCTTCATCACACGTCCGATATCCTTTGCCGACGTTGCGCCCGCTTCGCGAATCGATTCATCAACCGCGCGTTCGATCTCTGCGGGATCGACCGGCGGAGGCAAGTAGGTTTCGAGCACAGCGATTTCCGCCGTCTCGCGTGCAGCGAGCTCTTGACGTCCCCCCTTCAGAAACTGCTCGATCGAATCGCGACGCTGCTTGATCAGAGACGCCACGACCTGCTGCGCCTCAGTCTCATCGAGCGGGCGTCCTTTCTCGACTTCGCGATTCATCAGTGCCGCTTTCGCCATCCGCAGCGGCGCGAGTCTCGCCGGATCCTTCGCTTTCATCGCGGCGGTTATGGCTGCTGAAATCTCGTCGATCAACGGCATGTTCCTACCTCTTCGTAAATCGCCCAGTACTGCCTGGCGACGGCATCCGGCCTGAATTCGCGATCGATGACCTCTTTCGTTCCCGAGAGCGTCCGTCGCTTGTTTTGAAGAAAGTGTGTGATCGCTTTGCCAAGGGCCAGTGGCTGTTCCCCGGGCACGATCGACACGTCCGGGCCGAACAGCCCGTTCAGTTCGAGCCCGCCCGGATTGTCGCTCGACAACACAGGGGTGCCGCACGCGAGCGCCTCGACGGCAACGGTAGGCAGCGCTTCGAGCAGCGACGGAAGTACGAACAGATCCGCTGCCGCGCAGTAGCGGGCGATCGCGACGTTGTCGACGAGGCCGGTAAAATCAACGTGACGCTCGACGCCTGCCGAGCGTGCCGCGGCCTGCAGTTCGTCACGCAACTGCCCCTCACCGCAGACGACGAGCCGCGTGTCCGGATGGGCGTGCACGACATCCATCATCGCTTCGATGAGGATACGCTGGCCAGCGAGTGGATGCAGCCGCTTGACGTTCAGCAGGAGATGCCGATTGCCGATCCCGAGCGCCGCTCGCTCCTCCGCTTGCTGCTCATCGTCATGCCAGGTGAACCCTTCTCCGACCGGCGGATAAATCACCTGCGCATTGCGGCGGCGCAGCCCCAGTTCGAACGCCCGGCCCATCAACCGCTCGCTGTAGAACGTCACGTACGAGGCATCGTGATAGGCGCGAGTAAACAGATCCGGCCGTCCGCGCTTCCGCCGGTAGTGCCAAATCTCGGTGCCATAGAGCGTCAATACAACGGGCTTCTTCGCTCGAACGGCCGCGAGCACGGCGACTTCAGAGAGCAGGCCGTTGCTATGAGCATGGACGACGTCGGCGCGAGCGAGCAGCGGGGCGAGTGCGCGCTGAATCCGCCACGCGCCAAACAGCGAACCCACTCGCAGCGTGCGATCGAAGAATCCACCGCTTCGTCGCGGAAGCCATGTGACCGGCCCTGCGAGGTCGGTGCGCCCACCGGCGCGCGCCGGATGCGCGACGTACTCGACGCTGTCGCCAGCGTCTCGCGCCCAGTTTCCCAGTTGCCACGGGAGCAAGGCGTTGGCGGCCTGGTCCGGCGGCAAATGCGGGGTGACGTGAAGGATTCGCATCAGCCGGCGTAGGCGCGCCGAAACTCGGCCAAGGTCGCCGGTACCGCTCGCAACTCACCGGTCGCGAAGGCGAAGAAACGCTCGAGCCGTTCGCAGAACGCGTCCAACTCGCCTGACGTGCGATTGTATGGACTGCCACCGACGATCGCTTCGCTCGAGTGAAAGAGAAGATTCAGGACCGGTTCATCGGCTCGGGCGAGCGTGCGGGCGAGTGTGATCATGTCGGCCAACGATGAATATGACGGACGCAGCCATTGGAGCTTGACGACGCGAAGAGCACGCAGCACGCGCTTGGTGAAGTATGGACGCGGCGCTCGCGCGTAGGCATATTGGAGTCGTCGAGGCAGCCTCCGATCGAGCGCGCACGACACTGGAACCTCGAGCACGCCGCTCGTGCCTGGGCGGGTGGCGCTGTCGTAGGCAAGGAAATACGGCGTCAGCGGTGCTTCGACGAATTCCGGTCCCCCTTTGTGCGTCTCGCAAAACAATGGCGCCACGCTGGATTCCACCATGTATCCACACCGCTCGAGAGCGGTGACGTGATCGGCGGAAAAACCGAATCGCCCGGACCGGTATGAGACCGGCCGGATCCCGACGGCATGGCTGATGCTTTCGGTCAATGACGCGAGCTGCGTTTCGAATTGATGGCGCGGTAACGTGCACGCATACGGATGCTTTCGGATGTCGTCGTCGCTGCACGGCGGTGTTTCCCACGCGTGATGATGCGCGCCGATCTCGCAGTCACCGCCGGCCAGTAACTCGCGCAGCACTTCTGCGGATCGCGGATCGCGTGCAACCGGATACGTAATGACGTAGGTGGGCCGCACGCCATGGCGCGCAAACAAAGCGTGCAGCCGGGGCAGCGCGTAGATGTTCGAGAACTGCTGGTTCGCGCGTGCGGCGGCGTCCCATTGATTGTCGCCTTCCGTGTCGATGCCAACGAGCAAATGCATACGCGTCAGCGATCCTGATCCGAGTCGCCGAGCGTCACATGCCACTTCTCGGTGCTCTCGTAGAACGGACGTGGCACGTCGATGCCGTTAATCTTGACCACGAACTCCATCGTTGACTTGACCGGGAAGTAACCGGAGCGGCGGAGTGCGCGACGGAAGGCCGCGTGCGTGGCGAACACGCGAATCTTGTCCGAGTCGGCCTGGCGCGCCTCGCGATCGATCCAGTGCAACAGCGTGCGAAATGCCCCTTCGTCATCCGGATCGGCGAGAAAGTCGACCAGCAGCGTGACCCGTCCGCGCGGCTCGTGCAAATGACGGTAGACGGCGTATCCGATATTGCGATCGTCGCGCCGCGCCACGGCGATGGAGTAGCGTACGTGCGGGGCCGAGACGAACTTCCAATTGAGATACGCGGCGTCGCGGCGGACGGCGAGATCGAACTTCGGCGCGAGTGTCTCCCACAGCTCGGTGAAACTCTCATCGAAGCGCTGGACGAGCCTGACCTCTGAGCGAACCGGCCGCGCGCGTGAAATGATCAACACGATCGGCAGTGTGATCGCCGAGACGAGCCGGTTGATCGCAACCGGCCAGTTCGGCCGGCGTAGCGCGCGTCGGGTGAGCGGTTTGACCAGACACGGGACCGGCCCGACGTTCGGCCACTTCAGTTTCTGGAAGAGTCGATGCGACGAATCCGACAGACCGAGGCCGAGCGACGCTCCGACGTTCCGATCCCAGGTGCGGAACAGAACCTCGCCAAGTCCCTGCCGTTGCCGTTCGGGCGCGACCATGACGTCCATGCCCCACGACCCCTGCAGCTCCAGTCCCTTGAGCGACACCCTGACGGGCATCGTGGCGTACTGTCCGACCAGCGTCGTGCCTTCACGCGCGACCCAGATTTCCGGTTCCTGTCCGGGATTATTCGGATTCCGACGGTATTGCCAGTCCCAGCGCAGACGGCTCGATTCAGCCGCATCATGACCAAAGACACGGCGATAAAGTGCCTCCACGGCGCGCTTGTCATCCGGCTTGTACTTGGTGATTTCCGCCACGTTACCGCCCTGCCAGCACGTATTCCATATTGCTGATAAGTGCATCCTGCGTGAGCGTGCTGTTCCGGATCCAGCGCGCCACCGGGGTGGGAAGCTTTCGAACCGTCGACGTGACGTGCAGTTCCTCGCGCACGATCTTCAGTCCGGCCTGTGCGATCAGGTTGCGCAGCCGTCCCACGCGTACTTTCTCCAGCAAGTCGTCGTGCTTGATCTCTCCTCTCCGCGCCGCCTTGATGAACGAGTTCTCGTTCGCCGGCTCTTTCAGCGACCAGGCGGCATGGCGCGCGAGCACGCGAAAGGTTGCGAAGGCCACGCGTCGCCCGAAAATCAGATGGAGAGGAATCGGAACTTTCAGCCGTGGCAGATGTGCACCTGCAAACGATAGATACGGCGATGTCGACAAATACACGTGCCCGCCAGGCGCAAGCACCCGGGCACACTCACGAAGGTACAGAAGTGCATCCGACACGTGTTCGATGACCGCATGCGAGAGCACGAGATCGAATGATCCGGACGCAAACGGCAGAGCCATGCCATCAGCGAGCGCGAAGTGCAGATTTCCGAGGTGCCGCTCACGCCCGAGCCGCACACCGGCCTCGTGAAACCGTTCTGCCGGATCGATGCCGACGACCTGATCGACTTCTTCCGCAAGCGACAGCGGCATGCCGCCGCCGCCGCAGCCGGCGTCGAGTACGCGGCCGCGCACGGGAATGCCGGATCGATCGAGGAAAGCGATGACCTTGGCGCTCCGGTAGTACTCGAAGAGCGCGTAGTCGTACTCGGAACGGAAACGAAGGTCCGCGTGCGCCTTGATGGCGCGTTCGTCAATCTTTCGCACGCCCGCTCTGCAACAAGTTCTGTCGGCCACTGCCGAATTTATCGATGAGTGCTGCGCGGTCGTGCCCCGTGGCCGTTTCTCTCACGTCGAACGTCGCAACGATCCTGTGGTTCGGGTAAGCGTCGATCACGTCCTGAATGATGGGGTTATGCGCCTGCGACTCGTAGCCGAGGCTCGGCGCGATGTAAGTCAAAATATATCGCACATCGTCGCGGCTCTTCCGATCGTCGTAATTGCCGAACCCCCGTCCGACAAAGATCGGCCGGATGCGGTTCTCCAACGACAGGCCATTGGCGAGTTTGCCGTGCACGAGCGTCCCCGGCGGCAGCAGGCGGCCCAGCTCGCGTGAGGCTTCGTAGTTCTTGTAGGTGCGAGCGAAGGCCCACTGCATGTACTGGATTAGGTTGCCTGCGGAGAGCAGAACGGTCAGCAGAACGACTCCACGTCGCGGTATCGCCGCCGACAGGCTGCGAGGCAGCCGCGGCCACGTGCTGAACAGAACCGCCGCAAATATGATGGCGAGCGCCGCAGCGATCCGCACGTTGGGGCTAATCTCGCGCAGAAATGCAATCCGGACGAACGATCCAAAGACCACATAGGCGCCGTACAGGACAAGTGGAAGGGCCAGGATCGCGCGCGTCCTGGGCGTCTCTTCGACCTCTCGCGGCAGGATCTGCAACCGTCCGAGAGCGAGCGATGCAAGCGCGACGAAGGCCGGGATGAAGAATACGAACCGGCGTTCGTTTCCCGCGTCGTGCAGAATCAGTTCGGCCGCACCGAGCACGACCCACCACACGAGAAGCCGTTCACCGGAGCGCAGCTCACGCCAGCGTGCGATCAGTCCGGCGGCGTGAGTCATGGCAATCGCCATGACGAACCATGTGCGGGTGAATGCGTCCTGAAGCGGAAGCCACGTCGCCCGATCGAGGATCGATTTGACGTCGTAGCTGGGTTTTCTCGTCACCGACATCTGCCAGTTGTAAAAGCGATAGTCGGACCAGTTTGGCACGACAAAAACGACGAGCGCGACGACGCCGATCATCACCAGACCAGCAAGCGTCCACAACGCCGGACGCGTATACCGCATCAAGTGCGGCTTTTTCCAGCGCAGCAGCAGCGCGGTGGACGCATCGAGTGCTATGGCGGCGACAAAAAATGCCGCCGCCGCTTTGGTAAAAAACGCCAGCAGTGCGCACGCGCTTGCGGCAATCCCCCAGCGCGGACTGTCGTCAGCGCGGGTGTAGCAGTACCACGCTGCGACCATGAACGCGACCATCGGCCCTTCCATCAACGCCGTCCGGTCCCACATGACGTAGAAATAGTTGGTGCCCAGGAGCGCCGCGGCAATTAGAGCCGCAAGGCGGCCACCACTCCGTTTCACGCCCAACGCGAGCAGGCACACGGCCGCGAAGCCGCAAAGCTCCGGCACCAACCGGGCCTGTCGAACACCCACCCCGAACGATCGGAACGCCGCGTACTCCAGCCCCGTGAACACCGGCGCGATGTACATCGGATTCCATTTGTCCAGCGACCAGGAGCCGAACAAGGCCCGATTGCGTGCGTTATGGACCCATGCCCCCTCGTCGTGCCAGACGATACCGACCGAAGGGTTCCAGGGCGGATCGGCGGCGGGGAAGAGTCCGCGCAAGAGCGCCGCCATCGCGAGAATGGCGATCAGAATCCAGCCGAAAATCCCGCGCGAGAGATCCGCGCCAGCGTTCATTGCGCCGGCGCCTTCTTCATCCAGATGTCGAATCCTTCCGGCCCGGTCGCCGGTTGGTAGCCTTCGTGCAGCCAGTCGGCAAGGGCTGAAGTCGTCATGAAAAAGTGCGCTGAGTCGTCGACATCCGGATACCAATCCCGCTGTTGAAGCGCCACGATGACCGGACGACTGCGGCGGAGATCACCGAGAAGACCGGCGACCCCATACCCTGGCCGACCCTCGTTGAATCCGACAATCACCGGGCGGCTCCAGAAGAAGCGTGACGCGCTGGCTCGCGCCGCTCTCACGTATGCGCCGGACGAAAAGCCAAAGACATAGACGGTATCGGCTGGTGTGCTGTGCGATTCAATGAATTGACCGAGCTCGTCCATCGCCAGCGCTGAGTATTTTCGTGTCGCTCGATCGCCGTATCTCGCGAGGTGCTCACCGCGTGTCATTGCCCCCGTCATGAAACGGAGATCGTGACGGGTGTTGTCGACGAGCTTGCTAAAATCGTTGACCCGCCAGATCGCGATTGCGATCACGCACGCGAGCAGCGTGTTCGCAATCCGCGATGTCGTGCGGAGAAACATCGCGCCCCATGCGGCAGCGAGCCCCAGCGCAGGGGCGGCCTGAACGAAGTATTGCGGCAGATCGCGACTTCCGTTGATAGCAATGGTCAAGCAGGCCGCAGCCGTCCACGCGACGGGCACCAGGCGATCGAGTCCCCGGCGCGCCGCCACCAAGAGCACGGCACAGCCCGCGCCACCCACCAGCCACAGGGCATCGACGCGCGCGTGACGGACTGGAAACGTGAGTAGGTACGAGACCGCGTCCCAGGCGCCCTCGTACGTTTCTCCCGAATACCTGACGTTATAGGTGATCGTCGCGTCGTAGAGGTCACCGAGGCCATGCGTGGTGGCAAACCACGCCGCAAACAGCGCCACCGGTGCAAGAAAGCCAATGCCCATGCAAACGATCGCGCCAGGAGTAAGTCGCTTCCAGACGAGCAGTGCGAACAGCCCGGCGAGAACGTATGCGATCGCGTTGTATTTGAACGCAAATGCAATCCCGAACAACGCTCCCGCGACGAGGTACCAGACTGTTGCCTGTCGCGCGTTCTTGCTTCGCGCAAGGCACAGGAACGCTGTCGTGACGACGAGCGCGATGAATGTCTCGCACTGAGCCCGGACGCTGACGCCGGCGAGTCTCGCAAAGGCGGGATTCGAGAGGAACAGGAACACGACGGCTGACCATGGACCGACAAGGGGACCGGCAAGTGCTCCGCCAAGTTGCCACAGGCAGGTCGCGATGAGCGTGGCGGCGAGAAGGTCGGCTGCGGGAACAGCCGCGTCGCGTGGAAGCACCGCGCGCATCACTGCGTACGTGACATGAATCGCTGGCGGCTTCTGATCCCAGGCGTCACGGTAAGGCACGCCTCCTGAACGAATCCGCTCGCCGATATATGCGTACAAGCCCTGATCGGCGCCCATCGGTTGCACGAGAGATGGCAGACGGACGACGAGAAGGACGCATGCAAGCGCCAGCAACACGCGGTTTGTCATGTCAGCGGGCCGGGTGCTTGAATTATAGTGCTTGGGAGTTCCATCCTTGGCCGCCATCCAACAACCAGCCGCGCTGGCGATTGTGGTTCCGACCTACAACGAGCGCGATCGCTTGAAGGATCTCGTCGAGAAAATCGCCGCGACCTATGCAGCCGGGGGTATCGACGGCGAGATCGTGATCGTCGACGACAACTCGCCCGACGGGACGGGCGCGCTCGCCGACGAGCTCGCGGCGAGCTACCGCATCAAAGTTCTGCATCGGGCGGGCAAGCTTGGCCTTGGCACGGCGGTGATTGAAGGCTTTGCTGCGGCCACCGCGCCGATCGTCGGGGTGATGGACGCCGATCTCAGTCATCCGCCCGGCTTGCTCCCCGGCATGTTCGCGGTGATGCAATCCACCTCCGCGGAGTTCGTGATTGGCAGCCGGTACATTCCTGGCGGCGGGACTCGCGGTTGGGGCCTCGGCCGGCTCCTCATGTCACGGTTCGCGTGTCTGCTCGCGCGATCCGTGACACCCATTCGCGACGCCACGTCCGGGTTCTTTCTGATTCGTCGCGATCTGGCGCGCAATGTCCGCATCTCCGCCGGGGGTTTCAAGATTTGTCTCGAACTGCTCGTACGCGGGCGGCCCGCATCCGTGGTCGAAGTTCCCTATGTGTTTGTCGGGAGGACTGCCGGCGAAAGCAAAATGAACACAAAAGAAGCGTTGGGCTATCTGAAGCAGCTCGTCGAGTTGCGCCGATTCGTGGCCGGGCATCCGCGATTGTCACAGACCCACCGCCGGCTCTCGATCGAGGAACTTCGAGCCGTCCACCCCTACGCGCTTTGATTTTGCCGCTGCGGCGCCGCTGACGACGTATCGACGACCGGCGCCCCGAACAGCGTGCGCGTCAGCACCTGCCAGACGATGTTCTGCTTGGACAGGGCAATCTGAGCGACATCGCCAACGTGACGAGCCATGTAGCCGGGGCGAAGGAAGAACCGCCGCTTCGCGCGATTGATCGCGCTCATGACGACCTGTTCGTCGAGACCGTTGCCGCGAAGCAGGTAGTACGAGTACTCCATCTTCGACCAGTCGTTCCCTGCCTCGGCGGGCAGCAGCGAATCGCGGACGCACTTCTCGTACAGCGCCGTGCCAGGGTAGGGAACCGCCGGATAGAAGTTGGCGAAATCCGGATCCAACGCGATCGCGTAGTCGATCGTCTGGTCCATCGTCTTCAGCGTCTCGCCTGGATAACCGAAGATGAAGAACGCAAAGGATCTGATCCCGGCCTCGCGCATGTTCTTGAACGCCGCCTGAATCTTCTGCCGTTCGAGCCGTTTGACCATGTCCTTGCGCACATCATCGGACTCTGTCTCAATGCCCAGCGCGAGCATCCAGCAACCTGAGCGCTTGAGGCGGTGGACAAACGCCGGGTCGGTCAGGTTGTCGGCACGGGCATTTCCGAACCACTGAATCGGAAGATTCCGCGCAATCAACTCATCGCAAAAGGCGGTGAACGATTTGACGTTGAGGGTGACGGTGTCGCCCCACAGGTAGAAGAAATCCACACCCAGCTCGCGATGCGTCCGTTCGATCTCGTCGACGATCGATTTTGCGCTTCGCTCGCGGAACTTGTGCCCCTGATGAATCGGGGCGACGCAGAAGTCACACGTGTACGGGCATCCGCGACTGGTTTCGACGATGACATAGCGCTTGTTGACGAGCGGGAGTGCATATCGATCCAGCGAGACGAGATCCCATGAGGGATACGGCATCGTCGCGAAACGGGTGAAACTCCCATGCGTCCGGTGCGGCACCACCACCGTACCGACACGCCAGGTCAGGCTGTTGACGTCGCCGACCTTTTCGAGAGCGTCGAGCCGTGCGAGTTGAACGATCGCGTCCTCTGGTTCACCGACGAACATGCCGTCGACGAGCGGCACGCGTTCCATTGACAGCGCCGGTGCCGTCGATGCGTGCGGGCCGAAGCAGAACATCGGCGCGCCATACCGTTGCTTCAGTCGAGCGATCGCGGCCACGTCGGCATCGAGCGTCGGTGTCGTCGTCGGAAACACGATCAGCGTCGGCGTGAATCGCTCGCGATCGAGCCGCGCGATCACGTCGTCGATTGAGAGCCGTTCGGCGGTCGCGTCGACGAGTCGCACGTCGCAGCCGGCTTCGCGCAGCAGTGACGCCGTCAGCGCGAGCGTGTACGGCGGCTTGGTCGTGCCAAGGACCTCTTCGCGTTCCTGGCAGCGGCCTTGTCGAGTGAATGCGACGCCATTGATGAGCGGCGGGTTGATGAGCAGTGTGAAGCGACCTAGCATCTGGATGTGACTCACCGGACAACAGTCAAGGGAATCGCGCGCCTGACCGGGCGCGGGACACCGGGGCCAAAAGGCTCAGCAAGAGGGACTGGAGACAATTCGACTTTGCAGCAGCGACGGCAGACCGGAAAGATTCCGTTCTCGACCAGACGCCGGCGCAAGTCGACATACCGTTCGCCATTCCACACGTCCTCGAGCGAAGACTTCGACAGGTCTCCGACCTCGACGCGGATGAACGGACAGAAATAGACCTTACCGGAAAACGAGACACGGGCGTGGAGAAACGGATATAAGCAGCGGCCTTCGAGTTTCGCGCCCGGGGTGTAGTAGTTGTCGATCAGCTGCGGGTGCACCTTCGGACGGAAATCGAACAGCACGTTCTTGCGCCGGCACTTGTCCTGAAGCGCACCAACTTTGCGGCGAACCTCCTCGATGTCGAGTCCGGGATCGGGCGTGATGAATGTGGCAATCACGGACGCGTCCTTGGCTCCGATGAGTCGCACCGTTTCAGCGACTTCTTCGGGAGTGCTGAACATCAAGTGATTCAAACCGATTGCATCGACGCCGAGTTCTTCGGCGACATCGACCATCTGGTCCAACGCATCGAGGCTCTCGTGCGCTACGGTGGTATTGATGCTCACCCGAAGAGGCGCTTGCTTTCGTTTCGCCGCAGCCTGCAGGCGTCGCAGGCCGGTGCACGTTCGCTCGAACGTTCCCTTGAGCCCGCGCGCGGCATCGTGAATCTCGCCGGGGCCATCGATCGAAACGCTGATATGCCGAAGGAATCCGGCGGCGGCGAGATCCGCCAGCGCTTCGGCACGCTCTTCGGTGATGATCGTCCCGTTTGTCGTCAAGTATCCGCAGGCGTAACCCTTCTCGTGGAAGAGATCGAGGACGGACATGATGTCCTTCCGCATGAAGATCTCGCCGCCGGTCAGACTGACTTGCAACCCCGGGTCGTCGGGAAACGCCGTCTTCAGCGCCTCGAGCGTCATCTCCTGGCGCCATTCACCTTCGATGTTCAGCAGGTCGCCGACATAGCAGAACTCGCAGTGCAGGTTGCACCGCATGGTCGCTTCGTAGACCGCCCCCATCGGAAGCCGATCCGCTCGGCCGGTTTTTTCATCGACGAAACGGCGGATCCGTTGTTCGTAGCGCCGCCGCCGGTAACGCGCCCAGGCGTGACGAGCGAGTGGTAGCGCGCGAGCACGAATAGCGATGGATTCCCGGAGCTTCGCGACCGAACTTCGAAAGGCGCCACCTGGCAGCGGTTGCCGTCCGTCGTCCGCAATATTCGGGGCCAGTGCCATCGAGCTGTCAGATCTCCGGGGTACTCAGCCCGGCGAAACCGCCGGGAAGTCGCATAAGACTTGAGTCAGGAAAGGACCACCTATTGTATCGTCTCGGCCCCGATAACGCTATGAATTGCGGCCGAGCTGGCTCTCCGCTTCCTCCGGAACTTCCACCGAAACGATCTCGCCAGCCAATTCGGTCGTCTCCGCGGATCGCATCACCGCGCCCGGTCTTCTCCACGCACGGAGCGCTCTCAGTGCCTGGATTTCATCGGCGTTGAAAAAGCCGGTGACCCAGAGCAGCGAGCCCATGATCGTGACGACAGACGCCCCGCGGACGACCAACCCGACCGCTGCCGGCATGACTGGAAGCTTTTTCGCGACGAGAAAGGCGATGAGTGCGGCGATCACAACTCTCGAGATGCGTCCATACTCGTAACGCACCGGATAGAATCGTTGAGAAAACCGAAATGCCAGTGCCGCCTGAATGGCGTAAGCGGCCCCGTTCGCCCACGCCGCGCCAATGATGCCGAACCGAGGAATCAGCACGAAGTTCAAGCCGATGTTCAATCCCGCGCCGACGGCCGTCGTGACGGGATAGTACGCCGTCCGTGAAGTGATGTTCAGGCCGATCGATGTCAACAGATAGACACCGTAAAAGAAGACGCCGACTGCGGTCCAGCTGACGATGTCGGCAGCCGAGACGTATTGTCCGTGGGTGACGACCTCGAGCAGGTCTGCGGCGATGGCCGACAGCCCGGCCGTCATCAGCGCGAGCGCCGCAATGCCGTAGGTGCCGATTGCACTGAACACGCGTCCCGCATCCGGTTCACGCGCGGTCGCGTAATAGAACGGCGCCCAGGCGTACTCGAACGCGCCAAGCACGATCTTTTCGATCAGCCCGAAACTCACACCCATCGAGTAAACACCGATCTCCTGGACCGAGACGTAGCGCGTCATCACAAAGCGATCACCCACGGCCATCAGCTGCATGGCGAAGCCGTGTGGGATGCGCGGCAGACCGAACGCGAGCGACTGACGAAGCACATCGCGTGCAAACATCGGCCGCAACAATGGCGCGAACCATCGCAGCATGATGACGAGCAGGACCGACGTGACGATCACGTCAGCGAGCACGACTCCCATCACCCCGAGACCCGCGCCAATCACGAGAACCAGTCGAAGCACAAGCGTGGAGGCCGACCGCGCGAGTGTCAGCCCGCTGAATTCGCGGGCGCGGCCCTCGATGCGAAGAACGTGAAATGGAATGAACGTGAAGCCAATTGCGAAGGTATTCAGCAGAACGAGCTGTAACGCGAGCGTATTGCCGGCCGATTGAAGGAGCCGTTCGGAGATGAAGGGAGACGCGATGAGAGACAGAACAAGGAGGACGCCGTTGGCGGCGAGAAGAAAGAAGAACAGCGTGCTGGCCAGCCGCTGACGCGCCCGCTGATCCTCGCAGTCGTACCAGAAACGCATGAACGCGCCGTCAACGCCCCAGCGGAAAAAAAGTTTGACCGTCGCTTCAACGCTGGCGAGCAAGGCAAGCACGCCATAATCCGCCTTCGTCAGGTACTTGACGTAGAGCGGCAGTAACAGAAAGTTGAGCGCCTGGATCGCGACATCGCCGGAGCCGTAGATCGCCAGGTGCTTTGAGAGCTCGCGGATCTTCTGGAACAACGGTCAGGGTTTGCGCAGCGTCAGGAGATTCAGGAAGCACCAGCCGGGAACCGGCAGGAGACGCGATAACCACCGGTGCAGCGGCTGGAGCGCGAGCGGGCGACGACGAATCCACCGGGTGAGCACGGGGACGGTGGGAAAGATCCCGCGACGTTCGACAAGGTGGAACCCGGTTCGACGCGCCAAGTCGATGTACTCCGCGGCAGGTCGATCTCCCGGATGCTTGAGTTCAGACGCGGTCCGAATCAACCGGCCGAGCAGAACGAAATGCACACGCGACTGAAGGTGCGCGAGATTAGGAACCGAGACGAGCAGCTCGCCTCCGGGCTTCAGTGCGCGGAACAGCTCGGCCAAGGCACGCGGCTGCTCGTCGAAGGACAGGTGTTCAAGAACGTCAAGGCAGAGCGCGCGATCGAACGTCGCATCAGGAAAGGGAAGTGCAGTGAGCGATCCGTTCCGGACGCGATCGGACGAGTAGTTCGGGTCGATCCCTTCGATGGCGAGTCGATCGGCATACTCTTCGACCAGAACGCCTTCGCCGCACCCGGCATCGAGGACGCGAGTCCCTCTCGGACTCTGATCGAGCCAGCGGCGGACGGCGTCGAGTTTCGCGAGATAGGTGGGGTAAAACTCCCAGTTGGGATCGGGCGCCCGATGGTATTCGCCGCGCGTGGCGTATTCACCGCCACGCACGGACGGTTGGCTGGCCCTCATGCTGCGGTGATTCTAAATTACTTGTCGTCGTCCCCGCCGGGTCCACCTGGACCTCCAGGCGGTCGAACGACTGGAACCTGACCAGGAACAGGCGCCGTAATTCCTGGCACAGGCGCGCCCGGCGCAGGCGGCGCGGGGGGCCGGCCACCGGGGACCGGAGGCTGCACGTACGGATTCGGCTGACCAACCGGCGCGTTAGGCAGGAATCCCGGACGCGGTGCCGTCAGGGGAGCCTGCTGGCCACCCGGCACCGGGACGACTTGGTTCTGCACGGGCCCACCCGGGACAACCATTCCCGGCGGCAGCACTTGCGGCTGTTCCCCTGGTCCTGGAGGATCGTCGTCGTCTGGCACCGGCATCGGCGGGTTCTGCACCGCCACCCCTCGATTGTTAAACGGCGTTGGCGGCGTATTAGCAGCGACACCAACCGGCCCGCGACTTACCGGCAGAATCATGACCTTGTCGAACACCGACGCGCCGGGCGCGGTGACGTCCTTCTGAGCGACGATGTAACCGCTCGCCGAGCGGAGGAGCACGTCGAGGACTTCGCGTTCCGGTCGATCGACCAGCTCAAGTGTTAGCGGCGGACCGCTGAGTTTGTCGCCGTTGACAATGGTGGTTTTTCCGACCCGCGCCCACTCATCGAGAATCTGACGGAGCGGCACGTCCTGAGCGATGAGCGTGACTCGGCCGTTATTGAGCGTCAGCTTCAAATCGCCGGCTGCGGCAAATGTCGCGCATACCGAAACAAGCACTGTTGCCAGTGCGAGGCGAGCTAATTTGTGCATGGGGATGTCTCCAGCCAAAGGTCATTATACCCCTGATTAGACAGGGGATGCGAGCTCAGGGATGGAGGAAATCAAACCAGCTTCGTAATCCAGAGGGGGGAATCTTTTCTCGGGAGGTCGCAGGCACGGCACACGTCGGGTCCGCCGCTCTCCAGATGTTCCCGGCGCACATTCCGGTAGGGTTCTGCATTCCAGATTTCTGCAATCGTTTGCGTGTTCAAGTTGCCGAGAATCGTCTTACCGTCAAAATCCGCGCAACACAGCGATACGCGGCCATCCCAGAGCACGGTGAACGTCAGCCACGGTCGATAGCACGGGTAGTTGACGTCGGATTCGCTATTCAGGGTTCCCGCCCAGTTGTGCAAATCCGTGACGTGAATCTTGTCCGCGATCGATCGCCAGTGTTCGATAAACGCTTGCTCATCTGCGGAGTTGTTCTGACGAACGAACGAGAGGATGAGCTTGGGGCGCCGTTTTCCGCCTTCTGAACGAAGCCGCACCAGCCGTTCGATGTTGGCGATTACCTTGTCGTAATTCAGCCCGAGGCGAGTGGCCTCGAACACCTCTTTTCCTGACGCGTCGACGCTGATGTTGATGGCATCGAGACCGGCGTCGATCATTCCGCGCGCCACCAGCTCAGTGATCAGCGATCCGTTGCTGATCATGCCGACTTCACGGATGCCCTTCTGCTTCGCGTATCGCACTTTCTCGACCAGCTTGCGATCCATGAAGGCCTCGCCGTAGTTGTGCATCCGGACGTGCGTAATTCCAAGTTCCGCACACTCGTCGACGATCTTCTTGAACAGCTCGAGACTCATGATGCCCTGACGGCGATGCATCTCGTCTCGTGGACAGAACACGCATTTCGCGTTGCAGATATTGGTGGCTTCGATCTGGACGATCTCTGGCAGGCGAGGCGCGTGATCGCGGCCCGTCGCAAGAAGCAGCCGGCGGACAGGCTTCGCCTGCGCGCGGAGAAGACGTTCCGCGACCTGGCGTCCCCGCGCCTTGAGCTTGAGTGGTCCGGACATCGTTCTACAGCTGCCGAAAATGCTCGATGATGCGCGTCAACGTCTCATCGAGGTCGACGGTCGGCTGATATCCAACGAGCGATTGAATGCGCCCGATATCGGGAAGCCGGCGAGGCATGTCCTCGAACCCCGCCTCGTACGCCTGGTCGTACGGTACGGTCACGATCTGCGAGCAGCTACCGGTCATCTTCTTGACCTTCTCGGCGAGCTCACGAATGGTGACTTCGTTTCCGTTCCCAATGTTGAAGACTTGCCCGACGGCGCGCGGTTCCTCGATCAAGGCTACCATAGCCCTCACCACGTCCCCGACGTAGGTGAAGCTGCGCGACTGCGTCCCATCGCCAAAAACGGTGATCGGCTGGCCTGCGAGTGCCTGCCGAACAAAGTTGGGAATGACCATGCCGTATTGGCCCGTCTGACGCGGGCCGACCGTATTGAAGAGGCGGACGACGATGACGGGGAGCTTGCGCTCCTTCCAGTACGCCAGCGCGAGAAACTCGTCGATCAATTTGCTGCAGGCGTAGGCCCATCGGTGTTTTGTCGTTGGGCCGAGCACAAGATCGGCATCCTCTCGGAACGGGACGTCGGTACTCTTCCCGTACACCTCCGACGTCGAGGCGATCAGCACGAGTTTCTTTTTCTTGTTCGCGTGCTTCAAGATCACTTCAGTGCCGTGAACGTTGGTCTCGATGGTGTGAACCGGCTGCTCGACGATGAGTTTGACGCCGACGGCAGCGGCGAGGTGGACGACGATGTCGCAGCGATCGACGAGCTCCGCCACGACGGGCTCGTTGGAGACCGAGTCGATCGTGTAATGGAAGCGGGGGTTTTGCTTGAGATGGACGACGTTGTCGATCGATCCAGTGGATAAATTGTCGATGATGAACACTTCATCGCCGCGATCGAGCAGCGCTTCCGCAAGATGGCTTCCAACGAAGCCTGCGCCACCCGTAATCAACACCCGCATCAGTAAGTGGTCCTTTCGCGTGCGAGACCCAGCACCGCATCAGCCGAGCGCGCCGCCGCACGGCCGTCCGACCCGATAGCAAATCGTTTGAAGTACTCCCCTCTGGAGCGCTCAATCTGCAGACGGAATTCTTCATCATACAGGATTCGCCGCAGCGCGGGCTCGATGTCCGACCGTGTCGCAGCTCCCGCCATGACTCCCGCCGCAACAAATGGCGACAGGTTGTTGGGCAGTCCAATCACGAGTGCAGGGAGTCCGAGGACTCCCGCGTCAAGAGCGACCGTCGAATTGACGGTCACGACCACTCTGCTCGCACGAAGTAGCGGCCCGAGCGCGGCTGTCGCCGGCAGCACGCGGATATTGGCGGGGTCTAAAGGACACCCACGAATCAGCGGCAAGTACACGTCGGGTGTTTCCGCAGGATGTGCTTTGATCGCGAGCTGGACGTTCGGCATGCGTGCGACGGCTTCGACGAGCGCAGGGAGCACATGCCTGGCCTGGGTGTACTTGGCGGCGAACAACACCAGCTCGCGTGATTCATTCGCTCCACTCATCTCGCGAGCCGCCGCGACCTCCTGTGGCGTGAGTTCCGTCACCGATCGCACGAGAGCGTCCAGCCGAGGACTTCCGGTGACGACGAGTGATTCAGGATTGAAGTGTCCGCGACGTTCCAGATGCGATCGCGCATAGTCGTCGAACACCAGCGTGCGCACCGGGGCAGGAAACCCGGCCTCGGCGGCCGGGCCGGTCGCATCCGGCCGCATCTCATCGTCTTCATGGAGGTAATTGAGCCACGAGTGATAAATGAACCCGTGCTGGAGCCCGACGCTGGGAATGCTTCGGCGCCGCGCCTCCAGCATCAACGCCCGGCCCCACCCGCCCGCCTCTGCGTACGTCACGACGACGTCGGGGCGGAGCGCATCAAGCGCCGCTCCGGCTTCGTCCATCGCCCGGGCCGACCAGGGCCACTGAAGAAACGCAATGCCCGTGAGTTCCTCGCGCACAATCGGCCAGCAATCGTAGCCCTCGATCATCGCGTGCCGGCGGATCGATTCGCTGTGCACGAGCGCGTGCCGCATGCGGTGCCGATCGCGCCACACAGCGTTCGAGTCGCTCAGCTTCGACAGTGGCGCGAATAACTCAATCGGGACGACGGCACCCTCGGGCAACGCCGGTTTCATAATCGCGTGCCACCATCGTCTCGCGCGGAAGTTTTCGGATGGTCCGACACCGACATAGGCGATCCGGTCAGCGATCCGCGACTCCAGCTCGCTAAGTACGGGTCCGATGTACGACTCGGCACTTCCCTGGGTTTCACGTGCACGCCAGAATGCCCGGTGCACGAATGCTGCGACCGTGACCGGCCTCCGCGACGCCGGCGGAGGGGTGCCACGTGCGCGCGAGAGGCGCGCCGCCAGGGTCAAGGTACGAGCGCGCACGTTGAGTTGCATGGCTCGCGCTGAAATCCTGTCCAGGCTCACCGCGCCTTCGTACGGCACGTTCATTTTGCTGGCGAATTGCGGCGCGAGAGTACGAAGGATCGTTCCTCCCTGCTCGATTCGAACCCGTCGCGGATTCTCGCGCGCGTGCATCGTTTCCAGCGCCGCCATGGTTCGAAACACATTCAGCATCACCTGCTGTTTGTGGAGGTACAACTCAGAGAACCACCAGAGAGAGTCGCCGCGGACCGTGAATCGACGGCGAAGCGGCTGTCCATCCACGTCGAGCTGGCGAAGCTGTTTTATCCACTGGTACTCGGCGGTGAGCGCGCGTTGTTCGGCAGTCGGATCGAGATATTCGTCGAGTCGCGCGCGCCGGGCGCCGGTCGCGGCGTCGACCAGGAGCACGTCGTCAATCATTCGGCAGGAGACGCACGGGAACGGTACCGCTTCGTGCCGCCGCATCCAGCACGGATGTCGCAGCACTGAATACGTCGTTCACCGTTACGAACTGGAGGCAATCTGGCGTGTGACCGACGCAACGGGCAGGAGGCCGCCTGATCCGGTTGCACGGACTGCATGGCAGATCGACGCGAATGACGCGGTCCAGCGGACCGCGTGGCGCATAGCGAGCCGGATCCGACGGCCCGAAAACCGCCACGACCGGTGTGCCTACGGCAACAGCGAGGTGCATCGGTCCGGTGTCGCCCGTCACGAGAAGATCGAGCCGCTCGATCACCCCAGCGAGCGTCAAGAGGTCGACGTGACCGGCAACATCGACCACGTGAGGTCCGGGCAACGCTGATTTGACCGTTTCCACCATGGCTCGGTCCGACACAGAGCCGCTCAACACGATCGTCGCGCCGAGGTGTTCGACGAATCGTCGTGCGACGTCAGCGAAGCGCTCAACAGGCCACTGCTTGATTGCGCGCCCGCCACTCACGTGCACACCGATCAATGGCGGTCCGCTGCCGGCCAGCAACCGCGCCGCGTTTTCGTGAGCTGCCGTTGGCACGACCAGTGTCGGAGGCTGTTCGGGTGGCACAGGCGAATCGAAGATCGCGGCGACCAGCTGGCGCGCGTTATCGCTCGTGTGCGCGTGTGTATCGAAATCCAGAGCGACATCAAGCAACGGACCGCCACCGCCACTGCCGTATCCGGCTGTCCACGCGGCGCCAGAAACTGCGAGCATCAGATTGCCGCGGATATCCGGTTCGAAGTTCACCGCCAGATCGTAAGCATGGCGACGCCATTGGCGAGCGGCTGCGATCAGCGACAGGACGCCACGTCCTGCGAAGTCGCGCGCAAGCCACGAAGCATCCAGACACTGCACCCGGTTCACCGGATCGATGGCGCGCGCCAGCTCCGCGTTCCAGCTGCCAACCACGAGATCGATCTCGGCATCAGGCGCGAATGCGCGGAGATCCGCCAGCGCCGGCAGTGTCATCAGCAAGTCGCCGATTCTTTCCAGCCGGAGAACCAGGATGCGCTTTGGCGCGCGGGGTCGCTGGCGCGCGCGGAACGGTCTCGCCAGCGCGGTGACGGTCGCGAGCGCCTGATCCGCGGTCGCAACGAGGCCACGCTCGCGGCGATCGGAGATGTGCAGTGGCATGTGACGCTGACGCTATCTTACCGCCACGCGATCGACCATCACGCCGACGTTGCGATCGTCAGATGTTCCGAGCACCTTATGCGGGTTCCACGTCGGCGTGACGAGGCGGAGCTCGACGGGATCGCTGCTTGCGGCGGCGCGTGCCGCGAGATCGGACGGAATCTCGAACGTATATGGACGGAATCCGCCTTCCACGACCGCGGTTCCAATCGCTCTTCCCTGCAAAAACACTGTCATCTGCGCCGGTCCCGCCGCCGCCGGCCGGCCGCCATTGCTCAGCCACAGTGTCAGCTCTCGGCTCGATGGCAGGAGTCGAGTGATCGAGACGTATGACTGCGCGCCGGTCCAGCGAAAGGTATGCCCCTCGCTGACTTCCTTGGCGTGAAAGCGGACGACATGCAGGTCGTCACGAACACCGACGTCGAGATCGAAGCCCGCATCCTCGTTTCCGGGCTCTGCGTCCGTGAACTCATAGAGTCCGTATTCGAACTCCTTCTGTCGCACGAACCGCGGAAACGCATTCAGAGGCGCATCGTATTCCGGGACCTGGAACCGTTCGCTTGCAATCGGACGGACGCCGTATCGATTGGACAGCAGATCCGTTCCTCCGCCACCGATGAACAGCACGCGGTGATAACGCGTGCGCGCCCACTCGAGAAACGCCGCGAACGTCGGCTTGTCGGGGCGAGCGGGGAAGAGTACGAGCACATTGCGCGCGTAGATGTAGGCAAGCGGCAGTGCCAGCACATGGATGTCGCTGTTCGTGTCGCGAGATTCGGCAATGACGAGGTCGTCGTCGCCAATCGTGCGCGCGAGCTGCTCGAGCTTGGGAATCAGGCCCGCGTACTCGACGTGGGCGACGACCGGCCGGCTGACACGCAGGTAGTAGCCAGCCAGGAGCAGGATGAACACCACGCGCAGCGCGGTACGCGCGGCGCCGGAGAAGCTGCGCGGCAAACGAACACCGGTCAGCGCAGCCGCCGACGCGAAGATGAGCGCACCGGGCAGGATGACAGGCAGGAATCGACGCGTCATCCAGAAGTGATACGGCACGATCCGCACCTTGTAGAAAAGGAAGCAGCTGAAAATGACGATTGTGCTGACGAGCGCCGGATCGCGAAAGAAACGCCGGATGAGCAGCGCCAGACCAATCAGAGCGGCTATCAGCGCGGGAAGTGTGAAGTAAAGATATGTGAACGTTCTCAGGGCACTCGCGTCGTGTTCGGCGAGTTTTCCCACCTGGTGCCGGAAGACTAACGCATACGTGGCAAGCACGCAGACGGTGATCACGATCGCAATCGGTATCCAGTTGCCGATCCGAGTCATCGTCACCGGCACACGCCACGACAGCGCCACCACCGCGACTCCCGCGATCACGATCGCCGCGAGAGCGACCGACTCCCACGTCGGCAGCGTTCTGAAGAACAGGATTGGCGCGGCGGCGTAGGCCCGCATCGGACCGAGGAGGTACATCGACGCGGCGACGGCGACGATCGCAAATACGACGACGAATGACACGCGCGCGCGGCGGCCGTTCAGCACGCCAAGCACCAGACCAATCGCGACACCAAGAATGCCGAGCACGACGTCGAATCGCAAAAACAGCAGCAGACCGAGAAGAAAGCCAGCCACTGGTGCGAAGAACCCATCGTCATCGACGTGCGCCCGCGCGTTGGCCAGGAGCGCGGCGAAGAGCAACGCCTGCATCGTCACCTCAGCGTTCGGATATTTCGCAAACCATACGGTGATGACGTTGAGGGCGAGCAGCCCGGCGGCCGCCGCTCCCGCCGCTCGTCCTGCGAACCGCGCGCCGGTGAAGTAAACGGCGAGCACGCCGAGGATGGCCCAGAATCCGACGGTCCGCCGGGCCCCGGTCAGGCCGTCGATTCCGTAGCCGATCGCAATTGAAGCAGGGAACAGATGCGGGAATTGGCCGACGACGCCGCCGCTCTCGGGATCCTGAATGAAGAACCCCATGAAGCGCAGCGAGTAGTAATCGGTGCGACCGTGCCACGGGAAGAACAGATCGCGCGCAAACGGCGGCACCGTCGCGACGACTGGATCATGAACGACAATCGCGCCGCGTTGCGCGATCTGGATCCCTTCGTTCATGTAGGTCCCGGGATCTTTTCCACCGATGATGTATTCGGAAGGCGGAAAGAACCTCCAGAGCCCGATGACCACAAGAGCGACGGGTAGGAGCGCTGTCCATGTGACGCGCCGCGCAGCCGGCCCGAATCGAAGTCGGCCCCGGGCGAGCCCGGCACCAAGGATGACGAGGGCGGCATCAGCCATCAGGAGCCGTTGGAAGCTGTAGCGATGAAAGATGGCGAGACCGAGAACGATCGACAGCGAGATGGCAACGCTCAGTGTCACTTCCCAGAAGACGCGTTCTTCGGCGTCGAGCGCCGCACGCCGGTCGCGATTCAGCCAGGGCAACCGGAATATGGCCGCGCCGGGAAGCCAACCAATGAGGAGTAACTGCGCGAGTTGAATGAGAAACGACATCAAAACCGAACTAGAAGAACTGAGCCTATCCCGGACCGGTATCGTTAGACCGACGCCAGCGCGTCAGCGACTCGGTCGATGGCCTGCGGCGGCAATGACGGATACAACGGCAGGGACAGGATCTCATTGCACACCCGATTCGCGACAGGACAATCGGCCGGCTGTTCGGACCGAAGTGCGGGCTGTTGCGGTATCGGCACGGGGTAATGGATCAGGGTTTCGATTCCCGCCGCTCGAAGACTCGATTGCAGAGCGTCCCGCGCTGCTGATCGGACCGGAAACAGGTGATACACGTGTCCTGCGTCGAGCTGCGGCGGGACCACCGCCGCCCGCTGGTTCGCCAGCCGTCCGCGGTACTCCTGCGCCAGTGCTCTGCGCCGAGACGTCCAGGCCGGAAGAAAGGTCAACCGGGCGCGAAGGATTGCCGCCTGCATTTCGTCCAGCCGCGAATTCACTCCGAATTCACCGTGATGATACCGATCGGTCTGTCCGCCGTTTCGCAACCGCTTTGCACGGGCCGCAAGCTCTGGATCGTTTGTGGTGATTGCCCCGCCGTCACCAAGCGCGCCGAGATTCTTGGTTGGATAAAAACTATAGGCGGCGGCAGCGCCAAAACTACCGACCGGTTTGCCTGCGCACGTGGCGAGATGTGCCTGACAACAGTCTTCCACAATCGCAAGGCCGTGCCTGGACGCGACGCTGGATATCGCGACCATGTCCGCCGGCTGACCGTAAAGATGCACCGGCATGATGGCGGCAGTCTGCGACGTGACCGCCGCCGCTATTGCCTGCGGATCGAGTGTCAAACGCTCGGGATCGATGTCGGCGAATACCGGGCGCGCGCCGGCCATCATGATGGCAAGCGCGGAATAGGCGGCGGAAAGCGGCGTGGTAATCACTTCGTCGCCCGGGCCGATGCCAAGCGCGCGCAGCGCGATCGCCAATGCGTCGGTTCCGGTGCCGACGCCGACAGCTCCGGCGGCTCCACTCGCAACAGCAAAGTCCTTTTCGAATGCCTCGAGCTCAGGACCGAGAACGAACCAGCCGCGCGCAACGACGCGATCGATCGCGGCCCGAACCGCCGCCGCATCCTCGCCCGGAGCGAGTTGCAAGAACGGGATCACAGCGATGTGGGATGGGGGCCGGTCATGCGTGATCCCTGGGATGCGGCGGCAGCGTGTCTGCCGAAGCAAGACGACGCGCGCGCGGCCGCAGGTGTTCTTTACGGATCACGAGGGCAATCCACAATGCCGCGACGTCGATCGCCGTCTTGAAGAGGCGGCGGAAGTTGAAGAACTGTGACTTCCCATACACGCGATGATAGTGGTGGACCGGCACTTCGGCGACAACGAAACCCGCGTCCTGAATCTTTTTCATCATCTCCAGGCAGATGACGCCGCTACTGGTCTCCAGTGACACACGGTCGAAAATAGAACGCCGCATCAGCCGGAAATCGCAGTCGACATCCCGCACCTTCAGGCCAAACAGCAGTTTGACGGTGTGATGATAGATGCGCCCGATCAGAATGCGATGCCGGGGATCCGAGCGGCTGATCTTGTATCCATTCACCAGATCGACGCCACTCTGCAGCGCACGCCAGAGTATCGGGATCTCCGACGGATCGTACTGGGCATCACCATCCGTGTAGAACACCAGCTCACGCGTCGCTGCCCCGAAGCCGCTTCGTAAGGCCGCACCGTATCCGCGGTTCCGCGGGTGATGCACGACTCTGACTTCGGGATAGGTTCGCGCGAGCTCGTCAATGATCTGCGCCGTCGAGTCGGCACTGCCGTCGTTGACGACAATTACCTCGAAGTTGTCGGTCAAAGACGCAGCCGTTTGCCGCGCGCAGATGACCAGGCTGGCGATCGTCCCGCTGTCGTTGTACGCGGGGAAAAAGACACTCAGGCCAGGCGCCCTGGCAGGTGGCGGCGGCATCGGCGAAGCGGTGAATCTTAGCTGGGCAGGGATTTGAAGGCAAGCGCCCGAGCGTATGCCGCTTCGAACCGAACGGCGACTCGTTCCCACCCAAAGCGCCGCTGGACTTCTGCACGCGCTGCCCGGCCTATCTCCGCCGCCATCACCGGGTCGCTGAGAATTCTTTGCAGGGCATTGGCCAGGGCCGCTGAGTCACGCTCCGCCACGATCAGACCGGTTCGTTCGTGTTCAACGACCGACCCGATGCCGCCTGCCGCGGTGGTAATGAGCGGCGTCCCCGATGCCATCGCCTCCAGCACGACGTTCGGAAGCCCGTCGACGTTACCGCTGTCGTCGCGGACCGATGGCGCGCAGATCATATCCGCCGCCGCGAAGTACTCCCCGACGGCGTCCTGCGGCTGATTGCCGAGAAAGAGCACGCGGCCTGCGACTCCCTGTGCCTGCGCCTGCGCACGAAGCGCGTGATCGAGCGTGCCTTCGCCCGCGAGTGCGAGGACGAGGCCTGGTGTTCGACCGATCGCATCGACCAGATACTCGAACCCTTTCTTGTGGACCAGACGCCCGGCGGCGAAACAAAGCGGAACGTTGTCGGCAATTCCGAGTTCCTTCCGGCGAGCCGCTCGCACAGCCACGCCGGGCCCGAATCGGACCGAATCGACTCCGTAGGGAACCGTTTCGATCCGCTCGGCCGCGGCTCCCAGTGCAATCGCACGCCGGGCGAGATCGTCGCTGCATGAGGTCACAAAGCCTGCACGCGCGAACGCGTGGCGCGCCGCCGACCGCGCCGGGGCCAGGCGTTCGGCGACGTAGACATCGGAGCCATGCAGGCTGATCACAAGTGGGAGGCGTGGCGCAGCCATCGCCGCGGTGATCCCGCCCGGAATCACCCAATGCCCGTGCATCATGGTCGCGTGATGTCGCCTCGCGACGTGCCGTGCTGCTCGCCATCCGGCAGCAAGAGCGAGCGGCGCTGCCATGTACGCCGCGGCACGCAGATGGACATCCGCCCGCATTGCCGCCGCGTAGCCGAATACATTCAACGATTGAAAAGGAGCGTAGCGATAGAAATGAAACCTGACGCCGTGCTCTTCCGGCGGTCGCGTGACCAGCGGATGCCACGGCGCGACGACGTGGACGTCGTGACCGCGGGCGGCAACTGAGCGAGCGATTGGCTCCATGAAGGTGCCGACACTGTCTCCCGGGAACCGCGGATACGACGTCGTAACCATGACGACGACGTGGCGCATGTGATCAGCGGCGCGCGCCGCGGAGGGTCAGGCGCCAGGGCATGATGATGGACTCGAAGATGACGTTCGAGGAGAGCTTCGACTGTCCCTGACGTCGTTCGACGAAGATGATTGGGACTTCGGCGATGCGCGATCCATTCCGCGCTGCATCGAACAGCATTTCCACGAGAAACGCGTACCCGTCCGACACCATCGTATCGAGCGGCAGACGCGCCAGCGCTTCGCGTCGCCAGCAACGGAATCCACTCGTGCAGTCCGAAGGCGAGAGCTGGGTGACGGCGCGGATGTAGCGATTCGCGAACGCGCTCAGGAAGATTCGGTGCAGCGGCCAGTTCACGACGCTGACGCCGTTGAGATATCGCGAACCGATCACCACGTCGGCGTTTGTCGCCGCCGCAGTCAACGCCGGGAGGTGCTCGGGATTATGCGAGAGGTCCGCGTCCATCTGGCAAATGAGTTCAGCGTCCGTGTTGGCAAGGGCATGACGCAACCCATCGATGTACGACCGTCCGAGGCCGCGCTTACCGGTGCGGTGCATCACGTCGACACGTCCCGGATACTCGCGTGCGAGCCCATCCGCCACGTCGCCGGTACCATCCGGAGACCCGTCGTCGACGACGAGCATGCGGAAGCCCGGATGTGCAAGGACGCCGCGTGCAAGAATCGGAAGATTCTCCCGCTCGTTATAAGTTGGAATGACGGCCAGAGCGTTCATGCAGCAATCAAATCTCTAGTCTTCGCGTCCGCCTTCGCGGTGTGCGTACCAGACGCCCACACAAATGATCAGCGCCGGATCGATCACAGGGATCCGGAACCGCTCTTGAGGAAAAAACAGGATGCACACGATCACCGCTGACAACGCCAGCGGGAAGAGCGATTCCGGCGGATGTGGACGACGCCACCACATCACCCCGCCAAGTACACCAAGCGGCAGCACGATGAGGGACGACGCGATCGACGACGTCCGATACAACGGCGAGTGTAGCGCATACGACGCGCCTACGGGCACAACCGTATAGAACACCTTCTTCAACAGGAGTCCCGTCCACCACACAGGATGTGCCGCGATGTACGACAGCGCTTCCCGGTAATACAGGGGTTCAAGTTCCTCTTGAGTCAGCCCTGGATGACTGCGGCGGAACGCAATCTCCGAGATCTTGATCGCGGGATTTGCAGCCATGTCCCCTTCGCCCGTCGCGAGGGGGTGATTTCCGGTCCAGAAGGTCACGCCCCCTTCCGACGCGATCGGCACCAGCCGGTGATAGACATGAAGGTTTCGCGCGGTCCACGGGCCTACAACCATCACCGCGCCAGCCGCCAACACTGCCGCCACGACCGGACGGCGTCTCACGATCAACCACACGACAGCGACAGGAAGGAAGAACGTCATCGCCGGACGAATCAACATGGCCAGCCCTGTCATCATGCCGGCGGCGATGGTCCACGCGAGCGAAGACCGTTGTCCATTCCCCCGATCGAGAGCAACATTCAGAAGCACTGCTGCGGCAAGTGCGACCGTGCTGAAGAGCGCCTCGCTGAAAACGTAGGCGCAAATCCACACGAGCGGTGGGTAAACGGCGGCCCCCCATGCCGCTACGATGCCCGCCCGATGTCCCGCCGCTCGCCGTGCGAGGGTCGCAACCAGCAAAACGCCGATCGTCCCGGTCACCGATTGAGCGATTTTGACCTGTGGTGGCGTCGCATCGAACGGTTCCGAGCCACCCCCGACGATCGCGAGAAACGCCGGATAGCCGGGGGCCCTGCCAAAACGCGGCGTATCGCTCGCATTAGGCGGGAGGTCGTAGGTGAATCCTTTGCCGAGGGTCAGACTCCTGGCAAGCGCCAGATACTCGCGCTCGTCGTGGGTCAGGGGTTTGTCAACCCAGTATCCAAAGGCGAATGCGAGACGGAGCACAAGGCCGATGAGGGCGGCGGCGAGGACGAGCCGCCGTGCGCGGATCGGATCGACTGACATGCGACCTGTTACTGGCGTCCCTCGAACCGCAATGCTGAAATCTGCTCCGAAACCAGGCCAACGAGAAATACGATCACCGCCAGCATGATCAGGAGCACTGACGAGTTGGTCACGTGACTCTGCGTCGCAATCGTCCACACCGCGTAGGCCGCACCAAGTGCGAATGAGGCAATGCTGAGCGGGAGAAAAATCCGCAGCGGGCTGAAGAGAGTGATGATCTTCAGAATGATCATCAGAAATTTTGCCCCGTCGCGTGCCAGACGGATCTTCGACGCGCCGACGCGGGGGCGCGCCTCGATCGGTTCAAACGCGACGTTGTATCCCGCTTTCAGAAACGCCAACGTGGTCGTCGTCGGCGTCGAGAACCCGTTGGGCAGAAGGTGGATGAACTCACGCAGGCATTCGCGGCGAGCACCGCGAAACCCCGACGTGAGATCCGGAATGTCGCGTCCAGTCAGATAGGTGGCGAGCTGATTGAGCGCGCCGTTTCCGAAACGGCGCGTGTGTGTCGCCTGCGTTGATGCGGAACGCGCACCGACCACCAGGTCGTACTCGCCGAGACGCGACACCAGGCGACAGGCGTCGGCCGGCGGATGCTGGCCATCGCCATCGATGATCAGCACGAACTCACCGGTGGCGCGGCGGATCCCCGTTTTGACCGCGGCGCCGTTTCCCTTGTTGTACGGGTGCCGAATTACGCAGGCCCCGGCGGCGGTCGCGGTTGTCGCCGTGGCATCGCGAGATCCGTCATCGACGACGATGATTTCGCGCCATGCGGCGGCGGCCTTGAGGCCAGCGACAACGCCGCCAATGACGTCCGCTTCGTTGTAGGCAGGGATGACGATCGAAACCGCTGCGGGTTCTGCCACCGGGCTAGGGCTTCCGTACAGCTTTGCCGGACAGGACGCGCGGCGATTCGGTCTCAGATTGACCGGTCAACTCGATCTGCCGGACGCGATAGAGCAAGTCTTCGAGCAGCTTGCGATTCCCTGAGATCACATCGGCGAGCAGGCCAATCAGAATCACCTGGAACCCGACGATCATCAACACCGAGGTCACCACGAGCGACGCGAGGTGCCGAGATGCCTCGTTCTGAAAAAAGTAGTAGAGGAATCGGACGAACCCTGCGACGCCGACGCCAAACACGCCAAGACCGATATAGGTGAACACCTTCAAGGGTTCGTACATCGCATAAATGCGGACGATCGTCGCTGCCGATCGCTTGATATACGAGAACAGCGAGTCGAAGAGACGGGACTGACGCGTGCGCGGATTCGTCTCGATCGGAACGTGCGCAATGGCCATGCGCTTCTTGCCGGCCTGGATGATCGATTCCAACGTGTACGAGAACTCCGACACGATGGTCATCTTGAGCGCAGCCTCGCGCGTGTAGGCGCGGAAGCCGCTTGTCGTGTCCGGCACGCTCGTACTCGACACCTGACGCACGACCCAGCTTCCGAGTTGCTGAAGCTGCCGCTTCCTCCACGACATGTGACGCAGCTCTGCGATATTCCGATCGCCAATGACAATGTCGGCGTCGCCGCTGAGGAGTGGCGCCAGCAGCCGTGGTATCTCGTGCGCCGAGTATTGATTGTCGGCGTCCGTGTTGACGATGAAGTCCGCCCCTGCCTTCAATGAGGCATCGATGCCGGCCATGAATGCGGCCGCGAGACCCTTATTGCGCCGCAGCCGCACCACGTGATCTGCGCCGCAGCGATGCGCCACTTCCGCCGTCCCGTCACGCGACCCATCGTCGACGACCAGGACTTCGACGATGTCGATGCCGGCGACCACGCGAGGCAGGTCCGCGAGCGTCGACGGCAGAGTCGATGCTTCATTGAGGCACGGGATCTGGATGATGAGCTTTGTCACAGGGCCCGAAACAGTTCGATGCCTTGGTCAGCCGCGATTGCGCCGCGAGTCTTCGCCATTATGGCCATTCTCGAAATTATCGCAATGCGGTCAGCTTTTCGATGACCCCATCCCATGTGATCTTCACCGCGATGTCACGGCCCGCGTCGCCAAGCGCCGCGGCTTTTGCCGGATTGCCCGCCAGTCGATTCACTGCGGACGCAATCTCGCCCGGGTCGGGTGCGCACACAAATCCATTGACCTCGTTGATCACGAACTCGTTCGGTCCACCGGAGTCGACACAGGTTATGACCGGTTTGCTGGCGAGAAACGCTTCGAGTGTGACGTAGCCGAAATCCTCATCGTAGGGCGGATAGATCACCGCGAGCGCGCTCGCGTACAAGTCGACGAGCTGGTCGTCCTCGACGTTTCCGAGGAACGTCACACGATTGGCAACGCCCGCTGCTTCGGCCGCGCGCTCGGCGTTCTGTCGCTGCGTTCCATCACCCGCGACCACCAGCCGGATGTTCGACGGCACGTTCGCCATGGCGGCGATGATCAGATCGACTCGCTTGACCGATTCGAGACGGCCAACCGACAGCACGTACTCGGTATAAGGTCCGGCGACCAACCGATTGGCCAGCTTGGGTGGGTGATACAGAGGTTCGGCGACCAGGCCGTTGAACTTTGCCAGGCGCGACGCCGTGTTTCGCGCGTTGGCGAAGAGCGCGCGGCATTCGCCGAGCATCTTCGAGTCCAGCTGCGTCAACGTGTCGCGCAGTCCGACGTCAAGTTCTGTATGGGCGAAGTCGCTGTACTCGGTACCGCAAAGCTCGTACGCCGCGCGGTACTGGTGAATGAGCCAGGCCACCTTGTTCGGGTGACGCGCGAAGTACGACGGAAACTTCGTTCCAATCACCAGATCGACCGGCCGGCCGTTGCTTTCACTCAGGTCGAGAAGACGCCACGCTGCCGCGTGCGGCAGTATTTCTTCCTTCGGGTACCACTTGAAGGGAACGCTCACGAGTTCGGTGGCATAACCGCGCGCGCGCAATTCCTTGACGAGCTGACGGACGTGAACCTCGGCGCCGCCATGAACGAAAGGGACCTGCGCTTCGCAGACAAGCACGGTCTGAACGGTCATGTCGCGTGACGGAAGTTGATCACGTCGCCATCCTGGACGATATAGTCCTTCCCCTCGAGCCGCAGTTCGCCGTGCTCGCGGCACGCCGCGATCGTCTGTCTTGCCAGCAAGTGCTCGTAGCGGACGACCTCCGCCCTGATGAAGCCGCGTGAAATGTCGCTGTGAATCTCTCCGGCGGCAAGAACGGCCGGCGTGTTGCGTGGAATCGACCAGGCGCGATTCTCGTCCTCGCCAACGGTAAAAAAAGAAATATAGCCGAGCAGATCGTAGCTGGCGCGGATCACGCGATCGAGCCCTGATTCGCGAAGACCGAGGTCGGACATGAAGGCGGCCGCGTCAGCCGGTTCGAGTTGTGCAATCTCGAGTTCGATCTTTGCGCAGATGGGTACGGCGCGCGTCGCGGCGCCTTCGAGAAACGAAGCGATGCCCGCAAGCTGCACCGCATCGTCAGCCCGCGGCAGATCCGATTCGTCAAGGTTCAGCACAATCAACAGCGGCTTGGCGGAGAGAAACTGAAAACCGCGAAGCCGCTTCGCGTCCTCGACCGAGAGATCGAGTGCGCGGAGTGCGCGGCCTTCCTCGAGCGCTGCACGACAGCGTAGAAGGATCTCCTGCTCTTTGCGAAGATCCGCGCTCTGCCCCTTTTTGAGATCACGCTCGAGCCGTTCGAGACGCCGTTCGACGACGCCGAGATCAGCGAGGATGATTTCGTCTTCCATCGCGCGCACGTCGCGCGCTGGATCGATCGTGCCCGATGGGTGAGCCACCGACGGATCGCGAAACATTCTCACGACATGCAGCAGCGCGTCCGCATTGCGAAACGGGGCGACGTCGAGGAGCGCTGCGGCGCCCACTTTGGCCCCTCCCACACCGGCGATGTCGGCGAACTCCACCGTTGCCGGCACGTGCTTGCGTGGATTGAAAATCGCCGTGAGCTGGTCGAGCCTGTCGTCGGGGACACGCGAGACACCGACGTTTGCTTCCGACTTGCCGGATGGACGCGGTGCCTCACGCGCGCTGGTTAGCAGCTGAAACAACGCGGTCTTTCCCGCCGATGGAAATCCAATCAATCCCGCACGAAGCATGGCTCTCTATCAGTCCCGAAGTGTAACGGACGACCGGCGTCTGACTCCGGTCGGGGTCAGAACCCCTGTACGTGCTCTTTTGGTACTCGCAGAACTGCTCATGCTAGCACGCGGTGGCACCCGGCCGAGGGCCAGAGCCGATTTCCATGCAGCGAAACAAAAGCGTAAGGCTCTGAGTCTGTTGGTTTTGCGTTGACATGTGAACCTTGCTTCTCTACTATCGCGGTGGAATTTTGTGGAGCAAAGTGGAGTAAACAGACGTGCTCCGGGGCAACTACACCGCCAAAATTGATGACAAGGGGAGACTCAAGATCCCGAACGCCTTCCGCAGTCTCATCGAGGGGACTCACGGAAAGGAAGTGTTCGTGACGAGCGTGACGGGGGAGTACGTCCGGATCTATCCGATGCCGGTCTGGCTGGCGTACGAAGAAAGAATCGCCGCTGTTCCCTCGACGCACCCCGCGCGGCTGAAGCTGTTCGATCGAGTGAATTACTACGGCCAGACGGCTGAATTCGACGTGCAGGGACGCGTGCTGATTCATCCGCGATTACGTGACTCGGCCGGAATGGTTGGAGAAGTCGACGTCTTCGGCCAGTACGAGTGCCTCGACGTCTGGAATCACGAACGCTTTGTCGCAAGACTGCAGCGCGAACCGTACACCGACGACGACGCGCGAGCGCTGGCCGAGTTCGGCATCTGAGTCATGGAACCCATCCACGAACCCGTCCTGCTGAACGAAGCGATCGATGTCCTCGATCCATCGCGCGGCGGGATCTTCGTGGATTCCACGGTCGGACTCGGTGGACACGCTCGCGCGATTCTCGAGGCCGGGGCGACCCGCCTGCTCGGACTCGATCGCGATCAAAGTGCCCTCGACATTGCGGCACAGACGCTGACGCCCTGGCAGGACCGCGTCGAACTCATTCATGCCGACTACCGCGAACTGCCCACGGTGCTGGCGGCGCGCGGCATTGACGGCCTTGATGGCGTGCTCGCCGATCTCGGAGTGTCGTCGATGCAGTTCGATGCGCCGGGGCGAGGCTTCAGCTTTCGCCGCGATGAGCCGCTCGACATGCGCATGGATCAGACGAGCGGCCCCACTGCTGCGCAGCTGCTCGGTGATGTCGACGAATCCGATCTCGCCGACGTCATCTATCGCTACGGCGAGGAGCGATTCTCCCGCCGCATCGCCCGGCGGATCGTCGAGACGCGGCGCACGACGCCGATCGCCACCACGACCCAGCTTGCCGACATCGTCCGCCGCGCGCTCCCGAGGAAGGGCTATCAACGAATCGACCCGGCGACCCGGACGTTTCAGGCGCTGCGCATCTGGGTCAATCGTGAGCTCGATGGTCTGGATCTGTTCCTCCTGGCTGCGGCGCGTCTGCTCCGTCGCGGGGCGCGCTTCGCTGTCATCACCTTCCACTCGCTCGAGGATCGGGTGGTCAAGCACACTTTCCGTGCCCTGACGGCCGGTGAAGAAGCCGTGCGACTTCTCACCAAGAAACCACTCGTTCCCGACGACAGCGAACTGGCGCGGAACCCACGAGCGCGAAGTGCGAAGCTTCGCGCTATTGAGAGGCTCGTATGAGCGCGATCGATTTCGAGTACGCCATCAAGAAGGACGTCCGCAACAACCCGATCGTCCGCGAGATCGACGCAGCGCGACAACGGCAGCTGCTCCAGACAGTGGTGATCGTCGGATTTCTGTCGCTCGTCGTTCTGTTCTCCGCGTGGCAACGGTTTGCGCTTCTCGGGCATGGCTACGAGATGCAAAGTTTGCAGCGCGAGCGTGCCGAGCAGGAAGAGATCAACCGTCACCTGCGTCTGGAAATCGAAACGCTGCGGTCGCCGGCACGGGTCGAGCACATCGCGACCAAAGATCTTCACCTGATTGCGCCAACGCGCGACCAGGCAATCATCCTCGAGCGGGTGACGCCGTCGGCGCCTCCCGAAAAATCCATCGTCGCGGCGCGCTAACCCAGGACGCGCGCGGCAGGAGGATCGGTGGCGGACGAACACGGCGGCAGATTCCAGCTCCCTTGGGGCAGCTCCGCGCAGCGCATCTTCCGGCGCGAGCCCGCGGCCGGTCCGGTCGACTGGCGCGAAGTCCTTCGGTCCAGGCTGGTCGTTTGCGCCGGCCTCTTCGTCCTGTGGACCGTCTCAATCGAGGCGCGTCTCGTCTACCTGCAGGTCATCGAGCACGGCGACATGATGGCGCGCGCGAATCGCCAGCAGCTCCGGACCGTGAAGCTTCCGGCCAAGCGCGGCGAGATCGTGGATCGCACCGGGCGTGTGCTCGCCTACAGCGTCGATGCCGACACGATCGCCGCCGATCCAACCGAAGTCGACGATCCGGAAATGGTGGCGAGGCGCGTGTGCGCGGCACTCGATCATTGCACCTCGTCGCAGCGCGAGGTGATGGCCGAGCGGCTCAGCAGCAGACAACAGTTCGCCTATCTGGCGCGACAGGTGTCGGCCGACGAGGCGCGACGGGTCAAAGACCTCGATCTTCCCGGTGTCGCGTTCTACAAGGAGAGTCGTCGCTATTATCCGAAGAAGGATCTGGCGGCGCATGTGCTCGGCTATGTCGGCGTCGACAACGTCGGGCTGGCCGGACTCGAGTCGACCTTCGACGCCCGGATCCGCGGCCGCGAGGGCAAGATGCTCCTCCAGACCGATGCGCGTCGACGCGCGATGTCGAGTCGCGAAGAGCGTCTGCCAACCGCGGGAGACGGCCTCGAGCTGACCCTCGACGAGTATTTGCAGTTCATCGCCGATCGTGAACTGCGTCGTGGCGTCGCCGAAAACGGTGCCAGCGGCGGTACGGCGGTCATCCTGCAGCCGGACACGGGGGAAATCCTCGCGCTCGCGAACTGGCCAACGTTCAACCCAAACGCCTTCAACGCGTCCGAGGTCGTCGCGCGCAGAAATCGTGCAGTCCAGGATTTGTACGAGCCCGGCTCGACGTTCAAGATCGTCACGGCATCCGCCGCGATCGAGGAAGGACTGATCCGCACGACCGATCAGATCGATTGCAGTCCGGGCCACATCACCTTCGGTAGTCGCGTCATTCGCGACACCCACGAGTACGGCGTGCTGCCGTTCATCGACGTGATTGCCAAATCCAGCAACGTCGGAGCCATCAAAGTCGGGATGAGGGTGGGATCCAACCGGCTGAGCCAGTACGTCAGCCGCTTTGGTTTTGGTCAGACGCTCGCGTCCGACTTCCGCGGCGAGAACGCCGGCATGGTCTACAGCCCCGAGCGTCTGGACGCGAGTGCGCTCGCGTCGGTTTCAATGGGATATCAGGTTGGTGTGACGCCGCTGCAAATGGCGGCGGCCGTGGCGGCAGTAGCCAACGGGGGAGAGCTGGTCGAACCGCATGTCGTCCGGGCGTTCGTCCGGAACGGACATCGCGAAGAGGTTCCGCGCAACGTCGTGCGACGCGCGATTGCACCGGAGACAGCGGCCATCGTCACCGAGGTCATGGAAGCGGTGGTCGAGCGCGGAACGGCAAAATCATTCGCGCAGATCGAGGGATACACCGTCGCGGGAAAGACCGGCACTGCGTCGAAGATTGTCAACGGCCACTACTCAAAGTCGGACTACAACGCATCGTTCGTCGGGTTCGTTCCGTCGCGAAAGCCAGCCGTGGCGATTGTCGTGGTGATCGATTCGCCGCACGCAGGCAGTTACTACGGCGCCGTCGTGTCGGCGCCGGTGTTCAAGCGCATCGCCGAGGCGACGCTGCGACATCTGGGTATCGGTCCGACGTTGAATGCACCACCGCCCGTCATCGTCGCGCGTCACGACCATCCAGGCAGCGAGATGACACCGGTGCCGGTCATGGCGTCGTCGTCGCAGAAGGTGGTTGCGTCGACGCCGCCTGGCATGATGCCGGATCTGCACGGGCTGAGCGCGCGTGACGCGATTCGCGCGTTGATGCAGGTGGGATTGACGCCACGCATCGATGGCGACGGCTTGGTCGTTGACCAGTCACCTCGCGCGGGTGCGGTTCTGACCCGCGGCGATTCCTGTGTGCTGAAGCTGGGCCGGCGTCCACCGCCGGCTCCGGCAGGTGCGGTCCAGTGACCCTGCGTGACCTTCTCAGCGAGATTCCAGAACCGGCGTCGATGAATGTGAACGACGCGTCGATCGGCGAGACCACCGTGACGGCCGTTACCTACGACTCCCGGCAGGCAGGGCCGGGTGCTGTGTTCGTGGCTCTCCGTGGCGTCAACGCCGACGGCGCGTCGTTTGCGCGCGAGGCGCTGAATCGCGGCGCCGTCGCCATCGTGTCCGAGGCGGTTGCGCCGCGCGACGTCATACGTCCATGGATTCAGGTGCCTGACGCGCGCCTGTCGCTCGCCGCACTCGCGGCGACGCTCTATGACAATCCGAGCGAAGAGCTGACGCTCGTCGGCATCACCGGCACCAACGGCAAGACGACGACTTCATACGTCCTGGCATCGATCTTTGAAGCGGCCGGCATTCGCTGCGGTCGCATCGGTACTGTCGGGTACCGGATCGGCGAGCGCGAATTCGAAGCATCACGAACGACACCCGAGGCTCCGGATCTTCAGCGCATGCTGCGCGAGATGGTCGACGACGGGTGCGGGGCGTGTGTGATGGAAGTGTCGTCGCACGCCTTGACACTGCGGCGCGCCGATCGCCTCCACTTCGCCGCAGCGGTCTTTACCAACCTGACGCGCGACCACCTGGACTTCCATCGCGACATGGAAGCGTATTTCGTGGCGAAACGCCGGCTCGCCGAGCTCCTGCCGCAAACTGGCATCGCGGTCACCAACCTCGACGATCCTCGCGGCCGCGATTTCGCCGCGGCTGCCCACCGTCCAGTGACCTACGCGATCGACAGGCCCGCCGATGTGCGCCCGGGTCCGCTGTCGTTTTCACTCGACGGGCTGCGTTTTGATGTGCGAACTCCGCGGGGAACGCTGCGGCTGGTATCACGCCTGGTCGGTCGGCCCAACGCCTACAACATCCTTGCGGCTGCGGCGACGGCCATGGCGCTCGATGTGCCCTTCAGCGCGATCGAGGAAGGGATCGCGGCCCTCGAGGACGTGCCCGGGCGATTCCAGGTTGTTTCCGGTGCCGGCGACGATGTTCGCGTCGTCGTTGATTACGCGCATACCGATGATGCGCTGAAGAACTTGCTCGAGACCGCGCGACCGCTGTCCGGAGGTGGACGCGTGATCACCGTCTTCGGATGCGGCGGCGACCGTGATCGGACGAAGCGGCCGCTGATGGGAGCGGTCGCGGCGCGCTTGAGCGACCTGGTCGTCATTACGTCCGACAATCCGCGCTCCGAAGATCCCGCGCAGATCATCGAAGAGATCAAGCGCGGCATCGTCGTGCCCGCCGATCGCACGCCGCCTGGCGGCACGCCCGCGAAATCACCGCCGCACGTCGCCGTCGTCGATCGAAAGGCCGCCATCGAGCGCGCCATTCGCGAGGCGGGTGCCGGCGATCTCGTACTGATCGCGGGCAAGGGACACGAAAAGTATCAGGTCATCGGCGACAAGACACTTCCGTTTGACGACGTTGAAATCGCGCGCGCGGCGTTGGCGCGCAGGCGCGCCGGGTCGAGGGTGTCGTAGAGGCGTGGATCGGGTGCCGCTGACCCCGGGGGACATCGTGGCGGCCACCGGCGGGCGGCTCGAGCAGGGAAGTGCCGAGCAGGACATCGGCGGCATCTCGATTGATTCGCGGACGATTGGCAGCGGCGAACTGTTTGTCGCCATCCGCGGCGATCGGTTCGATGGACACGATTTCGTTGAGGCAGCGATGTCGCGCGGCGCGCTCGGCGCGGTTGTCGAGAGTGGACAGGCGGCGGCGGTCCGCGCAACCGCGCAGGGCAGCCGCGATCTGGTGATCGTCAGCGTCGGCGACACGACACGCGGTCTGCAGGACATTGCTCGAGATGTGCGGCGGCGGGCAGGGACAAAAGTAGTGGCGATCACCGGCAGCGCTGGAAAGACAACCACGAAGGAAGTCGCGGCCGAGTTCCTCGCGGCGCGGTTCCGCGTGTTCCGGAACAGGGGCAATTTGAACAATCACATCGGCCTGCCGCTCTCGCTCCTCGAGCTGCGGTCGAGACCCGAGGTTGCTGTCGTCGAGCTTGGTATGAATCACGCCGGAGAAATCCGAACACTGGTTGGCGTCGCTGAGCCGGAGGTCCGCGTCTGGACAAACGTTGGCGACGCGCATGTCGGATTCTTCGCCTCTTCCGATGCGATCGCCGATGCGAAAGCGGAAGTCCTCGAACACGCGCGATCGACCGACCTGCTTGTCGCCAACGCTGACGACGATCGAATCGTGGCGCGAACGAAACGTTTCGCGGGACGGGTAACCACGTTCGGGATCCAGCGGGTTGCCGATGTGCAAGCAACCGCCGTCGAAGATCGAGGTCTCAAAGGCAGTCACGCACTCGTGCGCACGCCGGCCGGGGAAATTCGCATCGAAACGCCGCTTCTCGGGTCCGGCAATCTCGCCAACGTGCTTGCGGCCACGGCCGTTGCACTCGAGTTCGGTGTGCCGCTCGATGCCATCGCCGCTCGCGCGGCTCGTCTCCAGCCTGCACATCACCGGGGTGAGTTGTTGCGGCTGCCGGGCGGCGTGACGCTCATTGACGACTCGTACAACTCAAGTCCATCGGCGCTGCGACGAGCCCTGCAGGTGATGAAGGTGGCGACAGGCAGCGCGCGAAAGATCGCCGTCCTTGGCGAGATGCTCGAACTCGGAGCGCACGCGGCACGACTGCATCAGGAATGTGGCGCAGCGGCGGCTGACGCGGGTCTCGATCTGTTGATCGCGGTTGGTGGACCTTCAGCGAAGGTCCTTGCCGATCACGCTTGTGCCGGTGGAATGCCTGGCCGCGCTGTGTTCTACGCAACCACCAGCGCCGAAGCAGCAGACCTCGCGGTCCAACGGGTTCGGCCTGGCGACCTCGTCCTGGTCAAGGGATCACGCGGCATCGGCACCGACGTTGTCGTCGAGCGCCTGAAGGCGGAGTACGCCTGATGCTGTACCACCTGCTGTATCCGCTGCACACGCAGTTCACGGTGCTGAACGTGACGCGTTACATCACGTTTCGCACGGCGGCGGCCAGTTTGAGTGCGCTGGTGATCGGGTTGTTCGTCGGGCCGATCATGATTCGGAAGCTCCGTGAATTCCAGATCGGTCAGGTGGTTCGTCAGGACGGTCCTGCGACACACCGCACCAAAGCCGGCACGCCAACAATGGGCGGCCTGCTGATCCTGACATCGGCGCTGGTGCCCACTCTCGTCTGGGCGGATCTGACCAATCCGTTCATCTGGATCGCGGTACTGGCGACGAGTGCATTTGGCGGAATCGGGTTCGCCGACGACTACCTGAAGATCGTTCGACGTTCGCACCATGGGCTGCTGCCTCGCTACAAGATGGGCTGGCAGGTCGTGGTCGCCGCAGGCGTCGGTATCGCCCTGCTGCTTCTGGCCAATCATGAACCGACGCTCTACAGCACGCGCCTGATCTTTCCCTTCTTCAAGCGACTGATCCCCGATCTTGGCTGGTTCTACGTCGCCTTCACCATCATCTTTCTTGTCGGCGCGACCAACGAAGTGAATCTCACCGACGGACTCGACGGGCTGGCCATCAGCGTCTTCGCTGTCTCGGCGGCAGCGTTCACCGCGCTCGCCTACGTCTCGACCCACGTCGTGTTCTCCAACTATTTGCAGTTGGTCCGACTGAACTCAGAGGCGGCGGAGTTGACGATCTTCTGCGGCGCGCTGGTGGGCGCGAGCCTGGGATTTCTGTGGTGGAACTGCTACCCGGCTGAAATCTTCATGGGCGACGTGGGCTCGCTCGGGCTTGGAGGCGCACTCGGCACCGTGGCGCTGCTCATCAAGCAGGAAATTCTCTTCGTGGTTGTCGGCGGCGTCTTCGTGATGGAAGCCGCCTCGGTCATCATCCAGGTGGGTTCGTTCAAGACGACCGGCCGCCGCGTGTTCAAGATGGCGCCACTCCATCATCACTTCGAGCTCATTGGATGGAGCGAACCGAAGGTGATCACGCGATTCGTGATCCTCGCCATCATCTTTGCCCTGTTCAGTCTGACGACGTTGAAGTTGAGATGACGTCCGAGCTGCAGTTTTCCGTCCGTGGCAAGCGCGTCACCGTCGTCGGTGCGGCACGCAGCGGTGTGGCGGCGGCGGAGCTTCTCGCGCGACGCGGCGCGTCGGTCACGCTGAGCGAGATGCGAGGTCATCTCGACGAAGAAGATCGGTTGCGTCAGGCAGGCGTTGAACTCGAACTCGGTGGACACCTGCCGGCGACCTTGCTCGGCGCGGATCTGGTCGTCACCAGCCCGGGCGTTCCGTACCGTCATCCCCTCGTCGAAGCCGCGCGCCATGCGGGGGTCCCCGTCATGGGCGAGCTGGAACTGGCGTCTCGATGGCTCCGCGGACGCATCGTGGCGATCACCGGGACGAAAGGCAAGTCAACGACGACGACGCTGACCGGGCGGATGCTCGAAGCGGCCGGTCATCGCGTGCTGGTTGGTGGAAACATCGGTCACGCGCTGAGCGCACAGGTCGAGGAATCGACTGAAGACACCATCCACGTCGTCGAGGCCAGCAGCTTTCAGTTGGAAGCAACCGAGACGTTTCACCCCTGGATTGCCGTGTTGCTCAATTTCTCGGCCGATCATCTCGACCGCCACGAGACGGTTGAGGAGTACGCGGCGGCAAAGACCAGGCTCTTTGCCCGACAGACGGACCACGACTGGGCCGTGCTCAATGCCGACGATCCAGCGACGCTGGAGATGGCGCGCCATGCGCGGGCTCGCCGACTCCTCTTTTCAATGCACGCCCAACTGACCGACGGCATCGTCCTCGAGGGAGACACGATTGTCCGCCGGGCCGGTCTCGAACGCGAACCGCTGATTCCGGTCTCATCGATTCGGCTGATTGGCCCCCACCTTGTCGCCGACGTACTCGCCGCGGCGGCGATTGCGTGGCTGGCGGGGGTCGGCGCCGCCGCCATGACCCGCGCCGTCGAAGGATTCTCAGGACTGGAGCATGCGCTCGAACCTGCGGGCGAAATCGGCGGCGTGCGCTTCGTCAACGATTCCAAGGCGACCAACATCGACGCGGCGAAGCGCGCAATTGAGAGCTTCGACGCGGGCGTGGTGGTGATTCTCGGCGGGAAGTTCAAGGGGGGTGACTTTCGCGACCTCCTCGCGGCGCTCGAATCACGCCGCGCAACCGTCGTCGCGATTGGTGAATCGCGTCCGCTCATCGCTGAAGCGCTCGGCGGACGCGTGGCGGTACACGAGGCCGCAGACATGTCCGGCGCCGTCCGCACGGCATTCGCTTCGGCGGCCCCGGGAGGAACCGTGGTGCTCGCCCCGGCGTGCGCGAGCTTCGACATGTTTCGCGACTACGCGCAGCGTGGTCACGCGTTCAAGCAGGAAGTGCGGCGGCTGCAGGAGGAATGGAACGTCACGCGTGAGCAGTGAGCAGTCATCAGTCCGGCTGGTGCGGTGAAGAACCGTCCGCTGGGAACGCAGGCTGCCCCGGTCTGCGAGGGTGGTGTCTTAGCCCCCGTCCGGCTGATGACTGCTGACTGCTTACGCTGACGCTCCATCGATCGCATCGCCGCAACCGGCCGGACGGCCGAGGCGGTGAACGATTTCGGGATCGCGCGACTCACGGCTCGCGGTCGCAGCAAGGCGCGTCGTGAGTGCAGTTCCGTGCACCCTCACAGTGCGCGGTTGATGTGCACCGTCAGGGTGGTTGTCGGTCCGACTCGTCGGGACCTTTAGGCGGCGAAGTATGGCGCGAAAGCTCAAATCAGACAAGCTCCTGTTTACCGCCACCGTGCTCCTGGTGTGCACCAGCGTCGTCATGGTCTACAGCGCCTCGGCGGTGGTCGCGATGGAGAACAACCGCGATCCGTATTTGTACCTCTTCAAGCAGGGTACGTGGGCGCTGCTCGGTGTTGCGCTGGTGCCGCTGATGATGCGGATCGACTATCGGAACTACCGGCAGCCGATTGTCATCTGGACCGGCCTGATCGTTGTTCTCCTGGCGCTGATCGCGGTGCTGTTCGCGCACCCGATCAACGGCGCCACGCGCTGGCTCGGCGGCGGTGGCTTTGGCATCCAGCCGTCAGAACTGGCGAAGGTCGTGGTCATCGTCTTCATGGCGGCGCTCCTCGAACGGCGACTCGATCGCATCGACGAGCCGGTCCGCGCGCTGCTGCCCATCGGTGTGGTCCTCGCGGTCATCGTTGGACTGATTCTCGCCGAGCCCGATCTCGGCACCTCAGTTTCGGTCGTCGTGATCGCGGCCGTGATGATCTTCGCAGCCGGCATCAACTATCGATATGTGGTCGGCGTGTGCCTGGCGGCAGTCCCGGCGCTGTATTTCCTTCTCGCGTTTTCCGACTACCGCCGTCGTCGCATTCTCGCGTTCTTGAATCCCTGGGCAGACCCGTATGGGGACGGCTTTCAAATGATTCAGTCGATGATTGCCGTCGGCACCGGCGGCGTGGCCGGCCGCGGTCTGATGGGCGGGGTGCAAAAACTTTTCTACTTGCCGGAACCTCACACCGACTTCATTTATTCAGTCATCGCCGAGGAACTCGGTCTCATCGGTGCATCGATCGTGCTCGCCTGCTTCTGCGTGATCACCTGGCGCGGACTCCGCACCGCGCTCTGCGCCCCGGATCGCTTCGGAGCGTTCTTGGCGCTTGGTCTCACCACCATGGTCGCGTTCCAGGCGTTTTTCAATATCAGCGTCGTGCTCGGGATTCTTCCGACCAAGGGGATTCCACTGCCGTTCGTGAGTTATGGCGGATCGTCGCTGCTCATCAACCTTATCGGGATGGGGATCCTGCTGAATGTCTCGCAGCATGCTTCATCCACACACGTCGTCACCATGACGATGCCGACGCAGGATGCATGAACCCGATGCGCGTCGTCATCGCCGGCGGTGGCACCGGGGGCCATCTGTATCCGGGGATCGCGGTTGCCCGCGAACTGCTGCGACGTCATCCGGACGCCCGCGTGACGTTCGCAGGAACGGCGCGTGGGATCGAGTCGCGTGTCATTCCGCGCGAGGGACTCGAACTCGACCTTCTCCGCAGCAGCGGGTTGAAGGGGACTTCGATTGCCGCACGGACACGCGGGTTGCTGTTGCTGCCGTTGAGCGGTATCGACGCGTGGCGAATCATCTCTCGCCGCTCGCCGGACCTGGTGATCGGTGTCGGTGGTTACAGCTCCGGTCCCGTCGTGCTGATGGCGGCACTCCGCGGCGTGCCGACACTGCTGCTCGAACAGAATGCGGTTCCGGGTTTGACCAACCGGCTGCTCGCGCCTGCCGTCAGCGCCGCAGCCGTGACGTTCGAGTCGACGGCAGCCTACTTCGGAAGGAGGGCCATTGTCGCAGGCAACCCCGTACGTTCCGAGTTCGTGTCCGACAGTTCTCCCCCTGGCGTCCGCGCCGCGGGGCCACCAAGGATTCTGATCTTTGGCGGCTCCCAGGGCGCGCACGCGATCAACGTGGCCATGGTGGAGGCAGCGCCGCAATTGGCAGCCCACCCTGGCGGGATGGCAATCACGCATCAGACAGGAGAGCGCGATCTTGAATTGGTCCGCGATGGGTATCGGCGTGCGGGGCTCGAGGCCCGCGTGGAGCCGTTCCTGTTCGCCATGGACAGGGAAATAAGAGCCGCCGATCTCGTCGTCTGTCGAGCGGGTGCGACGACGATCGCGGAACTGACGGCGGCGGGACGACCAGCGGTGCTGGTGCCGCTTCCGACTGCGGCCGACGATCACCAGCGCAAAAACGCGGCAGTGCTGGGAGCGGCAGGCGCCGCGGACGTGGTCGAGCAAAAGGATCTACACGGCGGATCGCTCGCGGCGCGGATCGAGTCACTGGTGAACGCTCCCGATCGGCTCGCGGCAATGGGCGCCGCGGCGCGGAAGCTGGCGCGACCCGACGCTGTCAGGGTCATTGCGGATAAGGCGCTCGAGTTGATGGCGAAAACGTAAACCGAAGAAGGATTCAGGAAAAGGGAGTGCTTGGCCGTACAAGGCGGATTCATTTCGTGGGTGTCGGTGGGATCGGCATGAGCGGCATTGCCGAGCTGCTCGCGAATCTCGGTTACGAGGTGACGGGCTCCGACGCAAAGCGTTCCGACGTGACTGAACGCCTGGAGCGGCTGGGTGTCGGTGTGTCGACCGGGCATGATCCGAGCCACGTCGGCGCCGCCGATGTTGTCGTGACCTCTTCAGCGATTCGCGCGGACAACCCTGAAGTGAGCGAGGCCAGACGGCGTCACATTCCGGTTATCCCCCGCGCCGAGATGCTCGCGGAACTGATGCGCCTGCGGTACGGAATCGCCATCGCGGGCGCGCACGGAAAGACGACGACGACGTCGATGGTCGCCCTTGTCCTCGAACGCGCCGGCCTCGATCCAACAGCGGTGATTGGTGGAAAACTCAGCGCATTCGGCAGCAATGCCCGACTCGGCCGCGGCGAATACATGGTCGTCGAGGCGGACGAAAGCGATCGCTCGTTTCTCAAACTCTCCCCCGCGATCGCGTTGATCACCAACCTCGATCGAGAGCACATGGAGAGTTACGGCAGCTGGGAGAATCTGCAGCAGGCATTTGTCGACTTCGCCAACAAGGTGCCGTTCTACGGCGCGATCGTCGCGTGCGTCGACGACGTGGGGGTGAGGGAACTCCTGCCCCGGTTCACCCGCCGCGTGATCACGTATGGGTTGAACGGATCGTCGCCGAACATTCGAGGAGTGAACATGCGCCTCGAAGCGTTCGGCTCGTCATGCGAAGTGGTCCAGCAGGCGGGCGGCGGCGCCGCGGCGCCGCTGGGGCGGCTTCGCCTGCGTGTCCCGGGGCGACACAACCTGCTCAACTCACTGGGCGCGGTCGCGATTGGCCTCGAAGCGGGCGTGTCATTCGACCGATTGGCGGCCGCTCTCGAGGAATTTCGCGGCGCCGACCGGCGCTTCCAGATGCGCGGGGAGGAACGAGGCGTGATGGTCGTCGACGATTACGGCCATCATCCGACGGAGATTGCCGCGGTGATTGCCGCCGCCCGAGCGGGGATCGATCGGCGCGTGGTCGTCGTCTTTCAGCCGCATCGTTATTCGCGAACGAGCCAGCTGCTGCGGGAATTCGGCACGGCCTTGAGCGCTGCCGACGAAGTCGTGCTGACCGACATCTATGCCGCAGGCGAAGACCCGATCGAGGGCGTCACGGTTGAAGGCGTCGCGGAAGCCGTGCGCGGCGCCGGTCACTGTCCCGTACATGTCGTCAAGAATCTGCAGGCCCTGCCGGCTGCTGTGTCACGACTGGTGCACTCAGGTGATCTGGTGATCACACTCGGCGCTGGATCGATCGGGTCGGTGGGCGATCGCATTCTGAGCGAATTGCGGGCGGGGTCGTCCGCCGGAGCCGGCCGCGACAGCGGCCGCGAACGCGGATGAGCGTCAAGGCGGCGACGGAAAAAAACTTTCGTCGCGCCCGGGTGAAGCCGGGGAAGCGACGGAGCTCGAAGCGGCCTGTCTCCTGGCGGGCAATACGCATCGTCGTCATTGGTGTGCTGGTGACGTATGCCGTCTATCGCGCGTGCGACCTCGTCCTCAGCGCGTCAGCGCTGCAGGTTCGCCATATCTCTGTGAACGGAAACTCGAAGATGTCGGTCGCGGAGGTGCATGCGCTGGCCGATGGCGTCCGGGGAAAGAGCATCCTGACGGCCGACCTGGCCGCATATCGACGACGCCTGCTTGCCTCCCCCTGGGTCGCGGAAGTCGGCCTTCGCCGCGTGCTGCCCTCGACTGTCGAAGTGTTCATCTCTGAACGCGAGCCGATGGGACTGTGCCGATTGCAGAAGCAGCTGTACCTCGTCGATCGCGCCGGTGTCCTGATTGATGAATTTGGTCCTCAGTACGCGCAATTCGATCTGCCACTCATCGACGGGCTCGTGCGTCCGCCGTCTTCCGGGCAGCCGGCGATCGATGAACGGCGCGCGGAGTTCGCGGCACGGGTGATCGACGGCATCGCCCCACGAAAGGATCTCGCGCGCAGCATCTCGCAAATCGACGTCAACGATCTGCATGACGCGGTTGTTCTCATCGAAGGTGACACGGCGCTGTTGCACCTCGGTGACGATCGGTTTCTCGAGCGGCTGCAATCGTACGTGGACGTGGCTCCGGCACTGCGCGAACGCGTGCAGGACATCGATTACGTCGATCTGCGATTCAAGGATCACTTGTACGTACGACCGGTGACCGCCGCACACAAACGGCCATGAGCATTGCCAGTTTAGAACGGGGGACCTAGGTGGCACGCAAGGAACGGTACTTGGTCGGACTCGACGTCGGCACGTCGAAAGTCTCAGCCATCGTCGGCGAGATCACCGACGAGGGCGGCCTGGACATCATCGGCATCGGCCTGGCCGACTCGCGCGGCATTCGTCGCGGTGTCGTCGTGAATCTCGAGGCGGCGGTCGACGCGATCAAGAAGGCGATCGACGAGGCCGAATTGACCGCCGGCGTGGAAATCGACTCGGTCCATCTCGGGTTGTCCGGCGCGCACGTGAAGGCCTTCAACAGCCGCGGGGTTGTGGCGGTCGCCGGCAAGAACCGCGAGATCACACGCGAGGACGTTCGCCGGGCGATCGATGCGGCGAAGGCCGTCGCACTGCCGAGCGGCCGGGAAATCCTCCATGTGCTGCCGCAGGATTTTGTCGTCGATGAGCAGGACGGCATCGGCGCACCGGTCGGGATGACCGGGACCAGGCTCGAAGTGAACGTGCACGTCGTCACCGGCAGCGCGTCGTCGACGCAGAACATCGTCGCGTGTGTCAACCGCGCCGGAGTGGCCGTGATCGAAACCGTGCTCGAACAGTTAGCTGCAAGTGAGGCGGTACTGACGCAGGACGAGAAGGAACTGGGAGTCGCCATCGTGGACATCGGCGGCGGCACGACCGACTTTGCGATCTTCGAACGCGGCAGCCTTTGGCACACCGGGGTCGTGTCGGTGGGAGGCGATCACTTCACCAACGACATCGCCGTCGGTCTTCGAACGCCAATTCCCGACGCGGAAAAGATCAAGCGTCGATGCGGCTGCGCGCTCTCCGCGATGGTCGACGAGGACGAAACGATCGAGGTGGCGAGTGTCGGTGGACGAAAACCACGGGTCATGGCCCGGCGGATTCTCTCCGAGATTCTTCAGCCTCGCGCCGAAGAGATCTTCCATCTCTTGTGGGACGAAATTCGACGCGCGGGATTCGAAAAATCGCTGAATTCAGGAATCGTGCTAACCGGCGGCGGGGCCATGCTCGAGGGCGTGGCGGAGATCGCCGAGCAGATCTTCGATTTGCCGATCCGCCGCGGCACCCCGGTCGGAGTAGGTGGGCTGGCCGATCACGTGAACAGCCCGGCATTTGCCACCTCGGTCGGGCTCGTGATGTACGGCCATCGCAATCACGTTGGTGAGACCGTGCGACCGGTGGGCGCAGGCGCGTTCGGACGCGTCGCCGGTCGGTTGCGGACATTGTTCAAGGAGTTCTTTTGAAACGCTGGCGTTTCGGCTGGAACACCAAGCTTCCGTTTGCGCCAGAAGACGCATCTCTGCCCAAGGGCGGAAGCCACGCGATGGAAGCGCCTGAGGTGCTTCCACCTCAAGCTGGAAGCGACGAGACGGATTCGACCTGCGAAAAAACCGGGAGGGGAGACATGGCGAAGGGAACCCAGACCCAGACGATATCGACCGACACCGATACGCTGCGGCTGAAGCTTGACGAAACGCGTCGATCGGGCGCGCGAATCAAAGTGGTCGGCGTCGGCGGCGGTGGCAGCAACGCCGTGAACAGGATGGTGGCGGCTGGATTCGACGGCGTCGAATTCATTGTTGCGAACACCGACCTGCAGGCACTGCAGCTCAACGCGGCGCCGATCAAGCTGCAGATCGGCGCGAAGCTCACGAAGGGGCTTGGCGCGGGCGCCGATCCAAACGTCGGCCGCGAAGCCGCGCTCGAGGATACCGAGAAACTCATCGAGGCGCTCGACGGCGCCGACATGGTGTTTGTCACGACCGGTCTCGGCGGTGGCACCGGAACCGGCGCCGCACCGGTGATTGCGAGCCTGGCCAGCGAGCTCGGCGCGCTGACGATTGCGGTCGTCACCAAACCGTTCAAGTTCGAAGGCAGGAAGCGGCAGCTTCAGGCACAGAACGGCCTGCAGGAGCTTCGCGACTGCGTCGACACGGTCATTACCATTCCGAACGAACGCCTCCTCGCGACCATCACACGCAGCACCTCGCTGACCAACGCGTTTGGATCCGCCGACGATGTGTTGCGGCAGGCGATTCAGGGGATCTCCGATCTGATTCTCGTGCCCGGTCTGATCAACCTGGATTTTGCCGACGTAAAAACGATCATGTCCGGGATGGGGCTCGCGATCATGGGCACCGGACTTTCCGAAGGCGAGGGACGCGCGATGGCAGCCGCCAGCGCCGCCATCTCCAGCCCGCTGCTCGAAGATGCGTCGGTCAAGGGAGCGCGCGGCGTAATCATCAACGTGACGGGTGGACCTGATCTGTCGCTGATCGAAGTCAGCGAGGCGTCAGGCGTGATTCAGGAAGCGGCACACGAAGAGGCGAACATCATCTTCGGCGCGGTGGTCGACCCGAAGATGGAGGGGAAGGTCAAGATCACCGTGATCGCCACCGGCTTCGACCGCGAGACGCCCAAGATTACCTCCGCCTCCGCAGCCCAGACGCCAGTCGATCTCCATTCGTATACGAACTGGAAACAGGAAAACGGCGACAAGATCGCGGCCGCCGGCGGATCGCGTATGACATTCTCCCGTCGTGCCGTGCTCGAGCTGCCAGTTCAGACGGCGGGGGCGGCTCAGGAAGAGCCGTCGACGTCGCCGGGGGCAGAATTTGAACCAGTTTCGCCGTTGGATGTCCCGGCATTTCTACGGCGCCAGAGCGAAGCGTAACTGCCAGGGCGCGTCCGACGGCCGAGTTCGCTCGGACGCGCGTGATACACTAAATAGATCCACGGCACGCGGCTTCGCCGTCGTTTGAGGTGAATGCCGCGCACCGCACCGATGTAATCGCTTGGCGCGACGCCGCGCCCTCCGTCAAATCGCTTCGACATCTCAATGAAGGCCTGGGAACATCGCGAACGCGCGCGGGACATGCTCGCGCGCGAAGTTGGTTACGTGCGAAAACCGCACGGCGGGCGGATCCGTGTCGTCCTGGCCTTTCCAAATACCTACTACGTCGGCATGTCGAGCCTTGGATTTCAGACGGTCTACCGGCTCTTCAACGATCTCGACGACGTGGTCTGTGAGCGGGTGTTCTTGCCCCCGAAGCAGGAACTGCAGGCGCAACTCCGCGCGGGTACGCCGCTCGTGACCCTCGAATCGCAGACCCCCGTTTCGGAGTTCGACGTCTTCGCGATGTCGGTGTCGTTCGAGTGGGACTATACCAACGTCGTTACGCTGCTGCGCCTCGCCCGTTTGCAACCGCGGGCCGCGTCGCGCACGGCACGCGATCCGCTCGTCGTCATTGGCGGCGCCGTGACCTTCGTGAACCCCGAGCCACTGGCGCCGTTCGCCGATGCCATTGCTGCCGGCGAGGGAGAGGTGCTGGTTCCCTCGCTGGTGGGGGCGATGCGCGAATACCCGGATCGCGGTGATCTGCTGCGGCGCCTCGCGGCCGAGCGCGGCTTCTACATTCCTTCCTTCTACGACGTCCGGTATGAAGCAGATGGCACGATCGGCGGGTTTGAAGTAAAACCCGGCACCGGCGCGCCAGCGACGGTCAAGAAGGCAGCGGTGAAGAGCATCGATCACCTCGATCCGCCGACGACGTCGATCTTCACACCGGACACGGAGTTTGGATCGCGCTTTCTGATCGAGGTCGTGCGCGGGTGCGCCAATCTGTGCCGCTTCTGCTGGGCCGGGTACAACTATTTGCCGGTCAGAGCATTTCCCGCCGACAGAATCCTCGAACTCGCGCAACAGGCGAGAGCCCATTCCAGCCGGGCCGGCCTGGTGTCGATCGCGCTGTGCGACCACCCCGAGATCGAACGAATCCTTACCGGACTGCTGGAGATGGGGTACTCGATCAGCCCGGCATCGCTTCGCCTCGACGATCTGACCGAGCCGATCGTGCGCCTGTTGCGCAAGAGCGGGGAACGGTCGATCACGATCGCGCCCGAGACGGGTTCCGATCGGTTGCGTCGCGTCATCAACAAGACAGTGACCAACGACGAGATTCTCGCGGCGACGAATCTGATCTTCGCCAACGACATCGAGAACCTGAAGCTGTATTACATGATCGGACTGCCCACCGAGACCGAATCCGATCTGATTGCGATTCGCGATCTGACCGTCGAGATGCGCGACATCATGCTGAACCACGCACGAGCGCGCGGGCACGTCGGCCGGATTGTCGGCAGCGTCAATCCGCTGATTCCAAAGCCGGGAACCGCCTATCAGTGGCTGCCGATGGAGGACCCGGCCGTGACCGACGCGAAAGGGAAACGGCTGCGGCAACTGCTGTCGGGGCTCGACAATGTCTACTTCAACATCAAATCGGAGCGTCATTCGTACTACCAGGCGCTGCTTTCACTCGGCGATCGGCGCGTCGCAGATGCGATCGAGGTCGCGGAGCGGAATGGCGGCCAGTGGCGCGCCGCTGTTGCCGAAAGTGGAATCGATGCGTCGTTCTACATCTTTCGCGATCGCTCGAATGATGCGGTCCTTCCGTGGGACATCATCGACGGCGGCATGAAGCGTTCGTTCTTCCAGGCGGAGTTCGCGAAAGCGCTGCGCGAAGAGTGGACACTGCCGCCCAAACGCCAGCGCGAGAACCTCAAACTGCTTCCGGTGCTCGACTAACCAAGAGGCGGTCCTAAACCACCTCCGCGCACGCTTCGGCGAGTGTCATGATGCGACTGCGGTTTCAGCCTCGTACTCGGTGTACGCCTGGAGAATGAGATCGCGGATCCGGTTCTGCGATGTCGCATCGGCAATCGGTCGCAGGAGCGCAAAGCTGCGCCGCTCGCCGCCGACGGAATACTGCCTCGCCGGAAACGTGACGTTTCGGCCGGTTCCGGTCTTGCGCTCCCACACCGCAAAGCCGACCAGCTTCAGCCCTTCGAGCGGTCCCTGAATGAAGTGCACTTCAGCCTCCGCCAGCTTTCCCGGCGGGTTTCCCTTGTCGTTCGGCAGGATCTTGATGGTCATCGTTGCTGCTCCTCTCGCGCTGGCCGATGTCACCAGCAGCAAGCGCAAGCGATGTGCCGCGACTCGCCGGATCACGTGATGTTCGCCGATCACACTGTTGCAGCAGATCTTGCGGCTGTCGTATGGGAGACGATGGATGTGCCGAGGCGCCCTGACCGGGCGAACGTCGTCAACGCCGGTTCCCGTCACTCGCCCAGTAAGAGGACCTCGGCCATCGCGATGGCGTCGGAATGCGTGATGGTTAACAGTGACGATCGGACCCGCATCCGTTCCGCGCGCGCCGCCGCTCCTCCGTGCAACCGGAGTTGCGGTGGGCCAACCGTGCGGAACACCTCGATGTCCTTCCAGAGCACGCCGCGCGAATGACCGGTCCCGAGCGCCTTCATCGCCGCTTCCTTGGCAGCGAAACGTCCGGCCAGGTGAGGAACGGGGTTGCGGCGCCGCGTACAATAGGCGATCTCCCCATCGGTGAAGACACGGCGCAGGAACCGCTCCCCGTATCGCTCGAACGCGCTCGCGATGCGTGGGATGTCGGTGACATCAATGCCCAATCCGAGGATCGTCATGGTTCAGCCCCAGCCTAGCGGTGGTTTCGAGTGGACGCAAGCCGAGTGGGGCCCGGTGCTTCGGTGCCGCCCCCTCGCCGACATCGCTGATCACCTGTTCACGATCGGAAACATCGAACTCCGCGACTCGCGCGACGAATGGGAGGCCGTTGCACGCGGCATGGGCATTCACTTCGATCGTGTTCTGCTGCTTCGTCAGGTGCACGGAGCACACGTCGCGTTCTCGAAACGCGGGGAGTATCTGTCCGGACCACGGCCGGAGGCCGACGCGGCGGTGACCGATGATCCGACCATCGCCATCGGCGTCCGCGTCGCTGATTGCGCGCCCATTCTGATCGGCGATCGCCGACAACAGGTCGCCGGCGCCGCGCATGCCGGGTGGCGCGGCACCGTCCAACGTGCCGCAATCGCCGCAGTCCGCGCCATGCAGAACCAATTCGGGTCACATCCAGACGATCTGGTCGCCGCCATCGGTCCGTGCCTCGGGTCTTGTTGTGGAGAAGTCGGACCAGAGGTGGTCGAGACATTTCGTGAAGCCGGTCACGATCCGGATTCACTTGCGCGATGGTTCACGTCAGGACGCGGCGATCGCTTTCAACTCGATCTCCCGCGAGCAAACCGCGACCAGCTTGTCGCCGCCGGGGTGCCCGCGTCGCAGATCTACGATTCAGGCTTGTGCACGCGATCGTTTCCGGAGGTTTTTCACTCCTACCGTGCCGCCAGGGAACGCGCCGGGCGGATGGTGGGAATCATTCGAGTGAGATCTGAAATTGTGGATTGACGATTTCTGCGTGCTGATTGAAAGGCAGGCTGCGTCAATCAACAATCAGCCATCACCACGGGGAAAACCAATCAACAATCGACAATCAGCAATTTCAGCAGTCACCCTTCAGCCGCGCTTCCGCCTCGTCCATCGCGACATTCGACAGCCGGTCGGCCTCTTTGTTGAATTCGCGCTTCACGTGCTCGAACTGTACATCCTCGAGTTGCCCAACCAGCAGGCGCGCGCGGACGTACAACGGCTGCAACCCCGGATTCTTCACCTTGTATTCACCGCGCATCTGTCTGACGAGGAGCTCTGAGTCGGCGCGGATGTGCACCCGGCGGACATCATGATCGAGTGCCCATTGCAAGGCGGCGAGGAGCCCATTGTATTCAGCGATGTTGTTGGTCGCGATCCCGAGCCCGCCGTGCAACTCTTCGAGGACCGCCCCTTCGGCCGATTGGATGGAGACACCGTAGCCAGCGGGTCCGGGATTACCCCGGGCGCCCCCGTCGATATACACGACCACCATTAATGGTCGGAGGGTTGAGCGCCGCTGTCGGCGGCCGCGGCCGGCACGAAATAGAGGATTCGTGTGCAGCTGTCGCATTGGGTGAGCGTGTCGTTGCGCCGCACATCGTTGAACTTTTGCGGCCGAAGGCGGACGTGGCACACCGTGCAGAGACCGTCTTTTGCTTCCGCGAGGGCCACGCCTTTGCGCCCATGCGCGATGCGTTCGAAGAGCGACAACGCGTCGCGGGGAAGGACCGCCACCAATTCGGTGCGGGCGGCGGTCAGCCTCGCGATCTCCTGTTCGAGCGCGGTACGCTCGGCGTCCAGCAGTTTCTGTTCGCGCGCGACCTCGGCCTGTTCCGCTTTGAGCGCGCCTTCGGCGGCTTTCAACTCCGCCGCAAATGTTTCCGCCCGCTCCATGTGCTCCAACAGCCGGTCCTCGTGCGCCCGCACCTCCTGCTCGGCGACGGCGATCTCCTTCTGCATCGCCTGATATTCCTTGTTCGTCTTGACCTCCATCAACTGTCCTTTGAACTTCGACAGTCGAGTCTGAACCGCCGCCAGATCTTTATCGACTTCGCGGCGAGCCGTCTGGTCCGCGGCCATCCGTTCTTTGACGGTGCTCAAAGTGGAGGATTTCTCGACCACCCGCGTCTGAAGCGCGTGCTCGGCGGCCGGCAATTCCGCGATCCGGCGCCGCGCCCGGTCAGCGGCGAGATCCAGGTCCTGGAGCTGAATGAGATGTTGAAGGTCTGGGTGCATCAATGGGATTGCTGATTTGTGATTGTTGATTGTTGATCAGCACACACGGAATCAGAAAATCAGCAAGTGAATTGCGGCATCTTGAGGTCCGCCTTCACGGCCTTTCTTACTCAAGCCGCGACGGCGAGACAGCCTTCGCCCGAGACGCGCCTGCCTAGCCGAAGCTCACGCTTCGGCATTACGCGCGTGAGCGAAGGATGGGCCCACCAGGATTCGAACCTGGGACAGGCCGGTTATGAGCCGGCGGCTCTGACCGCTGAGCTATGGGCCCTCAGGAACTTTAAAGGGAAAAGGCAAAAGGGAAAAGGTAAAAGGAAGGGCCTTTTACCTTCGCCCACCTACGTCCTACCCTCGAGAAACGCACGCAGCTTCCGCGAACGAGAGGGGTGGCGCAGCTTCCTGAGCGCCTTCGCCTCGATCTGCCGGATGCGTTCGCGCGTGACGGCGAAGCTCTGGCCGACTTCCTCGAGCGTGTGCTCGCTGCCATCCCCGACGCCGAACCGCATCTTGATCACCTTTTCTTCGCGCGGCGTCAGCGTCTTCAGCACCGAGTCGGTCTGTTCCTTCAGGTTCAGATTGATGACCGCGTCGGACGGAGAAACGACCTGGCGATCCTCAATGAAATCGCCAAGATGCGAATCTTCCTCTTCCCCGATTGGCGTCTCGAGCGAGATGGGCTCCTGCGCGATCTTGAGGACCTTTCGAACCTTCGAGACCGGAATGTCCATCCGCTTGGCGATTTCCTCTGACGTCGGCTCGCGGCCGAGCTCCTGAACCAGCGCGCGCGACGTGCGAATCAGCTTGTTGATGGTTTCGATCATGTGGACCGGGATGCGAATCGTCCGCGCCTGATCGGCAATCGCACGCGTGATCGCCTGACGGATCCACCATGTCGCGTAGGTCGAGAACTTGTAGCCGCGCCGGTACTCGAACTTGTCGACCGCCTTCATCAACCCGATGTTGCCCTCCTGGATCAAGTCGAGGAACTGCAGGCCCCGGTTCGTGTACTTCTTCGCGATCGAGACAACGAGGCGGAGGTTCGCTTCGACCAGTTCTTTCTTGGCCTGTTCCGCCTGGATCTCACCACGCGCGATCGTCTCCAGCGTGCGCATCAGTTGATCCGGCGTCTCTTCGAGCTCGTCGGCCATGCTCTTGACTTCGACCTTGAGCTCTTTCTGCTGCCTCAGGAGATTCTTCTTCTCCTCTTCCTTCAACCTGCTCTTCTTGTTCTTCGGATTGATCTGGCGCTCGATGTGATCGATCTGGCGCTTGACGCGCATGACCGCTTCCACCTTTTCCTTGATCTCATCGATCAGGCGGCGCTTGATGTTCTCGGTGAACTCGATCTTCCGGATCAACTTCGACAGTTCGACACGCGCCCGCAGCGACTCCCAGCGCACGCGACGATACTTCCGCTTGTCGCGCGAGGTCGTGCCGCGCGGCGTCTTGTCGAGCTTCTCCTTACACTTCTCGACCGCCTGCCACGCCTTGCGCACTGCGTCGATCTGACGGACGACCTGCTTTTTGCGGTCGTCGATCTTTTCGTCGGTCAGTTCTTCGTCAACGAACGTGACCAGTTCACGAATACTCCGCTCGTCGGCCTTCAACTGTTCGCCCATCTGAATGATGGCGCGGGCCACGGTGGGGGTCCGTGAAATGGATTTGATGACAGCGAGCTTGCCGCGTTCGATGCGCTTCGCGATCTCGACTTCACCTTCGCGAGTGAGCAGCGGAACTGTTCCCATCTCGCGCAGGTACATCCGGACGGGGTCGTTGGTTTTGTCCAGGGCCCCTGGAGTCAGGTCGAGCTCGAGTTCTTCAGCACCCTCGCCCGTTCGATCGAGCAGCTTGTCTTCGCGGTACTTCTGCTCCGAATCAACGACTTCGATGCCTGCACTGCCAAACGTACTGAACAGGTCGTCGAGCTCATCGGACGACGTGATGTCGGCCGGGAGCAGTTCGTTGACTTCGTCGTACAGCAGATATCCCTTTTCCTTGCCGATGGAGATGAGCTGCCTCACTTCATCGTATTTTTCTTCGATCGACAACGGTAGTTCTCCTTTACCTGCCAGCGCCTTGCTTCCGCTTCCAGATGCCATGGTTACTTCGCCATTTCCTGATTCATTGCTTCAATTTGCCGTTTCAACCCAATCTGCTTCGTTCCAAGCTCGTCGATCCGTCCATCGTGACTCGGAACGCCCTGTTCGAGCAAATTCGCCAATTGCCGTTCCACGGCCGTACGTTCGCGAATCAGACGGTGTTTTCGAAGTTCCAGCACGCAATCCGTCAGGATTCGAGCCGGCGCTTCCGGTTGGATGGAGATCGATTCGACCAATCGAACCTCCTCTTGACTTAGACGCTCGAGGAACGTCTGAGGTAAGGCTGCCGGAGGACATCCATGCAGGGATCGCGCCTGCCGAAGGATATCCGCCGTTGCGAGGCCGTCCAACTCCTCGTCCTGCAAACCGCCGAGTACTTGGACCGCTTGCTGCGGCTCCCTCATGATTGCCCAGATCAGGCCCCGTTCCGCCGGTTTGATCTGGCCCACCGGCGAGATCATCCGTT